>JAQYAY010000062.1 GCA_029338735.1 Lachnospiraceae bacterium | reverse complement strand
GACGTAATTATTGTTGGAGCCGGAGTTGCTGGTTGTTTTGCAGCACTTCATCTACCTCCTGACAGACAGATTCTGATGATCACAAAGGAAGGAATCGAAGAATGTGATTCCTATCTGGCACAGGGAGGCATCTGTGTACTGAAGGATCCTTCGGACTACGACGCCTTCTTTGAAGATACGATGAAGGCCGGTCATTATGAGAACCGCAAGGAATCCGTTGACTGCATGATCCGCTCGTCCAAGGGCGTGATCGAGGAGCTCATGGAGTACGGAGTCGATTTCGCAAGGAATCCTGACGGCTCGCTTGAGTTCACGCGTGAGGGTGCACATTCTACGAACCGTATCCTCCATCACGAGGATATCACAGGTGAGGAGATCACGACACATCTGCAGGCAGCAGTGAAGAAGCTTCCGAATGTAGAGATCCATGAATATACGAGAATGGTCGATCTACTGACAGAGAACAACCGCTGTGACGGAATTGTAGTGATCGATTCTGATGGAAAGCTTGTGACAGTTTTTGCATCACATGTACTGCTTGCAACTGGCGGTATAGGCGGCATATATGAGAATTCTACGAACTATCCGTCACTTACAGGAGATTCGCTTGCTCTGTGTCTTAAGCACAATATACGATTAGAGCATGTGAACTATGTCCAGATCCATCCGACTACTTTTTACAGTGAGAAAAAAGAGAGACGTTTCCTCGTCTCCGAATCTGTCCGTGGTGAGGGCGCTACGCTTCTTGATAAAAATGGCAACCGCTTTACCAATGAGCTCCTTCCACGTGATCTGCTGACTGCTGAGATCCTGAAGCAGATGGAAAAAGATCATACGAAATACGTGCATCTGAATATGATGGCAATCACGAAGTTCGACATTGCAAAGAGATTTCCGCATATTGTTGAGCACTGTCTCGAATGCGGCATTGATCCGAAGAAGGAATATGTGCCTGTAGTTCCTGCCCAGCACTACTTCATGGGCGGTATCCATGTGGATCTGAACTCGCATACATCAATGGATCACCTCTATGCATCAGGTGAGACCTGCTGTAACGGTGTCCATGGCAAGAACAGACTCGCAAGCAATTCCCTTCTGGAGAGCCTTGTCTTTGCAAAAAATGCCGCAGAGCATATGGTAGTAATTGACGGACAGCGCGCCTGGGAAGGCCGCAAGCCGCGCTATACAGCGAATCTGGACAAGTCTCTTAAGGAGCTTGCTGATATCTATAAATTCGACCCGGATCAGCTTCTCGATACAAAGAAGGAAGACGAAGAGAACAAGCAGATGATCTGGGATGAGATTGACAGGGAGAATGCGCTGTGAGGATATAGGGGAAAGGATATAGGGGTTAGGAGTCAGGAAGGAGTTTTACAGAAATGACTGATATTACACTTAAGCTTAATGCGGATCCTTATATATTGTCGGCGCTGAGGGAGGATGTCACATCTGAGGACGTGACGACGAATGCCATCATGCCAAAGAACTGTCCTGGACAGGTGGATCTCATTGCAAAAGAAGACGGAATCCTCTGCGGACTCGATGTGTTCAAGAGAGTATTTACGCTTCTTGACGATTCGACAGAGTTTGAGGTTTTTGTAAAAGATGGAGAAGAGATTCATAAGGGACAGAAGATTGCCGAAGTGCTCGGGGATATCAAGACTCTTCTGATCGGAGAGAGAACAGCTCTTAATTACCTTCAGAGGATGAGCGGGATAGCTACGATGACCCATCATATGGTATCTCTACTTGACGGATGCAGGACAAAGCTGCTCGATACGAGAAAGACTACGCCGAATAACCGTCTTTTCGAAAAGTATGCTGTAAAGGTCGGCGGTGCCACGAATCACAGATACAATCTGACGGACGGAGTTCTGATAAAGGATAATCATATTGGCGCAGCAGGCTCTATTACGAAGGCTGTCCAGCTCGCCAGAGAGTATGCTCCATTTGTCAGGAAGATAGAAGTCGAGACAGAGACTCTGGATCAGGTGCAGGAAGCACTTGATGCCGGGGCTGAGATCATCATGCTTGACAATATGGATCATGAGACAATGAAGCAGGCTATTGCAATGATAGACGGCCGTGCTGAGACGGAGATATCAGGAAATGTGACTGAGGATAATGTAGATCAGATCAGGGACCTCGGAGCAGACTATGTCTCAAGCGGTGCTCTGACACATTCTGCACCTATACTTGACCTGTCTCTTAAGAACCTGCATCCGGTCGACTGATTGACTTCATTGCGTTGAAGTGCTATAGTGGGAAAGATTATATGTAAACCTTTTTGGAAAAGGAGATTTATCATGAAGAAGAAAAAGATTCTTACACTGGCACTTACAGCTGCTATTGCAGTCACATCGCTTGCAGGCTGTGGCGGAAGCAGCAGTTCATCAAAGTCTGCTTCCGGTACTGCATCAGGCTCAGGCAAGACCTATAATATAGGTATCTGTCAGCTCGTTCAGCACCCTGCACTTGATGCAGCTACGAAGGGATTCAAGGATTACCTCACAGAGAAGCTTGGCGACAAGGTCAGGTTCGATGAGCAGAATGCAGCAGGTGATTCAGCCAACTGCTCTACTATCTGTAATGGCTTCGTATCAGCCGGTGATGACCTGATCATGGCAAATGCTACTGCAGCTCTTACAGCAGCCTCACAGGCTACGACTACCATTCCTATCCTTGGTACATCGGTTACTGACTATGGCTCAGCCCTTAGCGTAAAGAACTGGAACGGGAAGAGTGGTACGAACGTATCAGGTACTACAGACCTGGCACCACTTGATCAGCAGGCATCAATGCTCAATGAGCTCTTCCCTGATGCAAAGAAGGTTGGAATCCTCTACTGCTCAGCAGAGGCCAATAGTAAGTATCAGGTGGATACGATCACACCATTCCTTGAGAAGTACGGATATACAGTTACACCATATACATTCTCAGATTCGAATGATGTAGCACAGGTGACAAAGCAGGCATGCGCTGACTGTGATGTGCTCTATGTTCCTACAGACAATACCGCAGCCAACTGCGCAGAGAATATCAATAACGTAGCTCTTCCGGCAAAGACACCTATCGTCGCTGGTGAAGAGGGAATCTGCTCTGGATGTGGTGTTGCTACACTTTCTATCAGTTATGAGGATCTCGGCAGGAAGACCGGCGAGATGGCTTATGACATTCTCGTAAATGGCAAGAATCCTGGCGACATGGAAGTACAGAGCGCAGATACATTTAC
This sequence comes from Lachnospiraceae bacterium, assembly GCA_029338735.1. Taxonomy (GTDB): domain Bacteria; phylum Bacillota; class Clostridia; order Lachnospirales; family Lachnospiraceae; genus Weimeria. Next base: position 11,732 of record JAQYAY010000062.1, on the reverse strand, counting down.
CAAGGAATATGATGCAGACCGTGCCAAAGAGCTCGGTGTCACAATTCCTGATGACTACAAGGCAATTAGCAAAGAGTGATAGGTATGGGACTTAATGTAATGACTCTCATCGGAGCTCTTCCGGGAGATATAGCCCAGGGACTCATCTGGGGCGTGATGGCAATCGGAGTTTTCATCACGTACAAGATTCTTAATTTTGCAGATCTTACAGTAGACGGCAGTTTCGCAACAGGCGGAGCTGTCGCCGTAATGCAGATACTTTCAGGACATTCGGTAGCAACGGCGCTCATGGTGGCGACGATTGCAGGACTCATTGCAGGACTGTGTACAGGACTTCTGCACACACTTCTTGGAATCCCTGATATCCTTTCAGGAATTCTGATGCAGATAGCACTTTTCTCCATAAATCTTCATATAATGGATGGTGGGGCCAACAAGGCTGTATCGGCCACTCAGTACAATCTGATAGTCAGTCTCCGTGACGTGAGTCAGGCTATAGTTGTATCGCTCATATTTGTAGCAGCTGTTATTATCCTTAGCTACTGGTTCTTTGGAACTGAAGCTGGTTCTGCTATCAGGGCAACAGGTAATAACCCGGCTATGAGCCGTGCACAGGGAATCAATATCAAGGTGTGCAAGGTCGTTGCGCTTTCCATATCCAACGGGCTTGTAGCATTATCAGGCGGACTCTTCGCACAGTATCAGGGATTCTCGGATATCAATATGGGCCGTGGCTCGATCGTCATCGGACTTGCAGCAGTTATCATCGGAGAGGTCCTTGGAAATGCCATCATTGGCAAGAGGATGAACTTTGCACTGCGTCTCATTTTCGTAGTCATTGGTTCGATCATATACTACATTGTCATCGGAGTAGTTCTGTGGCTGCGTATGCCGACGAACGACCTGAAGCTCTTCACAGCTATAATCGTTGCAATCTTCCTTGCCATCCCGTATTTAAAGAACAGCTTCGGACATTCATTTGCTCATGCTAAGAAGATGGGAGGTAAAGAGAAATGATAGAACTTAAAAATATTTCTAAGACCTTCAATCCTGGAACAATAAATGAGAAGCATGCATTAAATGGCCTTTCACTGAAGCTTGAGGACGAAGATTTCGTTACTGTAATCGGTGGCAATGGTGCGGGCAAGTCAACAATGCTCAATGCCCTCGCAGGCGTATGGCCTGTTGATTCGGGTCAGATCATAATTGATGGAACCGATGTGACGGGACTGCCTGAGCACCGCAGAGCACCATTCCTCGGCAGGGTATTCCAGGATCCTATGACCGGAACCTGTGGCGATATGGAGATCGAAGAGAATCTTGCTCTTGCTGCAAGGCGTGGAAAGCATCGTGGCCTCGGCTGGGGCATCACCAAGGCTGAGAAGGAAAAGTACAGAGAGCTTCTCGCGAAGTTCAATCTGGGACTTGAGGACAGACTTACTGCAAAGGTAGGACTTCTGTCTGGTGGTCAGAGACAGGCACTTACTCTTCTGATGGCAACTCTCGTGAAGCCAAAGGCACTTCTTCTCGATGAGCATACAGCTGCTCTTGATCCAAAAACTGCTGCTACAGTACTTGAGGCAACAGACCGTATCGTCAGTGAAAATCATCTGACTACAATCATGGTCACTCACAACATGCGTGATGCAATAGCTCATGGCAATCGTCTCATAATGCTTAATGACGGCCAGGTAATGCTCGACATCAAGGGAGAAGAAAAGAAGAATCTGACGGTCGAAGACCTGCTCCACAAGTTCGAGGAAGCAAGCGGAGAAGAGTTCGCCAACGATCAGGCAATACTTTCATAAGATTTATGTACAATATCATTTTTTTCAAAGATATTATCAATGCAAAAAATCCTTCCACCTGTCAGGGGGAGGATTTTTGCAGTTTTATGGAAAGAAAACAGGAAGACAGATGAGTTATTTTCCATTTTTTGTACAGACAGATAATAAAAAAATACTGATCATCGGGGGCGGAAGGGTTGCTGCAGAGAAGTTCAATAAACTGAAGCATTTTACTGATTCTATTACGCTGCTTGCAGAGGATTTTTTGTTCCGGTCGGATGGGTTTAAGACGATAAAAAAGGCATGGGAACCGGCTGATATAGATGAATTTGATGTAGTAATAGCGGCAACGGATGATCATGAAGCCAATCGTGAGATCGGAGAGCTGTGCCGGAAGAAGCACATTTTTGTCAATACAGTTGATGATATAGAGTTCTGTGATTTTATTTTTCCATCCATAGTGAAAAAAGATGACGTGACTGTTGCTATATCTACCAATGGTTCGTCGCCAGCGCTATCACAGTATCTCCGCAGGAAGACTGAAGATATGCTGCCTGATGATATAGGTGACATTGCATCTTCAATGAAGGAAGCTCGTAATGTCATAAGTAAAAGCGTCCATGATGGAAGGCTACGGAAGAGAGTATATAAAAAGATGCTTAATGTCTGTCTGTCAGGTGGTGATCCAACAGTATTCTATCCTCATGAGATTGTGATTGCGACCCGTGGTTCAAAGCTGGCTATGGCTCAGTCTGAGCTCGTAAAAGAAAAGCTCTTAGAGCTCGGTATGACAGTTACACTAAAAGTGGTGAGGACACAAGGGGATAGGGATCAGGGATCAGAACTTGCGAAGATTGGAGGCCGTGGAGTCTTTGTAAAAGAAATCGAGAGAGTACTTTTGAATGGCCAGGCTGATATTGCGGTTCATAGCGGTAAGGATCTGCCTTCTCAGATTGCTGACGGCCTGGTAATCGCTGCCACGCCTGAAGCTGCATCCGACAGGGATGTGATGCTCTCATTCACTGATACCCCGAAGAAGATCGGAACTGGATCACTGCGCAGGATATGTCAGCTGAAGCAGGTATTTCCAGACGCTTGCTTCATTCCTATCAGAGGCAATGTAGATACCCGTATCAGAAAATTAAGAGACGGCGAGGTCGATGCTATAATCGTAGCGCAGGCAGGTCTGGATCGGCTTGGTATCGATGTGTCAGATTTCAAAGTGCGCGTATTTGGTGACGATGAATGCCTGCCTGCTGCCACACAGGGAATAATGGCTGTTGAATGCCGTAGTGACAGTACAGAGCTCAGAGCACTGCTATCTCTTATAGATGATCCGATGACTCATGAACGCTTCAATGCAGAACGACTCTTTGTAAAGGCTCTCGGAGCTGACTGTACGGCTCCAGCTGCTGCCAGATGCTATCTGACAGGCGGGGGCTCTCTGACAGGTCATGTTTCACCTGATATGTCTTCCTATGTCATGCCTGCCATGTACGAGGGCATACGGGGGACTTTTAATGGTGTGGTCAGGTTTATTGAAAGAGATCTGGCACCTGAAAATGTGAACAGATTACTTGGATTGAGTCAGAGTGGACATGTACCGCTGCATCATCAGGTGAATAAGAACGTTCGGGTGTCAAAGCTTCTGGGAAAGGTATATATAGTAGGTGCCGGCCCGTCATATGACCTTTTGACACTCCGCGCGAAATACCTGATAGAGCATGCAGAAGAGATAGTCTATGATGACCTGATAGATATTTCCATTCTTTCGCTGGCATCTTCAGATGCCACTTTCCATGCAGTTGGAAAGAGGCTTGGTTCAAGAAAAGCCAGGCAGGAGCAGATAAATGATCTTCTTGTGACTCTGGCAGAAGCAGGAAAGAATGTGGTACGCCTCAAAGGCGGCGATCCGTATGTATTCGGGCGCGGTGGCGAAGAGGCGGGGGCTCTCGAGGCGGCAGGAATTGATTATGAGGTAGTACCAGGCATTTCGACAGCTATAGCAGTGCCTGAGCACTTCGGAATTCCAGTCACGAATCGTGGTAGTGCCAGGAGCTTCTCGGTGATCACAGGGCATACGGCACCTGATCTGAACGGGGAGTCTCTATCTGATTTTGGAAAAATTGACGGCAGCCGTATCTTTCTGATGGGCATTACGCAGCTGCCACACATCGTAGATGAGCTGATTAAGGGCGGTGCATCTCCTGATACTCCAGTCGCTGTGATGAGCAGGGGTTATTCAGCTGATGAGCAGATCATCAGAGGAAGGCTCTCAGATATTGCCGAAAAGGCCAAGGACGCACCGATGCCGGGAATTATTTTTATTGGAGAAAATGCAGCATCAAGGTTATGCTATGTCCGGAAAAAGTCAGTAACAGTGACAGGAACGAAGAGCTTTACAGAGCGCGCCAGAGAGACCTTTGAAGAAGCAGGGATTGTCGTAAAGACAGTTCCACATCTGGTTGTAGAACCAGCCTATGATGCACAGATAGATTTTGAAAAGGAAAGTATCCTGACATTTACCTCAGCAAATGGAGTAGCCAGTTTCTTTTCGGTATATGACAGGGACCTGAGGAATCTGGCAGATACTGAGTTTGCATGCATAGGGCCGGCAACTGCAGCTGAACTGTCAAAGCATGGTTTCGGAGCTGACTATATACCGGGAGAATATACTACAGCAGAACTCAGCAAAGTACTGATAAAGGTGGCGAAGAATAAAAAGGTCTATCTGCTGAGAGCAGACAATGCGTCTGATGAACTTCGTAAAAACCTTGACAACGCAGGTATTCAGACAGAAAATATATGCATATACACTACAAGGGTCGATAACCGCCTGATTCAGGGATTCGTGCCTGATACGGACTATATACTCTTCGGCTCAGCCAACGGAGTGAAGACGTATTTTGAGAGCGGCGGTTCAGTGGGCAGTGCACAGGTGATCTGTATAGGACGACTGAGCGCGAAAGCCTATGGCAGAGAGTGTTTAGTGCCACAGGAGTCAGACCTTGAGCGCGTATTGGAGGTAATTTCATAATGGAAAAATTCAGGAGATTCAGAAGACTTCGTACTTCAGAAGCCATGAGAAGTTTTGTAAGAGAAAATGAGCTGCATGCATCGGATTTTATCTATCCGGTATTCGTAGTTGCAGGCAGGGATAAGAAGATCCCTGTGAGCTCAATGCCTGGAGTATTCCAGTATTCAATCGACAGAATTGATGAGGAGATTGATGAAGTCGCCTCTGCCGGTATTCCTGCAATCCTTATTTTCGGAATCCCTGATCATAAGGATGACAAGGCAACAGGAGCATATGATGAGCATGGAGTCACCCAGGAGGCCATCAGGCATATCAAGGATAAATATCCTGATCTCATTGTAATAGCAGACGTATGTCTCTGTGAATACACATCAACAGGTCATTGCGGAATGGTAGATGACAAGGGTCATATCTTAAATGACGAGACACTGCCGCTTCTTACAGCAACGGCTGAGAGCATGGCAAGAGCCGGCGCAGACATTGTGGCTCCATCAGATATGATGGACGGCCGTGTGGCAGCAATCCGTGAGGGACTCGATGCAGCAGGATTTGAGCTGACACCTATACTTGCATACAGTGCAAAGTTTGCAAGTGCCTACTATGGTCCGTTCAGGGATGCAGCAGAGTCAGCACCGAAGTTCGGTGACAGGAAGACATACCAGATGGATCCTGCAAATGGTAGGGAAGCCATGAGAGAGATAGCAGATGATCTCGATGAGGGTGCCGATATGATCATCATCAAGCCGGCAATGGCCTATCTCGATATCTGCAAGGAAGCAAGACTCAGATTCAACGTACCTCTGATCGCCTACAATGTGAGCGGTGAGTATGCGATGATCAAGGCAGCAGCTGCAAATGGCTGGATTGATGAGAAGCGCATCACTTTGGAGACTCTTACAGGAATAAAGAGAGCGGGAGCAGACCGCATCATCACCTACCATGCGATAGAGGCAGCACACTGGCTGCAGGATAAATAATGTTTGCAATATCTATAAACAACAGAACAGCTGATGAAGATCTGCGGGGCCGTCTCAATATCCCTGATGAAAAAATGACGGGACTCTTGCATGCGTTAAGTGACGCATCTCATGATGCAGTAGTAGTATGCACCTGCAACCGCACCGAAATATATGCAGAGGGAAGTCCTGATAAGGCCATAGAAGAGCTATCAAAAGAGACTTTAGTAGATTCCTCTGCCATCCGTGAGCACTGTCTCGTCTTTACAGATGAAGAGGCAGTCAGACACCTGTTCAAGGTCTGTGCAGGCCTTGATTCCATGGTGATAGGCGAGGATGAGATTTTAGGACAGGTAAAAAAAGCCGCAAAGACTGCACGTGCTGCAGGCGCATATGGAAATACCTTTCCACAGATCTTCCAGGCGGCCTTTGCTGCTGCGAAGAAAGTGAAAACGGATACCGTCCTGTCGAAGACGTCGGTATCAATTGCCACAATAGCAGCATCATACTGTCACCGCATCTCAGATGACAGGAAGCAGATTCTGATGATCGGTGCAGGCGGTGATATCGGAAGCTCCCTGCGGAAGGATCTCCTGTCATACGGTGACTGCGATATCACGGCAACAGTACACAGGAGCCGATTCAGTGAAAAAGATATCAGGGTTATCGACTATCATGACAGATATGATGGAATCGGCAGCTATGATATAATCATCTCAGCCACGAAGAGCCCGCATTATACGGTGACAAAGATGAGATTCATGGAACAGAATGTCCCAGAGAAAAAGAGACTCTTCGTAGATCTGGCCGTTCCGTCGGATATAGATCCATCAGTAGCTGAAATACCTGATTCAGAGCTGATCACTATAGATGATTTCAGAAAGCTCGCAAAGGAAAATAATGAGCGCAAGGCTACAGCTGTTGAGATGGCAGGACAGATACTTGATGAAGAGGAGCAGACTCTTTTCAAGGAGCTTGATATCAAGCAGGTAATGCCGCATCTCGCTGAGCTTTCAGACAGGTATGGCGACGGTTTCAGGAAGTTCCTTTTTGATTACAAGAAGGCGGCGGACTCAGATGATTTTTCGAGGTTTACGGAAACAGTTCTGAAAGGAATAGTACATGGCGACGACAGTATTTGTGATGGCGCATAAATTCTTCGTACAACCACAGGATCCGACATTTAAGACGGTTTTCGTGGGAGCGAATGGCAAGCCGGACATCACCCCCGGATGCCTGCGCGATGATGCCGGGGATGATAATATATCCGATCTGAATGCATATTTTTCAGAGCTTACCGGCATCTACTGGGTCTGGAAAAACTATCCGGGGCAGGAAAATATCGGCGTCTGTCATTACAGGAGATATTTTTCTGATGACAGTCTGAACAAGCTGACGAGTCCGCAACTGGATAAGATCCTGGAAAAATATGACCTGATCACTTCGAAGGATATACCCACAGAACCCACGTATCGTGAGAGCTTTGCGAGAGCGCACAACGTAGCTGATCTTGATGCTGTAGGAGATACGATAAAGCGCATATATCCGGAGTATGGCATGTCTTTTGATGAGGTTATGGCGGGGCATGACCAGTATTTCGGCAATCTGTTCGTGATGCCTCGGAAGCTGTTCGATGAATACTGTGAGTGGATGTTTACGATACTCATGGAGACAATGCCGGCAATCGATATGACTGGCTACAATGCCTATCAGCAGAGGGTCTACGGATTCCTGACAGAGAATCTGCCGCTTGTGTATATAAAGGCCAGGAGACTGCGGAATTACGAGAGTCAGGTAGTGTATACGAGTGAGAAGGCCGAGACGTCTGAGGCCATCCTTGCTATGACGGAGCTTCTGCATCAGAAAAAGACACATGAGGCAAAGGAGATGCTGACGCAGATCATCAGCCTCCGGCCGGAGGTCGCGCTTGTGACATCAGATCTGCGCGGCAATGTCGAGTTTACGAAACAGATCCTGTTTATCAAGGATCATGACGAGCAGGCTGGGAAGGACAATTTTTTCACACAGGAATATGATCTGCAGAAGCTGATAAATTACTATAAGGAATGTTTCCTTGCGCTGTCGCATCTGTCAAATGGCGATACGATTGGTGACAGTGAAAAGAAGCATCTGAAAGATACCGGATTTGATATGTTTGCAGCAAATGTGATCATGTCGAATGATCCGTCGGAGCGGTTCGGAAGAAAGCCGCTCGACAGGGAAAAGGTAGCACACAGAATTGGAGAGGTCTGTATCCAGGAGGTATAAATGGCATTTAATACAGAAAATTCTGAGATAGCATTTAATGATGCAAAAAAATACATTCCGGGCGGCGTGGATTCACCGGTCAGAGCGTATAAGAATGTCGGCAGGACACCGCTGTTTATCAGCAAGGCAAAGGGTGACCGCATCTGGGATATTGATGGAAATCAGTTCATCGACTATGTCGGATCATGGGGGCCGAATATCGTCGGAGCAGCCAATGACCGGGTGGTAAGTGCCGTATGTGCAGCTGCACAGAAGGGCCTGACCTATGGTGCTCCTACAATTGCAGAGACTATTCTTGCGAGAGAGATCAGTGAGGCATATCCTGCAGCCGAGAGAGTCCGCCTGGTAAACAGCGGTACAGAAGCTACCATGAGTGCGATACGTACAGCCCGTGGAGCCACAGGCCGTGACAAGATCATCAAATTCCGCGGAAACTATCATGGCCATTCCGATGCACTTCTCGCATCGGCTGGCAGCGGAGTGCTCACCGATTCTCTTCCTGATTCAGCAGGAGTTCCGGCTAATGCTACGAAGGATACTCTTCTTGCGGACTATAATGATCCGGCCTCTGTTGAAGCACTTTTTGAAGCAAATAAGGATGAGATAGCGGCAGTCATAGTAGAGCCTGTAGCAGCAAATATGGGAGTAGTGCCGCCGAAGGAAGGCTTCCTCGAGGCACTCCGCACAATTACGAAGAAATACCGCGTGCTTCTCATATTCGATGAGGTGATCACAGGATTCAGACTCGCATATGGCGGAGCTGCCCAGGCATTCGGGATCCAGCCTGACATGGTATGCTTTGGAAAAATAGTCGGTGGCGGAATGCCGCTTGCTGCCTATGGCGGCAAGAAATGGATAATGAGCAAGGTTGCTCCGGATGGACCTGTATATCAGGCTGGTACACTGTCAGGAAATCCTGTAGCTGTAGCGGCCGGAATCGAGACATTGTCAATTCTGAAAGAGAATCCTTCGATCTATGATAAGCTGGACCAGAAGGCAGCTGCTATTGAGAAGGCATTCAAGGACAAGGGATTAAATGCCAACCGTGCAGGATCACTGCTGTCGGTATTCATGACGGATCAGCCTGTCATAGATGAGAAGAGTGCAAAGACATCTGATACTGATAGATTTGCGAAGTATTTCGGACAGATGCTTGAAAATGGTATCTATGTGGCTCCGTCACAGTTTGAAGCCATGTTTGTATCAGCTGTCCATACAAAAGAAGACATCGCAAAGACCTGCGATGTCATTAAAAATCTTGATATTTAATAATCCACACTCATGAGCATGAGACCTTTTGCCGGGGCCGTAGGACCTGCGGCCTTGCGGTCCTTTGCTTCGAGAATCTGTTCCATATCGGATGGAGCGAGTTTTCCCTCACCCACAAGGAGCAGAGTACCAACTATTATACGGACCATATTCTGCAGGAATCCAGTGCCATGCAGAGTGAAATAGATGTATCCTTTCGACCGGCGGATCTCGATCTTATCAACGATCCGGACGGTCGATTTTTTCATGTGGGAGTTGCCACAGAAGCTTTTGAAATCATGCTCGCCTTCGAGGATAGATGCTGCCTGCTGCATTGCTTCCACATCCACATCATTGTCAAGCGGTGTGTAGTATTTCCTGTTGAAAACAGGATGTATGGGACCATAGAAAGCAGTGTATCTGTAAGTCTTTCCGACAGCCTTGTATCTGGCATGAAATCTGTCAGAGGCTGCAGTTACTTCACGTATCGCAATATCATCAGGCAGATACCTGTTGCAGTAGTCGCGGATCTCATCACATGACAGATCTGTATCCATTTTTACAGAAGCGACCATTCCGCGGGCATGAACACCCGCATCTGTGCGGCCTGCGCCGATTACCTCCGGGACTTCGGATGGCTCTTCTTCACCGGTGAGCATCCGGCCGAGGACTGTCTCGATCTTTCCCTGAATCGTAGGCCTGTCCGGCTGGTGTTCCCAGCCGTAGTAACGGGTACCGTCGTATTCAATCTTTATCTTGTAGTTTTTCATAGTGAAAGTCCGCTGTCGTATGAGAGGTTTCCGAGTTCTTTTTTCATCATATCTGCATAACTGAAATAGTCGCGTGAACCGTAATCTGACGAGAATATGCGGAAAAACAGATAGAGTCTCTTTATGTACTGTTTCTCAGCCTTGCGGAACAGGTCATAGAATGAGTCCTTTGACATGAGATCTGTCTTCCATGGATTGTGCCACTCGAGATGACGGAGATTGCACGGATCAGTGTAGGTGGTCTGGTCGTCATCAGCGATCATAGCCGAGAACTGCGGATGATGAAGGAAGTCATCCTCAAAGGAGCGGACGAGCTTCTTTTTCCATTTATTCCTGTCTTCCATCAGGTCATAGACTATTCTTGTGAAATGGAATGCCGATGTCACTTCAGGCGAGAGAACCACTGATTCCGGATATGTCATGGAGATAGCTCGCTGTATTACGGCTGACAGGAACACGGCTTCTTCACGGGTCAGATGGATTGTAGCCGATGGTGAGAACTCTGATGGGCGGAGCTTCAGGAAATGAGCTGTCATCGCGACATCAATGTCCGTCTCAAGGAACATGTGATTGTAGAATCCCTTATTCGAATGGTCATTTATATCCTTGCATGAACGGAAATGGATATAAGGATGACATGTCGTATCAAGCGTGTAGTGGCCGATGAAGCCTGCTGCATATGCATGGGCAATAGCACGCAGATCCGCATCATTTATGGATTCTGTGACCTTGATCAGATTGCAGATATACTCGAGTGTCTTCTCGTGGTGCATCCGCTCACCGGTATTTCTCTTGTGAGCATATGACATGGGGTTATAGAAAAAGATATCCGGTCCCTGCTGTCCCATCGCATAGGCGCCGGGATGTGACTTTACCATATCCCAGATGGACAGGCTCTCTGGCGTATGTATCTTTTTTAAAGTATTGCGGGATTCAATCCCGAATACATAGTGTGTACGAAAACCAGGCATAAGTAATCCTTTCTTTCAGCTATTTGTAGGTGCATATTCTAAATGTGCGGTGCTGTTTTGTCAATTGAAAAGGGAATATTGCAGCCATTCCCTACCTCCTTGGTTGCCGTGATTATTCTAGTTGTAGATTCCTGTTTTGTCAATCGGTGAATGATGGTGTAAAATGAAAGAAAATTAATTCTATAAATATGGAGAAAAGTTATGCGTCTTGATAAATATCTGGCATCATGCACGGTGATGACAAGAAAAGAGATTAAGAAAGCTCTCAGGAAAAATCCTGCCCTTGTCGGCGGAGTAAAGGTTTCAGCACCAGAGACTCAGGTGGATGTGAAGTCGGTGGTTTATTTTCTAGGAGAGAAAATGGAGTACCATGAATTCACATACATACTTATGAATAAGCCTGCCGGCTATGTGTGCACGAACAGAGAAGGCAGGAACCCGACTGTATTTACCCTGCTGGATGAGCGCTATCAGAAAATGAATCTGTTTACCGTTGGCCGACTCGATAAGGATACTACCGGTCTGCTTATCATCACGAACGATGGCGACCTGTCTCACAAGATGATGCACGCCAATAAGCATGTAGAGAAGACATACTATGTGACCTGTGACAGGCCGATCCCTTCCTACGCCGCGGATGCATTTGCGGAAGGGGTGGATATCGGTGATGACAAGCCGACACGGCCGGCGAAGCT
>JAQYAY010000061.1 GCA_029338735.1 Lachnospiraceae bacterium | reverse complement strand
GCAGCAAGAAGCGGAGTGCTTACCTCTGTAATCCTGGGCACAGGACGTGCAATAGGTGAGGCAATGGCAGTCATGATGGTAGCCGGAAATGTGGCAAATATGCCGGGAATCTTCAGGAGCGTTCGTTTCCTTACGACTGCGGTCGCAAGTGAGATGAGCTACTCTTCAGGACTCCAGAGGCAGGCACTTTTCTCAATAGCCTTAGTGCTATTCTTCTTCATAATTCTGATCAATGTGGTACTCAGAAAACTCACATCGAAAGGCGAGGTAAAATGATGGATGCAGCAGGAACGGCTGATCTGATGATCACAGCCAAAGAAAAGATTTCAGTAAAAAGACGGGTAAAGGGAGCAGTCCTCAGGGGCCTAATGTATTTTGCGGCAGCCCTTACGACGGTGCTTCTCGCAGCGATAATCGGATATATCTTTTACAGAGGAGTGCCATACGTGACATGGAATCTCCTATCGACAAAGCCATCGCTTCTCGATGACAATGTAGGGATCCTTCCGAATATACTGAATACTCTTTACATCATAGTGATAGCACTGGTATTCGCACTCCCGATAGGCATAGGAACAGCAGTATATCTCAATGAATATGCGACAAATAAAAAGCTGGTCCGCATCATAGAGCTGGCAACAGAGACACTAAGTGGGATCCCTTCGATCATCTACGGACTTGCAGGAATGCTGATCTTCGTGCAGGCACTTAACTTCGGGACTTCAATCCTTGCCGGTGCACTTACGCTTGCAGTCATGACGCTTCCGATAATCATCCGTACGACGCAGGAAGCATTAAAGACTGTTCCTGACAGCTACCGTGAAGGAGCACTTGCACTTGGAAGCGGCAGATGGCATATGGTACGTACCGTGGTTCTACCGTGTGCAATGGATGGAATCGTAACAGGAATCATTCTCTCAATAGGACGTATAGTTGGAGAGTCGGCAGCACTTCTCTATACAGCAGGAATGGCTAATGAGATATTAAATCCTGTGAAGGCCGTCACTCCTGGAAATCCGGGCGCGACACTTACCGTTTCGCTCTATATGTACGCAAAGGAACGTGGGCAGTTCAATGTGGCATTCGCCATAGCGGTCATTCTTCTGCTCATCACGTTTGTGATAAATGTAAGTGCGAAGGCAGCAGCAAGGAAGCTTAGGAAATAGGAAATAGGGGATAGGGGATAGGGGATGGGAGCACTAACGCACTAACCCCTATATCCTAGCCCCTATCTCCTAACCCCTTAAAAAAGGAGCCAACATGACAAGTGTAATAGAAACAAAAGACCTAAACCTCTGGTATGGTAAGCACCATGCCCTGATGGATATAAATATCGACATCCCCGAAAAGCAGATCACAGCTCTTATCGGACCATCCGGATGCGGCAAGTCCACTTTTCTTCGGACACTCAACAGGATGAATGATCTGATAGAGGATGTGAAGATAGACGGCAAGGTCCTGCTAAAAGGAGAGGATATTAATTCAATGGACGTAAATATCTTAAGGAGCCGCGTGGGAATGGTATTTCAGAAGGCAAATCCGTTCCCGATGAGTGTCTATGACAATATCGCCTATGGGCCGAGGATTCTTGGTATCCATAAGAAAAAAGAGCTTGACAAGATTGTCGAGACCTCTCTGAAGCAGGCTGCTATATGGGATGAATGTAAAGGAAGACTCAGGACTTCAGCACTCGGAATGAGCGGCGGACAGCAGCAGAGGCTCTGCATAGCAAGAGCCCTCGCGGTAAAACCTGAAGTCCTGCTGCTTGATGAGTCGACGTCAGCCCTTGATCCTGTGTCTACTTCAAAAATTGAGGACCTTCTGCTAGAGCTTAAGAAGAAGTACACGATCATCATGGTGACGCATAACATGCAGCAGGCAGCGAGAATTGCAGACAAGACAGCATTCTTCCTTCTTGGCGAGCTCATCGAATACGACGACACAGAGAAAATCTTCTCACATCCGTCCGACAGGAGAACAGAAGACTACATCACAGGAAGGTTTGGCTGATATGAGAGAAAAATATAACAAAGAACTCAAGGAACTCAACGCATCTCTTGTTGAGATGGGAAAGCTCTGCAAGGAAGCTATCCTTAAGGATGTGGATGCACTGGCCGATGAGAAGCCTGGTGATCTGGATGATATAAGAGAGGTATCTGACAGTATCGTAAAGAAGCAGGAGGATATCGAGAATCTCTGCTACCGCCTTATACTTACAGAGCAGCCTGTTGCCTCAGATCTTAGAAATATTTCATCTGCAAGCAAGGCCATCGTAGATATGCAGCGTATTGGAGTCAACGCTCTAGATATAGCAGAGATCGTACCATACGTGGCTGATTCTCCTCTTAAGACTCAGGTGCCGATTCTAATGATGGCAGATGCAGCTTCATACATGGTATCTAAGAGTGTCGAAGCCTTTGTAGATAAGAATACAGAGCTTGCAGACAGCGTCATAAAGTATGACGACACTGTAGATGACCTATATGACGAAGTGAAGACATCAGTGATAGAAGCTATAAGAAATAACAAGAAAAATGAGGCTGCTTCCGGTATCGATATCCTTATGATTGCCAAGTATTTCGAGAGGATGGGAGACCATGCGGAGAGTATAGCGCATCTAGTCAGGTATTCTTTAAATCAGTAACCAATGTCCTCTGCAGGTCTTCCATTTTATACATATTTTTGGTAAAATCAAAATATGTTAACTGTCGAGCATGTAACGAAAAAATACAGGAAAACAATTGCCGTTAATGATGTGAGCTTCACTATAGAGCCTGGCACTGTTACTGTGCTTCTGGGACCGAACGGAGCGGGAAAGAGTACGCTTTTCAAGTCGATCATCGGATTCCTGAAATATTCAGGTGAGATCACAATTGACGGGATCCTCAATAAGACTCCTGAGGCCAGGGCGAAGATGGGTTATATCCCTGAGATGCCGGCATTGTATCCGAATCTCACGATTAATGAGCATCTGGAGTTCCTGGCAAGAGCTTATAAGCTGACTGATTATGAGGATAGGGCCGCGCAACTGCTTGATGATTTTGAGCTGACAGATAAAGCAACGAAATTCGGAGATGAGCTGTCTAAGGGAATGCAGCAGAAGGTTAATCTCTGCCTTGGCCTGCTCCCAGATCCAGAGCTTATCATTATGGATGAGCCTATGGTGGGACTAGATCCTCATGCGATCAAGAAGCTTAAGGAAATCATAGAACAGGAGAGAGACGCTGGAAAGACAGTGGTCGTCAGCACTCATATCATAGGCTCCATTGATATGCTCTGGGACCGTGTGCTTATCATGCAGAACGGTGTGCTTCATGCAGATATGACAAAGGAAGAAGTGGATTCGACAGGAAGGAGTCTCGAAGATATCTTTTTCGATGTCACAGAAGGTGGTGACAGATGAGACTTTTCGGTTATTATGCCTGGCATTCCTTTGTGGGTCAGATAAAGAAAATATTCCGAACCTGGGTGATCATTTTCATGCTTGTCTGCGTGGCAGGAGGTATGGGAGCAGGCCTTCTGGCAGGAATGACAGCCGGTAAGGTAGAGGATACTCAGATTGCCAGAGAAAAGGAAAATCCCAAAGAAGCTGATAAAGAAAAGCCTACAGATTCATTTCAGAAGATAATGAGATCATCCGGTCTTAAGGGGCAGGAGTTCCTTTATGTCTTTACGGCAGCAGGCGTTATTATTCTGCTATTATTTTTCATGGGTTCAGCAGATGCTGGTGGAAAAATATTCCTTCCGGCAGATGTGAGCCTTCTTTTTGCGTCGCCAATGAAGCCGCAGTCAGTTCTAATGTTCAGGCTGTTTGCAAGGATGGGGACATTTGTTTTTCTGACTCTGTATGTGGTCATTATGAATCTGCAGTTGGCAGATACGATCGGCATGAATGGCTTTATGATCGTAATGCTGGTGATTGCATGGATACTCATGTTTGTGACGGCGAAGCTTTTCCAGATCATTTTCTATCTCGGATGTGAAGAGTATCCTGTATTGAAGAAAAGTCTCAGATATATAGTTCTTGGAATAGCAGTTCTTTTGTTCACAATTATTTATTTTTATAAAAAAGCATCAGGCCTTCCGATTGGAACAGCTGTGAATAATGTGCTGAATTTCAGAGGTTCATTTATCATACCTGTATATGGATGGCTCAAATCAATAGTATATTATTCAGCTGAGAATAAATGGGTTCAGGCTGTCGCTTTCGCAGCAATTTCTGTTGTGGTGATAATTGCACTTGTTTATCTGATCTATCATGTAAAAGCAGACTTTTATGAATCGGCTATGGAGCAGACTGCTGTTATCGCTGCCAGAATAGAAAAATCTAACGAGTCAAAGCTGGGCTTTTCAAAGGAACCAAGGGCAAAAAAACATTCTCATACTGAAGTCATCAGTGAGG
>JAQYAY010000060.1 GCA_029338735.1 Lachnospiraceae bacterium | reverse complement strand
CTATTACTATCTGCCAGCCGCTGCAGCAGTTCATCGGGCAGCGGTCAGCAATACATGAAAAATCGTAAAAATCACTCTGGCTTCTGTAAATCATCGAATACTCCGGTCATCAGATCTTAAGGATCTTATCTATAGTATACTATTTAAAGATGACATGCAATACGGTTCAGGACGCAGAAACCTCGCCGGCCAGCCCGAAGCCCTTCTTTGCGGTGAAGGCGGCCCTGCCGAGAGAGTATTGCAGACTCTTTTTACTTGATTTATCCGATCTCAAGTCATATACTTTAAAGAGTTTGAAAAATTAAGGAGATTACTGACATGGAAATGCAGATGGAATTCGTACGTAAGCTCCCGACTCCACAGGAGATCAAGGAGCAGTACCCGCTGAAGGAAGAGACAAAGGCTCTCAAGGAGAAGAGAGATCAGGAAATATTTGATATTTTCACAGGAAAAGATAAGGACAGGATCCTTCTGATCATCGGACCGTGTTCTGCTGATAATGAAGATGCAGTGCTTGACTACATGACACGTCTGACCGGACTCCAGGAAAAGGTAAAGGACAAGATCTTTATGATCCCTCGTGTATATACGAATAAGCCTCGTACAACGGGACTCGGATACAAGGGCATGTTTACACAGCCAGATCCTGAAAAAGGTGCGGATCTCCTTGGAGGAATTATCGCAATCCGTCATATGCATATGAGAGTCGTAGAGGAGACAGGATTTACCTGCGCAGAGGAGATGCTCTATCCTGGAAACCACAGATATTTATCAGATCTCTTATCCTATGTAGCTATCGGCGCCAGATCAGTAGAGAACCAGGAGCACAGGCTCACGGCGAGCGGTATCGGGATCCCGGCCGGCATGAAGAATCCTACCGGTGGAGATATATCAGTCATGATGAATTCCATCATCGCAGCCCAGAATCCACATACATTCATCTACAGGAACTGGGAAGTCCATACGACAGGCAATCAGTATGCGCATGCCATCATGCGTGGATATGTTGATAAGTACGGCAGGAACCATGCAAACTACCATTACGAGGACCTGAAAGATGTCTGTGAACTCTATGAGAAGCATCCGGAACTCAAGAATCCGGCAATCATAGTAGACTGCAATCATTCGAATTCAGGCAAAAAGTACCTCGAGCAGATCCGTATTGCAAAGGATGTCATGCACAGCCGTACCGTATCCAAAGAGATATCGAAGACCGTAAAGGGGCTTATGATAGAATCCTATATCGAAGACGGAGCACAGAAAATCGGTGATGGAGTCTATGGAAAGTCCATCACCGATCCATGCCTTGGCTGGAAGAAGACCGAGAAGCTTGTCCTCGAACTCGCAGACCTGGTATGATTCAATAAGACAGGGGGACGGTTCTCTTGTCTTTTTAAGTAAAAAAATTTAGTTAATAAGACAGGAGAACCGTCCCCTTGTCCCCTCGTCTTATAGTGCTTCACGGAGCTCGCTGCTCTTTCCGACTGCTTTTGAGAGGTCGAGAAGGGTGCCGAGCTCCTTTTCTGTGAAGAGGCCGGTCTTCAGTGCTTCTTCCCTGACGGAAGTACCGTTGTGGAGAGCGGTTTTTGCGATGGTGGCGGCTTCCTGATATCCGACTTTCGGGCTAAGCGCAGTAGCAATGCCAGTTGAGCCTTCAGCGAGCTCGAGGCAGTGATCCTCGTTCGCGGTGAGGTCGAGAATGCAGTTGTTTACAAGGGTCTTTATCGCACCTGTCACAGAGGTAATGGATTCAAATAATTGATGGAAGGTGACGGGCTCGAAAGCGTTGAGTTCCATCTGTCCTGACTCGGCAGCCATCATGATAGTCGTGTCATGTCCAGCCACGAGGAAGGTGACCTGAGTCACGACCTCAGGGATTACAGGGTTTACCTTGCCCGGCATGATGGATGAGCCGTTCTGCTTTGCAGGAAGGTTTATCTCATGGAACCCGCAGCGTGGGCCGCTTGACAGGAGTCTCAGGTCGTTGCACATCTTGGAGATGGACATCATTCCGGCCTTGATAGCTCCTGATACAGCGACGAATCCGTCGAGGTCTTCGGTAGCATCGAAGAGGTCATCAGCCTGGACGAGTGGGAGTCCGGAGACTTCTGACAGGACAGGTACAATGTTTTCCACGTAGTATGGGGAAGCGTTGATGCAGCTTCCGATGGCGGTTCCGCCCATGTTTACTGATTTCATTTCGTCGAGTGATTTCTCAATTCTTTTTGCAGAACGCTTTACCATCGTTGCATATGCGTGAAAAGTATCACCAAGCGTCATAGGAACTGCATCCTGGAGCTGTGTGCGGCCCATTTTTATCACATCTCTGAATTCATATGCTTTTTCTTCAAGTGCTCTGTAGAGACGACCGAACTCGCTGAGCATAGGCTTTGAAAGAGTGAGAACCGTCATCCTGCCTGCAGTCGGGATTGTGTCGTTCGTGGACTGACCCATGTTGACATCGTCGTTCGGATGAACTGTGTACTTGGATTTACTGCCGCCAAGAATTTCGGAAGCACGGTGAGCGATGACTTCGTTCATGTTCATGTTGGCCGATGTTCCGGCACCGCCCTGGATAGGGTCAACGATAAATGCGTCCTTCATGTCGCCAGCGATTATCTCATCACACGCTCTTTCAATGGCCTCGGCCTTTTCAGAAGACAGGTCACCGGTATGTGAGTTCGTAATGGCTGCTGCCTTTTTTATCATTGCGAGGTTGCGAAGGAACTCATCGCTCATGTGCTGGCTGGTGATCCTGAAGTTGCGGTTCGCACGAAGTGACTGAACTCCGTAGTATGCGTCTGCCGGGATCATCATGCTGCCAATCGAATCTGCTTCAAGTCTGGTGTTTACCATAGTGGGCCTTCTTCCTTTTATGCAAAAAAAGTAGCGCACCAGTGATACTACGTCTGTATCACCGATGCGCCTTTGCATCAACAACTTTGTTTCTCTGATTGAAAGTGTACCACGATTTACCATGAATTAAAAGATATAAAATAAAATACGAAATATTGACAAAAACAGGTGGATATTGCAAAATAAAATAAAAATATATCTCTTGAAATTTTATATTGTTTATCAGAGCTATATCAGGCATAAGTTGAACTGATATGTGCCCTGTAGGAGGAAAAATGGCAGAGACCTACACACCTGATGAGACTGACAGGAAAATAATCGATCTGCTTATGAAGAATGCAAGAATGTCAGTGAAGGAAATTGCAAAGGAGCTTTATCTCACATCACCTACGGTGTCTACACGTATCAAAAAGCTTCGTGAGAATGGAATCATTACGGGATATCATACATCAGTTGACCTGTCGTATTTCGGCTACAATATCAAGGCTTTCGTGAATCTGGAAGTCGATCCGAAGGACAAAAAGGAATTCTATGATTTTATCGAAAAGATACCGAATGTCATCGAGTGCAACTGCGTGACTGGTGAGTATTCGATGATCATCGAAGTTGCATTCAAGAGGACTGAAGAACTCGATCATCTGATCAATGTGCTTCAGAAGTATGGCCATACGAAGACACTCATAGTTTTTTCAACGTCCGTCGAGCATCGTGATGTGCCGGTCTGATCACGGCGGCCATGAGAGGATGGCGGCATCGGCATTCTGAAAAAAGCATCTTGCCGACCCCTGCAAATCATGTTACAATAAAGTCAAGGTACACACATAGATCATGGAGGTGACCTTATGAGTGCAATTGCAGGAATCAGTAATTCATACAGCAATTATTTCCTGTATGGGAAGATTGCAAGTGGAAGAAGAATACAGAGTGCATCGGATGATGCAGCAGGACTTGCGATATCTGAGAAGCTGACAGCGCAGGAGAATGGCCTGAATAAGGGCACGGACAATGCGAAGTCAGGACAGGATCTGCTGAATGTATCAGATGGTGCGCTGAGCCAGATTACAGACCAGCTCCAGAGGCTCAGAGAGCTCGGGCTGCAGGCTTCGAATGGTCTCCTGACAGATTCTGATAAGCAGAATATCCAGTACGAGGTCGATGGACTGAAGCAGGGTATTTCTGATATTGCGGATCAGACGACCTTCAATACGAAGCATATTCTGAATGGCGAGGATACATTGAATCTCGCTACGGACAGCAATGGAAATGGCACGAGCATCAATACATCGAATTCCACGCTCAAGGCACTGGGTATAGCAGACTTCGATGTGACCGGAGATTTTTCTCTGGATACGATCGACAAGGCACTGGAGAAGGTAACATCAGCCCGCGCGAAGGGCGGCGCCCAGTACAATGCTCTCGGGAATACAATCAGCTACAATGATTATGCGGCACAGAATACAGCATCATCAAACAGCCGTATCGAGGATCTCGATATGCCGAAAGCACTGACGGACCTTCAGAAGCAGAATCTCCTGAATACGTATAAGGTATTCATGCAGAGGAGAGCCAGTGCGGACGCAATGAACAGGAATGCACTGCTCTTCAGATAATCCCGGAACCCGTTTTGTATGGCAGCGTATCACCAGGTACGTTGCCATATTTTTTTCAAAAATAAGGAGAAACCTATGAGAATCAAAAGAATACTGGCCGGAATGCTTGCGGCAGTCACCATTATTGCTGGAAGCATCCCGGCATCGGGCCTTCAGGCAGAGGCAGCAACGAACTGGTCTGTTTACTCGGACGACTACTTTTACAATAAGATGAATGCCAGCGAGAAAAAGCTGTACAGTGAGATGACATCTGCTGCCCGTGCAAAGAAAAAGGGCAGGACAACCATCAAGGGTACATTCAGGTTCGCCGATGGTACCAGGAAGACAGTGAAGATAAGCGTCAGGGTGAAATGACAGGGATTCTGACAGATGAAACCAATATTTAAATATTTTGAATCAATAGATTCGACAAATCTTGAAGCAAAAAGAGAAGCACATGAGGGTGCTACTAATTTTACAGTGATCTCAGCCGGTGAGCAGACTGCAGGCCGTGGCAGAAGCGGTCATGGCTGGATATCTCCGGAGGGAGTGTCTGTCGCTACGACGATGCTCATTTATCCGAATGGCATTTCGATGGAACACCTGCCGAGGCTTACGATAGTAGCAGGAGTCTCTGTGGCGGAGGCAGTTGAAGAGCTGTATCATCTGAAGACCCAGATCAAGTGGCCGAACGATGTGCTCATAAATAGTAAAAAAATCTGCGGGATTCTCACAGAGCTCGAGGCTGATAATGGCATTGCGAAAAATGTCGTCGTCGGGATCGGAGTGAATGTGCATCATAAGAAGTCAGATTTCGCGCCAGAGATCCGCGATATGGCGACATCTCTTGATCTCGAGCTTGACGGGCAGCGGGCTTCGAGGAAAGCTGTGATAGAAGCAATATGGCGTCATTTCCTGCGCCACTATGAAATATTCCAGAAAAATGG
>JAQYAY010000059.1 GCA_029338735.1 Lachnospiraceae bacterium | reverse complement strand
CATCGGCCACGTAGACCATGGTAAGACAACCCTTACTGCTGCTATCACAAAGGTTCTTTCTGAGAGAGTAGAGGGAAATAAGGCAGAGGCCTTCGATCAGATCGATAAGGCACCGGAAGAGAGAGAAAGAGGAATCACAATTTCTACTGCACACGTTGAGTATCAGACTGCTAAGCGTCATTACGCTCACGTTGACTGCCCGGGACATGCTGACTACGTTAAGAACATGATCACAGGAGCTGCACAGATGGATGGTGCCATCCTCGTTGTTGCTGCTACTGATGGTGTTATGGCTCAGACAAAGGAGCACATCCTTCTTGCACGTCAGGTAGGTGTTCCATATATCATCGTATTCCTTAACAAGTGCGATATGATCGACGACCCAGAGCTTCTTGAACTCGTAGAGATGGAAGTTACTGAGCAGCTCGAGGAGTACGGATTTGAAGGATGCCCTATCATCAAGGGTTCTGCTTATCAGGCTCTTCAGGATGACAAGGCTCCAGCTAAGCTTGCTAATGGTGATCCACTTGATCCAGACAACCCGGACAAGAACTGGGGAGATTGCATCATGGAGCTTATGGATACTGTTGATTCTTATATCCCAGATCCACAGCGTGATACAGACAAGCCTTTCCTTATGCCTGTTGAGGATGTATTCACAATCACAGGACGTGGAACAGTTGCTACAGGCCGTGTAGAGCGTGGTACTCTTAAGCTCAATGATCCTGTTGAGATTCTTGGTATCCGTGATGATGTTGAGACTTCAACAGTTACAGGAATCGAGATGTTCCGTAAGACTCTTGATTTCGCAGAGGCCGGCGACAATATCGGAGCTCTTCTCCGTGGTATCGACCGTGACCAGATCGAGCGTGGACAGGTTGTAGCTGCTCCTGGAACAGTTACCTGCCACAAGAAGTTCACAGCTCAGGTTTACGTTCTGACAAAGGACGAGGGTGGTCGTCATACCCCTTTCTTCAATGATTATCGTCCACAGTTCTACTTCAGAACAACAGACGTTACAGGTGTCATCACTCTTCCAGAAGGAACAGAGATGTGCATGCCTGGTGATAACGTTGAGATGACAATCGAGCTCATCCACCCAATCGCTATGGAGCAGGGTCTTACATTCGCTATCCGTGAGGGTGGCCGTACAGTAGGATCAGGCCGTGTTGCTTCTATCATCGAGTAATTCTCGCGTATTAATAGAACGATGCAGATAAAACAGCTCATGCCGGTGCAGGCTTGCCTGCACATGAGGCATGGGCTGTTTTTATTTATAGCGCGAGTGCGTCTGCGAATGCATCGTTCTATTATACGCGTGTGAAAGTTTTATGAAATAAATGTCGTTTCCTTGCTTTTATAATACTTTTTTCCTATAATATGTGAGTGAGTTTATACTTGACAGAGATGCTATGATAAATATCACAACAGAAAGCAGGTGATTAATTGGACGATAATAATTTTTATAATAATAATGGAGGCAACGGCCAGAATAACGGCGGACCGAATGGCGGCAATGGCGGACCGAATGGGAATCAGAACCCTAGATTCAATCCGATAATTGCATTCGTTCTCTTTTCTCTGATAGCATTATTTATAGTGACGCTTCTATATAAAGGAGTCGGAAGCAGCGCAAATCAGGCAGTCAGCTATGACAAATTCTACAAGCTGGCTGAGAAGAATGAGCTGAAGTCAGTGACCTTTGACGGTACGAAGATCAATTTCAAGGTCAGAGATTCATCGACATTCTATGCGAATTCTGAGGACAAGGCTCAGCAGGAGCTCTACAGACAGAGTACTGGTCAGAAGCTCGATGTGAATTATTCGACCGGGTATCTCGATGATGACCAGCTGCTTCCATTGCTGAAGCAGAATAATGTGACGATCAATCGTGAGGATTCTTCATCGACATCGGCTCTTATCTACAATATCATATCGTTTATAGTCCCGCTGATCATCATCTGGATCATCTTCGCGGTGATCATGAGACGGATGGGCAGTTCGGGCGGAATGCTTGGAGGAGTCGGAAAGAGCAATGCCAAGGTATATGTACAAAAAGCTACAGGGGTGACATTCGCTGATGTCGCAGGACAGGATGAGGCCAAGGAGTCACTGCAGGAGGTCGTTGATTTCCTGAAGCATCCTGAGAAATATACGAAGATAGGCGCGAAGCTGCCAAAAGGCGCACTTCTTGTAGGTCCTCCTGGAACTGGTAAGACACTTCTGGCCAAGGCTGTAGCTGGTGAAGCCGGAGTTCCATTCTTCTCACTGGCAGGTTCTGATTTCGTAGAGATGTTTGTCGGTGTAGGTGCGAGCCGTGTTCGTGATCTTTTCAATGAAGCCAAGAGACAGGCTCCATGTATCATTTTCATCGATGAGATAGATGCCATTGGTAAGTCTCGTGATTCGAGATACGGCGGTGGCAATGATGAGCGTGAGCAGACCCTGAATCAGCTCCTTGCGGAGATGGATGGTTTTGATACATCGAAGGGACTGCTTATTCTTGCGGCTACTAACAGACCGGAAGTTCTTGATAAGGCGCTTCTGAGACCTGGTCGTTTCGACAGACGTATCATAGTTGATCGTCCTGATATGAAGGGACGTCTCGAGACTCTTCGTGTTCATGCGAAGGATGTCAGAATGGATTCGACCTGCGATCTTGAAGCAATAGCGCTTGCATCTGCAGGACTTGTAGGATCAGATCTGGCTAATATCATCAATGAGGCTGCAATTCTCGCAGTTGAGAATGGCAGGGAATACGTTTCACAGCCTGACCTGTTCGAGGCATTTGAGCGAGTGGCTGTCGGTGGTAAGGAGAAAAAGGATCGCCCGATGAGCGACAAGGAGCGTCATATCGTTTCCTATCATGAGGTCGGACATGCACTTGTATCAGCACTTCAGAAGAATACTGATCCTGTACAGAAGATCACAATTGTACCTCGTACAATGGGTGCTCTCGGATATACTCTTCAGACACCTGAGGAGGAGAAGTTCCTTCAGAGTAAGGAAGAGCTTGAAGAAGATATTGCTACGTTCATGGGTGGCCGGGCAGCTGAAGAGATCGTCTTCCACTCGATCACGAGCGGTGCTGCAAATGATATCGAGAAGGCTACCAATATTGCGAGAAATATGGTCACCCGTTTCGGAATGAGCGAGAAGTTCGGTATGATGGGACTTGCGACTGTTGAGAGCCAGTATCTCGATGGCGGTGCGCAGATGACATGCGGCGAGCAGACTGCGAGCGAAGTTGACAGCGAGGTTCATGCTATCATTGAGCGTGCTTACAAAGAGGCTATTGAACTCCTGACAGAGCATCGTGACGCACTCGACCAGATCTCTGAATATCTGTACAAGAAGGAGACTATCACCGGTAAGGAATTCATGGATATGTTCCGTGAGATCACCGGCATTCAGGCAGATCCTGAAGAAGAGACAGGCGACAAGAAGACAGATGAGGATCACAAGGTCGCAGAGAGGCTTCAGAAGGAAATGGATTCCTATGAGGCATCAAAGGCAGCTTCGGATGATAAGAATTCTGGTGATTCAGGGACTTCGGATGGTTCAGGAATATCAGATGATTCAGGCTTATCAAATGATTCCGATTCATCACATGGCCCGGAAGTCTCCAGCAATGAAGATATATTTGATGAATAAATAGTGTATAAACACTGCTTCAGGCGCAGCTCCGTAAGGGGTTGCGCCTTTTTACGATGAAGAGATGTCAGGTAGATCATGCTAGCTTGACTTTTTTCACAATGCTATGAATCAAGCATGGCAAAGCTTGAAAATCACGACTATAAGTGTAAAATAAAAATATGTTTGATATACAGGAAGAATTGAAAAAAGTCCCGGATTCGCCGGGCGTATATATAATGCACGACTCGAGTGATGCGATCATCTACATTGGTAAGGCGAAGAGCCTGACAAAGCGTGTGCATCAGTATTTCCAGCCGTCGCATGATGAAGGAATCAAGAAAAAGCAGATGGTCGGGCACATCGATCATTTCGAATATATAGTCACTGACTCGGAGCTGGAGGCGCTTGTCCTTGAGAACAATCTGATCAAGGAACATCGACCGAAGTACAATACCATGCTTCGTGATGACAAGACATATCCGTACATCAAGGTGACTCTGGGAGAACATTTTCCCAGAGTTCTTTTTTCAAGAAAAGTATACAAGGACAGGGCCAGATACTTCGGGCCGTTCACATCAGCTGGTGACGTACGCGAGACGATAGAGCTGACGAACAAGCTCTTCCATCTGCGCACCTGCAATCACGTTTTTCCGAGAGATATCAAAAAAGAGCGGCCCTGCCTCAATTATCATATCAAGCAGTGCCCGGGTGTCTGTCAGGGATACATCACTGAAGAAGAATACATGAAGAGCGTCGATGCGGCGATGAAATTCCTCGATGGTGATGATACAGCCGTAGTCGACGATCTCACTGCAAAAATGAACGATGCCTCTGAAAATCTCGAATTTGAAAAAGCAGCCGGCTACCGGGATGAGATCGAAGCGGTAAAGATGTGCGTTCAGAAGCAGAAGATTACCGATACGGGCGGCGAAGACAGAGATATCCTTGCAATTGCAATGGACAGAGAAGATGCCTGTGCAGTAGTGTTCTTCATTCGTGGTGGAAGAATGATCGGGCGAGATCACTTTTTCCTGTCGATAAGGGATGATCAGGACAAGGCGGAGCTCATAAGCACATTCGTCCAGCAGTTCTATTCCGGAACACCATTCGTGCCGAAGGAGCTGTTCGTGCAGTCAGAGCTGCCTGATCAGAAGGTTCTGGAGGATTTCCTCTCAGAGAAAAAAGGTGCCGCAGTCCACATTGTGACTCCAAAGCGAGGTCAGAAGGAAAAGCTCGTAGAGCTTGCATGGAAAAATGCTTCCATGATCCTGACCAAGGACAGGGAGCGTATCAAGCGTGAAGAAGGTCGTACTATCGGTGCCATGAAGGAGCTCTCTGAAATTCTCGGCCTGCCCGGAATCCAGCGAATGGAAGCCTACGATATTTCAAATACGATGGGATATCAGTCGGTCGGTTCAATG
Organism: Lachnospiraceae bacterium; assembly: GCA_029338735.1. Lineage (GTDB taxonomy): Bacteria > Bacillota > Clostridia > Lachnospirales > Lachnospiraceae > Weimeria. The sequence goes on along the minus strand of JAQYAY010000059.1, from coordinate 10,470 downwards.
GTCGTATTCGATCATGGCAAGCCACTCAGAAATGACTACAGGAAGTTCAGAATCAAAACAGTAGAAGGTCCGAATGATTATGCCTCAATGAAGGAAGTCCTGACACGCCGCTTGGCTCACGGACTTGAGGAAAAGGCTGAAGGGGAATCAGAAGAGACAGGAAGCTTCACGAGATTCCCAGATGTCATCATGATGGATGGTGGCAGAGGTCAGGTCAATATCGCTCTTGAAGTCCTGAATGAACTCGGTCTGGATATCCCTGTCTGTGGCATGGTTAAGGATGACCACCATAGGACGAGAGGTCTTTTTTTCAATAATAAGGAGCTCCCAATTGACCGCTCATCAGAGTGCTTCAAGCTGATTACCAGACTCCAGGATGAGGCTCATAGATTCGCAATCGAGTACCACAGGTCACTCCGCGGCAAGAATCAGGTGAAGAGTTTCCTCGATGATATCCCTGGCATCGGTCCGACAAGACGCAAGGCTCTCATGAAAAAATATGTGACCGCAGAAGCCATCAAAGCAGCCTCTGTAGAAGACCTTGCAGCAACAGATTCGATGAACGAGAAGGCGGCACAGGAAGTCTATGACTATCTGCACAAAAGTTGACAAAAACCAGCCGCGCAACTATCATATAGAGGCAGGAGATTAAGAAAGGGTGAAAATGGCTATACAACAGGAAGGTGCGAGCATCAAGAAAATTGCGGACAGACTTGAGCTCGTGAATTACACTACAAAGATCAATCTGGAAGACTGTTTCATCAAGGTGCCGGATATCAACAGGCCGGCGCTGCAGATGACGGGATTCTATGAGCATTTCGACAACAACAGGATACAGCTCATCGGAATGGTGGAATATGCGTATCTGCACGGCGAGAAGACAGAGGAAGAGCGCAAGGCAATCTATGAGAAGCTGTTCTCATACAATATCCCGGCAATCATTATCTGCCGTGGACTCGAGCCTGAGGAAAACTTCGTCAAAGCTGCAGAAAAGGCAGGCACACCGATACTCGGAACCAGCAGGGCGACATCCCAGTTCGAGGCCAGACTCATCTATGTGCTGAACTATGAGCTGGCACCGACGACCACGATTCACGGAGTGCTCGTAGATGTATATGGCGAGGGACTCCTGATCACTGGCGAGAGCGGAATCGGAAAATCAGAGGCAGCACTTGAGCTGGTACGCCGTGGACACAGACTCGTAGCAGATGATGTGGTCGAGATCAGAAAGATAAATGACGACAGTCTGATCGGTACGTCACCAGCGATCACGAAGCACCTGATCGAGCTCCGTGGAATCGGAATCATCGATGTCAAGTCGCTGTACGGCGTAGAGTGTGTCAAGGATTCCCAGACGATAGATCTCGTGATCAAGCTCGAAGACTGGCATCAGGGCACAGAGTACGACAGACTCGGACTCGAGGACGAATACATGGAGATCCTCGGCACCAATGTGGTCTGCCATTCACTCCCTATCCGCCCAGGTCGTAACCTCGCGATCATCTGTGAGACAGCGGCCGTCAACCACCGTCAGAAGAAGATGGGCTATAATGCAGCAGCAGAGCTGTACCGTCGAGTGAACGACAACATCAAGAAAGGCAACCAGTAACGGGGACAGGGGGACGGTTCTCCTGTCTTTTTGATTAAAAATACTGAATTGTTATATAAAATAAGAAAGGACCTTAGTATGGAAAAGAAAAATGCATGGCTTAAATACACTAAGAAAAAAGACAGACAGAAGGTCATGGACTTCGCCGAAGAGTACCGCGAATTCTTAAGTGACTGCAAGACCGAGAGAGAGTGCACATCATTTTTCGCAGAAGAAGCAGAAAAAGCGGGATTCAAAAATCTCGATGATGTGATCGCAAATGATGGCACCATCAAGCCGGGCGACAGGCTCTACCGTACAAATCGCGGCAAGAATATTGCGCTTTTCGTGATAGGTGAGGAGCCTCTGTCAAAGGGCATGAATATCCTGGGCGCCCACATTGATTCACCGCGTATGGATCTGAAGCAGGTGCCGCTCTATGAAGACACAGAGATGGCAATGCTTGACACGCATTACTATGGCGGCATCAAGAAGTACCAGTGGGTGACGTTGCCGATGGCACTTCATGGCGTAGTCGCCAGGAAAGACGGTTCAGTAGTAGAAGTAAGAGTTGGTGAAGACCCGGATGACCCGGTGGTAGGAGTCAGTGACCTGCTCATCCATCTGGCAGGCGATCAGATGAAGAAGTCAGGAACCAAGGTCGTGGAAGGTGAGGATCTGAATGTCATGATAGGCACCATCCCGCTCGAGGAGGCCAGCGATGACAAGGATAAGAAGGATCTCGTCAAGAAAAATATCCTGAATATCCTGAAAGACAAATATGGCATCGAAGAGGATGATTTCCTCTCGGCAGAGATCGTAGTGCTCCCGGCAGGACCGGCAAGGGACTATGGCCTCGACAGGAGCTGTATAATGGGATACGGCCATGACGACAAAGTCTGCGCATATCCGTCTTTCCGCGCGATCGCAGATACCAAGGCAGGCAGGAGAACCTATGCATGCCTGCTTGTAGATAAGGAGGAGATAGGCTCGGTCGGCGCCACAGGAATGGAGTCGAAGTTCTTCGAGAATACGGTTGCAGAAATCCTTCATGCAATGGGCGATGACGCTCCGATTTCAGTGATGCGTGCGATGCAGTATTCGAGAGCACTTTCATCGGATGTATCGGCCGCATTTGACCCGAACTATCCAGATGTTTTTGAAAAAAATAACAGCTGTTACTTCGGTCATGGTCTCGTGATCAATAAGTACACAGGTGCCAGGGGCAAGTCAGGCAGCAATGACGCATCAGCTGAGTACATGGCAGAAATCAGAAGGATCTTCGATGATGCAGACGTGACCTTCCAGACAGCAGAGCTTGGAAAAGTTGACCAGGGCGGCGGCGGAACGATCGCCTATATCCTCGGCAACTATGACATGAGCGTGATCGACAGCGGAGTCGCAGTGCTTTCGATGCACTCACCATGGGAGATCATCTCGAAGGTAGACCTGTTCGAAGCATACAAGGGATACATCGCATTCCTTCTTTCATAATGAGGTGAGCATGGAATCTGTCATATCAGATCTTAGAAAAATAATGCACGACGAAAATGCCTTCCGCCTCGACGAGCCGATGTCACTTCATACGACATTCGGCGTCGGCGGCGAGGCAGATCTCTTCATAGATGTGGCTTTAGATGAGCTGCGGCTCGTGACCGGATGCCTGAGAGAGCATCAGGTGCCCATCACAGTCATCGGCAATGGCAGCAATCTGCTGGTCTCAGACAGGGGGATCAGGGGAGCCGTCATCTGCATCGGAAAGCGCATGAATGAAGTCACCTTTGATGTGAAGGATGGTGGAGGCAGCATATCATGCGCAGCAGGAGCTCTGCTCCCTTCTGTGGCGAAGAAGGCAGCAGAGGCATCGCTTACCGGACTCGAATTTGCGACCGGAATACCGGGAACCATAGGCGGGGCCGTGTATATGAATGCCGGGGCCTTTGGCGGAGATATGAGTGAGGTCATCACAGCAGTCACATCGATGACAGAAGATGGCGAGGCCAGGCATTATTCAAATGCCGATATAGGATTCGGCTACCGGAGCAGCATTTTTTCACAGAAAAAAGAGATCATCACGGGAGCAGTACTCGCAATGCCGGCAGATGATCCAGAGAAAATTCAGGCGCGGATTTCTGAGATAAAAGAAAAGCGCGCGAAGAGCCAGCCGATAGATAAGCGCAGTGCAGGCTCAACTTTCCGCAAGGTTGGAAGGGGCAATGCAGTCGATGATCTCACCCCGGCATGGAAACTGATACAGCAGGCAGGCATGAAGGATGCACATATAGGTGGCGCCAGAGTCTCAGAGAAGCACTCAGGCTTCGTGATCAACGAAGGCACAGCCAGCGCCATGGACATCTACAACCTGATCCAGGAAATCATTTCCAGAGTGCAGACTGTGACGGGCGTTACTCTGGAACCAGAAGTAAAGTTAATAGGAGAATTTAATTAGGCCGATACATGGATTTAGTAATAATCACAGGAATGTCCGGCGCAGGCAAACACACCGCCTTCAAAATACTGGAAGACATGGGCTACAACTGCGTCGACAACCTTCCAATAGCCCTGCTCAGGAGCTTTGCAGACCTTGCAGCCAACAATCCTAACAGTGAAAAGGTCGCAGTCGGAATAGATATAAGGAGCCGTGCGCCAATCTCAGATCTCGAAGGCATCCTTGATGAACTCGACAGTGACGGAAAGAAGGTGCGGATACTGTTCCTCGATGCAGAGGATGAAGTGCTCGTCAAGAGATTCAAGGAGACCAGAAGGACACCGCCGCTCGCAGAGGGCAGGCGCACAATAGATGCGATACATGCAGAGCGTGACGCGATGGCTTTTCTTAGAAAAAGAGCCGACTATATCATAGATACGACGCATCTGCTGGTCCGCGACCTGAAGACAGAGCTCACGGAGATTTTTTCGCAGGGAGCAGACTATAAGAGCCTCAACATCACGATCCTGTCATTTGGATTCAAATACGGCATCCCTTCGGATGCAGATCTCGTCTTCGACGTGAGATTTCTGCCGAATCCGTACTACGTGGACAGGCTGCGTCCGATGACAGGCAATGATCAGGAGATAGTCGACTATGTGATGTCGACAGATGTGGCGCACCAGTTTGTGAAGAAGCTCGACGATCTGATCACTTTTCTCATACCGCAGTATATCAGCGAGGGCAAGACGGAGCTGGTGATCTGCTTCGGCTGCACAGGCGGCAGACACAGGTCAGTCACCATCGCGAGACAGATGTATCACAAGCTCTCAAAGCATGAGGGCGATTACGGACTCAGAATCGAGCACAGAGATATAGATAAGGGATGATGAAATGTCATTCGCATTAGAAGTGAAGAAGGAACTGCTCGCAGTCGAAGTGCCGGCCAGACACTGCCAGATCGCAGAGATAGCAGGTATTTCAGCCTGCATCGCGCATGAGGACGATGGCGGCATCCGCATAGAGACTGAAAATGACGTAGTTCACGAAAAATACTTTACTTTATTAGAGGAAACGATTAATATAAAAGGAGTTGGCAAAAATGGTCTCATAAGCTATCCTTATGATAAGAGGCTGTACGAATTGCTCAAGACTGATGACCTGATGGTTGCGGATCCTGTGACAATACAGCAGGACTGCTGCAGAAGGTCTTTTCTGCGGGGATTTTTCCTGTGTGCAGGGTCGGTCAGCAATCCGGAGAAGTCGTATCATTTCGAGATGGTGTGCAGGACAGACGAGCAGGCAGCACAGGTGAAGAGCCTTGTGGCTGGATTCGGTACGCATCCGCATATCGTTGAGAGAAAAGGACATCAGGTGGTATACCTGAAGGAGGGCGACCAGATCGAGACGATGCTGGGAGTCCTGGGCGCGTCGAAAGCGTATATGGATTTTGAAAATGTCAGGATCCTCAAGGAGATGCGTGAGAGCGTGAACCGTAAGGTGAACTGTGAGACATCAAATATCAGAAAGTCAGTAAGTGCGGCAGTGAGGCAGATCGAGGATATACGGTATCTGCAGGATTCAGGCAATTTTTCTCTGCTGAATGACAACTTGAGAGAAGCTGCAGAGCTGCGCCTGAAGTATCCTGATATGCCACTATATGAACTGGGCAGGAAGTGTGTGCCACCCGTTGGGAAGTCTGGGATCAATCACAGACTGAGGAAGATCGGACAGATCGCAGATAGTATCAGAAATAAGAAGTGAATGGAGGATATTATTTCATGAAAAAGAACGTTACTATCCAGATGAAGGAGTCCCTTGAGGCTACTCCGATCGCACATCTTGTGCAGCTAGCCAATCAGTACCAGAGCAGGATCTATCTCGAGATGGATTCCAAGAAGGTGAACGCAAAAAGCATTATGGGGATGATGAGTCTTGCTCTCACCAAGGGATCAGTGGTTACGATTGATGCACAGGGTGAAGATGAAGAGAAGGCTGTAACAGCTATCGAGAATTTTCTCACCAAATAAGGGTCAGGTTATTTTTCATGGGGAAAAAACTTCTGTTTATTTATAATCCACATTCCGGGAGAGGCATGATCAAGCTGAATCTGTCCGATATACTAGAGATCATGGTCAGAGCCGGATACGAGGTCACCGTGTATCCTACACAGCGGCCGAAGGACGCCACGGAGGTGGCGAAGGCACACGCCGGAGATTATGACAGGATAGTAGTCAGCGGAGGCGACGGAACTCTTGATGAGGTGGTCACAGGGGTCATGGATTCCGGCGCTCCTACGCCGATAGGGTATATCCCTGCCGGGAGCACGAATGATTTCGGTGCTTCACTCGGGATACCCAAGGACATGGTGGAGGCGGCACACATTGCGGCCGAGGGCGAACCAAAGGCATTCGATGTAGGAAAGTTCGGCTCGGACTATTTCGTGTATGTCGCAGCCTTTGGTATATTTACGCAGACAGCATACGAGACGAGCCAGCAGCTCAAGAATGTGCTCGGTCATGCAGCCTATATACTGTCGGCATTCAAGCAGCTCCGCGACATTCCGTCGTACAGAATGCAGGCCGAATACGATGGTAATGTGCTCTATGACGAATTCATCTTCGGCATGATCACGAATACCCTCTCGGTCGGCGGCATCAAAGGGATCATTCCTGGCGACAAGAAGCTGGATGACGGCGTCTTTGAGGTGAGTCTTGTGAGAAATCCCAAGAACCCGATAGAGCTGAATGAGATCGTCGGGGCGCTGACAGGCGTTCTGAAGGATGGAGACACCGATATGGTGAGCTCATTTCAGACGAATAATCTTGTGCTGACGGCCGCAGATGAGATACCATGGACGCTTGACGGCGAGTACGGCGGCAATCCACAGAGGATCGAAATCACAAATCTGCACAAGAAAATGAACATTATAGTTGAATCAGATGAGAAAAAAGCTTATAATGTGAGCGGTGAATAACAACCAGTAAACGAAACGGAGGAAAAAGCCAATGTTAGTTAATGCTGCTGATATGTTAAAAGAGGCCAGAAAAGGCCATTACGCAGTAGGTCACTTCAATATCAACAATCTTGAGTGGACCAAGTCCATTCTTCTCACAGCAGAAGAGCTCAAGAGCCCTGTAATCCTTGGTGTATCTGAGGGTGCAGGAAAGTATATGACAGGATTCTCAACAGTCGCTGCCATGGTAAAGGCTATGGACAAGAGCCTTGGAATCACAGTTCCTGTAGCTCTTCACCTCGATCATGGTACATTCGAAGGCTGTTACAAGTGTATTGATGCAGGATTCACATCAATCATGTATGATGGATCTCATGATGACATCGAGACCAATGTCAATAATACCAAGGAGCTCGTATCAGTAGCTCATCATCTGGGCATGTCAATCGAGGCTGAGGTCGGCGGAATCGGCGGCGAGGAAGACGGCGTTGTTTCTATGGGCGAGTGCGCAGATCCAGACGAGTGCGAGAGAGTCGCAAGCCTTGGAGTAGATATGCTTGCTGCCGGTATCGGCAATATCCATGGTGTATATCCAGAAGGATGGCCAGGACTCCGTTTCGACGTTCTTGAGAATATCAAGGCAAAGGTAGGAGATATGCCACTCGTACTTCACGGCGGCACAGGAATTCCTGATGATATGGTCAAGAAGGCTATCTCACTTGGCGTTTCAAAGGTAAATGTCAATACAGAGTGCCAGATCGTATTCGCACAGGCTACACGTGAGTACATCGAGGCAGGCAAGGACAAGGAAGGCAAGGGATTCGATCCTCGTAAGCTTCTTGCTCCAGGTGCTGAGGCTATCAAGGCCAAGGTTAAGGAGAAGATGGAGCTCTTCGGTTCTGTAGGAAAGGCCTGAATTATTATAAAGTAAGTGGGCACGTCGGGCCAGATGGTCTGACGTGCCTTTTTTCAGACAAGGGGACGGTTCTCCTGTCTTTTTAACTAAAAGGATTTAACTAAAAAGACATAGGAACCGTCCCCTTGTCTTGTGAAAGGAAAGAAAAGTGAAAGAAGAAGATAAGATAAACGTTACTGAGATCTTCGGCGAGAATGTCTTTGATGACAGGACCATGCAGGAGAGACTTCCGAAGAAGGTATACCAGAAGCTCAAGCAGATTATCCGCGATGGCGGCGAGCTCGATCTCGAGACAGCCGATGTCATCGCACATGAGATGAAGGAGTGGGCCATTGAAAAAGGTGCCACGCACTACACCCACTGGTTCCAGCCGCTCACAGGAGCCACAGCCGAGAAGCATGATTCATTTATTTCAAGTCCTCTTCCATCAGGAAAGGCTCTGATGAGCTTCTCTGGAAAAGAACTCATAAAGGGTGAGCCGGATGCATCTTCATTTCCGTCAGGTGGTCTTCGCGCTACCTTCGAAGCAAGAGGATATACATCATGGGACTGCACCTCACCAGCATTCGTCAGAGAGGATGCCTGCGGCGCCACCCTTGTGATCCCTACAGCATTCTGCTCATATACAGGAGAGGCTCTTGATCAGAAGACACCTCTGCTCCGTTCAATGGAAGCCATCAATGAGCAGGCACTCAGACTCCTCCGACTCTTCGGCAATACTACAGCTCACAAGGTCACACCATCAGTTGGTGCTGAGCAGGAATATTTCATTATTGACAGACAGAAGTTCCTTGAGAGAAAGGATCTGGTATATACAGGCCGTACCCTGATCGGCGCTATGCCACCTAAGGGTCAGGAAATGGATGACCATTACTTTGGTGCCATCCGTGAGAGAATCGGAGCATTCATGCACGATGTGAATATCGAGCTCTGGAAGCTCGGTGTCACAGCCAAGACTCAGCACAATGAAGTGGCTCCGGCACAGCATGAGCTCGCTCCTATATATGAAGAGGTCAATGTCGAGGTCGATCACAACCAGCTGATCATGGAGACTCTGAAGAGAGTAGCATACGCTCATGGCCTTCAGTGCCTGCTGCACGAGAAGCCGTTCAAGGGTGTCAATGGTTCAGGAAAGCATGACAACTGGTCACTCGTGACAGATGACGGTCAGAATCTGCTCGATCCGGGCAAGACTCCTCATGAGAATATGCAGTTCCTGCTTGTACTCTGCTGTATCCTGAAGGCAGTAGATGAGCATGCAGACCTGCTCCGTGAGTCGGCAGCAGATGTAGGCAATGATTCCCGTCTCGGTGCCAATGAGGCACCACCGGCTATCATCTCCGTATATCTCGGAGACCAGCTGGCAGATGTATTCGATCAGCTCGTGAGCACCGGTGAGGCAACTCACAGCCCTGGACGTGCAAGAATGGAGACCGGAGTCAAGACTCTTCCTGAATTCATGAAGGATGCGACAGACCGTAACCGTACTTCTCCTTTCGCTTTCACTGGCAATAAATTCGAGTTCAGAATGGTAGGATCAGAGGATTCTATCGGTGAGCCGAATATAGTCCTGAATACCATAGTAGCAGAGGCATTTGCAGATGCCTGTGATGTACTTGAGAAGGCCGATGATTTCGACACAGCTCTTCATGATCTGATCCACAAGATGGCAGCAGATCACCAGAGGATCGTATTCAATGGCAATGGCTACTCAGATGAGTGGATAGCCGAGGCTGAGAAGCGTGGACTGCCGAACATCACAAATATGGTAGATGCCATTCCGGCACTCACTACTGACAAGACAATCGGTATGTACGAGCGCTTCCATGTATTCACGAAGGCAGAGCTCGAGTCCCGTGCTGAGATCGAGTACGAGATCTACGCCAAGAAGAGAAATATCGAGGCCAGGACGATGGTAGACATTGTCCGCAAGCAGATCATTCCGGCAGTCATCAAGTATACGACAGTGCTTGCAGATTCTATTTCCAAGGTAAAGGATGCCTGCCCTGAGGCAGATGTCTCCACGCAGACAGCACTCCTCACCCGTGTGAGCGATGAGCTCCGTGCCACCCGTGAAGCACTCCAGACACTCGAAGCCTACATCATGAAGGCAGCAGGCATCGCATCCGAGAAGGAACGTGCCACCTACTTCCGTGATGCCGTCCTCCCGGCCATGGAGCGCCTCCGCACCCCGGTCGACAAGCTCGAGATGCTCGTAGATAAAGAAATGTGGCCAATGCCGTCATATGGAGATATGATCTTCGAAGTCTGACTCAGAAAATATAAGTTTTAAGAACTTGACATATATCACCTGAGTGATACAATCAGTATATCACTTGGGTGATATTTTTATGGAGCAAAATATGATTATTTACCATGGATCGTCACATATCATAGAGAAGCCGATATATGGCGCAGGCAATAGATACAATGATTATGGTTTGGGATTCTATTGCACTGAGCATCTGGAACTGGCAGAGGAATGGGCAGTCACTGAGGAACAGAATGGCTATGCAAATAGGTACAGTCTTGATACAGAGCAGCTGAGAATCTGTCATCTCACGCTGCCTGATTATACTATA
>JAQYAY010000058.1 GCA_029338735.1 Lachnospiraceae bacterium | reverse complement strand
TCTCATTCCACCTGTATCTGATAAGCTGCCAGTTGTCGTCATGAAACGGTGCATCCTGATATGTATCAGGAAAAGACAGCCCCGTATCTATTGCCTGCTGCCTTGTTGTGATCATTTGTGCCTCCTTCGTATTACCTGTTTCCCTCCATCAAAATCATCCAGCATCAGGTTGCAAGTATTCCTGTCATTATGAAAAAAGCCGTAGAATATCCTTACTGCAGCGTGTGCATCCATTTTCGGCCTCTGAAAATAAATACAGACACAATAAGCCGAACGAGTTCCTCAATCCGTCATTAACCATTCCTGCCGTCGAGTAGTCGATACTGCACGGCATTCTTGTGGTGGAAAAAATTTTTTTCAATCCCAGGAGAGTCTGTGCAGATTCCCTTCCTCCTTAAGACCGGCAAATCCGTTCTGTCTTAAAGCCTCAAAAAGCACTATTGCTACAGAATTAGACAGATTAAGTGACCTGATATCACCATACATGGGGATTCTGACGCAGCTCGACGGATGAGCCACAAGGATCTCCTCCGGGATGCCGGCCGATTCCTTTCCGAACATGATATAGTCATCCTGCCCGTATCTGACATCCGTGTAGCACTGCCTTGCCTTGGTAGTGGCAAACCACAGCTTCGGAGACCCTGTTCCCGTCTCCCCTCCGTATTCTATTCCGGCATTCCTGTGCAGGAAATCATCGTAGTCGAGGTATTCCTGCAGCTTGAGCCGCGGCCAGTAGTCCATCCCTGCCCTCTTTACATACTTGTCATTTATTATGAATCCCAGCGGATATATCAGATCAAGCGCCGTATCCGTTGCCACGCAGGTTCTGCCGATTGCGCCCGTATTAAACGGGATCTCAGGCTCATGTAATACTATGTGCATTTTTATCTTTCGTCCCTGATCTTTTTATCCATTCCGAGAATGTGCCCTGACAGCCAGTTCAGAAGATATTCGAGCAGATCCTCAAGATAGGCCTCCTGGTTCTCATCCACCGAATCCAGGTCTATTTTGTCCAGCTCATCTATAAAGCCCTGATGAGCCTTCTTCTGTGCTGCGAGTCCTGAATAATGATACTCCTCCATGAGTCGTTCTTCATCGGTAAAATGGAACTGTGTATAATCTTTGAGCTCGTTGATCAGCTCCACAATCTCATCAAATCTGTCATACAGATTCTCATTATGTATCAGCGCATTCACTCTTCCCATTATATCGAAAAGCTTCCTATGCTCTGAGTCCACCAGCTCTATGCCGGTCTTATATTTATCTGTAAATGCGAAAGGTGACTGTGTCTTTCCAATCAGCGTATCTGATCCAAGTATATGATGCATCAGCCATCTCGACATATAGTCGAGCAGATCAATCACAGCCTGACGCATGGTATCGTCCGGCATTCCGATGAAATTCGTATTCTCCATTCTGTCAATAAATGCCTTATGCGCCTTCCTCTGCCGTGGCAGCTCTGGATCATCAATGCTCTCCATATATGCCTCTTCATGAGCAAAATGTGTGGCAGCATAGTCCTTCAGGTCATTCAGGAGTCTCATGCCGGTAGTCCTGATATCGGCACCCTGAAGCACTTCTTTATTCGTCTGTTCAAGCATTGCAAATAGCTGCTTATGCTCCTTGTCAATCTCAGGTATTCCCGTCAGATAATCGTCTGTAAACTGTAACATATCATCACCTCTTGAAATTATTATAATGTACTTATTGTATCAGAATCTGCAGGAAATTTACAGATATCAATTCGTCATAGTATCCATTCCTGAACGATCCGCTCCCCTGACTTCTACAACTACTTTATTGGGAAGACAGGTAATTGACTCACCGTCTTTTGACTTCCTGCCCTGATGCACACAGATCTGGTCTGGACAGTCGGCCTCTTTCATATACACCTGTCCATTCCTTATACATACGACATTGGTGACTTTCCCACCAGTATCCTTTATCCTTATCTCCCTGTCATCACTAAGCGCATACCGACCAGTGACCTTACCATTATGGCTGATAATTACCATATTCCCTGTTCTTCTTGTCGAGTAAAAGATAACTGCAATAATAACCAGAACTGCAAGAAGTACGGCAATAATAATTATCCCTTTTTTACTGATATACTGATTCTGCTTCATAAAATTCTCCTCTTTAAAATCATGAAAATCCATTCAGCTTGATCAGACGACTGTGTACTGCAGCACTTACAGATCCTGTAATAAGTCCTGTTATGATTCCTGCAATGATCAGCACTGGCAGATAGAAAACTATATTATAATTCGTCACGAGAATTGCAGCAGCAATCAGCTGACCTGCATTATGTGAAACAGCACCAGATACAGAAAGCGGGATCATTTTCACCTTTTTGGTTCTAAAACACAGATACATAATGACAAAACTTAGAACTCCCCCGGCATATGAATAAATAAGTGACATGGTATTTCCAAAGAGAAGACCGGACAGTAAGATGCGAAGCATTGAAATAAGAAAAGCCTGAGATGGTGAAAAAATATACATGAGTATTACAGTAACCATATTCGCAAGTCCCAGCTTCATCCCTGGCACTCCGAAGTTGATTGGAATAAGAGTCTCTACGTAGCTTAAGATCATAGCAAGCGCCAGAAAAACACCTAGTGCAGCAATTTCTGATGACTTTTTCATGGAAGATTTTTTCATAAAATCACCTCAGGAAAAGATGAAAAATGGACTCGTCCTCTTTTTCATATAAACAAAAAAGCCTGTGACACACATCACAGACTTCTAAGAACCAGAGGCAGAAGGACTTGAACCCTCGACATTTGGTTTTGGAGACCAACGTTCTACCAACTGAACTATACCTCTTTATACAATAAATTCCCAATAATATTACATTATTGGGGAGTCATTGTCAATACTTTATAAAGTACCTTCAAAACTTCATACAGAACCAAGTTACAAGTATGCTTTCTAATGAGCTTTCGCCCCACTTCTAAATTCGCACTTCGCTTTGCTCGTGCTCATTAAGAGTGGTGCATGCCTCGCACGTAAGACGCTGCTTCGCTTTCGCTTGCACCGTCTAAGTACTCATGGCTAGATCAAGCCTTCGATCTATTAGTGACAGTCAGCTGAACACCTTACGGTGCTTACACCCCTGCCCTATCTACCTTGTACTCTTCAAGGGATCTTATGTGCTTTATGCACGGGATATCTCATCTTGGGGTGGGCTTCACGCTTAGATGCCTTCAGCGTTTATCCCATCCGGACAAGGCTACCCGGCG
>JAQYAY010000057.1 GCA_029338735.1 Lachnospiraceae bacterium | reverse complement strand
AAAAGAAATGCTTTTTTTCTCGGAAGTAGACCAGGTCGAACTGCAGCATATCCGCTGGTCGGATATTCGCTTCCAGAGAAACAACCGCACATATCAGCTGCTGCTTGCTATCTGCCAGTTGCTGATTGAAGGGTCACTTCTGACAACGGAAAGTGGTGAGTACCGGCTTGCAAGTTTTGTGGACGAGCAGCGGATGAGCAGACTATATGAGAAGTTCATCTTGGAATACTATGCGCAGGAATTCGGACACCAGATCAAAGGATTTTCCTCTCGAGCATTGCAGATCCCATGGCAGCTCGATGATGGCTATGATGCTTTGCTCCCGGTTATGCAAACAGACATCACGCTGACTTATGGGAACCAGACACTTATCATCGACGCCAAGTATTATGAGCGTACGCTGCAAACAAACTTCGATGTACAGACGCTGCATTCCGGTAACCTGTATCAGATTTTCACCTATGTGAAAAATAAGGAAGCTGAGTTACTAAGCACCGGACATAAGGTGTCCGGGATGCTTCTGTATGCAAAGACGGATGAAGATCTTGTCCCCGACAATGTTTATCAGATGAGCGGTAACCAGATATCGGTCAAAACACTTGATTTGAATCAGGAGTTTTCGGAAATTCAGAATCAGTTGCATAAGATTGTGAAGGATCATTTTGGGATAAGCATCAGGCAATAAACGATTTAACGAATTAACACCTTTTAACGGTAGCTATACATTTTAACGATTACAACATCTCACTAGAAGGAGGGGTGCAAATTGCCAAGTGCAGTAATAGCAGGAAGGACATTTTTTCTTCCTTATGCAGGTATATAGAAAAATGACTAAAATGAAAATCAAATTACTTGTTTTTATCCTGGCATATATCATCCTGTTTACAGCTTGTCCTGTGAATGCGCATGCTGCTTTTAAAAACACCCGTATAAGGCTCAGGAGTCCGTACCAGGGATGCATGAACAGGAGCGCAAGCGATACTTATGACTACGACAAAGACAGTCACGATTATGTGACTCCATACGATGCAGACACTGACAGAATCAGCAGGCGCACAGGTACTTCACTTACCATCCACTGGTATCCGGTGTATGGAGCAAGCGGCTATGAAGTCTGTAACAAGAGAGGAAAAGTCGTAAAGCGTATCAGTGGGATGGATGTGAACCAGACCACGATCACGAAGTTAAAGAAAAATACCAGGTACACTTTTACAGTACGTGCGTATAAGAAAAGGAAAGGCAGATACACCTACACCAAGAGAAGCAAGCGTGCTATAGGGTTTACAGGATATAAGATAGCCGGGAAGTCTACTGTCTCTGCAGCTCAGATGGCTAGATTCTACAAGTCGAAAAGGTCATCTTATCCATCTGCTTATAAGAGCCTTGGTGCTGCTACGATAGATGATTTTACAAAGATCGTGTACAAAGAAGCGAAGAGATATGGGATCAAAGCTGAGGTACTTTTTGCACAGATGATGAATGAGACAGGATTCCTGAAATTCGGTGGAGACGTGAGTATCTATCAGTGTAACTTCGGTGGTGTAGGAGCTGTCGGCAATGGTGCCGGAGGTCTTGACTTCCGGGCATATGCGGCTGAACACTACAAGGCATTCGGGTATTCATCAGCGTCACAGGCCAGGAACCACGCAATCGAAGTCGGGATCCGCTCACAGGCCATGCACCTGGCACTTTATGCCGGAGCCATTAAAAAAGTAGATAATACGATAGATCCTCGTGGCAGGTACGTCCGTATCGGAAACGCGCCATATGTACAGTGGCTCGGGATAAAGGACAATCCATACACGACTGGCGAGAAACACTCCCCAAGTTACCGCGCTCAGACCCGTGGCTGGGCTGGCGCCAATAATTACGGTTACACTCTGGTAGAAAAATTCATAAAGCCGATGAAAAAATTTTCTGCATGATGTATAATTTTATTCTGTTGCAGATAAGATATTGCAGGCCATACCGATAAAAGACTTATGACAATCTTAACCCTTTCCGATTTCCTGAAGCAGAAATACGGACAGAAATTATATAAGCTGTCTTTAGAGTCCGGGTGTACCTGTCCGAACAGGGACGGGACGCTCGGTACTGGTGGATGCACCTTCTGCAGCGCCGGCGGTTCTGGCGAGTTTGCGGAGAGGGTCTCACCGGATGACATCGACTCGCAGATTGAGGCTGCAAAGCAGAGGATCATAAAGAAACTTCCGGCTGATGTGCCGCCTGATAAGAGAAAATTCATCGCTTATTTCCAGTCATACACAAATACCTACGGAGATACTGACAGGCTTACGGATCTGTATGAAAAGGTTATCAGTCGGGACGACATCGTGATTCTATCTATTGGCACGAGACCTGACTGCATTGACGATGAAAAGCTCGAGATGATAAAGAGCCTTAACAGGATAAAGCCTGTCTGGGCAGAGCTGGGGCTTCAGACTATTCACGATGAGACAGCTGAGCGGATCCACAGAGGATATTCGACATCAGTTTTTGAAGAGTGTTATAAAAGACTTAAGGCAGCAGGCCTTACTGTGATCGTCCATGTGATCCTTGGACTTCCAGGTGAGAGCAGGGAAGATATGCTTGATACGGTGAGATACCTTGGGGAACTGAGCCCACGGCTTGACGGCATAAAGCTTCAGATGCTGAATGTCTTAGAAGGTTCGCAGCTTGCGGAAGAGTACAGAGAAAGGCATTTTTCTCAGATGAGTATGGAAGAATACACTGACCTTGTGGTAGAATGTCTAAGACTCCTTCCAGAGCAGACTGTGATCCATCGGATGACGGGAGACGGCCCTAGGAAGCTTCTGATCTCACCGAAGTGGGTGACCGACAAGAAGCGGGTCATGAATATGCTCCGGAATAAAATACTTACGGCTGACCGCCCATGACTGATTTTTATAAAAAATACAAAAACAGTTTTGAAAATGTGCCACGTTGTGCTATAATCATACGGATGTAGATTTTCACATCTGATGACTGTTGTTTCCGAGTGTTAGGAAAGGAAAAAGCATGGGAAAAGTTAGACGCGTATACGTAGAGAAGAAACCTGATTTCGCAGTTACAGCGAAGCAGCTTTCACATGAGTTACGTCATTTCGTCGGGGTTAGTGGTATCACCGGCGTCAGGGTTCTTATTCGTTATGACGTGGAGAATTTAAAGGACGAAGTATTTGATAAAGCGGTCCGCACAGTATTTTCGGAGCCTCCGGTTGATACAGTTTATGAGGAGACTTTCGATTTTACCGGGCGGATTTTTTCTGTAGAATTCCTGCCAGGACAGTTCGACCAGAGAGCAGATTCAGCAGAGCAGTGCATGAAGCTCTTAGACGACGAAGCTGAGCCTATCATAAAAACGGCTACTACCTATGTGATAGAGGGAGAGATTTCCGACGAGGATTTTGAAAAAATAAAGAGACACTGTGTAAATCCTGTGGATTCGAGAATCACAGATGAAGAGAAGCCGGAGACTCTCGAGGATAACTTCGAGGAGCCGGCAGACGTGGAAATCCTGGACGGGTTCTGTGATGAGAGCGATGAGGACTTCAAGAAGCGCTACGATTCACTGAATCTCGCCATGACATACAAGGACTTCCTTCATATAAGAAACTATTTCAGGTCAGATGAACACAGGGACCCGTCGATTACAGAGATCAGGGTATTAGATACATACTGGTCAGATCACTGCCGTCATACGACTTTCTCAACAGAGCTTACGAATGTGAACTTCGAGGACGGTTTTTACAAGAAGCCTATAAAGGATTCTTACGACAAATACTTAGATAACTTCCGTGTTATCTACAAGGGCAGAGATGATAAGTTCGTCTGTCTGATGGACTTAGCTACGATCGCTGCGAAGATCCTTAAGAAAAAGGGACTTTTAAAAGACCAGGAGGAATCAGATGAGATAAATGCCTGCTCTATCATCATTCCTATCGAAGTAGACGGGAAGACAGAAGAGTGGCTTCTGAATTTTAAAAATGAGACGCACAACCACCCGACTGAGATCGAGCCGTTCGGTGGCGCTGCTACCTGCCTTGGCGGAGCTATAAGAGACCCGCTCTCCGGCAGGACATACGTATATCAGGCTATGAGAATTACCGGAGCTGCTGATCCTACAAGACCTGTAAGCGAGACTCTCGAAGGTAAGCTCCCACAGAAGAAGCTGGTCCGTGAGGCTGCACACGGTTACAGCTCATACGGAAACCAGATCGGACTTGCTACCGGCTATGTAAAGGAGATATATCATCCTGACTATGTAGCAAAGAGAATGGAGATCGGAGCTGTAATGGCTGCTGCTCCCAGGCGTGCAGTACGCAGGCTCAACTCAGATCCGGGAGATAAGATAATTCTCTTAGGAGGCCGTACAGGTCGTGACGGAATCGGCGGTGCTACAGGTTCTTCAAAGGCTCATAACACTAAGTCTACAGCACTCTGCGGAGCCGAGGTCCAGAAAGGTAATCCGCCTACAGAGAGAAAGCTGCAGAGACTCTTCAAGAGAGAAGAGGTCGCTTACCTGATAAAGAAGTGTAATGACTTCGGAGCAGGCGGTGTATCTGTAGCCATCGGAGAGTTAGCAGACGGACTTCGCGTGAACCTTGACCTCGTACCGAAAAAGTACGCAGGACTTGATGGAACTGAGCTTGCTATTTCAGAGTCTCAGGAGAGAATGGCAGTAGTCGTATCTCCTTCAGATGTCGATAAATTTTTATCATATGCCAGGGAAGAGAACCTCGAAGCTACTGTAGTAGCTGAGGTTACAGAGGAGCCGAGGCTGCGCCTCGACTGGAGAGGAAAGACCATCGTTGACTTGTCACGTGCTTTCCTTAACACAAATGGAGCTCATCAGGAGACAGCCGTTACAGTCGAGATCCCGAAGAAGGAAGATGACTACCTCGAGAAATTCGCTTCTGAGAAGGTAGCAGCAGACCTTGACAAAAATGACTTAAAGGCTGCATGGCTTGACACCTTATCAGACCTTAATGTCTGCTCACAGAAGGGACTTGTCGAGATGTTCGACGGTTCTATCGGAGCAGCGTCAGTATTCATGCCATTCGGCGGCAGGTACCAGCTGACCGAGACTCAGAGTATGGTCGCAAAGCTTCCGGTCGGAAACCACAAGTGTGATACAGTCTCAATGATGGCATACGGTTTTGATCCGTATCTGTCTAAGTGGAGCCCGTACCATGGAGCCATCTATTCGATCACTGAGTCCATGGCAAAAATAGTCGCTGCAGGCGGAGATTTCAGAAAGATAAGATTTACCTTCCAGGAATATTTCCGCAGGATGAACGAGGATCCTAAGAGATGGAGTCAGCCTGTTGCAGCTCTGCTCGGAGCTTTTGAAGCGCAGATGAGATACGGACTTCCGTCGATCGGCGGTAAGGATTCGATGTCAGGAACATTTAATGACATAGATGTTCCACCGACACTCTGCTCATTTGCTGTAGATACGGCAGATGTACATGATATCATTACACCTGAGCTGAAGAAGGCCGGAGATAAGCTCGTGTACTTCTGGATCGCAAAAGACTTATATGATCTGCCTGACTATGATCAGGTAATGAAGCTCTATGACACTGTCCATCAGCTGATCCTCAAAAAGGCTATCGTTTCAGCATATGTGACCGACTGCTATGGTCCGGCTGCAGCTGTGTCCAAGATGGCTTTCGGAAATGAGTTCGGTGTAAAGATCGGTGTGGACAATGCTTCACCAGCAGACGCCTTCAAGCCATATCCTTGCTGTATCGTAGCAGAGGTAAGCCCTGATGTGATGTATGCAGTGGATCAGGCTATGACTGATAATGGCTTATCTGATTTCTATACTGTGATCGGTGAAGTTACAGATGACAGGAAGTTTACTATAGATGATGTCTCATTCGATATAAGTGAGGCTCTTGATGCCTGGAAGGCTCCGCTTGAAGGAGTTTTCGCTACTAAGGCCGATGACGATAAGACACCTGTTAAGTCTGAGCTTTACGATGAGAAAAATGTCTACGTCTGCAAGAACAAGGTCGCAAAGCCGAATGTATTCATTCCGGTATTCCCTGGAACGAACTGCGAGTACGATTCAGCCAAAGCCTTTGAAAAAGCTGGAGCTACTACGAATACAGTAGTATTCAGAAACCAGAACGCAGAGGATATCAGATCGTCTGTCGATGACTTTGTAAAGGGAATAAACAACGCGCAGATCGTCATGTTCCCTGGTGGTTTCTCAGCAGGTGATGAGCCAGAGGGAAGCGCGAAGTTCTTCGCTACAGCCTTCAGAAACGAGAAGATCACCGAAGCTATCGAGGATCTGATCACAAAGAGAGATGGTCTTGTACTTGGTATCTGCAACGGTTTCCAGGCTCTGATAAAGCTGGGACTTGTGCCTTACGGAAAAGTGACCGAACAGAAGCCGGATTCACCGACACTGACTTATAACACTATAGGCCGCCATATCTCAAAGATTGCCTATACTAAGGTCGTATCGAACAAGAGCCCGTGGCTTCGCCTCGCAGGCCTTGGAAAAGTCTACGGAATCCCTGCTTCACACGGCGAAGGCAGATTCGTAGCGAACGAAGAGTGGCTTGATAAGCTCTTTAAGAACGGTCAGGTAGCTACTCAGTACGTTGACATCGACGGAAACTGCTCGATGGATGCAGAGTGGAACATCAACGGTTCTTACAGAGCTATTGAAGGAATCACGAGTGAGGATGGTAGGATCCTCGGAAAGATGTGCCACAGCGAGCGTATCGGAGACGGCGTTTCAAAGAACATCTACGGAAATCTCGATATGAAGATTTTTGAAAGCGGCGTAAGCTACTTTAAGTGATTAGGATATAGGGGATAAATCCTCAAACAAAGAAAGGAAAAAGATGAAAGCGTATCTTTATCTCGAAGATGGAACTGTATATGAAGGCGAAAGCATCGGTTCTACGCGGGAATCCATCAGCGAGGTCGTATTCAATACCTCGATGACAGGTTATCTCGAAGTGCTGACTGACCCTTCATATGCAGGACAGGCTGTCACGATGACTTATCCGCTTATCGGAAACTACGGAGTCACCGACGACGCTGAGTCAGACAGGTCATATGTGGGTGGATATATAGTAAGAGAGCTCGCGAGAGTTCCGAGCAATTTCCGCTGCAAAGGAAATCTGAATGATTTTTTAAAGGAGCAGGATATTCCGGGAATCCAGGGAATCGACACGAGAGCACTGACGAAGAGACTTCGTGACCACGGCACGATGAACGGTATGATCTCCACGACGAAGTATGACGATCTGACTCCGGTTCTTGAAAAAATAAAGGCGTATGAGGTCGGCGATGTCGTAAGCCAGGTGACCTGCAAAGAGAAAAAGCATCTGCCGGGCAAGGGCAAAAAGGTAGTTCTCTTAGACCTCGGAGCCAAAAGACACATCGGCGAGAGCTTAAATGAGCGTGGATGTGATGTGACTATAGTCCCTGCATCTACGACTGCAGATGAGATCATCGCCATGAACCCGGATGGAATCATGCTTTCAAACGGACCTGGAGATCCGAAGACCTGCACAGCTATTATCAAAGAGATAAAGAAGCTCTACGATACGGACATTCCTATTTTTGCTATCTGCTTAGGTCATCAGCTGATGGCTCTGGCAAATGGCATAGATACGAAGAAGCTTAAGTACGGTCACAGAGGCGGCAATCATCCTGTAAAAGATTCTATTACAGGAAGAGTCTATATCTCATCTCAGAACCACGGCTATGTGGTAGACACTGAGAACCTCGCCCCGAAGGTTGCCACACCGTCTTTTACTAATGTAAATGACGGGACTAATGAAGGTCTCATGTACACCGGAAAGAATATATACACAGTGCAGTTTCATCCTGAAGCCTGTCCGGGCCCACAGGATAGCGCATTTCTTTTTGACAGATTCATCAAGATGATGGAAGGAGGACTGTAATGCCACGCGATAACAGCATCAAGAAGGTAATGGTGATCGGTTCAGGCCCTATAGTAATCGGTCAGGCTGCCGAGTTTGATTATGCCGGAACACAGGCATGCAGATCCTTAAAGGAAGAGGGCGTTGAGGTATGCCTTGTAAACTCTAACCCTGCTACGATCATGACTGATAAGGATATAGCCGATGAGGTCTATATAGAACCTCTGACCATAAAGTCTCTTGAGTCTATCATCAAGAAAGAAAAGCCGGATTCTATCCTTCCTACACTCGGAGGTCAGGCAGGTCTGAACCTCGGTATGGAGCTTGAGGAGTCAGGCTTCTTAAAAGAGCAGGGTGTAAGGCTTATCGGAACGACTGCTCAGACTATAAAGAAGGCTGAGGACAGACAGGAGTTCAAGGACACGATGGAAAAAATCGGAGAGCCTGTAGCTCCTTCAGAGGTAGTTCATGATGTGGAGGCTGGTGTCCGATTTACCAATACTATCGGCTATCCGGTAGTTCTTCGTCCGGCATATACCCTTGGCGGTTCAGGCGGTGGTATCGCTCACAATGAGACTGAGCTTCGTGAGATCCTCGAGAACGGACTCCGCCTTTCCCGTGTGCATGAAGTGCTTGTAGAGCGCTGTATCGCAGGCTGGAAGGAAATCGAGTACGAGGTGATGCGTGATGCCGCTGGCAACTGCATCACAGTCTGCAACATGGAAAATATCGACCCGGTCGGTGTCCACACAGGAGACTCTATCGTAGTTGCTCCTTCACAGACTCTCTCAGATAAAGACTATCAGATGCTTCGTACATCTGCTCTTAATATCATAACAGAATTAGGGATCACAGGCGGCTGTAACGTACAGTATGCACTGAATCCAGATTCATTCGAGTACTGTGTCATCGAGGTAAATCCTCGTGTATCACGTTCTTCAGCTCTTGCATCAAAGGCAACAGGATATCCTATAGCAAAGGTTGCTGCAAAGATCGCTCTTGGCTACAATCTCGATGAGATCAAGAATGCCATCACAAAGAAGACATATGCTTCATTCGAGCCGATGCTCGACTACTGCGTGGTCAAGATTCCTCGTCTGCCGTTTGATAAATTCATCACGGCAAAGCGTACCCTTACTACACAGATGAAGGCTACCGGTGAGGTCATGAGTATCTGCGACAACTTCTGCGGAGCCCTGATGAAGGCCATCAGATCTCTTGAGCAGCATGTAGACTCACTCATGAGCTACGACTTTACAGACAGGACTGATGATGAGCTCTGGAAAGAGATGGAGATAGTTGATGACCGCCGTATCTACCGTATAGCAGAGGGCTGCCGTCGTAAGTTCTCTCATCAGAAGATGCATGATGTGACGATGATTGACCTGTGGTTTATCGACAGGATCGCATATATCACTGAGATAGAGAAGAGACTCAAGACTTGTGAGCTGACTCCTGAGCTTCTGCGTGAAGCAAAGAGGATCGAGTTCCCAGACTATATTATTGCTAATCTGAATGGCAAGCTCTCAGAGGACGAAGTAAAGGAGATGCGCCTTGATAATGGTATAGTAGCATCCTACCGAATGGTTGATACCTGTGCTGCTGAGTTCAAGGCAGAGACTCCGTATTACTATTCAGTATACAGTGGCGGTGAGAACGAGGCTCTTGAGACTTCAGGAAAGAAAAAGGTTCTCGTACTTGGATCCGGTCCTATCCGTATCGGACAGGGTATCGAGTTCGATTACTGCTCGGTACATGCGACCTGGGCCTTTGAGAAGGAAGGTTTCGAGACCATCATCGTAAATAATAACCCTGAGACAGTATCTACCGATTTCGATATTGCAGACAAGCTCTATTTCGAGCCTCTGACAAAAGAGGATGTAGAAAATATCGTTCGTCAGGAGAAGCCGGATGGAGCTGTAGTCCAGTTCGGTGGACAGACGGCAATTAAGCTCACCCAGGATCTGATGGAGATGGGAGTCACCATCTACGGAACAGATGCAAAGGATGTCGACAGGGCAGAAGACCGTGAGCTCTTCGATGAAGTCCTTCAGAAGACAGGTATTCCAAGAGCTTCAGGCGGTACTGTATTCACAGCAGAAGAGGCAAAGAAGGTTGCCAATAAGGTCGGCTATCCTGTACTTGTCCGTCCTTCATACGTACTTGGTGGTCAGGGAATGCAGATTGCATTCAATGACGAAGACATCGAGCAGTTCATGGGCATCATCAACCGTATCGCCCAGGAGCACCCAATCCTTGTAGATAAGTATCTACAGGGTAAAGAGGTCGAGGTAGATGCCGTATGTGATGGTGAAGATATACTGATTCCTGGTATCATGGAGCATATCGAGCGTACAGGAATCCATTCAGGAGATTCAATCTCTGTATATCCTGCTCCGACTATCGGTGATGAGGTCAAGAAGAAGATCGAAGATGCTACGATAAAGCTCGCAAAGGAGCTTCATGTCATAGGTCTCATCAATATCCAGTTCATCGATATGGACGGAGAGGTATATGTCATTGAGGTAAATCCTCGTTCATCACGTACTGTGCCATACATCAGCAAGGTAACAGGAATTCCTATCGTAGACCTCGCTGCAAAGGTAATGTGTGGTCATACTCTTCGTGAGATGGGGTACAAGCCAGGACTCCAGCCAGAGGCTGACTATGTGGCTATCAAAATGCCTGTATTCTCATTTGAGAAGCTCCGTGGAGCAGAGATTTCTCTTGGACCTGAGATGAAGAGTACTGGTGAGTGCCTTGGAATTGCACCGACCTTCAATGAAGCTCTGTACAAGGCCTTCACAGGCGCGGGCCTTGATCTGCCGAAGTACAAGCAGATGATAATGACTGTAAATGACAAGGACAAACCTGAGGCTGTTGGTGTCGCAAAGAGATTCAAGGCCCTTGGATACAAGATTTACGCAACGAGATCTACTGCAAAGTACTTAAATGACCATGGAGTTGAGGCCCTCTGGGTCAATAAGATAAATCAGGAATCACCTAATGTGATGGACCTTATTCTTGGTCACAAGATCGATCTCGTAATCGATACACCGACAGAAGGTCACGGTGACAAGACCCGTGACGGATTTCTGATCAGACGTAATGCGATAGAGACAGGAGTATACTGTATCACAGCGATGGATACAGCCAATGCCTTAGCTCACGCACTCGAGAGTGAGCCGGACAAGGTGACACCGATAGATATCGCAAAAGTCGACATAAGATGATTTCTGTCTGATTTAGCGAAAAGAACTTCCTTAAACTTACTTAGTACCGCATCCGAGAGGGTGCGGTTTTTTTATAAAAAAAGACTGCCCTGGAATACAGGACAGTCTGGTACATGACCTTTTTTTAAATATTACTTTCCGAAATATCTCTTTAAGAGACCTGCGAAAGCCTTGCCATGTCTGGCCTCGTCACGAGCCATCTCATGAACTGTATCATGGATTGCGTCGAGATTTAATGCCTTGGCGCGCTTAGCCAGATCAGTCTTTCCAGCTGTAGCACCGTTCTCAGCCTCGACTCTTACACGGAGATTCTGCTCTGTAGAAGGAGAAACTACCTCGCCGAGAAGCTCTGCAAACTTAGCAGCATGCTCAGCCTCTTCATGAGCAGCCTTCTCATAGTAAAGACCGATCTCAGGATATCCCTCGCGGAAAGCAGCGCGGCTCATAGCAAGATACATACCAACCTCTGAGCACTCACCCTCGAAGTTAGCACGAAGGTCAGCCTTGATATCATCCGGGACATCCTTGGCTACACCGATTACGTGCTCAGAAGCCCAGGTCATTTCTCCATCCTGCTTTATGAATTTCTCTGCTGGTGCCTTACATACAGGACACTGCTTTGGTGGCTCTTCGCCCTCATAAACATATCCGCATACACTGCATACCCATTTTGCCATAATGTTACCTCCTGGTTTAATTAAAAAATATACACACCTTTGTTGCTTTATCTCAACTCCTGAATAGGAGAATAGATCATGCTGATCTTTCTGACTGCTTCGAAGCGCAGTCACTGCAGATTCCCTGAATGATCACATTCGTGATATCAAAGTCAGGATCATTCTCTGGCTGAAACAGTCCCTTAGGAAGAGGATGGTCCCCAATCTTCCCGCATACCGAACAGCATACATGGATGTGAGGATGATTGTTCCCATCGAAATGCTCCTTGCCATTCTGTGTGAAGGAGATGATGGAACCTTCATCTGCAAGCTCTTTCAGATTACGATATACTGTACCAAGACTGATACTCGGTATCTCATTCCTGACTGAGCTGTAAACCATTTCTGCTGTAGGGTGATCTGTTCTGCTCTCGAGATCATCAAGGATGCATTGCCGTCGTTTTGAAAATCTCTTCACTGTAATCACTCCTTATCAGTAATGATTATCATTACTGTTTATGCTTTTATCTTACTCTTTTTTTTCTAAAAGTCAAGATGAAAATTGTACATTTACGGATACTTTCAGAAGTTGACGAAGATGTCTTTTCATTTTATAATCGTAATATTGAAAAGGAGATTTTTATGTTTAGAAAAATGCGCCGTTTCAGGCAGCAGATCAGTGATGAGGAGTGTGTAAAGATACTAAAGGAACAGCCAAGAGGAGTTCTTTCTATGATAGGTGATGACGGTTATCCATATGGGATTCCAATGGATCACTGGTACTGTGAGGATGACGGACATCTGTATTTTCACTGTGCAAAGGAAGGACACAAGCTCGATGCTATAAGAGCAAATGACAAGGTGAGCTACTGTGTTTTTGATCAGGGATACAGAAAAGATGGCGAATGGGCTCTCAATATTAATAGCGTCGTGATATTCGGCAGAATCCATGAAGTGACAGATGAAGATAAAAAGAGACAGATCTGTACGAACCTGGCCAAAAAATTTACCGATGATAATGAGTATCTGCAGCATGAGCTCGAGCATGCGTTTCCACGAGTAAACTGTCTTGAACTCGTGCCGGAGCATATGACCGGAAAGCTGGTAAATGAATCATGAAGCTCGTTAGAGATCACGTACGTGAGACATTCAGAAAATATACAGATGCATATGATTCATCAGATCCGAAGATCAATCTTAAGATAATACACACCTATCATGTAGCAGAAGATGCTGATGAGATTGCGAGATCGCTTGATCTGTCTGATTCGGACACTGATCTGGCATGGCTTCTCGGGATGCTTCATGATTTGGGAAGATTCGAGCAGATCAGGAGATACGGGACTTTTAATGACGCTAAGTCGATGTCGCATGCACATCTGTCATGTGAGGTGCTGTTTCCTGATTTTTACAATGTGGATCAGAAGTTCTTTGATGAGATGCCAAATGGCCGGTTCGGGCAGATAACGGACTTTATCGAAGAAGGGACAGAAGAGGATTATGACCTGATAAGGACTGCAATCTGGAATCATTCTGAATACCGGATCCCTGATGATCTCGATGAGCGGCATACGATGTTTAGCAATATCATAAGAGATGCTGACAAAGTCGATATATTCAGGGTAAATGTAGAGGAATCCATTGAGGATATTTACAATGTATCTGAGAATCAGCTGAAGGATGCTTGTGTATCTGATCAGGCAGTTGATGCAATAAGGAAGCATATCTGCGTGAAGCGAAGCCCGGACTATAAGCCGACCTCTGTTGATCATGTGATAAGCCACAGCTGTCTGGCGTTTGAACTCGTGTATCCGATGAGTTGTGAGATTACGAAGAGACAGGGATATCTGCAGAAGCTTGTTTCTTTTCAGAGCAATAATCAGAAGACTCAGAGTGCAATGGAGCTTCTGAAAAAAGAACTTTACAATGTTTTTGAAAAAAATTAACTGCCCACGGCCTGTCATAATCACTGATTCCCAGGAGGAAATCGATAAAGCTTCAGGGGAAGGCATAGCTGTAATAGGATACGAGCATGATGGTATCAGGCTTCGGACGGATTTTATCATTACATCTCCTGATGCTCTTTACGATGATTATATAAAAGAAGTACATGACTTGTATTACAGGATCCCAAGGGTTATTCTGGAGACAGGGCGGACAGTAATAAAGCAGATGGATCCGGAAAATGATGTTCTGAAGCTTTTTGATCTGTATGACAAGCCAGGAGTGACGGAGTTCATGGAGCCGCTGTATCCGTATCTCGAGGAGAAAGCATACGAGCAGGATTACTTCGACAATATATACAGATTCTATGATTTCGGAATGTGGAATGTATTTCTGAAATCAGATGGCAGACTGATCGGCAGATGCGGACTGGAGTATAAGGTATTGCCGGTCATAAAGTCGGAAAAAACCGTAGACGAGGCAGTATTGCATAGTGATGATAACTGGCTTGAACTGGGCTATGTGACAGATCCTGATCTATGGCATCAGGGATATGGACTCGAGACTACCAGAGCAGTTCTGGAACTGGCACGCAGCAAGGGACATCATCAGTTTTTCGCACAGATTGCGCCTTTAAATAAAGCATCTGCTGCACTTGCGCAGAAACTGGGATTTAATGAGGCGGGAGAGATACCGGATGCAGGTGAGAACCTGTGGATTCTAAAGGAGGAAGCATAATGAGGATTGGAGCACTTGAAGCAGGCGGGACCAAGATGGTCTGCGCAATTGGAGATGAGACAGGAAAGATCTATGAGCAGGAGTCTTTTCCAACTGTGACACCGGAAGAGACGCTGCCACAGCTACTGGATTATTTCAAAGGAAAAAAAATCGAAGCCCTGGGTATAGCGTGTTTCGGACCGATTGATCTTGACAGGGATTCAGATACCTATGGATATATCACGACAACACCAAAGACAGCGTGGATGAACACCGATATCGCCGGATATTTTGCCAATGGTCTGAATGTGCCAGTCGGATTCGATACAGATGTGAATGGCTCACTGCTTGGCGAAGTGACATATGGTCAGGCAAAAGGCCTGGGAGACGCTGTATACTACACTATAGGAACAGGAGTCGGTGCAGGTGTGATGAGTGGAGGAAAGCTGGTGCATGGGGCCATGCATCCTGAAGCGGGTCACATGCTTCTTAGAGTGAGAGAAGATGATCCGATGCCTGAAGGAATATGTCCGTTCCATGGAGCCTGTCTCGAGGGTATGGCAGCAGGACCTTCAATAGAGAAAAGATGGGGAAAGAAGGCAATAGAGATGAAGGATGATGCAAAGGTCTGGGACCTTGAGGCATATTATCTGGCACAGTGTATGGTGACGACTACACTCATGCTCTCACCGAAGATCATCATTCTGGGTGGCGGAGTCATGCATCAGACACAGCTCTTCCCTTTAGTAAGAGAGAAGACGAGGGAGCTGCTGAATGGCTACATAAAAAATGATACAGTAAATGACATGGATCACTACATTGTTCCGGCAAGTCTTCACGATGACCAGGGAATCATGGGCTGTCTGAAGCTGGGCTTTGATGCAGTCTGATCTTTAGATGAGTGCGGACAAGGGGACGGTTCTCCTGTCTTTTTAACTAAAATCATTTTAATTAAAAAGACAGGAGAACCGTCCCCTTGTCTTGCCCTTGTCTTTAATTATGAGTGTGTTATAATATCAAAGTTGTATTTTGGAAAAGAAAGGAGAAGAAGGGTGTATTTAATATACCGTTCAATTAACAGACGTGAGTAGTAAGAAGAGGGCCAGTTTTACAGGAAAACTCGGCTTCGTGCTGTCAGCAGCAGGGGCCTCGGTGGGATTAGGAAATATCTGGAGATTTCCGTATCTATGTGCAAAGTATGGCGGTGGAACATATCTGATCTGCTACATCATCCTTGCGGCGACATTTGGTTATACGATGATCATGGCGGAGACGGCAATTGGCCGAATGAGCCAGAAGAGTCCGGTAGGAGCATTCAATCATTTCACGAAGAAAAAAGGATATCGTCTCGGAGGCTGGATCAATGCGATAGTCCCGATGCTTATTGTGCCGTATTATTCAGTAATCGGTGGATGGGTCATCAAATACATGGTGGACTATATCACAAAGCCAGCCAAAGAAATCGCAGTAGATGGAAATTTCAGTGATTTCATAAGCGGAGTCTCACCTGAGGTATGGTTTATAATTTTTGCTCTGCTTACAACGGTGATTGTATACATGGGAGTTCAGGGCGGAATCGAGAGAGTATCGAAGATTCTGATGCCGATCCTTGTAGTTCTGGCTTTTATCATCTGTATCTATACAATGACAAGACCAGGAGCCGGTGCAGGAATAAAGTACCTGCTAGTGCCTAGCACAGAGCGTTTCTCATGGATGACAGTAGTTACAGCAATGCAGCAGATGTTCTATTCGCTGTCTATCGCAATGGGAATCCTGATCACGTTCGGCAGCTATATGAAAAAGGATGTGTCAATTGAGGAAAGCACTGATCAGGTCGAGATATTCGATACCCTGATTGCATTCCTTGCAGGTCTCATGATAATTCCTGCAGTATTCGCATTTTCAGGAGCAGACGCAGGCAAGAACCTTGACGCAGGTCCGTCACTTATGTTTATCACGATGCCGAAGACCTTCGCATCATTCCCTGGTGGAAGAGCATTCGGGCTGCTGTTCTTCATGCTGGTGCTCTTTGCAGCTCTTACATCATCAATAGCGTTGATGGAGTCAGCAGTATCAACACTTGAGGATGAGCTGGGCTGGTCAAGAAAAAAAGCAACGATTGTGATCGGAGCTATAATGCTGGGCCTTGGAACACTTTCAGCTCTTGGCTACGGAGTCCTTGCAAATGTAAAGATAATCGGAATGCAGTTCCTTGATTTCTTCGATTTCATCACGAACTCAGTCATGATGCCGCTTGCAGCAATTGCGACCTGCCTCTTAGTGTCGAAGGTCATAGGACTTGATAAAATAGATGAGGAAGTGACGCTTGGCGGAGCGAAGTTCGTAAGAAAGAAGATTTTCCACTTCATGATCAAGTGGCTCTGCCCGCTGTTCTGCCTGATCATATTAGTTTCAGCAGTAGCAAATGCTTTCGGTATAATTCATTTATAAGATTTAGAGGCAGAATCGACAGCCTGGTACGTTATAGAAAGGTATGTATGCATAAAGAATTCCTAATGGGAAACGAGGCTATTGCCCTTGGTGCCCTTGCAGCCGGTGTAGATGCGGCTTCCGGGTATCCGGGGACTCCGTCTACGGAGATCCTTGAGACGATAGCAAAGAAAAATCCTGGCGATGTATATGTGGAGTGGTCTGTTAATGAAAAGGCGGGCCTTGAGATGGCGGCTGGAGCGTCACTTGCGGGTGCAAGGTCTCTTGTCACTATGAAGCAGGTCGGACTCAATGTCGCTTCAGACCCTCTGATGAGCCTTGAGTATATCGGTGTCAAAGGTGGAATGGTGATTGTAGTAGCTGATGATCCGGGCCCGATATCGAGCCAGACCGAGCAGGATACGAGAACCTTCGGTATGTATTCGAAGGTGCCCGTATTCGATCCGTCATCGGTGCATGAAGCCTATGAGATGATACAGGAGGCCTTTGACTTTTCAGAGAAATATCATACTCCAGTATTTTTCAGACCTACGACGAGAGTCGATCATGGCTATGAATCGATAGATGTAAAAGAACCTTCTGAGTATTATCAGACAAAGCCAGAAGGATTCGTAAAAGACGCTTCGAAGTGGGTTATTTTCCCGAGATTATCTGTAAAGAATCATGCTCTTATAGAGAAGAGAAATGCAGACCTGACTAAGGTATTCTCAGAATATAAGAGAAACTTCGTTAAAAAGGGGATAGGGAATAGGAAAAAGGGGATAGCTACTCATGGAATCAACTATGAGTATACGCTTGATGCGATTGGAGATAGTGAAGCCCCAGATATATTAAGGGTTGCAACTCCGTTTCCATTCCCTGAAGAACTGGCTGTTGAATTCCTGAAGGATAAAGAAGAGGTTCTCTGTATCGAGGAGCTTGATCCTGTGATCGAGAGAAATCTTATTTTTATCTGTGGTAAATACGGACTCAATGTAAAGATACGTGGAAAGCTCACAGGTGATGTGAAACCATCTGGCGAGAACTCAGTTGATTCTGTAAAGGAAGATATTGCGAAGTTCCTGGGAACCGGCGCAGCTTCTGATGAAGCCAAGCGAGATGATCCTCCTGAGCTTGCAGTCAGACCTCCTGTGCTCTGTGCAGGCTGTCCGCATCGTGCCAGCTTCTATGCTGTAAAGCAGGCTATGAAGGGCAAGAAGACCATATACTGCGGAGATATAGGATGCTATACTCTCGGCAATGCTCATCCTCTTGATATGACAGATACGTGTCTGTGCATGGGTGCAGGCATCAACATGGCTCAGGGCCTTAACCGTATGGAGCCTGATACGAAGGCGTTTGCATTTGTCGGAGACTCGACATTTTTCGCATCAGGAATCACAGGAACAATCAATGCTTTCTATAATCAGGCCGATATGACTCTTGTCGTTCTTGATAATTCAACGACTGCCATGACTGGTCATCAGCCGCATCCGGGTACAGGACATACCCTGATGGGAGATGTCGTAGACAAGGTAAGCATAGAGAAGATACTCCGTGCAATTGGACTCACGACAGTAGAGACTGTGGATCCGCTTGACTTGGACACAGCGGTTGAGACTGTAAAGCGAGTAGCTGATGAACCAGGTATCAAGGCTATCATCTTCAAGTCGCCTTGTATTGTGAAATTCAAGCCGAAGTCAGGACAGTCTCATATTGATCCTGAAAAGTGCATCGGATGTAAGAGATGTATCAATGAGCTCGGCTGTCCGGCACTTATTTTTAAAGGTGGCAAGGCTTCAATCGATGAGACTCTCTGCACCGGATGTACTCTCTGCGAGCAGATCTGTCCGGTACAGGCGATAAGCGGAGGTGGACATAATGAGTAAAAACATAATCCTCTGTGGAGTCGGAGGCCAGGGAACCATACTGGCAAGCAAGCTGATAGCAGCAGCTGCAATGAAGCGTGGAATGCATGTAGAGACAGCAGAGACAATCGGAATGGCTCAGCGTGGCGGTTCGGTTTTCTCTCATGTGAAGATCGGTGACGGAATAAATGGACCACTCATTGGAAAGGGTCAGGCAGATCTCATCATAGCTTTCGAGCCGGGAGAGGCAGTAAGACAGCTTCCTTTTCTTAAGAAGGACGGAGCTGTTGTAGTGAGCCGCAGACCGGTGGAACCTGTATCTGCGATGATTGGAATAGCAGAATACAATGATCAGGCTCAGATAGATTATCTGAAAAAAGAAGTAGATAATCTCACAGTAATAGAAACCGATGAAGCGCTTGAGAAAATTGGTAATTCAAAAGTCTTAAATGTCCTTCTGCTTGGAGCTGCAGTACGCTCAGGAGAGCTGGGACTTGAGACAGACGATATAAATGATGCAATTCATGAGAGGCTTCCGGAGAAGCTCTGGGAAGTCAACGAGAGGGCATTAGACTATGGAAATTAATGACGAACAGCTGGCAATGGTTAATGACCAGGTGAAACGCCTGGAGAAATCGGATAATTTTTATGGGAAAAAATTACGTGAGGCCGGTATCAGGGAAGTAAAGTCGATAGAGGAATTCAAGGCTCTTCCTTTCTCACAGAAGCAGGACCTGCGTGATGCATATCCGCTTGGACTCATGGCAGTTCCTGAGGAGAAGATTGTGCGTATTCACTCTTCAAGTGGTACGACAGGAACCCCTGTCATCATCCCTTATACAGCAAAGGATGTAGACGACTGGGCTGAGATGTTTAAACGCTGCTATGAGATGGCAGGCGTCACAAATAAGGACAGAGTACAGATCACACCGGGATACGGACTCTGGACTGCCGGAATCGGATTTCAGGCTGGCTGTGAGAGGCTTGGAGCAATGGCAGTTCCTATGGGTCCTGGCAATACGAAGAAGCAGCTGCAGTTCATGCAGGACATGAAGACGACAGTTCTGTGCTCCACTTCATCATACGCACTTCTTCTTGCAGAGGAGATAGAGAAGGAAGATCTCGGAGACAAGATTTATCTGAAGAAGGGTATCATCGGTTCCGAGCGCTGGGGAGAGAAGATGAGGAACAGAATCAAAGGTGAGCTCGGTATTGAGATTTATGATATCTACGGACTCACTGAGATCTACGGCCCTGGAATTGGCATCAGCTGCAAGTATGAGTGCGGAATGCATTACTGGGATGACTACATCTATCTCGAGATCATCAATCCTGAGACAGGTGAGAATGTGCCTGACGGTACCTGGGGTGAGATCGTGATCACGACCCTCGTGAAGGAAGGTGCGCCGCTGATCAGATTCAGGACACATGATATTTCACGTATCATCCCGGGTGACTGCGCATGCGGCAGCAGGTATCCTCGTATTGATACGATTATGGGACGTTCTGATGACATGATGAAGATAAAGGGTGTCAATGTATTCCCGAAGCAGATTGAGGAAATCCTGGCGACATTCGATGATCTCTCAAGTGAGTATCAGATCCGCATCTCTCATCTCGACGGCAAGGATACGATGCGTATCTATGTCGAGGCTACAACTGGTCTTGTGGATTTTGCTGAACTTGCAGAGGCTGTTGCTGAAAAGGTAAAGGCCCGCATCGGTTTTACCCCTATAGTCAAAGTAGTCGAGATTGGCGTCCTTCCTCGTTCTGAGAAGAAGTCGAAGCGCGTGATCGACGAAAGGTTTGAATAATAATGGAAAAAGCATTTCTTGTAAAATATGGAGAGATCGGACTCAAAGGTAAGAACAGGTATTTCTTCGAAGAGACTCTCGTAAAAAGAATTGAAGAAGCTCTTGAAAAAATAGACGGTACTTTCAAGGTTACAAGACCTCAGGGAAGAATCTTTGTTGAAGGAGAAGGTTTCGATGAAGACGAGGTCATAGATGCCCTGTCGAAGGTATTCGGTATCATCTGGATCTGCCCATGTATAATGACTGAAGATACCGGATTTGATGATCTCTCAAAGCAGATCATAGAATACTTAAAGGAAGAGCTTGGTGACAAGCCGTTTACATTCAAGGTTGAGGCAAGACGAGCAAGGAAGAACTATCCACTCAACTCAATGGAGATAAACCGTGAGCTTGGAGGCAGGATCCTCGATGCATTCCCGAATTCAAAGGTGGATGTACATCATCCTGAGCACCTGGTAGAGGTAGAGATAAGAGAGAGAATCAATTTCCATATTTTCTACCACAAAGGTGTAGGTGGAATGCCTGTCGGTACTTCTGGTCGTGCAGAGCTTTTACTATCAGGTGGAATCGATTCACCAGTTGCAGGATATATGATTGCAAGACGTGGTGTGACGATCGATGCGACATATTTTCATGCACCTCCGTATACTTCTGAGAGGGCAAAGCAGAAGGTAGTAGATCTGGCAAAGATTCTTTCAGAATATACCGGACCGATCAGGCTTCATGTGGTGAATTTTACCGATATCCAGATGGCTATCTATCAGAAATGTCCGCATGACCAGCTGACTATCATCATGCGCAGATATATGATGATAATCGCAGAGCATTTTGCGGGTGTAGACAAGTGCCAGGCACTGATCACAGGCGAGAGCCTGGGACAGGTTGCTTCACAGACTATGCAGTCACTCTATGTGACAGATCATGCAGCTAGGCTTCCTGTATTCAGACCGCTGATCGGATTTGACAAGCAGGATATCATAGAGATATCTGAAAAGATAGGTGCTTATGAGACTTCAATCCTTCCATATGAGGACTGCTGCACAATATTCGTAGCCAAGCACCCGGTCACAAAGCCGAGACTGGATGTGATAGAGAAATCTGAGACACATCTGGCTGATGTGATAGACGATATGCTGCAGAAAGCATATGATACGACAGAGACAATACTGGTGAAATAAATGGAATGCTATTTTGACAATTCAGCAACCACGAGATGCTCAGATGCAGCCGCTGATAAAATGAGACAGGTGCTTCTTACTGATTTCGGAAATCCTTCATCACTTCATGGCAAGGGAATGCAGGCTGAGAACTATGTGAAGGAGAGCCGTGAAATAATTGCAAAGACACTCAAGTGTGAACCTAAAGAAATTATTTTCACATCCGGTGGTTCTGAGAGCAATAATCTGGCAATCTTCGGTTCGGTCAGAGCCAATAAGAGAGTCGGGAAACATATCATCACCACTGCTGTAGAGCATGCGGCTGTATATATGCCTTTTAAAGAGCTTGAGAAGCAGGACATAGACGTGACTTTTCTCCCAACAGATGAGACGGGTGTCATAAGACTTGAAGATCTGGAAAATGCATTGACAGATGATACTGTTCTTGTGGCGATGATGCATGTGAACAATGAGATCGGTTCAGTGATGCCTATAGCTGAGGCAGGAAAGCTCATTCATGAAAAATGTCCTGATGCATTATTTTTCGTAGATGCGATCCAGTCATATGGCAAGGTGCAGATAATCCCTAAGAAAATGGGAATTGATATGCTTTCTGTCAGTGGCCACAAGATTCATGGACCGAAGGGCAGCGGTTTCCTGTATAAGAGAGACAAGGTAAAGCTTGATCCTATCATTTTTGGCGGCGGTCAGGAATATGGATACAGGAGCGGCACCGAGAATGTACCTGCGATAGCAGGACTGGGCCTAGCTGTGCAGGAGATGTTTGCAGACTTTGATGGACACAGGAAGCATCTCTTCGAGCTCAGGGATCATCTGGCAGAGAAGCTCTCAGATATTGATGCAGTCAGCTTTAATTCAGGACTTGATGAGAATTCTGCTCCGCAGATCCTTTCGGTCAGTGTTGATGGGGTCAGGGCAGAGGTACTGCTTCATGCTTTAGAAGATAAAGAAATCTATGTGTCAGCCGGAAGTGCATGCTCATCGAACAGGCCGTCAATATCAAGGACTCTTAAGTCAATCGGCCTTAAGGACAGCCTTCTGGAATCGACAGTTCGTTTTTCGTTTTCAATCTACAATACGATGGAGCAGGTCGATTATGCCAGCGATGTGATGCATGAACTGATACCTGTACTGCTTAAATACAGGAGATTCTGATATGCGTTGGACAAAATTTACTATTGATACGACAGAGGATGCAGAAGAGCTGGTAAGTGCACTTCTGTATGACTATGGCATCACGAATATTGAGATAGAGGACAAGGCCTCAGTGACTCCGCTTGAAGGCGAGGACTATGAGGAACTGGTGCCTGATCAGGGAAATGATGATGGCATGAGCAGAGTATCCTTCTATGTGGAAGAAGGCACTGATTATGGAAAGCTGATCGAGGATATCAGGCTTGGGCTTTCAGACCTTGCTGCGAGAAATGATATCGGAGCAGGAACTATTGAGATATCTTCAACAGATGAGAAAGACTGGAGAGACAAGTGGAAGGAATTCTTCCATACATTTACAGTTGGTGAATACACGATCATTCCGAGCTGGGAAGAGGCAGATGCGCATACTGATGCAGCTCATATCATAAAAATGGACCCGGGAATTACCTTCGGTACCGGGAAGCATGAGAGCACAAAGCTCATTATAGAAGAGCTGCCGCATTATATTCATGGCGGGGAAAAAGTCCTGGATCTCGGGACCGGAAGCGGTATCCTGTCGATGGTTGCACTTCGTGAAGGAGCATCTGATATTACTGCCACTGACATAGATCCTGCTACAAAGGACGCAGTAAAGGAAAATTTTGAGAGAAATGACCTGCCACTCAGTAGCATGCATCTCGTGATAGGTGATCTGTCATCAGATGAGAAAGTCCAGCAGGAGGTGGGTATTGGCTACGATGTGGTCTGTGCCAATATTCTGGCAGATATCATAATCGGAATGCTGCCACAGATAGCAAAGGTTATAAAGAATGAAGGCATACTTCTGACATCAGGGATCATTGATTTCAAGGAAGATGAAGTGAAGAATGCACTGTCATCCAATGACTTTTCAATCCTTGAAATAAATCACGAGGGCGAGTGGCTTTCCATAGTCGCAAAAAGAAATGCATGAACTGAGTTATATGATGCGGATGGTAGATACCGCTCTCACAGCGTGCCAGGAAAATGATCTGAAAACCGTCACTTCCATCGAAATCAGTGTTGGTGAGGCTACAGGTCTGATCCCGCATTACCTTGAAGACTATTATCCGCAGTGCGTAAAGGATACGATCCTTGAGAATTCGACTCTTAAAGTCAATTACATCCCTGTGACTGCAAAGTGCGAGGATTGCGGTACAGAATACACGCCGTCCAGAGAAAACGAGTATAAATGTCCGCGGTGCACAAGCATCCATTCCAGAATGATTCATGGCAGGGAGTTCGTACTGGACAGACTGACAGGAGAATAATTGTGTTGACTTTTCGCTGGTCTTGTTTTAACATAAGTAGGTAAAAAGAAAAACAATGTCGGGTATATTTGGATATATTTACAGGAGGAAATAACATGAAGACAGTAAAGATATCACTCAATTCAATCGACAAGGTAAAGAGCTTCGTCAATACAATCAGCCAGTTCGACAGCGATTTCGATCTGATCTCTGGCCGCTATGTAATTGATGCCAAGTCTATAATGGGAATCTTCTCACTTGATCTGTCAAGCCCAATCGACCTTACGATTCATGCAGACAATGATGCTGATATTCTTGAAGCACTGAAGCCATATATTATTGAGCAGTAATTATCAGGATTTTAATGAGACGTGGCTCCCTCTTGTGAGGGAGCTTTATTTTTGTAACAGATATTTCAGGAGCTTATTGTTTTGGAAAAGAGAACCGCGGCTTTTCATAATCTTGGCTGCAAGGTAAATGCATATGAAATGGAGGGGATGGAAGAATCACTGCGCAGGGCAGGATACAAGATCGTGCCTTTTACAGAGAGGGCAGATGTATATGTGATCAATACATGCACGGTGACCCGTGTTGCAGATCAGAAGTCCAGGCAGATGATCAGCAGGGCCAAGACGCTTAACCCTGATGCCATAGTCGTTGCATGTGGCTGCTATGCCAATACTGGAAAGGATGTCCTGATCAGGGACGGAGTCGCAGACCTGATTCTGGGCAATAATGAGAAGAGTCATCTGAATGAAGAGATAGAAAAGCTGCGTGCAAAAAGATCTACGTATGCAGATGCAAAGGAGACCTTTGTTCCGGATATAAATAAAGGAAAATTCGATTTCGAAGAGACGGGTTTTTCAATAAAAGAGGAGCATACCAGAGCCTTTATCAAGGTTGAGGATGGCTGTAACCAGTTCTGCTCATACTGTATCATTCCTTTTGCAAGAGGCCGTGAGAGAAGCCGTGACCCGAAGAAGGTAGTAGAAGAGGTGCAGGGACTTGTGAATCAGGGATTTTCTGAATTCGTACTCACAGGGATCAGGCTCACGAGCTATTCATACGAAGGCCTCACACTGGTTGATCTGATCGAAGAAGTGAGCAGAGTGAACGGAGTACGCAGGATCAGACTCGGATCGCTCGAACCATCAGCAGTTACCGAGGATTTTGCAAAGAGGCTTTCTGCGCTTCCGAATATGTGCCCGCATTTTCATATGTCGCTTCAGAGTGGCTCGGCAACAGTTCTAAAAAGAATGAACAGAAATTATACACCTGATGAATTCATGGAAGCAATAGGCTATCTGAGACAGTATTTCGATGATCCCGCAATCACAGCAGATATGATATGCGGATTTCCGGGAGAGACTGAAGATGAATTTCATGAGTCTCTGGACTTCGCAAAAGAAGTCGGCTTTTATGAGATTCATGTATTTCCGTATTCGGTCAGACAGGGCACAAGAGCAGAGAGAATGCCGGGCCAGCTGTCGAAGAAACAGAAGGCGCAGCGAACCAGACAGCTTCGCAATGAGGCTTGGCAGCTCAAGCATGATTACCTGAGACGACATACTGGTACAGTAGCTGAAGCTCTTATTGAGGAAAAAGAGACGATGAACGGAAAAGAGTACTGGACTGGCTATACCCCTGAATATATCAGGGTTTTATACGAGTCAGCAGATGATCTGTCAGGACATTTTGTCGGAGGAACTCTCGGCGAAATCGAGGATGGATATATGCACTTGAAAAGTTAAGGATTTTGTAGTAGTATATAGAAAAGTTTGAATTGTCCGTGAATTTTTGACAAAAGAGTTCATGGAAATCGTGGTAGTTTTTAGGAGACAGATTATGAAAGACCTTAGTCAGACACAGTATTTCAAGGTGCAGAATGATAATTCCATAACGGTCAAGGAGATCATTCATCTGGTATACAAGGCATTATCAGAGAAGGGATACAATCCTGTCAATCAGATCGTTGGATATATCATGTCAGGTGACCCGACTTTCATCACGAGTCACAATAATGCCAGAAGCCTCATCATGAAGGTGGAGCGTGATGAACTCGTTGAGGAGCTTCTTCGCGAGTATATCGACCGCAAAGCCTGGGAGAACTGATGGAAGGCAGAATACTAGGACTTGATTACGGGACGAAGACTGTCGGAGTAGCAGTTTCTGACCCGCTTTTCATTACAGCTCAGCCTCTTACCACGATCAGAAGAGAACGTCCTGCGAAGCTTCGCAGGACAATAGCTGCAATCAGGGAACTCGTAGAGCAGTACGATGTTTCTCTTTTTGTGGTGGGACTGCCAATGGGACTGGATGGAATTGAAGGAGAAAAATGCCATGCAGCCCGTGAATTCGGCACGATTCTAACTGAAAAGACCGGAATACCGGTCAAATACCAGGACGAGAGATTTACAACAGTCATAGCAGAAAACGCAATGAAGGACGCTGGCTACAAAGACCATGTTCAGATAAAAGAACGTGTAGATGAAACAGCGGCTGCACTAATCCTGCAGACTTATCTTGATAGTAGCAGATGAACAGAGGCGGGACAACTGCATATGTTGTCACGCCGTAGGAAAATGCTGATGGA
The DNA here is from genome assembly GCA_029338735.1 of Lachnospiraceae bacterium. Lineage (GTDB taxonomy): Bacteria > Bacillota > Clostridia > Lachnospirales > Lachnospiraceae > Weimeria. The sequence continues at coordinate 101,144 of JAQYAY010000057.1, read as the reverse complement.
AAAAATAACATTCACAGATGAAAACACTGGTGAAAACCAGGATTTTTATATACTGGACGAAACCGTAATAAACGAAGTCGACTATCTTCTTGTGACAGATTCCGATCCTGATGCGGAGGAAGCGGAATGTTACATTTTAAGAAAGACAAGCGACAATGGAGAGGAAGTCTCATACGAAGCGGTAGAGGATGAGAATACTCTTAAGGCAGTTTATAAGGTTTTTTCCGAGGAACTGGAAGATACAGATATTGAGTTTTAAGGAGAACTTTTGAAAGGACAGAAAAAACCACATTTAAAAATAATCCCGCTGGGCGGGCTTGAACAGATAGGTATGAATATGACAGCCTTTGAATACAAGGATTCTATAATCGTTGTAGACTGCGGGCTGGCTTTTCCGGAAGATGATATGCTGGGAATTGATATGTGTATTCCTGATATCAGCTATCTGGTAGAGAACAAGGACAAGGTAAAAGGATTTTTCATCACTCATGGTCACGAGGATCATATCGGAGCTATTCCATATGTGATCAAGGAGATCAATGTCCCGATCTATGCTACAAGGCTTACGATGGGACTCATCGATCACAAGCTCGAAGAGATCGGATACCTGAACAAGACACACAGGAAGACAGTGAAGTACGGACAGACTATAAATGCTGGTCCGTTCAGAGTTGAATTTATAAAGACGAATCACAGTATTCAGGATTCAGCGGCACTCGCTATCTATACACCTGTAGGAGTCATCATGCATACAGGCGACTTCAAGGTCGACTACACACCTGTATTCGGTGACGCGATTGACCTGCAGAGATTTGCTGAGATTGGAAAAAAGGGTGTCCTCGGACTCATGTGCGATTCGACAAATGCTGAGAGACCAGGATTTACAGAGTCAGAGAGTACAGTCGGAGTCAAGTTCAATGATATTTTCGCAGAGAACAAGGACTCAAGGATCATCATTGCTACATTTGCATCGAATGTAGACCGCGTACAGCAGATCATAAATACCGCATACAAATATGGGAGAAAAGTAGTAGTCGAGGGACGAAGCATGGTGACTATCATCTCCATAGCTCAGGAACTAGGCTATATCAAGATTCCGGATAATACGCTGATATCTACCGATCAGCTCAAGAACTATCCGGACAACAAAACAGTGCTCATCACGACCGGTAGCCAGGGAGAGTCAATGGCGGCTCTTTCACGTATGGCAAACGGTACGCACAAGAAGATTTCGATAAAGCCGGGAGATACGATCATTTTCTCATCTCATCCGATACCGGGTAATGAGAAAGATGTGTCCAATATAATCAATGAGCTCTACCGCAAGGGAGCCAATGTCATCTTCCAGGATGTCCATGTTTCAGGACATGCCTGTCAGGAGGAGATCAAGCTCATCTATTCACTTGTGAAGCCAAAGTATTCAATCCCTGTTCATGGTGAATACAAGCATCTGAAGGCACAGGAGAGAATCGCAAGAGCACTTGGATATGATACAGAGCATATCAAGATCATGTCATCAGGTGATGTGCTCGAATTCGACGAAAAAGGTCATGCCAATGTGACCGGACATGTCCATACAGGAATAGTCTTTGTAGACGGACTCGGCGTTGGAGATGTCGGAAGCATCGTGCTCCGTGACAGACAGCATCTGGCTCAGGATGGAATCATCATAGTTGTCATGGCAATGGACAAGGCAACCGGGACAGTCGTATCCGGACCTGACATAGTATCTCGTGGATTCGTCTATGTGAAGGAATCAGAGGATCTGATGGAGTCTGCCAGAGCGATAGTCACAAACCGTCTTATGGAGCTTGAGGACTCTCATGTCCGTGACTGGGGAAAGATAAAGACAGAAGTGAAGATTGCTCTGTCTGACTTTATCTGGAAGGAGACCCAGCGTAATCCTATGATCCTTCCGGTGATCCAGGAAGTATGATATTCGAGGATCACGACAGGTTCGCTGGATTCCTGTCCAGCTTCCCGTTTGAGCTGCCGCCATCATTAGCAGAGATAAGAAAAAAAGCCCGAGAAGACCATGTGCCGATCATCAGGGATGATACGCAGAGATTCATGGCTTTTCTTATGAAGGTGACACAGCCGCACAGAATTCTCGAGATAGGTACGGCGGTAGGCTTTTCGGCTCTTCTGATGGCGCACTTTGATGATGCACTTGAAGAACTGGTCACGATAGAAAATTATGAGCCGAGGATTCAGGAAGCATCAGAGAATTTCGGCAGGTCAGATGCACCGGTCACATTCTTAAAAGGCGATGCATCCGAAATCCTGAAGACAATTGATGGTTCATTTGATTTCGTATTCATTGATGCAGCCAAGGGACAGTACCCTGATTATCTACATCTGGTCAGAGATCATCTGACTAAAGGCTCGGTAATAGTAGCGGATAATATCCTTCAGGACGGCCGGATTCTGGAACCCAGGGAAGCTTTAGAGCGTAGGGACAGGACGATACACAAGCGGATCCGGGGATATCTGGATATGGTCATGAACGATGGCAGTTTCCATTCGACCATTCTGCCGGTGGGAGATGGGGTGGCAGTATCTATACTTGTACAAACTAAGGGCAGATGAGAAGGCTGTCAGGACAACCATAGCGAAGTGAGCAGTGAACGAGCGTGTTGGATTGACAGTGATTCTCAGCTGCCCGTAATAGGAGTTAGTTATGAAAATTTCAGAACTTCTTGCACCCGCAGCCAATCTGTCAGTGCTGAAAACAGCCATCAGATACGGCGCAGATGCAGTTTATCTCGGAGGCGAGAGTTTTGGCCTGCGTGCCGGAGCAGACAATTTCACAAATGACGAGATTCGTGAGGGAATAGCATTTGCCCATGAAAGAGGAAAGAAAGTCTATGTCACTGTAAATATTTTTGCACATGACAGAGATCTCGATGGAGTCAGGGCCTACCTTCAGGAACTGAATGATATAGCACCTGATGCCCTTCTCATTGCCGATCCAGGCATTTTTTCCATGGCAAAAGAAATAGTTACCAATGGAAAGACAGACTTCCATATTTCGACTCAGGCAAATAATACGAACTACGAGATATTTAAGTTCTGGCATGACCTTGGAGCAGCGAGAGTTGTTGGAGCACGTGAGCTTTCTCTTGCTGAGATAAAGGATATTAAGGCGCACATCCCATCAGACCTCGAAATGGAGATCTTCGTTCATGGAGCCATGTGCATCTCATATTCAGGCAGATGTCTGCTGTCGAATTATTTCACAGGCCGTGACGCCAATCAGGGTGCCTGCACACATCCATGCCGCTGGCAGTATGCGGTAGTGGAGCAGACGAGACCTGGCGAATATATGCCTGTCGAGGAAAATGACAGAGGGACCTTTATATTTAATTCAAAAGATTTAAATATGGTTGGGCATTTGGATGACCTTGTGGCTGCCGGAGTGGATTCTCTGAAAATTGAGGGGCGTATGAAGACTGATCTCTATGTGGGAACTGTCGTAAGAGCATACCGCAGAGCACTTGACGACCTTGCAGAATCAGTTGATAAGTATAAGAAAAATATTCCCGAGTACGAGGCTGAGATCAGAGAATGCACTTACAGACAGTTTACAACAGGATTTTTCTATGGCAAGCCGTCTGAAGAGGCCCAGATATATGATGCAAATACCTATGAGAAGGGAGCTACATATATCGGAGAGATAGAAGAAATTAACGACGGTTTTGCAAAGATTTCACAAAAAAATAAATTTTCTGTCGGTGAAACTATTGAAATTATGAAGCCCGACGGTCATAATATACCTGTAAGGGTCGATAAACTTTTTAATGCGGACAGAGAGTCTGTCGAATCAGCGCCACATCCGAAGGAGACCATTTATTTCAAGGTACCAAAGGAGGCTGAAGTCGGAGATCTCTTAAGACGCAGGGAATAGGCGGTATAGATATGAGTAAAGAAAAATACGTAGCTTATGTAGGTACATACACACATGAGAACAGCATAGGAATCTATGTCTATGACATTGATCCTGAGACAGGGGTATTCACTGAGAAAGGAGTAGCTCCTATCAATAACGCTTCAGATCTCTGTGCATCCAGGGATGGAAAGTTCCTGTATTCTATAGAGGATGAGGGAGTTGCATCTTTTTCTATTGACAAGGATGGCATGATCACAAAGATCAATTCGGCTGACATTGATGGAATGAGAGGCTGCTGCGTCACAACCGATTATGAACGCAGATACTTATTTGTCGGTGGTTTCCATGATGGAAAAGTCACAATGATGAAGCTCAATGATGACGGAAGTATTGACGGTATTGCAGACGGTATTTTCCATCAGGGAGTTGCCATTTCCGCTAATGACAGACGTCTCGATCATCCGAAGGTATCTAGTGTCCGTCTGACACCGGAGCAGCATTTCCTTCTTGCGGCTGACTATGGTCTCAATCAGGTAAAGGTATATAAGATTGATTACAAGCGTGGCAAGCTCGCTCTCTGCAATGTGATCAGATGTAATCTGGATTCAGGCCCGAGATCACAGAAGTTTTCAAAGGATGGAAAGTTCCTCTATATTCTTGATGAGCTGACAAATGAGATCGAGGTCTACAAATACAGTGTAGTTGATGATGAACCTGATTTTGAGAGAATTCAGGTTATAGAATCAATGGAAAATTCCAATCTTTCTGATCTGTCATGCGAGCTGATGCTCTCACACGATCAGGAATATGTATATGTATCTATTGATGCATTCAATGGTGTGAGCTGGCTCAAGCGTGATACAAAGACAGGTCTTCTGACTCATGTAGGACAGATGCCGACGAGCGGGTATTTCCCGAAGACTCTTGCAGTACTTCCTGGAGATAAGTATATCGCAATGCTGAACCACGATTCCAATGAGATCCGTACCTTTGTCGTGAATCATGAGAATGAGACAATTCTCTTAAAGAACAGACCTGTAAAGGTTGGCAAACCGAACAGCATCTGGATTCAGAAGCTGTAAAGTTCAGAGTCTTTAGTTAATAGTTATTAGCTTGGAAATGCAAGGATTGGGATGGCTGGATCAATATTTGGAAAAAATTTCACAGTTACAACTTTTGGAGAATCACACGGCGCTGCAATAGGCGCCGTTATTGATGGATGCCCATCTGGCATGCATCTGTCTGAGGAGGACATCCAGAAATATCTCGACAGGAGAAAGCCCGGACAGTCCGAATTCACGACGAAGAGAAATGAGGCTGATAAGGTTGAGATCCTGTCAGGTGTCTTTGAGGGCAGGACCGAAGGGACTCCAATCGCACTTCTGATCAGGAATAATGACCAGCATTCCAGGGACTATTCTGATCTGAAGAACAAGTTCAGACCAGGGCATGCGGATTATGGCTTCTTTGAGAAATATGGTCTGCGTGATTACAGGGGCGGCGGACGCTCATCAGGCCGTGAGACCGCTGCAAGAGTAGCAGCCGGGGCTGTTGCTCTTAAAATGCTTGATGAATTCGGAATTGAAGTACATGCCTATACCAGGGCAATCGGACCTGTAGAGATATCGTCAGTTGATTTTGATGAGTGCGGCATGAATTCTCTGTACATTCCAGATCATGATGCTTTTCAAAAAGCTTCAGAATATCTTAAAGAATGCATTAAGAATAAGGATTCTGCAGGCGGAGTCATAGAATGCATAGCAACAGGAGTGCCGGCAGGTCTTGGAGATCCTGTATTTGACAAGCTGGATGCCAGACTTGCGTATGCAATCATGTCAATAGGCGCAGTAAAGGGCTTTGAGATTGGTGATGGTTGCAGGGCAGCTCTGTCAAAGGGCAGTGAGAATAATGATGCTTTCTTCATGGAAAATGGAAGAGTGCACAAGAAGACAAATCATTCCGGCGGAATTCTCGGAGGCATCTCAGACGGAAGTGACATAATACTCCGTGCATATGTAAAGCCGACTCCTTCAATTGCTCAGGAACAGAGCACAGTGACAGACTCAGGTGACGATACTACGATAGAGATAAAAGGGCGTCATGACCCGGTGATCGTACCGCGTGCAGTCGTTGTCGTAGAGTGCATGACAGGACTGGTGCTGGCGGATGCGCTGCTTAGCAACCAAAGTGCAAAAATTGAAAATATTACCCTATAAGGTGATCAGAAGACAAGGGGACGGTTCTCCTGTCTTTTTAATTAAATTAATTTAGATAAAAAGACAGGAGAACCGTCCCCCTGTCTGCAAATTGAATTATGGCAGAATATATTTTACGAAAAGTTGACGGACGCGCCAAGCGTGCTACCTTCAAGACGGTGCATGGGACGGTGGAGACACCGGTCTTCATGAATGTCGGGACTGTTGGCGCGATAAAGGGCGCGGTGTCAACTGATGATTTAAAAGAAATAGGAACACAGATAGAGCTTTCGAACACTTATCATCTTCATGTACGTACAGGAGATGAGGTGATCAAAGAGTTAGGCGGACTGCACAGGTTCATGGTATGGGACAGGCCTATACTCACAGATTCAGGTGGATTCCAGGTCTTTTCACTTGCAAGCCTCAGACAGATAAAGGAAGAGGGAGTCACCTTCAGATCCCATATAGATGGGCACAAGATATTCATGGGACCGGAAGAGTCGATGCAGATCCAGTCTAATCTCGGATCAACAATTGCAATGGCTTTCGATGAATGTCCGAATTCACTTGCAGATAGAGTCTATGTACAGAATTCAGTAGACCGCACATACAGATGGCTCGTCAGATGCAAGAAAAAGATGACCGGGCTCAATCAGAAAGATGATACTATAAATAAGCATCAGCTGCTGTTTGGTATCAATCAGGGAGCCATCTATGAGGACATCAGAATAGACCATGCAAAGCGTATCAGCGAGCTTGATCTCGATGGCTATGCAGTAGGTGGTCTTGCAGTAGGAGAGACGCATGAGCAGATGTATCATATCCTCGATGTGACAGTACCATATCTGCCACAGGACAAGCCAACATATCTGATGGGAGTAGGGACACCGGCCAACATCCTTGAGGCAGTAGATCGTGGAGTAGACTTCTTCGACTGCGTATATCCATCGAGAAACGGCCGCCATGGACATGTCTATACAAATAAGGGCAAGAGAAATCTCTTCAATGCCCGCTATGAGAAGGATATGCGCCCGATTGAAGAAGGCTGCCAGTGCCCGGCCTGCCGCACATACTCCAGAGCCTACATCCATCATCTTCTGAAAGCAAAAGAGATGCTGGGAATGCGTCTCTGTGTCCTTCACAATCTGTACTTCTACAACCACCTGATGGGACAGATCCGTGACGCCATTGACGCTGGTCGCTATGCCGACTTTAAGCGCGAAAAACTCGACGAACTGAACGAAGTCTCGCAGGAAACGGTATAATAGATGAGTATGAGAGCGAGAGCGTGTCTCGAATGGTTTGCTGTGTCGTCGGAACCGTATATTTGTACTTGATTAAATTACTGATATTAGTTACAATAGGATAAGTTTTTTGATATTTTAGGAGGCAAAGGTAAAAATGTTCAACCCAGTATTCTTAAGCAGCAGTTCATCAGGCTCAGGCGGACTCGTAATGATAGTCTGGATCGTAATCCTTTTCGTATTCATGTATTTTCTCATGATCCGTCCGCAGCAGAAAGAGACAAAGAAGAAAAACGCCCTCATGGAATCACTCGCAGTAGGTGATACAGTCCTTACAACAAGCGGATTCTATGGCACAGTAATTGATATCGATGATGATACAATCATTGTAGAGTTCGGTTCCAACAAGAACTGCCGTATCCCAATGCAGAAGGCCGCTATTGCAGCAGTCGAGAAGCCAGAGGATGCAACGAAGGAAGTTGTTGAAGATAAAAAGGCAGATAAGAAGACCAAATAATTTTTAGAATAAGCCTTGACAAAGACAGACAAAAGTCCTATACTTTTAGCAACTTAAAAAGAAACGGCAAAGGCGCCGCGAATTCCAATAGGAGTTCGTGGCGTCTTTTCTTTTGTTCTGAAAGCAAAAGAGCCGCAGGAAAGAAAAGAGGTAATTGAAATGTGTTCTATCATGGCAGTTGAGGATATGTCAGCAATCACTGATGAATCCTACAGAGAGCATTTTGCAAAAACTCATTCCAGAGGTCCTGATGATGAGAGAATCATGGATTTCGGAAAGACAAGACTTGGATTTCAGAGGCTGTCGATCATGGGTCTTACCCCAGAGGGCATGCAGCCTTTTACATTAAATGGCAACGCAGTTATCTGCAACGGAGAGCTGTACGGATTCAGAAAAGAAAAGAAGATCCTTGAGGAAAAAGGATACACCTTCAAGAGCGACAGTGACTGCGAACTTCTCCTTCCAATGTATGAGATATACGGAGTAGGGATGTTCAGAAGGCTTGATGCTGAATTTGCCTGTGTAATCTATGATGGCAAGTCCAAGAGCCTCATCGCAGCCAGAGATCCGTTTGGTATCAGACCACTCTTCTATGGATATGATGAGAATGGCAGCATCTGCTTCGCAAGCGAGGCCAAGAACCTGATGGGACTCGTCAGGAAGATCATTGCTTTCCCTCCAGGCTACTATTACAAAGATGGCAGATTCGAGCTGTACAGAGATATCGCTGCAAGACACGATTACATCACAGGCGATATTGATACCATTTGTAAAGGTATCAAGGACAGACTCATTACTGCAGTTGACAAGAGACTCGACGCTGATGCACCAGTAGGATTCCTTCTTTCAGGCGGTCTTGATTCATCACTGGTATGTGCCATTTCACAGAAGCTGCTTGGCAAGCCAATTGAGACATATGCCATCGGTATGAAAAAGGATGCCATTGACCTGAAGTACGCTAAGGAAGCTGCTGACTATATCGGATCAAATCATCATGAAGTAATCATTGACAGAGATACAGTGATTAACTCTCTTGAGGAAGTAATAGCAGAGCTTGGCACCTACGATATCACGACTATCAGAGCCAGCATGGGAATGTACCTCTGCTGCAAGGCAATTCATGAGAAGAGCGACATCAGGGTGCTCCTCACCGGAGAGATTTCAGACGAGCTCTTCGGATACAAGTATACAGACTATGCTCCGAATGCAGAAGAGTTCCAGAAGGAAGCAGAGAAGAGAGTTCATGAGCTGTATTTCTACGACGTACTTCGTGCAGACAGATGCATTTCAACCTGGTCAATGGAAGCAAGAGTTCCGTTCGGCGATCTCGATTTTGCAAGCTATGTGATGAGCATCGACCCGGAGCTCAAAATGAACAAATACAACAAAGGAAAATATCTTCTCCGTCATGCGTTTGAAGGCACTGATTACCTCCCACATGACCTGCTGTTCCGTGAGAAGGCAGCCTTCTCAGATGCAGTCGGCCATTCAATGGTAGACGACATCAAGGAGTATGCAGATACCGTATATACAGATGAGGAGTTTAAGAAAAAAGCAGCCGCCTATGGCAAGCAGGGCGGTGCACCGGTACCGTTCACAAAAGAGTCTCTTCTCTACAGAGATCTTTTTGAAAAATATTATCCGGGACAGGCGCAGATGATCCCGGCATACTGGATGCCAAACAAGAACTGGGAAAACTGCGATGTTGATGATCCTAGCGCACGAGTTCTAAAAAACTATGGGGCATCAGGAATCTGATATTGAGTGCTTTGCGAATATGCGAAGTAATTCATTTTTTACTGAGAAAGGAGATACACAATGGTAAATGTACCTGAGATCTTCGGAAGCAAGGTCTTTAATGACGAGGCTATGAGACAGAGACTTCCGAAAGACGTCTACAAGGCACTTCAGAAGACAATCAAGGAGGGCAGACAGCTCGACCTCGATATGGCAAATGTCGTAGCAGAGGCTATGAAGAACTGGGCCATTGAAAACGGGGCTACCCATTTCACACACTGGTTCCAGCCTATGACAGGAGTCACAGCAGAGAAGCATGATTCATTCATTTCTCCAGTAGGGGACAAGGTCCTGATGGAGTTCTCAGGAAAGGAACTCGTAAAGGGTGAGCCTGATGCATCATCATTCCCTTCAGGCGGTCTTCGTGCTACATTCGAGGCCAGAGGATATACAGCCTGGGATCCGACGAGCTATGCTTTCATCAAGGGAGATACGCTCTGCATTCCGACAGCATTCTGCTCATATTCAGGAGAAGCACTCGACAAGAAGACACCTCTTCTTCGTTCAATGCAGGCACTTGACAAGCAGGCAGTCAGAGTCCTTCGTCTCTTTGGTGATACTGAGACCAAGAGAGTCATCACGACAGTAGGACCGGAGCAGGAATATTTCCTTATCGATGAGGATGTATACAGAAAGAGACCTGATCTCCTTTACACAGGTCGTACACTGTTCGGCAACAAGCCTCCAAAGGGTCAGGAACTTGATGACCATTACTTCGGACAGATCAAGCCTCGTGTCAAGGAATTCATGAAGGACCTCGATAATGAGCTCTGGAAGCTTGGAATCCTTGCAAAGACAGAGCATAACGAGGTAGCACCTGCTCAGCACGAGCTGGCACCTATTTTTACAACAACCAATATCGCAACTGATCACAACCAGCTCACCATGGAGCTCATGAAGACAGTAGCCAAGAAGCATCATATGCACTGCCTGCTGCATGAGAAGCCATTCGATGGAGTAAATGGTTCAGGTAAGCACAATAACTGGTCTCTTTCAACTGATACAGGAAAGAATCTTCTCGAGCCAGGGGATACTCCGTCACAGAATGCTCAGTTCCTTCTGTTCCTTACAGCAGTGATCGAGGCAGTTGACAGATATCAGGGACTTCTGAGATATTCAGTTGCATCAGCAGGAAACGATCACAGACTCGGAGCCAACGAGGCACCTCCAGCAATCATCTCTGTATATGTAGGTGATGAGCTCGACAATGTCATCAAGTCCATAATCGATGGAACTGACTATACAGACAAGAGCAAGAAGATGATGTCAATTGGTGCATCAGTTCTTCCTCATATCCCACAGGATACGACAGATCGTAACAGAACGAGCCCATTCGCATTCACAGGAAATAAGTTCGAGTTCCGTTCTCTCGGATCAAATGCTTCAATCGCTTCACCGAACATCGTTCTGAACACGATTGTAGCAGAGGTTCTTAACGAGTATGCTGACAAGCTTGAGAAGGCAACTGATTTTGATTCAGCTCTTTCGGATCTTGTAAGAAGGCATCTCACAGATCATAAGAGAATCATCTTCGAAGGTAACGGATACTCAGAGGACTGGGTCAAGGAAGCAGAGAATAGAGGACTTCGTAATCTTCCTTCAACGGTTGAAGCTACAGAGGCATTTATTGAACCTGAATCAATCGAAGTATTTACGAAGAACAAGGTATATACAGAGACAGAGATCCGTGCAAGATATGAGATCAGCCTTGAGAACTACTACAAGCAGATCAATATCGAGGCACAGACACTTTCAGATATGACAAAGGACGAGATCATCGGAGCTGCACTCCGTTATGAGGAGTTCCTTGCCAATACAATAAATGACATGAAGTCTACAGGCACAGGCATTCCTACAAGAGTAGAAGAGAAGCTCTTACAGCAGGCAGCTGATATGGTAGAAGTCCTTTACGACAGACTCCAGAAGCTCGATGCTGATATCGCAAAGGAAGATGATATGAATGATGTGAAGGAGCTCGCTTCTTACAACAGATACACGATCCTTCCTGATATGGATTCACTCCGTGAGGTCATCGACGAGCTCGAGAGCCGCGTACCACACGAGCTGTGGCCATATCCTACATACGGAGAACTGCTGTACTCCGTACAGTAATAGCTTACAGGCAAAAAGAAAAAAGATTTTGCATAATGCCCCGGACGTGAGTTGGACACGTTCGGGGCTTGACATATTCCAGAAAAGTGCTATTCTTTATATGAACTTAATAATTGATACGCAGAGTAGACTGTATTGCGTTAAGTGTCCGGTGAACAGGGAGTTGTCATCGGGACGAAGGCCTCAGGCCGCGGTTTTATGGTCGCATCCCGCTGCTGCATAAGAGACCATTCCCTCCTATGTGGTTAAAGGAACAACTGCAAAGGAGGTATTTTTATGCAAAAATTTATTACCAATCTAAGAGACTCCGCAACTGAACTGAAGGATATCAGGGCATTATGCACGACAGCAATGCTTATAGCGCTGTCAGCAGTGCTTAATATGGTATCCACTATTAATATCGGACAGTTTATCCATATAGGTCTGTCATGGATTCCGCAGGCACTCATATCAGTATTCTTCGGACCGGTGACAGGCGCTGTCTCGGCAGTGGCAATAGACGTGATAAACTATAGCGTAAGGCCGGACGGAGCATTTTTCCCTGGATTTACGATCGGGGCAATGGCAGGAGCGTTTATCTATGGGATTTTCCTGTACCGGACAAAGATTACTTTTCCAAAAGTTCTCTCAGCACAGGGCGTACTTACCGTTGTGACAAATCTGATCATCAACACCTTCTGCCTGACTATCATGTACGGGCAGGCATTCAATGTGCTCTTCGTTCCAAGACTTATAAAAAACGCCATCACCTGGCCGATTTACAGCATCATGCTGTTTGTCGTGGTGATAGCGCTTGAGAAGGCAAAGGTCGGATTTCTGGTTCCGGGGAAGCTGGCAAAAAGATGAAAAAAGGGACCTGTCACCTTTTTTTTCTGAGGAGGACGCCCAGGAGACGGTCGTTGTCGGATGGGTTCATGAAGCAGATCCGGATGTAGCGGTCAGAAAGGAATGGGAAGGTCGAGCAGTCACGGATCATAAGCTTCTCGCGGATGCAACGGTCGAAGAGAGTGTGAGAGCTCTCATCAGGATCAAGTATCTGTATAAGCATGAAATTGGCATGAGGATAGTAGGGCTTGTAAGCTTTGCTATCCTTAAATGCTTTATAGAGTCTTTTTCTCTCAGAGAAAATGAGATCCTTCGTGGCTCTGATATAGTCAGTATCCGAGAACATGATCTTTCCGGCCTCCTCGGCGAGAGATGAGATCATCCATGGGTTCTTTTTCTGGTTAATTTCCTTCAGGATATCCTCATTTCCTGTGACGGCGTATCCGAGACGGAGGCCTGGAGCAGCGAAGAACTTCGAGGTGCCGCGAAGGACTATCAGATTGTTGTAATCAGAGGTCAGTGGCACGGAGGTGATGTCAGACTCGTTGTCACAGAATTCCACATAGGTCTCATCTATCATCACATAGATATCATGCTCCTTGCATGAATCGAGGATCAGACGCATTTCATGTGTGTCTAAGACGGATGAGGTCGGATTGTTCGGATTGCACAGAATGATCAGATCCAGGTCATCTGTCAGACGGCCTATGAAGTCAGATACATTCAGGGTGAAATCATTTTCCTCACGGAGAGGATAGTATGAGGTGCGGCCGCCGTTCAGGGTGATCTCACGCTCATATTCTGAGTATGTAGGCCCGAGGATAAGTGCCTTCTTAGGAGCCGTCACCTGGATGAAAAGAGAGATGAGCTCGGTAGAACCATTGCCCACGATAATATTTTTCTCATCACATGAAGCATAGCTGGCGATTGATTTCTTCAGATCAGTGTAGTCACGGTCAGGATAAGTCTCGATACAATGGATGTGGTCAGCCAGGTCGCTTGAGAGCTTCGGAGATATGCCGAGCGGATTGACATTGGCTGAAAAACTTACTATTTCTTCTTTTTTTATTCCGTATATTTTCTCGATCAGCTCAAGGTCGCTGCCGTGAAAATGATCCTTATGCTTTATCAAAATATCACTCCTATTGTTGAATAAATTTCCTGAAACATTTATAATTATATTGATATTTTGTAGAAAAGTAAAGAAAGGCTTTATTTCCGGTGCAAAAGAAGATACGCGCGGTGAGTGAGGGAGATTTCGAGAGAGTTTTTCCGTTGCCGTCATTTGAACCAGAGACAATTGAAGAGAGCGGGACAGAAGGCAATGATATAGAGGGGACTCTGACCATTCGTGGAGCCTCCGGAGAGAGCCTTTCTGGATGCATATACTCATCCAATCCATATGTCACAGTTGAACCATTAGATTTTTCAGGTACAGAAGTCAGAGTCTCATATACTGCAGAAACCAGGGGATTCTATCCAGGTGAGAAGGCAGAAGGTCATTTCACAATAGTGACAGACGGGTATGAGAATACTGTTCCATATTCATTCACTGTAGAGGAGCGGCCTGTATTTGTTGGCAGCAGAAGGATTTCTGATCTGAAGGAATTTGCTTTTGCATCTGAGAAGAACCAGACAGACGCAGTGGCTGCTTTTGCATCTGCGGATTTTAAGAATTTTCTTATAAGACACCATTATGATACATATCTCAGCTACAGGGCCCTTACTTCCACAATGGGATTTACGAGGCTGTCACTCGAGAGTTTCCTGACTGAGAATGGTCTCAAGGATAGTATCAGGATTCATATATTCCCTGAGAATCTGTCATTTTATTCGGTGAGCGATGATGTCAGGGAGAGCTTCCGTGTGACCCGCAATACCGAAGGATATATGAAGCTTCATTTTTCAGTTCCTGAGGACAGCTTTGCAGAGCTCGATATGACCGAGGCAGATGACAACGACTTTTATGGCGGGACTCTTGAAGTACCATTTTTCATTAAAAAAGATAAGTTACATGAAGGAATAAACCGTACTGAGCTCACAGTCAGCGGTAATGGCTTTTCGGTAACAAAGATTATACAGGCTTCCACATATGGCCGTGGCGAACAGGTTCATGCCAAGCACCTTGAGAAGAAGCAGGTCATCGTCAAAGCCCTGAATTCATATCTCGATTTCAGACTCAGAAAGACTGATGCTCTCGATTTCCTGAAAGGTGCTGAAGAGGTATGCGAGTATTTCCTGAATGAGAATCAGGCTGACTGTTTTGCACTCTGCTACAGGACAATGGCTCAGATAGTCGCAGGAGAGAAGAAGCAGGCAATCGTCTCCATCTCCATGCTAAAAGAGATGATCAGCGACAAGAATTCATTTGAGTGGGCATTTCTTCTGTATCTGTGCACGCTTATGGATCCGAATGAGGAGTATATTGACAGGATCACAGAAGAGATTGAACAGATCTCCAATGCTCATCCTGATGACTCGAGGATATTCTGGTTCCTTCTATTCCTTCGCAAGAGATATACAGATGCTCCGCTGGAGAGACTCAAGGATCTGCGTCAGTGGATCATAAGAGGTGTCAATTCACCGATCTTTTACGCTGAAGCTCTCGATATGCTGAATGCTTTTCCATATATGATAGGGCAGCTGGATTCATTTTCACTGTCTATTCTCAGATTCGGTCTCAGAAGAGATGCAATCAGCAAGTCAGTGATTTCGAGTATCTGCGAATGTCTGTATGACCTGAAATCGTACTCACAGAGTGTCTATGATTTTGCAGATGCACTTTATCAGAAGTTCATGGATCCGTCTCTGCTTGAGGCAATCGTGGCATACCTGCTGCGTAACAGATGCATAGGCGAGAAGTATCTGTTATGGTACAAGAGAGGAATTGAGACAGGTCTCAATCTGACGGGTCTTTTTGAAAGCTATATCTACAGCGTGGACAATGACAATACAGACATCCTGCCGAGAATGCTCACGATGTATTTCGCATATGAGAACAATCTGCCTGACGACAAAAGAGAGTTCCTGTATGCAAATGTAGTCACCTACAAGGAGAAGAGACCTTCTGTATATGAGATATATCTGAAGCAGATAGAACGTTTTGCGATTGAGAAGCTGCAGAGCAGAAAAATTGACGACAACCTTGCAATTATATACAGGGATATGTATGACAGAGGATTCTTTGACAGGAATCTGCTGGCAACACTGAAGAGCCTTAAGAATTCTGTCAAGATCATCTGCATGACTCAGGAGACTGGCGAGCTGTATGTCTTCACGAGGAAGAAAAAAACTCCGATCAGGGCAATGCTATCAGACAATTCTGCAGTCATAGATGTGGATGAAGAGGAATTCTTCCCGGTACTGGTCACAAATGGCGGTACACTGTCTGGCAAGGAGTCTTTTTATTCGGAAAAGATGCTGCCAGGTATTGCAGATGATACAGACAATCAGGATACTGATGAGGAAAAAGATATCATATTTGCACTGAGTGAAGAGGCTGATGACGGATATACACAGAGATTCTTCATGGATATCAGTCCTGAGCTACTCAGAAGTCAGGATGCTCTCGTTTGTGCTCTGCCATATGAGGCTGGATCTCTTAAAAATCTGCCACCGGAGGAGAGTTCATTTATCATCAGGAATCTGATATCGCAGAACATGATGAGTGAGGCATACTCGGCAGTAAGAGAAGTGAACGGACTCAATGTGGCTGATAATCAGCTGCTTCGACTATTCACATGGAAGTGCACAGAGAACGAAAAGGATGACTTCCTGACTGCCATGCTCTCATATCTGCTGAAGAACCTCCTGTCCAATGCGGATACGCTCGACTATCTGTGCAGATACTATTCAGGTCCGACAGAAGACATGCTCTCTCTTTTCAGATATGCCAATGCCAGAGAATGCGATGTCAGGGCTCTCTGTGAGAGGATCATCTGCCAGATGATATATGAAGAGGGCAACGAGAGTTCTGTCAGGACTGTGTACAGGACATATTCAGACCTAGGCGGAGACAGGACCATAATAAATGCATTTCTGTCCTGCTATGCCGACAGGTATATAAGAGGCAGAGCATCAGAGACTGATGAGAAGTTCTTTAAAGATATAAGGGAGATGTATGACCGTGAGGATATCAATCAGACTCTCTCGACTGCGCTTCTGAAGCACTATTCGACAATCCATACCCTTCCGGATGATGATCTCTCAATTGCTTTTAAGCTTCTGTGTGAGAATCTGATGGCAGGCAGGTATTTCGCTTTTTACAAGAAGCTCGATCTGAGACTTGTAGTAAAGACTGGTCTGTATGAGAAAATGATAGTCGAATATGCAGATGAACCAGGACATACCTTTGATATCACTGTAAGAGGTGATGAATTGGGCGAGAAGACAGACGAGATGTCTGAAGTATATGATGGTATCTATGTCTATACTTTTATCCTGTTCCGTGGAGAGAAGGTATCCTATACCATTACCGACAGCAGCGGCAACGTAAAGCGCCAGACGTCTGTCACGAATCAGGATTATCTTGATGAAATAAAGGACAGCCGTTTCGGAAGACTGGGTACCATTTACGAAGAGAAGGATGCTTCGAATGAGGCTCTCTCTTCTGATGTGAATGACTATATCAGACTCGATGTCTCAGGAAAAGATCTTTTTTCAATGGTGTGATCAATGGAGAATGCAGCATTAAAACAAAGAGAAGGTGCCATATACGGAATTGATATTTCGGATGAAAGGGCACTCATAAGCTATATCAATCCGAAGGACAAGAGGCCTGCAACGGTCTCAAGGATTTTCGGTGAGGAGAACTATGTCTTTCCAATGGCGATTGCCAAGAAAAGCGGTATCGGCCAGTGGTTCATCGGTGATGAAGCCATTGAGAGAAAGGATGACAGTGATGTCACCTATGTACCTGATTTCTACCAGAAGGCACTGAAGAATGAAAATATAATAATAGATGCTGAACTCTTTTCAGGAGAAGAAGTATTCGCAATTTATATCAGACGGCTGTTTGCCATGGCGCAGAATCTGTCAGGCATCAGGGAGACAGACTATATCTGCTTCTCAGTGACGGAGGTGAATAAGGATATAGTCGGGCTTCTTGACAGGTGTGCGGCCAGATTTGGGATTCCTGCTGAAAAGGTAGGAGTCATTGAGAAAAAAGAGGCATTTTATTATTACTGTCTCTCCCAGCCGGAAGAGATGAGAAAGCATGATGTACTGCTTTTTGAAAATAATGAACAGGCAGTATATGCTATAAGGCTCAATGTGAATTATACACTGACTCCGAGGGTTGTATCGCTTGAGGAGAAGTATTTCACTCTGGATGAAAGGGACAAGGATTCATCATTTGATGATGCACTGCAGGAGATGCTGAAAGGTTCTCTGGTCTCTACAATTTATCTGACAGGATCAGGATTTTCACGTGACTGGATGCATACGTCTCTGCAGAGGGCAATGCTTGGACACAAGGTATTTGCAGGACAGAATCTGTACACGAATGGGGCCTGCTATGCGGCGCTTGTGAGACTTGGTACCGTTGAATGGCCATTCCTTTATATCGGGGATAATGAGCTCAAGCTCAATGTGTCGCTTCTGGTATCTGATCTCAATCAGATGAAATTCTATACACTGATCAATGCCGGGAAGAGCTGGTATGAAGAGCGTGGCGAATGCGAAGTGATACTCGATGGTGATCCGTCAGTGTCTCTTTATATCCAGAAGCCGGACAGCAGGAAGGCTGTAGAGAGTGTGCTGTCTCTGTCAGATCTGCCAGAGAGAGAATCACGGCTTACAAGGCTTCGTATCACGGCTGTACCGCTTTCAGATACGAAGGTCAGCGTGCAGATCTTTGACCTCGGATTCGGTGAGATCGAAAAGGGAAGCGGAAAGACTTTTACAACAACGATAGGAATTGACTGATGGGTGAACTCATACTTTGCAGGCAGCCAATGGCTGCGACACCGTTCTATATAGAGAATGCTTCACTCAACGTATATTCTCTTGAAGAGCTGTGCTGCTATATTTTTCATAATACAGAGACCATAGGACCTGAATTCATTTCTGATGAGCTTCTGACATGGATCGATGAAGAACTGTCATTTCCGGCACTGTCAGACAGGCTCAGAGCTCTTAAGGATTCAGATATGCCATTCCATGTGCAGATCCAGACGCTCCTGTCATCATGCGGATACCTGACACCTCAGGAGATCAAGGATACAGTAAGGGATGTCATGCTATATTCAGGACTGTCTCCAGAGGAGAAGAAAAAGAAGAGAGCTGACCAGCTGCTTCGTAATGGCAGATTCAGGAAAGCGCTGCTCACGTACAGAGAGATCCTTTCTGATCCCGATATCTCAAGAAGTTTCTATGGTGATATCTGCCACAATATAGGCTATGCCTATGCATCCTTATTTATGTTCAGGGAGGCAGCAGGCTATTACCGGATGGCATATGAGAGAAATACATCTACAAAGAGCCTTTCACAGATGCTTTTCTGTCTGATGGAATGCGGAGATGAGAAAGCAATAAATGAGGCCATAGAGAATTATCATATCAGGGCTGAACAGATTGATATGGCAAGAAAAGTCTTTGAGGCAGCCAGTACATCTGCTGATGTAAAGGATGCACAGAAGAAGGCATCAGAATCGAAGGGAATCTATGAAAAGCTGAGAAGTGACTATATCAGGAAGTATGGAGCATAAGGTGTTTGGTTTTAAGAAGAGAAAGCAGAAACAGACTGAGGATGAGATATTCGATGATCTGCTGGGACAGATAGATTCAATCGATAATTATCAGAATCCGAAGAAAATTGAACATTATATTCTCGACTCCTGTGAACAGATAATTGCCGCTACGAAGGATATTGAGGGCAAAAAGGCTGAAGTAAGGGTTCTGACGAAGTACCTCGAAGATATCAGGCGTATCGGCAGGATGGCTCCGAAGGAAAAGGCGGCCGTAAAGAAGGCTGCGGCATCAATAGAGCGGGCACAGAAGAGCAGAAAAGCGTTTATGGAGGCGCCAAAGCAGATTTCTGATGAATCATACAAGATCATTCAGGAAAATGAAGACAGTGTAGAGCTTGATATCCGGCGGATGAAGGAGAATGAAGCCTATCAGGAAAAGACTTCTGCAAAGATGCATGTCCTTGAGGCCGATAAGGGCGAGATCAAAATGGATTTTGACGATGCTACATCGCACAGCACCTTTGCAAGACGTATCTGTGTGCTTCTTATGGTCCTTTTTGCTGCGACCTTTGTAATACTTATAGCGGCTGGAAATACCTCAGGACAGGCAGGGGGAATTCTAGGAGTATTCCTGCTTGTCTTTGCACTGCTTGCAATTATTCTTTTCCTGTGGCAGGCTTCTACAATCAGGAAGAGAAAAGGCCTGCTGAGGGATCTCAATTCGACAATCAGTTCACTGAATGTCGCGAGGATGGAATATGCCAATGTGACAAAGGCCATCAATGCCACATCTGACAAGTATCATGTGCACAGTGCATCAGAGCTCGAGTATCTGTATGACAGCTATCTGGATTTCAACGACAGAAGGGATAAATTCGTAAAAGATGATGAGGACCTGACATACTGGAACTCATACCTGATGAAACTCCTGTCACCTCTGAGGCTCTACGATCCTCATATATGGGAAAAACAGGCAGCTGCCCTGAATCACGAAGATGATATGAAGGCTGTTCATGATGAGCTTGTACAGAAGCGTATACATGTCCGTGAGCAGATAGAGATGGAACGTGATCAGGTAAAGAGCGATCGCCAAGAGATCGACAGAATGATGGCTCAACAGGATTTCTATGTACCAGAGATTCTCGAGATCCTTAAATCGGTCGACCGTCTGTGCGGACTTGACACAGAGAGAAAAGTGGAAGAAAATAGTAAGACGCAGAAGCCGGAAGACAAAAAGGATTCTGTGTCTGTAGAGCAGAGCCAGGCACCAGTGATAAAGAAGGTGTCAGCTCTGGACATCTATAATAAAGAAAAACAGAAAGAAGTAAAGAAAATGAAAGTAAGAACAAGATTCGCACCATCACCTACAGGAAGAATGCATGTCGGAAATCTCCGAACAGCACTCTATGCATTCCTGATAGCCAAGCATGCCGGAGGAGATTTCATTCTTCGTATTGAGGATACTGATCAGGAGAGATATGTAGAGGGTGCTATTGATATCATTTACAAGACTCTGAAGGATACCGGACTCACCTATGATGAAGGACCTGATAAGGACGGTGGTGTAGGCCCGTATGTACAGAGTGAGAGAGTGAAGCAGGGCATATACATGAAGTATGCCAAAGAGCTCATTGACAAGGGAGAGGCATACTACTGCTTCTGTACACAGGAGAGACTTGAGAGCCTGAAGCAGGAAGTAGTAGATGAGAATGGTGAGAAGAAGACTATCTCAATCTACGACAAGCACTGTCTGCATCTGTCAAAGGAAGAGATTGAGGCAAATCTTGCAGCAGGCAAGCCATATGTCATCAGACAGAACAATCCACGTACTGGAACTACGACTTTCCATGACGAGATATATGGTGATATCACTGTTGACAACAGCGAGCTTGATGATATGATCCTGATCAAGTCAGACGGATACCCTACATACAATTTTGCAAATGTAGTAGATGATCATCTGATGGGAATCACTCACGTTGTCCGTGGTAATGAGTACCTGTCTTCTTCACCGAAGTACAACCGTCTCTATGAGGCATTTGGCTGGGAAGTGCCAAAGTACATTCACTGCCCGCTGATCACCAATGAAGAGCATCAGAAGCTGTCCAAGAGAAGCGGTCATTCATCATTTGAGGATCTCGTAGAGCAGGGATATCTGACAGATGCGATCGTCAATTTCGTAGCTCTTCTTGGCTGGAGCCCTGAAGATAATCAGGAGATCATGAACCTGCCTGAACTCATTGAGAAGTTTGACTACAGACATATCAATAAGAGTCCTGCAGTGTTCGATATCACGAAGCTCAAGTGGATGAACGGCGAGTACATCAAGAAGATGGATCCTTTAGTATTTGCTAAGAAGGCAATGCCATATATCGATGAGATAGTGAAGAGAGACTGTGATAAGGACAAGATTTCAGCTCTTGTACAGTCCAGGATTGAGATATTCCCTGATATCAAGGATCTTGTAGATTTCTTTGAAGAAGTACCTGAGTACGATTCAACTCTTTATGTAAATAAAAAGAATAAGTGTACTGAGGAAAATTCACTGGCACTGCTTGAGGAGGTTCTTCCTGTTCTTTGTGGTCAGGATGATTTCTCAAATGATGCACTGTTTGCCACACTGAAGGCATTTGCAACTGAGAAGGGATACAAGGTAGGCTTCGTGATGTGGCCGCTTCGTACAGCGCTTTCAGGCAAAGCATCTACACCAGGAGGAGCAACACAGATCATGGAGATCCTTGGCAAGGACGAATCAATTGCCAGAATAAAGGCTGGTATAGATAAGCTGAGCAGATAAATATCGGGAGGGGAGAGTATGGATCTGAGCATGTCACAGCGCCAGGCTGTGGAGCATTTCAGGGGACCATGTCTATGCATAGCGGGTCCGGGGAGTGGCAAGACACTTGTGCTCACTGAGAGGATAGGGTATCTGATCCGTGAGCACGGAGTATCACCACAGAATATTCTTGTAGTCACTTTTACAAGGGATGCAGCGATGTCGATGCAGAAGAGATTCTCTGAGAAGTTCTCTGTACATCTGTTGCCGGCATTTGGTACATTTCATTCGATTTTTTTCAATATTTTACGCAGAGAAGGCAGAATAGATGCAAAGGACATTATTTCCGGAAGGAAGTCCCTTGCAATACTTTCGTATGTCGTAAATGAGTGCGGCATCAACAGCCGTAGTGAGAATTTTTATCCGAAGCTCCTAAGAACCATCAGTTACTATAAGAACTGCGGCATTCTGGATGAAAATATTTTCCCGACAGATACAGGTATTGAAGATATCAGAAGAATCATTTCAGGATATCAGAAGGCCCTGAGAGAGGCGGGATTCTATGACTTTGATGATCTGCTCGTTGAGATGAAGCTATATTTCGATGAGCATCCTGACAGACTTGAGTACTGGAAAAACAGATTCCAGTTCCTCCTGGTTGACGAATTGCAGGATGTCAACAGACTTCAGATTGATGTCCTGATACAGCTGGCAGGCGAGTCCAGAAATCTGTTCTGCGTAGGGGATGATGATCAGAGCCTGTACAGCTTCAGGGGATCTGATCCGTCTTTTCTTCTGAATTTCCGTGATCTTTTCCCTGATACACATATGGTGGTTCTTAACTGTAATTACAGATGCGACAGGCAGATAGTCGAGGCGTCATCAAGGCTCATATCGGTAAATAAAAATCGTTTCAACAAGAATCTGGTATCAGGATCTCATGAAGATGGGAGTGTAGAGATTCTGACATCTGATAATGACAGAGATGAGGCTGTAAAGATCTGTGACATTATGGACAGGCTGATATCAGATGGCACATCACCGGCCGAAATAGCTGTCCTGTACAGGAATCGTAGGGCTGCAAATACCCTGATGACAGAGATGGCTCGCATTGGCAGGAGAAGAAAGGATTCAGATACATATTTTTTCAAGAGCTTTGTATATAGTGATATATTGTCAATTCTGAAATGCACTGAAGATAAGGTAAGGCGGGAAGACTTTTTACGGGCGCTGTATCATCCTGACAGGAATATCGGAAGGATGGGACTGTCGTCTGATATCATTGATAAACGCGAGTGGCTGTCATATATGAAAAAGACAGTGCTTGCACAGGAAGCTGAAAAGTTCGTCCGTGAGCTTGACTTTTTGAGACAGCTGTCACCATACTCAGCGATAAACTACATCATGAGACGGATGGAGTACGAGAGATTTATCCGTGACTACTCATACAGGAACGGGACTGATGCTGCACTGTACTTAGATCATGCCAGCAGTTTAATTGAGGCTGCAAGGAAATATCACAGGATCAGTGATTTCTGTGATGCAATGACAGAAAAGAAAGAGCAGATTCTTAATTCAACTGCAGAGAAAAAGAATACAGGAGAAATCGGATTTTATACTTTTCATGGATCTAAGGGGCTGGAATTCGATCATGTCATAATAATCGGAGCCTGTGATGGGATCACACCATCTGATAAGGCCGATACAGCTGAGAAAATTGAGGAAGAGCGGAGAATGTTTTATGTAGCTATGACTCGAGCCAGAAAGCATCTTCTGATATCGGTCTGTGCAAAATACGGTAACCGCTCCTATTACCCTTCACCTTTTATCAGGGAGGCACTGAGATGATTAAAAAATGTCGTATTTTTACTCAAGGTATGCTATAATATTATAGTAATTGACAATTTTTAAGAAAGAGTGCATATGAATTTTTCAATGAAAAAAGGCAGTTTCAGAAACTTCGGAGCATTCAGGCGCAGAAGAGGATGTGAGTTCACTGTTGTGGCTCGCAGACAGGGCGGTCTTTCTGTCATTTTCTATAATAAAAAGAGCGGGAAACAGATAAAAGAAATCGAAATAGATGATGACTACAGGGTAGGCCGTGTCTATTCGGTATATTTCCCGGAGCTTGAAAGCACTGATATTTCATACAGACTGAGGGATTATGACGGAGAATACTTAGATCCATATGCACCTGTTATTGTGGGGCGTGAGAAGTGGAATGACATCTCAAGGAGTAAAAATGATTACTTCATTGCCGGTGGCATTGGCGAGTCGGTAGCTGATTTTTCGGAGAAGGCACCGGTTATCGAGCCACAGGATATGGTCATCTACAAACTCCATATGCGTGGATTTACGGAGGCGGCATCGCTTCCGGCTTCTATCAGAGGCAATTACAGAGGTGTTGTGAGGAGACTCCCGTATCTGAAGTCTCTTGGAGTTACATCTGTTCTTTTTATGCCTGTATATGATTTCGAAGAAGTGAGGTTTAATACATACAAGGTGACGGAGCCAGGCGATAATGTAGGCCAAGTGACCAGTGAACCGTTCGGCGTCAATTACTGGGGCTATGGAGATGCTGCTTATTTTGCACCGAAGGCCTCATATTTCCCGGACAATCCGCAGAAGGGTATGGACGCTCTGTCCAATGCAGTGCACAGGGCGGGTATGGAGCTTCTGATGGAGTTCTCATTTACATCAGAGCAGATAATAGACAATCCGCGCTTCATTGCTGATATCCTGATATGGTGGCATATGAGATACAGAGTCGACGGCTTCCATCTGATAGGTGAGGGGATTCCGGTTGACTATCTGCTGAAGCATCCGATGCTTTCGAATGTGAAGATTTTTTATAATCAGATAGACGAGAGAAAACTGTACAAAGAAGATCATAAGAGATTCTTCTACTACAATGATGACTTCGTATATCCGCTGCGCCGTCTGCAGAATCATATGGATGGTTCTGTCGCAGAACTCGCCAATCAGATGAGGCGCCAGGGCAGGGAATTTGGTTTTGTGAACTATGCTGCTGAGAAGACCGGATTTACACTGCTTGATGCCTATAGCTACGGTGAGAAGCATAATGAGGCCAATGGTGAGGATAACCGTGACGGCAGCAATTACAATTGCAGTTCCAATCATGGCATTGAAGGCAGGACCACGAGCCGTAATGTCATGAAGAACCGAATGACCTGTGTCAGGTCTGCTCTGGCATGCGTTTTTCTGGCTCAGGGAGTCCCTCTTATCACAGAGGGAGATGAGGCTCTTAATACAGCAGATGGTAATAATAATCCGTATGGACAGGACAATGCCGTAGGCTGGGTCCAGTTTTCAAACAGGAAGGACGTCAGGAATCTCGAGGAATTCGTGAAGAATCTCTCAGAGTTCCGCAAGGCTCATCCGGCAATCCGGACGAAGGCGCCGATGAAGCAGACTGACTATCTGAGCTGTGGCCTTCCGGATCTGTCATATCATGATACAGAGCCCTGGATCATGGGGATAGGTCCTGAAAAGAAGGGCCTCGGCACAATGTATGCCGGTGCATACGCCGGTAAGGATGAAGAAGATGTGATGGTTCTCATCAATTTCTACTATGATGACAGGACATACGCACTTCCATCATTGGGGGATGGGAAGGACTGGTATCTCGTTGCAAATACAGGCGATGAAAAGTTCCTTGATGAGCCTGTTCTTTGTGACAGTGGATATGTATCAGTACCCGGAGGTACTGTATCGATTCTGACAGGCAGGTAATTCATGAGTTTTATGAACGCCATAAGGCATTTCAGGACTATTACGCATCACAGGCATCTCGTGATGAAGGGATGCTTTGCGGTCGGTCTGTACAAGCAGGGACTGCTCCATGATCTGTCAAAGTATTCATGGACGGAGTTCCATATCGGAGCGAAATATTATCAGGGCACAAGAAGCCCCAATAATGAGGAGAGAGAGGAGACTGGACTATCGACTGCCTGGCTCCATCACAAGGGCAGGAACAAGCACCACTATGAATACTGGATTGATTACAATATCAATGCTAAGGATGGTGAGTTCCCGCTCTGTGGAATGAAGATGCCAGTGAACTATGTCGTGGAGATGTTTATCGACAGACTCTCAGCCAGCAAGAACTATATGGGGGATAAATACAGGGATGATTCTGCCCTGAAGTACTATCTGAAGGGACGCGGGCACTATATCATCCATCCCGAGACAGATGCACTTCTTCACAAGCTCCTTGTAATGAACGCTGAAAAAGGCGAAAAGGCGACATTTGAGTACATCAGGAAGTATGTACTGAAGAATAAAAAGTGATTGCACTTTTTATCATATCATGATATCATCAGCATATCTTTTTCAATTCTCACTTTCTGGGTTATCTCCAGAAAGGATATCATATTGTTTAGTCAGATCACATGTGCTACCATCAGGGGCCTGAAGGCCACGATGGTATCTGCAGAAGCATCAATATCTGAAGGAATTCCAGCATTGATCATGGTTGGTTCCCTGTCTGGTGAGGTCAGGGAATGTGGAGAGAGAGTCCGGACCGTACTGCGTACTGTAGGATATCCGATCCCGGCAAGACATATCACAGTCAATCTGTCACCGGCAGATGTCAGAAAATCGGGGAACGGATTTGATCTGCCAGTAGCGTGCTCAGTTCTCTGTGCACTTGGAAATATTGATCCATCAAGGCTTGACGGTATTTTCGTGTGCGGTGAACTCAGACTATCGGGAGAAGTACTGTCTGTAAAGGGCATGCTGCCAATGTTATTAGAGGCCAGGGATCACGGTATCAGGAAATGCATTATCCCAAAAGAAAATCTCGGTGAAGCCATGCTCGTTCCGGGCATGGAAGCAGTCGGAGTATCGTCATTTCAGGAATTACTCGATTACGTTAATAATGGGAAAATAAGCCAACAGGAAATAAATTCATATGAAGTAATAGATGAACCGTCATATATGGATTTCAGTGAGCTGCACGGTCAGAAAATCCCGAGAAGGGCCTGTGAGATTGCAGCAGCTGGTATGCACAATCTGCTGATGTACGGTCCGCCTGGTGCTGGTAAGAGTATGATAGCGAAGTGTCTCCCGTCCATTCTGCCACCACTCACAGATCCTGAAAAGCTTGAACTCATGAAGATATACAGTATCTGTGGAAAGATCAGATTCACCTATGACAATATTACCCGTCCATTCAGGAGTCCGCATCATACAGTTACGGCAGTAGCCATGTCAGGAGGCGGCAATTCCGTAGTTCCTGGAGAGATCACAATGGCACATAACGGGGTTCTGTTTCTTGATGAGCTGCCGGAGTTCAAAAGGGATGTACTTGAAGTCCTGCGACAGCCTCTGGAAGAGGGGAAAATAAATGTCGTAAGAAACAGGTATCAGGAGGAATATCCGGCCAGATTCCTGTTTGTCGCGGCGATGAATCCGTGTAAATGCGGATACTATCCTTCATCGAGATGTACCTGTTCGGCACCGTCCATCCAGCATTATCTGTCAAAGATTTCACAGCCACTGCTTGACAGATTCGATCTGTGTGTGCAGACGAAGAGAGTGGATTTTTTCGAGCTCGCAGGAGAAGGTGATGATGAAGAATCTGCCCAGATAAGGGAGCGGGTCATTAGTGCTATGGAGATACAGAAAGACAGGTACAGGAATGAACCTTATACCTTCAACAGTCAGGTGACTTCAGCAATCATAGAAGAATACTGCAGGCTCACTTCAGAGACAAGGGATTACATGAAGCAGCTGTTCAGTGCAGAAGAGCTGACAGCAAGAGGATACTACAAGATCCTGAAAGTAGCCCGTACAATTGCGGATCTGGCCGGTGAAAAGGATGTGACAAAGGCTCATATTGCAGAGGCAGGATACTTCAGATCTCTCGACAGACGTTTCTGGGAGGTGAGATGATGAATACGGCATTTGAAGAATTCGAGTTCGCGACTACAAAATGCTTTCTGCGTGATCAGAAAAGAGAACTGCTGCAGATATTTGACAGGCCATCTGAATTCATGGCATCATCAGATGAGAGAATACTGAAATACCCAGTTATTGATAAAGAAGAGCTGACTGCTTTCAGGCGCGAATCTGTATCTGAAAAGGCTAAAGAGAAATACAGGAGATTTTTTGATGAGGGGAATAAGCTTGTATTCATTTATGATAAGGATTTCCCGCCTCAGCTGCGGCATATCAGCAGTCCACCTGTGGCACTTTTTATAAAAGGAACACTGCCTGATAAGGATGAGAAGCTCGTAGCAATGGTTGGTGCAAGGAGATGCAATGACTATGGCAGGCTGATGTCTGAAAAGATAGCAAAAGACCTGGCAAAAAACGGCTTTTCAGTCGTGAGCGGAATGGCTTATGGTATAGACGGATATTCCCATAGAGGATGCATTGCCGCAGGAGGCAGGACATATGCATTTCTGGGATCAGGTACTGATATCTGCTATCCGCCATCGAACAGGGATATCTATGAGCAGATACCACAGCATGGTGCACTGATCAGTGAATTTCCACCCGGTATGGAACCGACTAAGCAGTCATTCCCTGACAGGAACAGGCTCATAAGCGGCATGTCAGGAGCAGTACTTGTGATGCAGGCGCGTGAAAGGAGCGGGTCGCTGATTACTGCAGATATGGCACTTGATCAGGGCAAGGATGTATATGCCCTTCCAGGCATGATCACCGATCCACTGAGTTCAGGAACAAACAGGCTGATATGGCAGGGAGCAGGTATCATACGGTCATCAGAGGCACTTATCGCACAGCTTAAAATGGAGGATGCATCCTTTGAAATAGAGGATCTGGATGAGGAGATGGAAAAATTAAATCTTGAAAAAGATGAAATGGTGGTGTATAGTTGTTTCGATTTCTGTGCCAAAAGCATAGACGAGGTCCAGAAGGAAACAAATATGACCCTTCTGGAACTTTTAAATATAGTAGTAAGCCTGTGCAGCAAGGGATACCTGAAGGAGGTATTCATGAATCATTATGTCAGAAATGTGCCGGGTTAGAAGCGTAGGAAGGAATTTTTAATGGCAAAAAATCTCGTGATCGTCGAGTCTCCGACAAAGGTAAAAACGATTAAGAAATTTCTTGGAAGAAACTACACAGTCGTAGCAACAATGGGACATGTGCGTGATCTTCCGAAGAGCCAGCTGGGAATTGATGTAGAGCATGACTTCGAGCCGAAATATATCACGATCCGAGGAAAAGGTGATCTGCTTGCATCTCTCAGGAAAGAGGTCAACAAGGCAGATATGATATATCTCGCGACAGACCCTGACCGTGAAGGAGAAGCAATTTCGTGGCATCTGATACCGGCACTCAGGCTTGATGGAAGAAAATATTCCAGAATCACATTCAACGAGATTACAAAAAATGCCGTAAAGGAATCTTTCAAGCATCAGAGAGATATTGATATGAATCTGGTCAATGCACAGCAGGCCAGAAGAGTCCTTGACCGTATAGTAGGATACAGCATCAGTCCGCTTCTGTGGGCAAAGGTGAAGAGAGGACTCTCAGCAGGCCGTGTTCAGTCTGTTGCACTTCGTATCATCTGTGACAGAGAGGATGAAATCAATGCTTTCATCCCGAAGGAATACTTCACTCTGGATGTGGAACTCTCAGGCAAAGGGAAGAAGACTCTTACTGCGTCATACTATGACAAGGAAAATAAGACAACAGATATAGATTCAAAAGAGAAGCTGTCGCAGATCATTTCTGATATTGATGGCAGAGAGTTCATGGTTGACACAATAAAGGATACAGAGAAGAGCAGAAAGGCGCCGCTTCCATTTACTACATCTACAATGCAGCAGGAGGCGTCAAAGGCTCTTAATTTTGCCCTGTCGAAGACTATGCTGGTCGCACAGCAGCTGTATGAGAATGGATTCATCACCTATCTCCGTACAGATTCTACCCGTGTATCTGATGAGGCAAAGGCCGCAGCAGCATCTTTTATCAGTTCTGCATATGGAGATGAATATCTCGGGAGTCAGCCGGCAAAGAAGAGCGGTGGAAAGAATATCCAGGACGCACACGAAGCTATAAGACCGGCTGATCTGACCCTGCTTCCTGCAGATATGAAGGATAAGGTACCGAGAGACCAGTTCCGCCTGTACAGTCTGATCTGGAAGAGATTCATGGCTTCACAGATGGCTCAGCAGAAGAGAAAGACTACGTCGATGAGGCTGTCATGCAATGGGCATGTGTTCACGACGGCAAGTACAGTCGTTATTTTTGATGGATTTTCGAAGGTATATACTGACAGCGATGACTCAGATGTGAAGAAGCCAAAGGACCTCTCAGTCTTTGAAAAGGGAGATACGCTTTCTCTTAAAAAGTATGAGGACAAACAGCATTTCACACAGCCTAAGCCTCACTTTACAGAGGCGTCTCTTGTACATACTCTTGAGGAGCTCGGAATTGGACGGCCATCTACATATTCACCTACTATTACGACTCTCTTGAAGAGACATTATGTCATAAAGGATGAGAGGAATCTGTTTGTCTCAGAGCTCGGAGAGATAGTCAACAAGATAATGGTGGAGTCTTTCCCTGAAATCGTAGACAAGACTTTTACAGCGAATATGGAGAGCCTGCTTGATGGTGTAGAGGCCGGAGAAGTAGAGTGGAAGTCCATTATCAGGAATTTCTATCCTGATCTCATGAAAGAAGTCCATAAAGCTGAGGATGAGCTGCAGAAAGTAGAGATAAAGGACGAAGAGACAGATGTGATCTGCGACAAGTGTGGCAGACACATGGTCATCAAGTACGGACCTCATGGCAGGTTCCTGGCATGCCCGGGATTCCCTGAGTGCCGTAATACCAAGCCATATCTTGAAAAGATCGGAGTAGTCTGCCCTAAATGCGGCAAGGATATTGTCATAAGAAAGACCAAGAAAGGCAGAAAGTTCTATGGATGTGAGGATTATCCTGACTGTGATTTCATGAGCTGGCAGAAACCGGTCTCAAAGAAATGCCCGCGCTGTGGCAAATACATGGTGATCCGCGGTAAAAAGATTGTATGCTCAGATCCTGAATGCGGGTATAGCGAAAATATCCAGGAAAGTGATTGATAATTTCAGATAAAAGCGTATAATTTATAGTATTGATGGAATTTTACTAAATGAAGGTTAGAAAGACACAATGAGCGTACAGTTACTGGACAAGACAAGAAAAATAGGCAAGCTTTTACACAACAATAACAACCGTTCCAAGGTCGTGTTCAATGATATCTGCAGGGTTCTCACAGATATCCTTGATTCATCATGCATGGTGATCAGCAAGAAGGGAAAGGCACTTGGAATCAGTTTTTATCAGGACAGTCACAGGCTGACAGAACTGATTACGGACAGGGTCGGTGATTTTATCAATTCTGATCTGAATGAGCGTCTCTTAGGGATTCTGTCTACAAGAGAGAATGTTAATCTTGAGACTCTGGGATTCGAGGGAGATGAGGTATCGAAGTACAATGCCCTTATTACCCCTATCGATATTGCGGGAGAGAGGCTCGGAACACTCTTTATCTACAGATTTGACAAGCCATATGATATAGATGATATCATCCTTGCGGAGTACGGTACAACTGTAGTAGGACTTGAGATGATGCGTTCTGTAAATGAGGAAAATGCTGAAGAGAGCAGAAAGATTCAGGACGTCAAGAGTGCTATCAGCACGCTCTCATATTCAGAACAGCAGGCTATCATCCATATTTTTGATGAACTCGATGGCAAGGAAGGCATACTCGTGGCTTCAAAGATTGCAGACAGAGTCGGTATCACGAGAAGTGTAATCGTCAATGCTCTCCGCAAATTCGAGTCAGCCGGAGTCATTGAATCACGCTCTTCAGGTATGAAGGGTACATATATCAAGGTCCTTAATGACGCAGTTTTCAGTGAACTCGAAAAGCTTAAGGATAATATGAACTAATAATCAACAATATATTGTGGAATAAGCTCTGCCTTTTCCACAAAAAATTGTCTCAAAACGCCGAAAAGGCTTGTTTTTTTCACAAAATCACATATAATAATATTGTCAGTTAGTTTGTGCTTAGGTAAACAGGAGGATCTGTAACAGATGATCAGATCGAATGCTTTTGATTATATCAGTCTCATGGACAAGGCTGCTGATGCGAGCTGGATGCGTGAGACCGTGATTTCCAATAATATAGCCAATGTCGACACACCGGGATATAAGAGACAGGATGTGAAGTTTCAGGATATTCTTGAGGATGAACTCGACAATACGAAGTACAAGAACCTCGAGCAGGCTGTGAATTCTCTTGATTATACTGATGGCAGCAGTCTGAAGGGTGAGGTATACACCGATTATCCTTCATTTGACTACAGACTCGATACGAATAATGTCGATGTAGACAATGAAAATGTCGAGTATGCCAGTGAGCAGCTTCGCTATCAGGCACTTACCACTGCAATCAGCGGTGATTTCCAGTGCTTCAATGCAGTTACAAGATCATAAGCAGACTAAAGGAGGTATAAAGTGGCTCTTTTTCAGTCGTTTAATATAGCAGGAAGCGGTATGACAGCAGAGAGATTCCGTATGGATACAATTGCTGAGAATATCGCAAATGTCAATACTACACATTCGGAGGACGGTTCAGGTCCATACAGGAGAAAGATTGTGACTTTTGAAGAGAGAAGTCTCAATCCTTCTTTTTCTTCTACGCTTGAACAGTACAGGGATTCATTCAAGGGTAATGGTGTCCGTGTGGCATCAGTTTCTGATGATACATCAACAGATTTTATCATGGACTACGATCCTTCCAATCCTGATGCTGATGAGAACGGTTATGTGAGCTATCCGAACGTGAATACAGTCACAGAGATGACGAACCTGATCGATGCCACGAGAGCATATCAGGCCAATGTGACAGTGTTCAACGGACTCAAGAGTTCGGCGCAGCAGGGTATTTCTATCGGAAATTCATAATGGATTAATGGAAGGAAAGGCAGGATAGTATGGATGCAATGACACCAATAGAGGCAGCTAATGCCGGGTACAAGACCGCTCCACAGCGATCGGGTGTGAATCCTGATCAGAAGTCCGATTTCGGTTCGGTATTTGATGCGGCTGTAAATCTCGTTGATGAGACAAATACATTGCAGAACAAGGCAAATGCAGAGCAGGTGAAATTTGCACTTGGTCTGTCAGACAATACACATGATATGATGATAGCACTGCAGAAGGCCCGTATTGCTCTTCAGTACACCAATGCGATAAGGACTACGTGTGTACAGGCCTACCAGAGTATAATGAACATGCAGATTTAATAAGGGGTTCGGAACAAGATGCCTGAAAGAATTCAGAATATACTTAATAGAATAGTGGCATGGTGGAAGAAATTTACTACCAGACAGAAGGTGCTGATGATCAGTGCTGTTTCTGTTGTGGCCATTGCTCTTATTATTTTAGGCGTTGTAGCTACAAGACCGGATAAGATGGACCTTGTGACAGCAACAGATGCCACAGAGGCTTCTACAATCAAGGATCTGCTTGATGGAGACTCAATTCAGTATGAGCAGTCCCAGGATGGAATGACCTTTACCATCGATAAAAAGGATGAGGCAGCAGCTACAATACTTCTTGGACAGAATGGAATCTATTCCAATGGCTATACCGGCAAGGATGCCGATGAGACATACAAATACTCAGATATTTCAAGTGGATCATTTACCCAGACTGAGGCAGACAAGCAGCGAAATGTACAGCATTATCTGCAGACACAGATGGATAATTACCTTTCAACTCTTTCAAATGTAAAGAGCGCAAAGGTCAATTTCAATATACCTGCAGATGATGGTACCCTGGCTGCAAAGCAGGAGGAGGCTTCAGCTTCATGTCTTCTCGAGCTTTCAGGCTCCATGTCTGATGACCAGGCTGCAGCTATTGCAAAGTTTATAGCAACAGGCCTTGGCAATAAGACTACTGAGAATATCACTATCATTGATACAGATGACAATATCCTTTTCTCTGGTGGAGATGAGGCTACAAGCGGCGGAATCGCATCTACCAATCTCACGGCCAAGCAGAAGAGAGAAAGATATACAGAGAATCAGGTCAAGAAGGTTCTTTCCAAGAACGCTACAGGCAAGGCAATCTATGACAATGTCCAGGTAGCAGCCAATCTTGATATGGACTTCTCAGATACAAAGAAGACCAGCTGGGAATATTCTGTTGCCGATGGTCAGACTCAGGGATATCTGGACAGCAAGACTACAAAGAGCACTTCATCTGATGGTGCCAATGCAGGAGTACCAGGTACTGATTCCAATGATGATACCAACAGCTATGTGACACAGAATGGTGCTACAAACCATAGTGAGTCAAACGAAGAGACAGATGACTATCTGCCTAATGAGACTAAGACTGAGACACAGCAGGAAGCCGGAGATGTAGACTATGACAATTCTTCTATCACAGTCACTGCATATAATGATGTGATCTATGATGAGGATAAGATGAGGGCCAATGGACAGCTGAAGAATCAGACATTCGATGAATTCGTTGCCAAGAACAGTGGCATGACAGCTACCAAAGCCAGCAATTCTGTTATTCAGGCTATTTCAAATGCTACAGGTATTCCTACGAGCAATATCACTATCAATGCATATGATGTCCCTCAGTTCCATTACTCGACTGGCGGGCGTACGTGGCTTGACTGGCTCGAAATCGTACTTGCAATTCTTATATTTGCACTTCTTGGATTTGTGGCATTCAGAAGCCTGCGTGGAAAGAAGGAAGAGGAAGAAGCACAGGAAGTCACAGTGGATACTCTGCTTCATGATCAGGAACAGCAGGAAGAGCAGCTTGAAGATATCGGATATAATGAGAAGTCTGAGGCCAGACAGCTCATTGAGAAGTTTGTGGAAGAAAAGCCAGAGGCAGCAGCCAATCTGCTTCGTAACTGGCTGAATGAGGACTGGGGTGAATAAAGATGGCAGATGATACCAGTACAAAGCCGGCAGCTCCTCCATCCCAGGCGGTTGTGAATGCAATAGCCAATTCAAAGTCACCTACCCCGGCGAAAACGTCAAAGGGTACAGAAGGTCTGACCGGTGTCCAGAAGGCCGCAATACTTCTGATCACCCTTGGACCGGAGAGATCGGCGGATATTTTCAAGCATCTGAAGGAAGATGAAATAGAGGAACTGACACTTGAGATAGCTAATACCAGAAGCGTATCTCCGGAGGTCAAGGACGCAGTAGTAAATGAATTCTATCAGATCTGCCTTGCACAGCAGTATATTGCTGAAGGCGGTATCGGATATGCCAAGGAACTGCTTGAGACAGCACTTGGCGCAGACAAGGCTCAGGAGGTCATCAACAAGCTCACTGCATCACTGCAGGTTCGTCCGTTTGAATTTATCAGGAAGACTGAGCCTCAGCAGGTGCTGAACTTCATTCAGGATGAGCATCCGCAGACGATAGCAATGATACTTTCGTATCTGCCACCTTCACAGTCTGCACTGATTCTGTCTGCTCTCTCGCCTGAGAAGCAGGCCGATGTTGCTAAGCGTATTGCACTGATGGACCGTACCTCTCCTGAGGTCATCAAAGAGGTTGAAAGGGTGCTCGAGAGAAAGCTGTCAAGCCTGATCAATCAGGACTACACATCTGCAGGCGGAGTAGATGCTACAGTATCTATCCTCAATGCGGTAGACCGTGGTACCGAGAAGCGTATTATGGAGTCTCTTGAGATAGAGGAACCGGAGCTTGCAGAAGAGATCAGGAAGAAGATGTTCGTATTCGAGGATATCCTTCTTCTCGACGACCGTTCTATCCAGAGAGTTCTCAGAGAAGTGGACAATCAGGATCTCGAGTATGCTCTCAAGGGTACCAACGAGGATGTACAGAATGCAATCTTCAAGAACCTGTCCAGCCGTCTGTCATCCATGATCAAAGAAGATATGGAATATATGGGTCCTATCCGTATGAAGGATGTAGAGGAAGCTCAGCAGAAGATTGTCGGAGTTATAAGACGACTCGAAGATTCAGGAGATATCATCATCTCCAGAGGTGGAGGTGACGACCTGGTTGTATAATATATATCACGGGAGTGTGTTATCAGAAGATAAGGTCGTCATTGATTCTAATGCCAAGGCAAAGAGCCGCATTGATGCTGCAAAAAGGAGAGACGAAGAAGAAAGGCGCCGCGCAGATAAGGCAGAGATAGATTCTTTTATCTCTTCCCTGCAGAAGGATGATTCAGGCCTTCCTGTACTCGAGAAGGATTCTGACGGTAATTACATCATCCCTTTCGGAAACGACGGCAGGCCGCTTTTTGAAGCTGATGAGAGTGGTCATCCTGTCATCACAGAGCCAGAGGAGCAGGAAGAAGAGACATTTGAATCCATGCCTCCCCAGCAGGATCTCTATGAAGAGAGAGAGGCTATTCTTTCTGATGCAAGAGATGCGGCTGATTCGATCATTGCAAAGGCAAAGGAAGAGGCCGACGGAATATTCGAGCATACTGCCAATGAAGCCTCCCAGAAGGGATATAATGATGGCCTTGTAAAAGGTCAGGCAGAGTATCAGGAGAAGCTGGATGCTCTTGATGCGAAGCAGGAGACTCTCGAGGAGAATTATCAGCAGAAAGTATCTTCTGTCGAAAAAGAAGTGCTGGATGCAGTTCTTGACGTGGTTTCAAAGGCATTTAATATAGAGTATTCTGATGACAGTGATCTGCTTCTGACACAGATTGATAACTGCCTGAATCATATAGAGAATTCAAAGGATATCCTTGTAAGAGTCAGTGATAAGAATTACTCCCTGCTTCAGTCCAGAAAGGACGAGATCACCGAGAAGCTGGGTGAAGGTGTAAATGTGGAGTTTGCCAGAGATCCGCTTCTTACAGACGGTCAGGGAATGATAGAGACAGATGGCGGAGTCTATGATGTCTCAATTGATACAGAGTTTAAAAACCTTATTAAGAGGATAAGGCTGTTGTCGATATAGGGGAGAAGTAATTCTTCCCATTTTTTATAGTTGAGGTTGTAATGGACGTTTCAAACTTCATTCACGCTCTTGATGAGCCGCTTTATGATGAGCTCGGAAGGGTGACGAAGGTAGTTGGACTGACAATTGAATCGGTAGGACCTCAGGCAAAGCTTGATGATCTGTGCAGGATCGAGACGGCATTCGGTACTACGGTCATGGCGGAGGTAGTTGGTTTCAATGACAAGAAGCTGATACTGATGCCATTTGAAGCAACTGAAGGTATCAGTGTAGGATCTGTGGTCACAAATACCGGAAAACCGCTTTCTATTCCGGTTGGTGATGCGCTGCTCGGGCATACTGTAGATGGAATAGGCCGGATAGATGATCTGAAAGAAGGAGAAGAGTATCCGACATTTACCGAAGAGTATCCTGTAGAGGCTGATCCTCCTGATCCTATGTCGAGGGTCATAATAAAGGATGTACTTCCACTTGGTGTGAAGGCTGTAGACGGCCTGATCACGGTAGGTAAAGGTCAGCGTATCGGAATCTTTGCCGGGTCTGGTGTAGGTAAGTCTACTCTGATGGGTATGTTTGCCAGAAATACACAGGCTGAGATCAATGTGATAGCTCTTATAGGAGAGCGTGGCCGTGAGGTCCGTGAGTTCGTAGAGCATGATCTGGGTCCTGAGGGCATGAAGAGGTCTGTAGTCGTAGTGGCTACCTCTGATAAGCCTGCCCTCATCAGGCAGAAGGCTGCAAAGACTGCAACTGCTATTGCAGAATATTTCCGTGATCAGGGCAGGGATGTGCTGCTGATGATGGACTCTCTTACCCGATTCTGTATGGCACAGCGTGAGATAGGGCTTGCCAGTGGTGAGCCACCTGTGACAAGAGGTTATCCTCCATCTATCTATTCACAGCTTCCAAGACTTCTCGAAAGAGCAGGAAATGCTGATAAGGGTTCTATCACGGGGCTGTATACCGTCCTTGTCGATGGTGATGATTTCAACGAGCCTATTACTGATACGGCAAGAAGTATTCTTGACGGGCACATTGTTCTGAATCGTAAGCTGGCGCAGAGAAACCATTATCCTGCCATTGACGTACTCGCATCAATCTCCAGGGTAATGAGTGCTGTTGCATCGAAGACGCACAAGAAGGCGGCCGGACAGTTCAAGAATGTAATGGCTACGTATTCTGAGGCAGAGGATCTGATCAATATCGGAGCCTACAAGAAGGGCTCCAATCCGAATATTGACTTTGCGATATCGAAGATCGGGGAAGTCAATGATTTCCTCTTGCAGGGAACAGATGAGAAGTTCTCGTTCGATGAGATAGTGGATATGCTGCTAAAGATTTTTCCACAGGCTGAAAGCTCTGAGACGAAAGAACTTCCTTAATTTTGGAGACTAAAATGGCGAAGTTCGTTTACCGGATGCAGAATATCCTGGACTTAAAGCAGATGCTTGAGACCCAGGAGAAGGCAGAATTTGCTCTGGCTGCTGCAAAGGAAGCAGATGAGAGAAAAAAGCTGGCGGATCTTTTTGTCAGGAAAGGTGACTATGACAAGCGTCTTGCGGAATCACTTGACAGCGACAGGATAGATCTCAAAGAAGTCAATTTCTATCGGAATGCCCAGCAGACTATGAAGTCGATGATCCGTGACCAGATGTTTGAAGTCAAGAAGGCACAGCAGGCACTCGAAATTGAGAGACAGAAGCTCGATGAGGTAATGAAAGACAGAAAGACCCACGAGAAGCTCAAAGAGAAGGCATTTGATGAATTCAGACTCGAACTCAACGCCGAGGACAACAAGGCCAATGATGAGCTGACCAGCTATACATACACCAGGAAATAATCAAGGAGTTGATATATATGCCAGATACACAGGCACAGAGAGCTAACAGACCGCAGACCAGGGCCAATACCCAGCCAGCAGATACAAGCTCCAAAAAGAAAGGTAAAAAAGGAAAGAAAGGAGACGATGATCCGGATTCCAAGGGATCAGGTGCAGTAGTCTTCTTTGCCGG
Organism: Lachnospiraceae bacterium; assembly: GCA_029338735.1. GTDB lineage: Bacteria > Bacillota > Clostridia > Lachnospirales > Lachnospiraceae > Weimeria. Next base: position 62,101 of record JAQYAY010000057.1, on the reverse strand, counting down.
TCTCATAATTCTCCTTGTATGGCTTGCAATTATAGCAATCCTGATTCATATGGATGTAGGTGGTATCGGTACAATGCTCACTCCGTATCTGAAGAATGTGCCGGGTGTCAACAGGATCCTGCCACAGAATGAGAGTACCAATAGCACATCAGAAGAGAATGACCCGTATGCATTTTCATCAATGCAGGAGGCAGTTGCGAGGGTCAAGCAGCTCGAGAAGGAAAATGCCAGCCTCAAGAAGCAGGTAGAAAAGGCTGAAAATTCATCATCTGATCTCGCTCAGGCCAAGAAGCAGCTCAGTAAATACCAGAAGAATGAGAAGAAGTTCGAGCAGGAAAAGGAAAATTTCTACGAGAAAGTGGTATATGCCGATAAGGCTCCGGATATCAGCAATTACAAGACATATTATGAGGAGATAGAGCCTGAAAATGCTGAGAAGATCTACAAGCAGGTGATTCAGGATCTTCAGGATGATACCAATATGTCAAACTATGCGAAGACATATGCAGCAATGAAGCCACAGGAGGCAGCAGATATATTTGATACAATGACGAACAATCTGAAGCTCGTTGCGAAGATTCTCAATGCCATGGATACGGAGTCACGTGGCGCAATCCTTGGAAAAATGGATGCTGACACGGCAGCAGCAGTGACAAAGCTTATGGATCCGTCATAATGCAGAAATTTATGGCGGATTCTGTAGTAAAATTTGTGGCGGATTTTTTCAAAAAGGTATTATCAACTCTCAGAAGTTGTCGATATAAGATATAGAGTAAGTGTTTACTCATGGAAAGGAAGGTGCAGATGAAGGCACAGGGAGTGATAACAGTCCCTGTACAGAATGGAAAAGTCACAAAGACGGGCAGACAGAAGAATGGCAGTTCTTCCGGAAATGCAGATTTTATTGCGATGATGAATGATCTGTCAGTTTTCAGCAGGAATCAGAATTCCAGCGGATCATCGGTAAAGAAAGACGATTTATCCGGGACGGATTCAGCTTCGTCGGTGAAGACATCTTTTAAAAGCAGTGATATGAAGTTCAAATCCTCATATATGAAGGATTCTGACAGCCATATCATCAACAACACTGCAAAGACCAGTGACAATTCCAGAAAGAGTACAGCGGCTAAGGCGCCAGATACCGATAGCAATACATCGGCAGACAGGGCTGCAAAGGATGGCAGCGCAGTACAGAAAGGAAAGGAGACAAAAAGCACACAGAAGACAGATAAATCGGACAATACTAAAAAGACTGATTCAGTGAATAGGGACACGGGTGTATCCGGACCGGAAACGGAAGATATTACAGTGGATGAAGAAGAAACCATGGAAGATTTCTCTTCGGATATTCTGGAACGTATCAAGGAAGACCTTGGAGCAGACGATGCAACAGTGCTTAGTGCAATGCAGTCGCTCGGGCTTTCATTTTCAGATCTTACAGTTCAGTCCAACGCAGCACAATTGTATATGACAGTCACAGGGGCAGATCAGTCGGATCTTCTCACTTCTGACAATTTTTTCTCGTTCTTAAATGACTTGCAGAGCGATTTCTCAGCGATTCCTGATGATATTCTGAGTCAGATGACTCCAGTCACTGATGATGAAGCACAGGAGCTCATGTCGTATCTGAATGATCATATGACAGATGAAGAAATGACAGCAGATGGAACAGTCATTGAGGATAATCTGTCAGATGTTACTGTTCTGAATGTTGAGACAGAGGATACATTAGGAGCAGATAATGATACTGTATCTGATGCAGAGGAACAGACTCTGGTACCTGATGATACAGTGACTTCTGACCAGACTACAGTGACAGATACTGTTAAGCCTTTACAGACTATGTCTCAGAACAGCTCATCAGATATGTCAGAATCTTCTGATATGTTCAGCAACAGTCAGAAACAGCCTGAGACCACTGAGATCAATACAAATGCCATGCAGGCAAATGTTGAGACAGCTACAGTGACAGAGAACACTTTCTCAGAGACGATCTCACAGGTGACGAAGTATACTGATATCAATACTGACAATGTGATCCAGCAGATAGTCGACAAGGCAAAGCAGACATTAGGCACTACGGTAAAGAGTCTTGAAATGGAACTCAATCCGCAGAGCCTCGGAAAGATTTATCTGCAGGTATCTGAAAAGAGCGGAGACGTGACAGCTCATCTGTATGCACAGAATGAAGCAGTCAGACATGCTCTCGAGAACAGACTTGCAGATTTGCAGGACAATCTCAACAGACAGGGTGTCAGGGTAAATGAGGTTACAATCTCTGTTGAGCCTCATGCTTTTGAAAAAAATCTCGAACAGAATACAAATGGAAATCTCATGAATAATAGCAATGCAGGAGCTTTTTCACAGAGAGAAGGCAATGCAGGCACGGCTCACAGGACATCAGGAACAATCGATGTCAGATCGGGCTTCGACGGTACTCAGACCGAAGAAGATGAGCTCGAAGCATCTATCATGAGAGATAATGGTAATACAGTGAGCTATTTAGCTTAGTAGTTTTGGAGGTAATTGCGCTATGATGCGTTCACTTTTTTCCGGTGTATCCGGACTTAAGACCCATCAGCAGAGGATGGACGTAATTGGTAATAATATAGCCAATGTAAATACAACAGCATTCAAGTCATCATCAACGACTTTCCAGGATATCATGTACCAGACAATGTCTGATGCATCAGGCGGCACGGCTACCCGTGGTGGTGTAAACCCTAGACAGATCGGTCTTGGTGTTACGACCGCTGCTACAAAAGTCTCAGTCACGACTTCGGGATCAGCTGAGACTACAAACGATGGATTTGATCTGCGTCTGTCAGATACGAATTCGACGAATTTCTTTATCGTAAATAATGGTACACAGAACCTGTTCACCCGTTCAGGAAGTTTCTATGTAGATGGAAATGGCTATCTGTCAATGACATCTACAGGATATCATGTAATGGGATGGCAGGCCAATAAAGAGACTGGCACTATCTCAAAGGATACTGTAAGTGCTCTTCGTCTCATGGATCCTGCAAACCAGACATCAGAGCCTGAGTATACATCACAGGCACATCTCACAGGAATCATTGATGAGAATGATTCTAATGTAGAGAGTACAGATGGGCTGCCGATCAGCCTGACCTTTTACGATGATCTTGGATATTCATATACAGCCAAGTTTGCGGTAAAGAAGGGTGAAGACAAGGCTACGGACGGCACTGTAATGGGAACCAATTCAACGTCTGCAAAGGATGCAAATGGTTATACAATTGAGCTGACATCCATTACATCTGATTCTAATGTCGATTCCGAAGGTAATCCTATAGATCTTCTTAAAAACTATATTGATAATCAGGAAGCCAAATACACAACAAATGGCACACTGAATATTCCAGCCAATACATTTGGCAACACTCAGGCTATAAATAATACTGCAGAGGCAGAAAAGTATATTAAAGCCAGCCTGTTTGGCAGCGCTAATGGCTATAATGTAGATTCATTCAAGCTTGATGCGTCATCTGACTTCAGGTATGATGCAGCGTCACAGTCTATTGTAAAGGGAAACGGTGCTAATCAGGTCTCTATTACAGTAAAAGAACTGAAAGAGCAGATGGACAAGAATGGACTTAATGGAACAGTTCAGTTAAAAGCTGGAACAGGAAGTACGGCAACAGCTCAGACTTATCAGATTTCGAGAATTTTCTCTGGTCTTCAGAGTGCCATGAGCAATTACTATACTGAAAATAAAGATGGTACTTCTACTGTAATACCTGGTAAAAATCCAACATTCACTTTTGATGCAACATCACAGACACTCAAGGTGAAGACAGATGCAGCAAACTATGATGTATTCTTCAAGTCATCTGATGGTACTTTTGATAGCATTAGTGGAAGACAGGGAACTACATCTACGACTACTCAGCAGGATACAAAGACCCGTTCCTTTGGAACTGGCTCAAATGCTGTTACATTTAATGTCAATCTGCTGGGCAGCCAGTTCAATACAGATGGTATCAGCATTGACTTCACTAACCTGCTGAACTACAACCATGGCGGTTCTTCAACAGCTTCCATCGACAGAGGTACTATTACAGACAGCTCCAGCGGAGCAGGAAGACAGCTTGGTACACTGAATGGTCTTTCAGTACAGACCGATGGCAAGATTTACGGATCATATACTAATGGTAATACTGTTCTTCTCGGACAGATCTCTACTACACAGTTTGCCAACGCAAGCGGTCTTGAGAGTCTTGGAGACAACTGTTATGGAGAGACACTGAACTCCGGATCATTCGATGGAATCGGTCAGGAGATCACTTCAGACGGAAGCTCAATGAACGCTGGACAGCTCGAGATGAGTAATGTAGACCTGGCTCAGGAGTTCACAGAGATGATCACAACGCAGCGTGGATTCCAGGCCAACTCACGTATCATCACAGTATCAGATACCCTTCTTGAGGAGCTTACGAATCTGAAGAGATAATAGGAGGTAGCATATGGCATTTACAGTAAATGTATCTGACGGTAAGGTAACAGGAAACAAGGCTACCGACGTAGTAGAGAATAAAAATAAGAAGGCAGAGACCTCTAAGTCAAAGACCCAGGAGACCAAGGATATGTTCATGAAGCTGCTGGTAGCTGAGATGAAATATCAGAATCCCCTTGAGCCGACTGATAATACAGAGTATGTAAAGGAAATGGCCAGCTTCTCGCAGGTTGAGGCACTTGAGAATGTATCCGATGATATGGAACAGATGCATGGCACTTCTCTTGTAGGGCAGATAGTCACTGCTACTGATGATGAGGGTAATGCCACTACCGGCAAGGTGGAATACACCTATAAGAAGGATGGAGAGACTTATCTGCATCTTATGGATAAGGACTTCAAGCTGTCGCAGGTGACAGGAAGCCAGGACAGTGATTACTACACTGCCAATACACTGCTTCAGACAATCAATGAAGAGCTGGCCAATCTGCCTGCAGCGAATAAGCTTACAAAGGCAGATACCGACAAGGTATACAATCTGGCAAAGATCTACAATGCCATGTCTACCTATGAGCAGTCCTTCATACCGAATTCTACGGTAAAGACCATAGAGGAGCTTGTAGCAGCAGCAAATAAGATCACGGGCAAGGATAAGGCTGTAGACGAGAAGACAGATACTGACAGCACAAAGAAGACGGATGATGCAAAGACTGCTGAAACCGGCAAGTCAGACGCAGCTGAGGCACACAAGGCTAGTGATAATACAGCAGCCCAGGCTGCTCAGGCATCAGAGTCAGCTGATAATACTAAGGTTTCTGAGGAAACGTCCGATAATAATGATGAGACCTCTGATACAGTAGCGGAAGTCAACGCCGTAGATACAGATTCAGAGAAGTGATTTACACCATAGGAAAGGAGGTGTGCAAATGAGCGGAATACAAAAATTTTCTTCCATTGAGCAGGTGATGAACACTTACCAGACAGGTAAGAAACAGAACACCCAGAAGAATACGCAGGGAAGCAACTTCCAGTCAGTACTTGAAGGAGTCTATGGAGGGACCGAGGACGTCCGCTTCTCAAAGCATGCCTCTGAACGCCTTGAACAGAGAGATATAAATCTTTCTCCTGAGCAGACAGAGAGGCTTTCAGATGGCGTAAAAAAGGCAGGAGAGAAAGGAATCAGGGAATCACTTGTACTCATGGATTCACTGGCATTTATAGTGAATGTACCAAGTCATACGGTTATCACTGCACTTGACAGTGATGAGTCCAAAGAAAAGGCTTTTACCAATATAGATGGGGCCATCATAGTATAAGTATTTCATTATAGCTGATCTGACAGGAACAGATTCTCAGATGAATCTGTTCTTTTTTCATTTTTCCCCAGGAAAGCCTTTATTTTTAAGGCAAAAAAGGGTAAAATGGGAATTGTTGATAGACGTTACAATTATTAGAGTCAATTATAATACAACCACAACTGCTAGATTTTTTTTGAAAATCTTCACAAAAAGTTGTGAATTTAAGGTAGACAAACGCTGCCCATTCTAGTAATATATAGGGTGGCAAAAGTAAAGCTGAAATATTTACGGGGGCAAAACAGTGGATATAGCTTCGTTAGTCGGGTTAATTCTTGGCTTCATAATGTTGATCTACGGTATCGTATCAACCGGTGCCCAGATTTCTACATATATTGATTATCCGTCGATCATCATCACCATCGGTGGATCATTGGCAACGGTTATGACTAGTAATAAGATGCCTGACTTTATCAATGCACTGAAGGTAGGTCTTCAGAAGACTCTGAAGGAGCCGGAGAATGGTGATCCGAAGGCCATCATTACAAGGATTCTGGATATGGCCAATCTTGCCAGAAAGGAAGGACTTCTCGCTCTTGAGAGTCAGGCAGCAGATATTGATGACGAATTCCTGAAGAAGGGTGTCATGCTCGTCGTTGATGGTACTGATGCAGATCTGGTACGTGCCATACTTGAGAATGACATGGCATCAATGTCAGACAGACATAATAAGGTCAGTGCATTCTTCGATACCTGGGGTACACAGGGTCCTGCATGGGGTATGATCGGTACACTGATCGGACTCATCAACATGCTCAATGATCTGAGTGATCCTTCAGCTATCGGACCTAATATGGCGGTTGCTCTTATTACTACATTCTACGGATCAGTTCTTGCTAACTGGCTCTGTGTGCCTGTAGTTAATAAGCTAAAGATTAATAATGATACAGAGATAATGGTCAAGACTCTTACGGTTGAGGGACTCCTGTCAATTCAGGCAGGTGAGAATCCTAGAATTATTGAGGAGAAGCTCAAGACCTTCCTTGCGCCGGCAGAGCGTGATTCTGTAGGCATTGATGCGATGAATGGAAATGCAGGGGAAGGCGGTGAAGCTTAATGGCTTTCAAGAAGAAGCCTGACCCGCCCAAGAGTTTCCCTCTGTGGCAGTCGACTTTCTCCGATCTGATGAATCTTCTGTTGTGTTTCTTCGTGCTTCTGTTCTCCATGTCTACTATTCAGCAGGATAAGCTGGAACAGGTAGCAGCATCAATTAACAATGCCTTTTCGATTATGTCAGGCGGCGGGTCCACCATTTCCAATGGCAAGCTCGTATCAGCTGGTATCAACCAGCTGCCTGATGTAGCAGACTATTTCGGTGATTCACTGAGCAAAGCCGCCAATAATAAGGGCAATAATTCAAAGGGTGCGGATGCTGCATCGGCAGATGCCGAGAAGGATAATAGCGTAGAGGACGCCCAGAAGGAAGTGGATGAGCAGGCTCTTGAAGAATCCGAGAAGATGGCAGAGCAGGTGACTGAGACTGCGAAGAAGTATGGCATTCAGGACAGGGTACTGGTTGACTTTAATGGTCAGTATGTGAGACTTACACTGAATGGTGCATTACTCTTTGATACAGGACAGAGCGAAGTCAAAAAGGATGCCAGACCTATTATAAGGAAGGTTGCGCAGATTCTGAACTCATATAAGGACAGTCTGATAGAGGTCGAAGGATACACAGACAATGTCCCTATTCATTCAGCCAAGTACGAAGACAACAATGTACTGTCGATGTACAGGGCACTGAATGTAGCCAATGACATAAGAAAATATTCCAGGCTCGATCCGTCACAGATATATAGTTCCGGACGCGGCGAATACAATCCGGTAGCAAGCAACAAGACACCTGAAGGAAGAGCAAGAAACCGAAGGGTTGAAATCAAGATCTATAATTCTTATAATTCAAAGAAATAAGAATGGACAGATAGAAAAGAGAGAATAGATGAAAAAGAGTTTAATTACCATGATCACACTGGCACTGGTTCTTGTGAACCTGCTTCTGACCGCAATCCTTGCGATAGCTATTCTTCCTGAAGTGAAGAGTGCCAATGCACTTATTTCAAAGGTGGCAGCCGCCATAGATCTGGATACCGGTTCGGGCAGCAACGACGGTTCAGGATCAGGCGATGTATCGCTTGCAGATCAGGAATCAGTCGACATCACAGGTGATGATGGCATTACTGTCAATCTGAAGAGTGGTGATGATGGTCAGGAGCATTATGCAGTTGTGAAGTTCTCACTGACAGTCAATAAAAAGGCCGACAGCTACAAGGATAATGCTGCCGCCTTCAAGGATGACAGCACCTCACCGGCGAAGAGCCTCGTGATTCAGGCGGTTCAGCAGACACTGTCACAGCATACAGTTGATGAATTAAGAAGCAATCAGCAGCAGATCACGAATGAGTGTACAGCTGCTGTTCAGAAGGTTCTGGATAAGAGTTATGTGGTTGGAGTGGTATTTACGAGTCTGACCACCCAGTAATGAGACAGGGGTGATACAATGAGTGATGTCCTGTCTCAGTCAGAAATCGATAATCTCCTCAATGCCTTAAGCAAAGGTGAGGTAGATGTCGATGAGATGACAAAGGAGAAGGAAGTTCAGGTCAGGGATTATGATTTCTCCCGCCCGTCCAAATTCTCCAAAGAGCACTTAAGGACGCTCGAGATAATTTTTGAACATTACGGAAGGCTTCTGTCGACTAATCTTCCTGTCTATCTGCGCAAAAATGTCCAGGTAGAAGTGATGAATTCAGAGGCAGTTACCTTTCAGGAATTTACAAATTCATTGTCCAATCCGGTTCTGCTAGGAGTCATTGATGTAGAGCCGCTCAAGGGCAATATCATTATGGAGATGGCTACCAAGCTCGGCTTTGCAATAGTTGACCGAATGCTCGGTGGTGAGGGACTTCCACTCGAGAAGATCAGGGATTTTTCCGAGATTGAGCTGCTTATCATCAGACGTGTGATGAACAGCTGTGTGGAGCTCCTTCGTGAGCCATGGGAAAATGTGTGTGACATCCATCCAAAGCTCAACAGGATCGAGACGAATCCACAGTTTGCCCAGATCATTTCTCCTACGGAGATGATCGCCATAGTGACACTGAATATCAAGATTGGAGAAGTAGAAGGACTCATGAATTTCTGCCTTCCATATTTGACACTTGAGCCCGTAATGGATAAACTTAATACCAAGTTCTGGTATTCGAATATGCAGGAGCACAGTGAGGCACATTCGTCTGAAGACATGGAGGAGCTCATTGACAAGGCCCAGATCCCGATTACCGCAGTACTTGGTAATTCAACCATCAGCGTGAGTGACTTCATGTCCCTGCAGAATGGTGATATCATCAGGCTTGACAGAAAGGCAGATGATGAGCTCGACGTGTACGTCGGCTCGATAAAGAAGTTTACTGCCTTGCCAGGCTCTTCTGATAAGAAATATGCAGTCCAGATAACATCAGTTATACGAGAGGAAGAAGGTTAAATGGGGGATACAATGCTATCCCAGGACGAGATCAACGCCCTTCTGAATAAGGCACAGAGTGATCAGGGTTCATCTGACACTCAGGCCCCGGCGGACAGTAGTCCTGCAGATAATACAAATACCCTGACAGAGGAAGAAATCGATACGATCGGCGAAGTCGGCAATATAAGCATGGGTACGGCTGCCACGACTCTTTTTTCTCTGGTCAATAAAAAGGTAGAGATTTCCACCCCTGTGGTCTCGATGGCCACCTGGGACAACATAGTAGCTGTGTATGAGCGTCCCTGTGTCATGGTGAAGATCAGCTATACAAAAGGACTTCATGGATCCAACATCCTGATCCTCAAGGAGAATGATGTCAAGATCATTACGGATCTCATGATGGGTGGCGATGGAACCAATACAGATGGTGAGATTACCGAGCTTCATCTGTCGGCTATCTCAGAGGCAATGAACCAGATGATGGGTTCAGCTTCTACATCACTTTCATCAATGCTCAATATGACGGTGGATATCAGTCCACCACAGTCAGATCTCATTGACCTGACCCAGCAGATAAATGGCGGGGACATTGATGATTTCCTGAATGGAACTTTTGTAAAGATTGAGTTCAAGATGCTCATTGGAGATCTGGTGGACTCAAAGATAATGCAGCTGTATCCGATCAGCCTGGCAAAGGATATGTGCAATCTGGTGACCAGCAATATGGAAAAGGATTCTTCATCAACAGTTGAAGATACCTCTTCATATTCACAGCCGGCACCGCAGCCACAACCACAGCCTCAGGCACCTGTACAGCAGCCTCAGAATGGGGAACAGTATATGCAGCAGAATCAGGGCAGCTATCCTCCGCCACAGCAGCCGGTACAGAATCCGGTCAATGTACAGGGGGCACAGTTTACACCGTTTGTACAGGGTATCACCCCTGCAATGTCGAATGAGAATATCGACCTGATAATGGATGTACCTCTCGAGGTCACAGTAGAGCTCGGGCGGACACACAAGACTATCCATGATATACTTGAGTTTGCACCAGGTACTATCATAGAGCTCAATAAGATAGCAGGCGAACCTGTAGACATTCTGGTAAATGGAAAATATGTTGCCAAAGGCGAAGTAGTAGTCATTGAAGAATCTTTCGGTGTAAGGATCACCGAGATAATAAAGTAATCAACAAGGAGATGAAAGAATGGGAAAGAACATACTTATCTGTGATGATGCCGCATTTATGAGAATGATGATCAAGGATATCCTTACAAAGAACGGATATAATGTAGTCGGTGAGGCTGAGAATGGTGTCAAGGCTATCGAGATGTACAAGGAGACCAAGCCGGATCTCGTACTGATGGATATCACAATGCCTGAGATGGACGGTATCGGAGCCCTCAAGGGTATCAGGGCCGAGGATCCTAATGCCAATGTCATCATGTGTTCAGCAATGGGCCAGCAGGCAATGGTTATAGAGGCCATACAGTCCGGAGCAAAGGATTTCATCGTAAAACCGTTCCAGGCGGAACGAGTTCTTGAAGCAGTCAAAAAGGTTGTAGGATGATCTTTTTATCGGCGGACAGTCTGGCAAGTGCCGGACAGTTAATTGTTGCGATACTGATGTTTGTGGTGGTAGTGGCTTTATGCTATTTTACCACCCATTTTATTGCAGGCTATCAGAAGAAAAAGCTGTCGGTCGGGAATTTTGCGGTTGTGGATTCCATGAAGGTGGCCAACAACAAGTTCGTAGCAATCATCAAGGTCGGTGCTGAAGATTATTATATAATTGGTGTCGGCAAGGATGAGATCACTTTCATCGACAAGATAGACAAGGACAAGATAAGCTTTAAGAATGATACAAAGGTCAACGGTCAGCAGCCAGACTTCGGCAGATTCAGAGAAATGTTTAAGAAATATGCAGGGCGCGGTGGAAAGGACGATGCAGACTCATGAAGAAATTTAAGAAGATACTTCTCATGATACTTATCTGTGTCGGTTTAGGTTCTTTCTGCGGCGCTGTTTTTCTTATGACGACACAGCCGGCATATGCTACTTCTACGAGGAACAGTAATAATGCCCGAGAGGGTACGACAAATGAGCGTGCAGAGGCTGATGGAAGAGCACCTGCCAACAGTGAATATGGAGGAACTGGTGATTCTCCCAATACTTCCAATGAAGTGACTGGTCCGTCTACAGGTGGATTTGAGCTGAATTTTAATGGTGATTCAGGTACACTGTCATCAACTGTCAGGATCCTTCTGGTACTGACTGTTCTGGCACTTGCTCCATCGATTCTCGTGATGGTGACGAGCTTTACCCGTGTCATAATAGTGCTTCACTTTGTACGAATCGCTATTGGTACGCAGACATCTCCACCTAACCAGGTCATCATCGGACTGGCTCTGTTCCTGACTCTTTTTATCATGTGGCCTACTTTTTCACAGATCAATGAGAGAGCGATACAGCCGCTTGACAAGGGGCAGATCACCCAGCAGGAGGCATACAACAGAGCGAAGGAGCCACTCAGGGAGTTCATGTATGGTCAGACCCAGTCAAAGGATCTGAATCTGTTCTGCGACATTGCAAATATCACCTATGATGATTATGATGATGTTCCAATGCATGTGCTGATCCCGAGCTTTATTCTTAGTGAGCTGAGAAGTGCATTTATTATGGGATTCCTGATCTATATCCCATTTATTGTGATAGATATGGTTGTGGCATCGGTTCTTATGTCTATGGGTATGATGATGCTGCCGCCGACGACGATTTCACTGCCATTCAAGATACTGCTGTTCATCATGGCAGACGGATGGAATCTCGTGATTGGAAGTCTTGTCAAGACTTTCCAGTAATTGAAAGGAGAAAAGATGACTGAGGGACAGGTACTTGACATTATGCGTGACGCTTTCTACAACGTCATCATCAATTCAGCTCCTATGCTTCTGATATCAATGGTTGTAGGACTGGTGATCAGTATTTTCCAGACTGTTACCTCAATTCAGGAGCAGACGCTTACTTTCGTACCGAAGATCATATCGATATTTATCGCTCTGCTGATTTTCGGCTCGTTCATCATGAACAATCTTGTGAACTATATTACTTCACTGTGGTCGAACTTCAACGTCTATATTAAGTAGAAATGGTTTATTACACCTTTGATCTCGATGTAATAGAATATTTCCTGCTGATACTCGTGCGCATCAGCTGCTTCATATTTACGGCGCCATTTTTCTCGATGAGAGGAGTACCGAACCAGACCAAGATCGGCCTGGCCGGGATGCTGTCATTTATGATGATAAGCACATTGGGAGTCGATTCGTATCAGGCTACGTACACGAGTGTCATCGGGTATGCAGTGATTGTTTTCAAAGAGGCTATCACGGGAATGCTCCTTGGATTTTCAGCAAATATCTGCAGTGCAATAGTACAGTTTGCCGGCAATATAATTGATATGGATATCGGTTTTTCGATGGTTACTGAGTTTGATCCGTCGATGAACACCCAGATCACTATCACGGCAAATATGTACTATTATTTTACATTATTGCTTCTGCTGGTTGGAGGTTTACACAGATATCTGATCAGGGCGCTGTGTGATTCATTCACTCTGATCCCGGTAGGTCTGTCTGAATTCAGAAGCGATGTGCTGCTTGAGGCAATGACGAGATACATGAGAAATCTGTTCTTGCTCGGATTTCGAATCATGCTTCCTGTTTTTGCAGTCATGCTCGTCATGAACGTGATTCTAGGAATCATGGCCAAGGTTGCCCCACAGATGAATATGTTCTCAATCGGTGTGCAGCTGAAAATACTGGCTGGATTTGCAATCATGTATCTGCTGGTGTTCCTGTTCCCTGAAGTGGTTGACATGATTTCAGAGCAGGTCAGAGTTAATCTGCGTAATTTTGCGGAGGGACTGCATTCTTGACATCACAGTATAAAATGCTGATTCCTCTTGACCTTACATTCTTCTCGGACAAGACTGAGGAACCTACAGCCAAGAAGATTTCAGATACAAGAAAAAAGGGATCTGTAGCCAAGAGCCAGGAGCTCGGCATGGCCGTTGAGCTGCTGGTTCTCTTTATAATGCTCCGGGTGTTTGCGAGCTGGATGGCTGAAAAGTTCGTTGCAATATACAGATGGGTATTTTCAGGACTGATTCCTTCATATATGTCGTCAGAAAGAGGGCTTCCAACTATTGCAACCATGCACGGGGTCATGCAGGATGTATACAAGCAGATGCTCATCATCATGCTGCCATTCATGCTTGCCGGATTTCTTAGCGCGTTCCTGGGAAATGGTCTGCAGTTCTCGTTCAAGATCTCTACAGAGCCTTTAAAGCCCAAGCTCGATAAATTCAATCCATTGAATGGATTCAAGAGAATGTTTTCAAAGCAGGCTCTTATGAATCTGCTGCTGTCGATTGCAAAGATAGCCATAATATTTTTCGTTGCCTATTCTGTGATCAAAGGTCATATGAATGAGATCTATATACTGTATCAGCTCGATCTGAATCAGGCAATCGCTCTGATCGGCAATCTCGTAATTGATACAGGGATTAGGATCAGTGCTGTGTATCTGGCTCTCGGCTTTCTTGATTATATCTATCAGAGACGTAAGTTCCGTAATGATATCAAGATGACGAAGCAGGAAGTAAAGGATGAGTACAAGGATTCAGAAGGAGATCCTGAGATCAAGGGCCGTCAGAGACAGAAGATGCGTGAGGTGTCACAGCGTCGTATGATGCAGGATGTCCCGAAGGCAGACGTTGTCATCACTAACCCTACTCACATAGCAGTTGCTATCAGATACGACGAGCATTCATCTGAGGCGCCTGTAGTCCTGGCCAAGGGTGAAGAAATTGTAGCCCAGAGGATCAAGGATGTCGCCAGAGAAAATAATATTGATATAGTTGAGAATAAACCTCTTGCAAGAGCACTGTATACTACGGTTGACATAGGTGCGCAGATACCTCCTGAACTCTATCAGGCTGTTGCAGAGGTACTTGCGGTAATTTATAATAAAAAGAGGAAGAGATGATAGTTGAAAGTTATGACTTGTGAGTTGAAAGTTGATAGCAAAACGTTTAGAATATAGTATATATCTATCTGTTAACTTTAAACTTTTAACTTTTAACTAACCAGGAACATACAAAGGAGTCAAAGGAGTCAGGCATTGGATAACGTCCTTGCGAAGAAAACAGGCATAAAGTCTACTGATTTCGCGGTCACAGCATACCTTCTTGCTGCGGTCATTTTTCTTATTGTCCCGATTCCATCATGGCTTCTCGATATCTGTCTGGCGCTCAATATTGCTGTTGCCATGACAGTACTTGTCAATTCACTGTTCGTAATAGAGCCTCTGGATATGTCATTTTATCCGACACTCCTGCTCCTTACGACAATATTCAGGATTTCACTTAATGTAGCATCAACGCGACTCATACTTACTACCGGACAGCCGGGTAATGTCGTAGAGACCTTCGGTTCATTCGTAGGCGGAGGTAATCTGATAATAGGTGCTATCGTCTACATCATAATCCTTATCATCATGTTCGTCGTCATAAATAAAGGTACTGAGCGAGTGGCCGAGGTTACAGCCCGATTCACTCTCGATGCCATGCCTGGTAAACAGATGGCTATTGAGGCTGATGTGTCGGCCGGTTCCATTGATGAGAAGGAAGCCAAGAGACAGAGAGACAAGTTGCAGGAAGAATCATCGTTCTTCGGTTCCATGGATGGTGCTACGAAGTTCGTAAAAGGAGATGCGAATGCGGGCCTCATAATCACTGTCATCAACCTCGCGGGCGGAACCATAATGGGTATCGTGAATCAGGGAATGTCCGCTCAGGATGCTATTCAGAGATACGGACTTCTGACTATAGGTGATGGTATTTCATCATCAATCCCATCAATCCTTATTTCGCTTGCTACAGGACTTCTCGTGACGAAGGGCGCGAAGGAAGCTGACTTCTCCGGTCAGCTCATGCATCAGCTTTTCGGAATTCCAAGAGTACTCTACGTAGTAGGAGCAGTAATGATGCTCCTTGGATTATTTACACCTCTGAACAAGGTCCTTTTCCTCGGATTCGGTGTAGCATTTCTTGTCATTGCGAACCGTATGAGCAAGACCATAGGCAAAGAGGATATCAAGAATCAGGTAGAGGAAGAAGAGACGCAGGCGGAAGAGATCAGGAAGCCTGAGAATGTCGTCTCACTCCTGAATGTAGACCCGATCGAGCTCGAGTTCGGATATGGAATCATCCCGCTGGCCGATGTCAATCAGGGCGGAGATCTGCTTGACCGAGTCGTCATGATCAGGCGTCAGATAGCCCTGGAGCTTGGTACTGTAGTTCCTATCATCAGACTACGTGATAATATCCAGCTGAACCCGAATCAGTACATTATAAAGATAAAGGGTGTACAGGTTGCTGAAGGTGAGATACTTTTTGATCATTACATGGCTATGAACCCGGGATATGTAGAGGAAGAGATCACAGGTATTCCTACTACAGAGCCGTCATTCCATCTGCCTGCACTCTGGATCACAGAGGGACAGCGTGAGAGGGCTGAGTCACTGGGATATACGGTAGTTGATCCGCCTTCTATCATAGCTACACATCTGACAGAGGTCATCAGGAATCATATTGCAGAACTCCTCACAAGGCAGGATGTACAGAATCTGGTCAACAATCTCAAAGAGACCAATCCAGCACTTGTCGACGAACTCACTCCAGCGGAACTGTCACTCGGAGATATCGAGAAGGTACTCAAAAATCTTCTGGCAGAAAGCATTTCCATCAGGGATCTGCTGTCTATATTCGAGATACTGGCAGATCATGCGCCTAATACCAAGGATACAGATGTACTCACGGAGTATGTACGTCAGGGGCTGAAGCCTGCTATTTCAGCAAAGTTCTTTGACTCTTCAGAGCCAAATCAGGTCATCACGGTTGATCCTAAGGTAGAGCAGGAGATCATGGGTTCCGTAAAGCAGACGGAGCAGGGTGCATACATCACTCTCGATCCAGAGAAGATCAAGGCAATTATGGATTCTCTCGGTGTCGAGATCAAAAAGATGGAAGATACAGGAAAGACACCTATAGTAGTTTTGTCACCGATAGTCCGTATGTATTTCAAGAAGATTTCTGAAGACTATTACAGTGATCTGATAGTAGTATCTTATAATGAGATTGAGTCGAATATCGAGCTTCAGTCAGTAGGAATGGTAACTGATTCATGACGATAAACAAGTATACAGGCAAGACAAAAGAAGAAGCGATAAATGCGGCAAAGGAGGACATGGGTCCTTCTACAGTGATCATGAACGTCAGGGAAGTTCGCCCTGGTGGTCTGTTTGGCATATTCAGAAAGAGCACCTATGAAGTGACCGCTGCGATCGAGGATGATTACAAGACAGAGGAAACTGCAGATAAGAAGCCTCCATTTACCGTGGACAAGAAAAATAAAGAGGCCGGTAGTCCGAATTTCTCAGCAGTTGCAGATGAGAAGATAGATCTGAATCATCCTCTGCCGCCTGTTTCTTCGCAGACATCAGCCATAGATCAGTACAGAAAGCATGGGAATATTGCGGCAAAGCCTGCTTCAGGATCTGATATCAATGCAGATGATCTGAAGAGTGTTTTTGAAGAAGTGAGCAAAGTGATAGAGACACCAGCCGAGCGGCTATCTGATACTAAAAAGAAGCCAGAGCCGGAAATGAAGGATTTCGTCCCGCTGAATGCTAGTGCTGCCCTGGCTCATCATGATGAAAAAAAGGCTAAAGAGCCTGTAAAAAAAGATAAACAAAAGACCAGCAAAGATGAGGGATATTCTGGTAAAGGCAGCGGTTCATATCTCGGTTTTACGAGGATGCTTTACAATACACTTGTAGATCATGAGGTCGATGAGAGATATATCAATACACTTCTGAGTGATATAGATTCGATGATAGAGGCCGGCAACAGTATGGATTACCTGATCTCCAATGTTTATCAGAAGATGGTCCTTAAAATCGGTCAGCCGAAGCAGATCTCACTGGATGAGAATACAGGCTATCCTGCCGTGGTATTCCTGGTAGGGCCGACAGGTGTCGGCAAGACGACCACTCTTGCGAAGCTTGCAAGTACATTCAAGGTCAATCAGAAGAAAAAAGTCGCATTCCTAACGGCAGATACATACAGGATTGCTGCAGCCAAGCAGCTGTCTGTATATGCAGATATACTTGATGTATCCATTACAGTGCTTATGTCACCTGATGATCTGATACCATCACTTGCAAAGAGCCGCGACAATGACATAGTATTCGTTGATACTGTTGGCTTTTCACATAATAATGACAAGCAGCGTGATGCACTTTCGAAGCTTCTGTCACTTGTTCCTGAAAAATATAAGGCACAGATATATCTTGTACTTTCGGCTACGACCAAGTATAATGATTTGAAAAATATTGTAGATGCATATAGTGAGTTTACCGATTTCTCACTACTTTTTACAAAGCTTGATGAGACAGCGAACTATGGAAATCTGTACAACATCCGTCAATATAGCGGAAAAAGCTTATCCTACATTACTAATGGACAGAATGTCCCGGAGGATTTTGCAGTATTAGATCCACAGAAACTGGTAAAAAATCTACTTGGAGGGGCATAATGGATCAGGCAGAGGGACTTAGAAACGTCATTAAGTCACAGAATCAGAGAAACGTTGAATCAGCCAGGGTGATCACCATCACCAGTGGCAAGGGAGGAGTCGGGAAGTCAAATCTCGCAGTCAATCTCGCAGTCAATTTTTCAAAAATGGGCAAAAAAGTCATCATCTTTGATGCAGATTTCGGTCTGGCAAATGTTGAGGTGATGTTCAATACCCTGCCAAAGCATAATCTGAGTGACGTGATCTTCAAGGGGCATCAGCTCTCTGATGTGATCACAAATGGTCCTATGGATATAGGATTCATATCTGCCGGAAGCGGTATAATGTCTCTTAACAATCTGACAGAGGACCAGATTCATCTGCTGGTGAGGTCATTAAGACAGCTGAGCGGACTGTGTGACGTGATAATAGTTGATACAGGAGCCGGTATTTCGAATCATGTGATGGATTTCGTAGTTTCTTCACCTGAGATCCTTCTCGTGGCTACACCGGAGCCGAGCTCGATTACAGATTCATATTCACTGATGAAGGCTCTTTTCCTGAATCCTTTATATAATAAGGAGTTCAGCAGGTTAAGCGTAGTAGCCAATAAGGTGAGAAATGACAGCGACGGTGACAAGGTCTATGAGCGTCTGGCCAGTGTTGTGAAGCAGTTTCTGGACAGCGATGTCGATTATGCCGGCTGTATACCTCATGATACAAGTCTTGAAAAGGCTGTAAGGGACCAGAAGATTGTTAGCATTGCTTATCCACAGGCCAGAAGCTCCAGGAGCTTCTCAGATATAGCAGAGCACCTGATGAATAATGAGAAGGCAGAAAGCAGAAGCTTTTCAATAAGGACTATTTTTGAGAGCTTCATGCGGAAACAGGGAAGATAATGACTTCTATGGAATTGAAAGCCGGTTGCAAAGTTACTATAACTATTACCCAGCAGACGGCAAGAAAGCAGCAGAACGGCTATGACAAGGTGGTAAAGTATCTGTCTGAGATTTTCGATATAAAAGATGACGGGACTCTTGTACTGCAGGCCCCTCTGGATAAACTCAAGCTGGTGGTCCTCGATACGAACCTGCGTTATGACTTTACTTTTTCAACGGACAAGGGGTTTCTGATCGCACAGGGCAGGATACTGAATCACTACAGACAGGGTCATTTTTTCCTTATGGATGCAGAACTTATGACTCCGCCAGAGAAGTTCCAGAGGAGGGAATTTTTCAGGCTTGATTGCTCTCTTCATGCGACCTGTCTGCCACTCGGAGGAGAGAAGTTTGATCCTCTGGAGATCACGGATCTTGATGAGTATCTTCAGGAGAATGTACCGGATTATGTGAGTGCTGCAGTGGGCACTATTCTTAATATCAGTGGCGGAGGCGCTCTGTTCATGACTGAACGTGATCTGACTGGCACTGAATTTGTGCTTCTTAAGATTGTTCTTGACAGAGGCGAAGAAGAATCAGATAAGGATACAATCGAGATAATCGGCCGGATTCTCGAACAGGAAAAGAATGAAATCGCCGGTAATTACAGATACAGGATCATGTTCGTTTTCAGGAATCCGAGATTCAGAGAGAAAATTGTGCAGTATGTATTCGAAGTACAGAGAAGACTTCGTAGGAAAGAGCAGGGTATCTGATGTTAAATGTTCTTGTTGTAGATGACTCTGCACTCATGAGAAAAAGAATGTGTGATATAATCAGTTTTGTACCGCAGTTTACCGTTGCAGATACAGCGAGAGACGGTAAAAGCGCACTTGAACTGTTATCACATAACAGATATGACTGTATAGTAATGAATGTCTATCTGTGTGATGGAAGCGGAGTCAGGATTCTGAAGCAGCTGAAGTCAGACGGGTCTCGTATTCCTCTGATAGCGATTTCTACAGCAGTCAGAGAGGATCGTGAGGTCACGATTGAGGCTCTTGAGGCTGGTGCTGTAGAAGTGGTTGTGAGACCGTTCAGGTTTTCAGACAGTGCTTGGAATGAGAAGTTCCGCAGAGATCTCGTCAATGCACTTCATGCAGTAGCTGACGGAAACAGATCACACAGGACGCATTTTGCAGCAGCCGGTGCAGAGAATAATGAAAGTGCCGGTAAAGCACGCAGATACAGTCTTGTTGCCATAGCATGTTCGACAGGTGGCCCGCAGGCACTGAATCAGTTGATCCCTATGCTGCCTCAGCATTTAGGAGTTCCGGTAGTTATAGTACAGCATATGCCGGCAGGTTTTACAGCATCTCTTGCAGACCGTATTGACTCTGAATCAAGAGTTGCAGTAAGAGAAGCTCTTGATGGCGAAGTGCTTTTACCAGACTGTGTATATATCGCACCTGGCGGCAGACATTTCGAGGTCATAGAGGACAGGGCAGGAAGGCTTGCAGCTCATGTATATGATGCACCTCCGGTTCACAATCTGAGACCGTGCGCAGATGTGATGTACGAATCGCTTTGCAAAGTACGTTCAGACAATATCCTGTGTGTAGTTCTTACAGGGATGGGATCTGACGGTACAGAAGGCATTTCCAGACTCAGGGAATGCAAACATATTTACACGATCACCCAGGATGAAGGCTCCTGTGTGGTCTACGGCATGCCTAGGTCTGTGAAGGACAAAGGCCTGTCAGACAAAACAGTACCTATTACAGAGATAGCAAGAGTTATCAGCAAGGAACTGGGGGTTTAAACCAATGGATGTAGGACAGTATCTTGACATTTTTATCGATGAGGCCAATGAGCATATTCAGGCTTTGTCAGACAACATCATGATCCTTGAGAAGGAGCCAGAGAACAAGGATGTCATCAATGAGATATTCAGAGCTGCTCACTCCCTTAAGGGAATGGCCGGAACGATGGGCTTCAAGAAGATGCAGCATCTGACTCACGACATGGAGAATGTCTTCTCAGAGATCAGAAATGATACGATCAAAGTGAATTCAAATCTGATCGATATCCTCTTTGACTGTCTGGATGCTATTGAAGCATATGTCGACACGATCAAGCAGACTTCAAATGAGGGCGATGAGGACAATGCAGCTCTTATCAAGCGTCTGAATGATTTCCTTGCAAACGGCAAGGATAAGGATGCCTCGGTTGAGGCTGCTCCATCAGCAGATGAAAAGGCTGAAGAGCAGGCAAAGGAAGAGGCTGCTGATGCCAAGGATGCATACAGGCAGATCAGACTCGAGGAAAATGATATCAAGACTCTCGAGGAGAATCAGGCTTCTGGCATGAATCTGTATGGATTTACAGTCCATGTACAGAAAGAGTGCATGCTGAAGGCAGCAAGAGCCTTCCTCGTATACAAGGCAGTTGAGGATTTCGGTGAGATCCTTATCTATTCACCGAGCTCACAGGACATTGAGGATGAGAAGTTTGATCTTGCATTTTCATTTATCCTTGCTTCACCACAGGAGCTTGATCCTATAAAGAAGGCAGTTGAGAATGTATCAGAGATTGAGTCAGTTGACTGTGACAAGGTCACACCTGATATGTTCAAGATCACTGATGCTGCAAATACACAGACTGAACAGGCACCTGCCGAAGCTCCAAAAGAAGAGGCAAAGGCTCCGGCTCCTGCAGCAGCCAAGGCACCTGCCAAGAAGGACAGCAAGAAAAAGCAGACGATCAACAAGCCAGTAACAGCCCGTACAGTACGAGTAGATATAGAGAAGCTCGATGCACTGATGAATCAGGTATCAGAGCTTATTATCGCCAAGAATTCTCTTGTGGCACTGAGTGCTCAGGAGACCGCTTCTAATGGTCAGGATTCAGGTACAAGACAGACATTCCAGGAACAGATTGAATATCTGGAGCGTATCACAACGACTCTTCATGAATCAGTTATGAAGGTTCGAATGGTTCCTATTGAAAATACTGTCAACAAGTTCCCTCGTATGATCCGTGACCTCTCCAGAAGACTCAAGAAGCCTATGGAGCTTGTAATGACAGGTGAGGATACCGAGCTCGACCGTACAGTGGTTGACCAGATCGGTGATCCTCTGCAGCATCTGCTCCGTAATTCAGCAGATCATGGTATTGAGGCTCCTGAGGTCAGAAAAGCTGCTGGCAAGCCCGAGACAGGTCAGATCTTCCTGAATGCATATCAGGAAGGAAATAATGTCATCATTCAGGTAGGAGATGACGGTGCCGGAATTGATACCGAGGCTGTAAAGCAGAAGGCAATCGAGAGAGGACTTGTATCAGAAGACGATGCAGAGAACCTGACAAAGAAGGACATCATTGATTTCCTGTTCATGCCGAGTTTCTCAATGTCCAAGGTTGTCACAGATATTTCAGGACGAGGCGTAGGACTCGATGTAGTAAAGAGCAATATCGAGGCACTCGGTGGAGATGTAGAAGTAAAGACAGAGCTCGGCAAGGGTTCTACATTTACTATCAGGCTTCCGCTTACACTTGCTATAATCCAGGCTCTCATGGTTCAGGTAAGAGATGAGAAATATGCAATCGCTCTTGCAAGCATCATGAATATCGAGAACATAGCTGTATCTGATATCAAGTATGTACAGGCCAAGGAAGTCATTTATCTGAGAGGTCTTGTTATTCCGCTTGTTCATCTTGATGAGCTCCTTGACTGCAAGCCTAGAGAAGACAAGCCTGACAACCTGATAGTAGTAATCGTCAAGAAGGGCGAGAACTATGCCGGTCTTGTTGTTGACAGCCTGATCGGACAGCAGGAAATCGTTATCAAGTCCCTCGGCAAGGTAATGGACAACAACAAGATGATAAGCGGTGCTACTATCCTTGGTGATGGTGACGTAGCTATGATCCTTGATTCAAATGCGATGTTCTAAGGGGGTAACTCATGGATAATAAGAATGAGATCAAGCATAAAGATACAGGCAATGTAGTAGAAGAAGAGAAGAAACAGTATATTGCCGTAAAGATTGGTGATGAGAAGTACGGTATTGATATCTCCTATGTGGACAATATCGTCCGTATGCAGAAGATCACAAGGGTTCCGAAGGTTCAGTATCACTATGTAGGTGTCATCAATCTGCGTGGTGAAGTGGTTCCAGTTATGTCTGTCAGAAGAAAGATGGGACTCGGTGATGATGTGATCACGAACAAGACAAGAATAGTCATTTTAAAGCTTGAAGAGCTCGGATATGTAGGAATTCTTGTTGACGAAGTGAAAGAAGTAATAGCTCTTGGTGAATCAGAGATCAATCGTAATATCAAGACCAATCACAAGCCGGATTCCGTATTTATCAACGGCATCGGAACGACTGGCGATGATCTGATATCTATTTTTGATATATCTGCTATTATGGACGATCCTAAGTCATAATTATTCAGGAAGTGATGAAAAATGAGTAAACTATCATTAGAGCAGATCAATAAGATGTACCCTGATGTGCTTACAGAAATCGGAAACATAGGTGCCGGAAATGCTACTACAGCTGTAGCCAACATGCTCAATGTCAGGATCAATATGAGTGTGCCGCATGTCGAGCTGACTCCGGTTGAGAAAATAGTGAGTGCTATTGGCTCAGAGGATGAGGTAGTGGTCGGTATCATGCTTGGAGTTGAGAATGATATCACAGGCAGCATGATGTTCCTCATGGATCTGCCTTCTGCCCATCACCTGGTCAACAGGCTCATGATGAGAGATCCTGATTACAATGAGGATTTCGATGAGATGGATCTTTCTGCAATCAAGGAGATTGGAAATATCATAGCAGGAGCCTATCTTTCGGCTCTTTCAGGTCTTACCAATCTGAAGATCACTCCGACAGTTCCATATGTGGCAATAGATATGGCAGGCGCAATACTTTCAGTACCGGCTATCCAGTTTGGAATGGTTGGCGACAACGCTCTTATGATCAAGACTGAGATGGGTGATGACCTTGATATTTCCGGTTATTATATTCTGATGCCTGAAGGTGATTCGTATCAGAAGATTCTGAAGGCACTGGGGCTGCCGGTTTAAGAGGAGTGGTTAGGACTTGGGTGACATGATAAAAGTCGGCATGGCTGACCTGAAGGTCTGTCATGCACCAGACAATCTTACGACTATAGGTCTTGGCTCCTGTATAGGTATTGCACTGTATGATCCTGTGACGAAGGTGACTGGTCTTGCTCATATCATGCTTCCAGACAGTACACAGATCAGAAACAACTCCAACATTGCAAAGTTTGCAGATACAGG
The DNA here is from genome assembly GCA_029338735.1 of Lachnospiraceae bacterium. Classification (GTDB taxonomy): domain Bacteria; phylum Bacillota; class Clostridia; order Lachnospirales; family Lachnospiraceae; genus Weimeria. The sequence goes on along the minus strand of JAQYAY010000057.1, from coordinate 37,978 downwards.
CATTCAGAAGCTCCTCGAAGATATGATAAAAGAGGGAGCGCTGAAGTCGAGAATACGTGCCAAGATCGCAGGTGGAGCAAAGATGTTTGAGATATCTGGTGCATCCAATGCCATCAATGTCGGTGAGAGAAATGCCATTGCCTGCAGGAACAAACTGAAGCAGCTTGGCATACCGCTGATATCTGAGGACTGTGGCAAGAACTATGGCCGTACAGTAGAGCTGTATAGTGAAAACGGTGATTTTCTGATAAAAGCAGTTGGAAAGATGCCTTATAAGATATGAAATATAATAAACCGAATACAAAACCGGTTCCGATACTGATTACACTTGCTGCTGCAGGTATCTCATGTGTGATCAGTATATTGCAGGAAGCTTCGTTCCGTCAGTTTGTGCTCAGACTCTTACTGACGGTCGTCATCTTCGGGATATTTGGAAGTCTGGTCAGGGTATTCCTTGATATGGGTTTTAAAACTGATCAGAAGGAAGAAGAGAAGAAGGCACAGGAAGAAGCTGAAAAAGAGGCTGAAGAAGAGTCCGAAGATTCAGATGATTCTTCAGAGTCACAGGAAGAAGACAACGAAGAGAAAGAATAAAGAGGTGAAGTAAATTGGCTGCAAAGTTCAATTCTTCGCTCTGGGACGAATATGCCAAGCATCCGACTCAGGCACTCAGAGAAAAACTCATAATTGAATATTCACCTCTGGTAAAGATAGTTGCCGGTAAGATGAGCATGTATCTCGGCAAGAATGTCGAGTACGATGATCTCGTGGGGTACGGTGTCTTCGGTCTGATTGACGCCATTGACAAATTCGATGTCAGCAAGGACGTCAAGTTCGAGACATATGCGTCACTGCGTATCAAGGGAGCAATCCTTGACCAGATACGTAAGATGGACTGGATTCCGCGTACTATCAGGCAGAAACAGCGTCTCTATGATGAAGCTGTCAAGAATCTCTGGCAGAATAATGGCAAAGAGCCAACTGATGAAGAGATTGCAGATGAGATGGGACTCACAGAGGAAGACTATCTGAATTTCATGTCTTCTCTTAAGATGACGAATCTTGTCTCTCTCAATGAATTTATGGACGCAGGCGGCAATGAGCCTGCGATGGATACAAAGAAGAATACATTTTTTGAAGAACCAGAACAGAAGATATCAAGGGATGAGCTGAAAGAAAAGTTGCAGGAGGCAATGAAACTCCTGACGGAGAAAGAGCAGAAGGTCATTCTGATGTACTACTATGAGGATCTGACGCTTAAGGAAATCAGTGAGGTTCTCTCGGTTTCCGAATCAAGAGTATCTCAGCTGCATACACGTGCACTGCTCAAGATGCGCAAAGTCATGGGCGGTTACATGGATTTGTTATAAAGGAGGCGGCGGATGAGTATCTCAAATGGTTATATCCAGATATTTATAAAAGACCAAAAAGCCTGGTCCAAATATTTTCCGCCTTCAGATGGTGGCAGGAGCATGGCTCTGTCAGAGGCTTCTTCATATCTGAGTGATCATGGTGTCAGGAATTTCGACCCGGAAGCTCTTGAGAAGCAGCTGATGGCTCCTACTGCATCGGTGATACCGCTTTCCGATTATTATGGACCTGAGTTCGGTGAGCTGATGACCATAAAGGTCTCTCTGGACAGAATGAAGGTAACGGTCAGATTTTTCCCACCATCATCGGGTGGAGACTTACTGGGACCGAAAGAGATCATTGAGGAACTGACTAATAAGGGAATTGTGTATGGCATTGACCAGGACGCGATTATTTCCTTTATTTCAGACAGACATTACAATACTGAGTATATACTTGCCAAGGGTGATCCGCCTGTCACAGGCCGCGATGCGCGTATCATTTACAATTTCAATACCAATCCGTCGCTTCGTCCAAAGAGACTGGAGGACGGTTCTGTAGATTATAAGAATCTGAATACAATATGTTCCGTGAAGAAGGGTGATCTTCTTGCAAAACTGATTCCTTCTGAGCCGGGAAAGGCTGGTAAGGATGTATTCGGAAGCACTATTCCTGTTCGTGAGGTCAAGTCGTTTGGCCTCAGGTATGGGAAAAATATCAGCATTAATGATGATGGAACGGAGATCTATTCAGATATTGACGGACATGTAGTTCTTGACAGGGACGGGACTGTCATTGTATCTGATGAGCTGGTTGTTCGATCCGATGTGGACAACAGCACCGGTAATATTGATTACGATGGAAATGTGCAGATTACCGGAGCAGTGAGGAGCGGATTTTCTGTAAGGGCAACCGGAGATATCGTAATAGATGGTGTAGTCGAAGGGGCTTTCATAGATGCCGGTGGTCAGATCATCGCCAGGCGCGGAGTGCATGGAATGAACAAGGGCCTACTTCAGTGCAAGGGCAATTTCATGGCATCATATATCGAGAATGCGAGAATTTTTTCCGGTGGCTATGTGGAGACCGGGTCGATACTGTACAGTGATGTCAGTGCATCGTCAGATGTCATGGTGATGAATCACAAGGGATTTATAGCTGGATCTACTGTGAGGGCCGGCGGCAAGGTCGAATCAATGACCATAGGTTCTGAGATGGGAGCTGCCACCAGAGTCGAGGTCGGGATCAATCCTGAGAAGAAGAGACAGTATGGTCTTCTTCAGAAGCAGATACTCGATGAGACGAAGCAGCTCGACAAGGTAAAGCCTATAGTGGACAGCTATGAACAGTTCATCAAATCAGGCAAGTCCCTTGATGACAAGAACAGGAAATATCTGTCAGATATAATCGCGAGAATTGAACAGCTGAGGAATGATCTCAAGGAGCACAGAGAGCAGTTCAATGCTCTTCATCAGGATCTTCTTATGAGTCAGCAATCCAAGGTTGTGGTGCACAAAGAGATATTCCCGGGAGTTACGATTACCATTTCAGATCTTTCGTTTACCACAACTGACAAATATTCATGTGTCCAGTTTGAGCAGAAAAATGGTGAAATCAAGAGAAATCCTGTGATCTCATGAGGTGAAATATGTCTATCAGACCGGTAGAGTTCAATGGAATGATACAGAATACGCAGGGTGCTTCAACACAGAAAGCTGCGGATGACAGCCGTCCTGCGATCAACCAGCAGAATTTGTCTGTGACTGTGTCCAAAGAAGCGGAACAGGCCCAGCAGACAGTGACAAAGAAAAATGAATCAGCAAAGGAAAGTGCGCTTGATCCGAATGGACACAATGGCAGCGCTTTCTTTTCGGATGAGAAAAAGGGAAAGCAGAAGAAAGGCGATAGTGCGAATTCTGATGGCCGCGTCATAAAAAAGGGCGAGGTCACTTCTTTCGATATCAAGATATAATTGGAGCATATGTATGACTGGATTAGAGATAGGACTGTTGGTAATAGGTGCAGTCTTTTTTATTGGGAGTTTCTTCGTATCAGAGAAGCTGTCTTCATCAGACATGAGTGAGATCGAGGGACTCAGTGAAGAGCAGATAAAAGTACTTCTTGAGAAAAAGCTGAATGATGCAGAATCGAAAATAGATTCATCCATTGATGACATATTCTCTGAGAGAAAGGAAGAATTTGAGAATGGTGCTGACAAGGAGACAAATGAGCGCATCATGTCCATAGGTGAATATGCTGACAGTGTATTCAAATCAATGGACAAAACACATCAGGAGATTCTGTTCCTGTATCAGATGCTTAATGACAAGCAGGAATCAATCACACAGATGACAAAGACACTGGGTGAGGCTGAATCACATGTGAGAGAGCTTCTTGCAGAATCCGGCAGACAGACAGTAGCTAACACTACATCAGTTTTTCCTGCACCTGTATCTGCTGATGATAGTAAGGCCTCCGATAAGCCCTTTCGTAACGAGGCCTCATCAGATGAGCCTCATGAGGAATCATCGGATACAGATGAAGAAAGCAAAGAGACTATTGAGGAAGAAGTATCTTCTGAAAAGGACACTCTTATACAGGCAGACGATGCTGAAGAAGCAGAGGACAAGCAGGCAGTAAAGGACAAGGTCTTGTCCATGTATCATCAGGGATATACAGAGCTTGAGATAGCAAAAGAAACCGGCAAGGGGATGGGCGAGATCCAGATGATCCTTGATCTCTTCGATGAAAAGGAGGATGAGTGATCATGAAACGCAAGTACTATATGCGTGGACTCGGACTCGGAATCATTGTAACCTGTGTCCTCTTTATGATCGGTATTGCTTTTGGCAATCCTATGTCAGATGAAGCTGTAAAGAGACGCGCCAGACAGCTCGGAATGGTTGAAGCTGAGAGCGCATCAGGAGATGCCCAGAGCCGCACTCTGAAGGAGATTCAGGAAGAAGAGAATAAGAGTACATCTTCCGGCAGTTCATCGACTACTACCGTGACCACCGATTCAAAGACTGGTCAGAAGACGACTACAACTACCACTACAAAGCAGCATACTTCCGGTGACAGGCCTGATGACGGCAAGGACGCTGATGAAAAAGAAAAACAGGATGATGCAGAAGAGAAGACAGAAGGTACAAAGAAAGTATCGAATGCTGCAAAACCAAAATCCAGATCATCGATCAGTATTTCAAGCGGTGACACCTCTGACGATGTAGGCCAGAAGCTCGAAAAGGCTGGTATAGTTGAATCAGGCTCTGATTTCAATCATTATCTTGAGCAGCATGGATATGACAGGACCATTCATTCAGGAACGTACAGCTTTGAAAAAGGTGCATCGTATTCATCAATTGCTGGAAAGATTTCAGGAAAATAATTTTTCTCTTGCAATGTATATATGCTTGTGGTAAAATACCATAGGCTCAAAAAGAGGCCACGGTGGTCTCTTTTTTATTTAACACATCTGATAATGTGACGGATGGTGCCGTATAACTGCGGTTTCCCGAGCAGATGAGTCAGATGCAAGATTAACCATAGGAGGTTTACAAATGAGCGTTATTTCAATGAAACAGTTACTCGAGGCCGGAGTTCATTTCGGACACCAGACACGTCGCTGGAATCCTAAGATGGCTCCTTACATCTACACAGAGAGAAATGGTATCCATATCATCGATCTCCAGAAGACAGTAGGTCTGGTAGATGAAGCATACAATGCAGTCTTCGATATCGTTCAGCAGGGTGGAACAATCCTCTTCGTAGGAACCAAGAAGCAGGCTTCAGAGACTATCGCTGAAGAAGCTACACGTTGCGGAATGTACTATGTCAATGAGAGATGGCTTGGCGGAATGCTTACCAACTTCCGTACTATCCGTTCAAGAATCGAGCATCTCAAGAAGATCGAGAAGATGGCTGAAGACGGCACATTCGATGTTCTTCCTAAGAAGGAAGTTGCCAACCTCAAGAAGGAGCAGGAGAAGCTGACAAAGAACCTTGGCGGAATCAAGGATATGGATCGTATCCCGGACGCTATCTTCGTTGTTGATCCTAAGAAGGAAGCTCTCTGCGTTAATGAGGCCAACAAGCTCGGACTCACAGTTATCGGAATTGCTGATACTAACTGCGATCCTGATGAGCTCGACTATGTCATCCCTGGTAATGATGATGCTATCCGTGCTATCAAGCTTATCGTTTCAAAGATGGCTGATGCCGTAATCGAGGCAAAGCAGGGTGCAGAGGCAGAGGCTCCTGATAAGGACGCAGAGGCCGGGACTGAAAATAAGACAGAAGAGTAATTAGTTATAAGTTCTAAGTTAAAAGCTCAGAACTTCGAACTTAATAAGGAGAAAAAAATGGCTGTTACAGCAAAAATGGTAAAAGACCTTCGTGAGCAGACCGGTGCAGGAATGATGGACTGCAAGAAGGCTCTTAACGAGACTAATGGAGATATGGATGCTGCTATCGAGTACCTTCGTAAGAATGGTCAGGCTAAGGCTGAGAAGAAAGCCGACAGAATCGCGGCAGAAGGTCTTGTTGATATCGTAGAAGATGGAAATACAGCAGCAATCGTCGAGGTCAACTCTGAGACAGATTTCGTTGCCAACAATGACAAGTTCAAGGCTTATGTAAGAGAGGTTGCCAACGCAGCTCTCGCTACAAAGGCTTGTGATATTGACGGATTCCTTGCAGACAAGTGGATCTCAGATCCTTCCAAGACTGTCAAGGAAGCTCTTGATGAAGAGATCGCTGTCATCGGCGAGAAGCTTTCTATCAGACGTTTCGAGAAGGTTACAGCTGATAACGGAATCGTTGTTTCATACATTCATGGCGGCGGAAGAATCGGTGTTGTAATCAATGCTGACTGCCCGGCTCCAAATGATGACATCAAGGAAGCTCTTCACAATGTAGCAATGCAGATTGCTGCTCTGAATCCTAAGTATATCCGTGATTCAGATGTTGATCAGGAGTATCTTGATCATGAGACAGAGATCATCAAGGCTCAGATCGAGAACGATCCTAAGGAAGCAGCAAAGCCGGATAAGGTAAAGGCTGGTATTGTTAAGGGCCGTCTCAACAAGGAACTCAAGGAAGTATGCCTGATGGATCAGGTATATGTAAAGGCTGAAGATGGCAAGCAGTCAGTTGCCAAGTACCTCGATCAGGTAGCAAAGGCAGCTGGAACAGAGCTTTCTATCAAGCAGTTCGTACGTTTTGAGACTGGTGAAGGTCTTGAGAAGAGAAACGAGAACTTCGCTGAAGAAGTTGCAAAGCAGATGCAGTAATTTCTTTTAGAAAAGTTATTTCAAAGGCACCATATTTTTAAAAAAGTATGGTGTCTTTTATTATTTTATAGACGGGTTAAGTAATGGATGAACAGGATGCTATCCAGAAGAAGAGGAAGCAGATCAGCAGGGTTCACAGGACCAGAAATTTAATAACCATATTTCTTGTCATCTGGATTATTTTTTCAATCTGTGCCATAGGATTTCTGTCATACAGTGTGTATCATCTGAATGGAGAGATTGAAAAGCTAAACGAGACGATCAGATATATGTCTTCTCATGGTACAGCGTCATCGAGTGGTGATGCACTGACATATGATTATGATCTGAAGCTCAATTCATACAAGACAGATGCAGACAATCTGGCGGGAGAGGACGATGTCCGCAAGGTCTATCTGACCTTTGATGATGGTCCCAGCAAGAATACAGACAAGATACTTGATATCCTTGACGACTACAGCGTCAAGGCTACTTTTTTTGTAAACGGACGTACAGACAAGCATTCACTCAAAATGTACAAGAGGATAGTTAACGAGGGTCATACCATTGGTATGCATTCATACACTCACAAGTACAGTCAGGTCTATGCATCTGAGAAATCATTTGAAAAAGATTTCTTCAGAATCCGGAATCTGATCTATGACACAACTGGTGTGAAGAGCATGTACTACAGATTTCCGGGCGGCAGTTCCAATAAAGTCAGCAATACAAATATGTCAGATCTCATACGTTTCCTGAACAGTGAACATGTAGAATATTTTGACTGGAATGTGATGAGCGGCGACGCCACATCAAATGAATTAAAATCGTCCGAAATTATTGAAAACGTTATGTCAGATGTGGTAAAATATAAATCGTCGGTGGTTCTGATGCATGATGCGGCGAATAAAGACTCTACTGTGGCTGCATTACCGGAATTGATACAGAAACTCCAGAAAGAGGGGGATCTGTTGCTGCCGATAGACCAGGACACAAAGCTTATCCAGCATGTGACCCTTTCTAAAAAATAGGATATGGAGGTATCAAATGAGTTTCTTTAAGGATTTCAAGGATGATTTCTCAGATGCAGTAGACAATATGTCTGGAGATAAGGCAGCAGATGAGAAAAAGGAAGACGATCTGAAGGGCACGATTGATGATTCAAATATCGATGTCGATTCAGAGCTTTCCAAGCTTGATGGACTTCTGGAGAAGGTTTCAAAGAAAGTTGATTCATCTGATGATTCGGCAAAGTCAGATGATGGAGCTGTGACAGCAGCTGATCTTCTGAGCGGTGCTGCAGACGGCAAGTCAGCAGTTTCACCGGCAGATCTTCTCAGCGGTGCAGTCAATGCTTCATCCGGAGATGATGATCTGACAGAATCTGATTCACAGCAGGATGAGAACGCAGCAGACATCCTTGGACAATCTACACAGACAGCAACAGAGAGTATTTCTACAGAAAAGACAGAGGACAATCAGATGGATTTCACAAACGACAGCATAGCTAATGCTTCAGATGAGAACGCAGTTATCACAAATGGCATGACAATCACTGGTGATCTCGATTCCACAGGATCTATAAGCGTTCAGGGAACTATCAATGGTAATGTGACCTGCAATGGCAAGCTCACAGTATCCGGTACCATCACAGGCAATTCACAGGCAAGCGAGTTCCTCGCTGACTCAGCACATATCCAGGGGGAGGTTGTCTCAAACGGCACTGTAAAGATCGGTGTAGGATCCGTCATTGTTGGTAATGTGACAGCAGCAAGTGCAGTTATCGCAGGTGCTGTAAAGGGTGACATTGATGTACAGGGACCTGTAGTAGTTGATACTTCTGCAGTTGTAATGGGTGACATCAAGTCAAAGAGTGTCCAGATCAATAATGGCGCTATCATCGAAGGTCGTGTATCCCAGGCATATGCAGACGTTGATGTAAGCGCAGTATTCGGTGAGGTTCAGGGATGAAAAGAATCCTTCTGAAATTATCAGGTGAAGCATTATCAGGTGATAAGGGCTTCGGTTTTGATGAAGCCAATGCAGCTTCAGTTGCCGCCCAGATCAAGAAAGTTGCAGATACAGGAATCCAGATCGGAATAGTAATTGGCGGCGGGAATTTCTGGAGAGGCCGTACTTCTGGCGATATGGGAAGATCGCAGGCTGACCAGATCGGAATGCTTGCAACAGTCATGAACTGCATTTATATGTCTGAGGCAGTACGTGCTACTGGTCTGATGACCAATATCCTGACTCCGTTTGAATGTGGTTCATTTACGAAGCTGTATTCAAAGGACAGGGCAGAGAAGTATCTGAACGCCGGACATATAGTATTCTTCGCAGGCGGTACAGGACATCCTTATTTTTCAACGGATACAGCAACTGCACTCCGTGCAATTGAGATAGGTGCTGATATGATACTTCTGGCCAAGGCTGTTGACGGTATCTATGACAGTGATCCTGCAGTGAATCCTGATGCGAAGAGATATGATACAATCTCACTCGAGGAAGTAATCGACCAGAGACTCGGTGTCATGGATCTGACTGCATCTATTATGTGCAGTGAGAATCATATGCCGATGCGTGTATTTGCTCTCGATGAAAAAGACAGTATTTTAAAGGCTGTGAGTGGTGACTTCAATGGCACCACGGTGACAGCATAACAGGAAATGATTTATGGATAAAAGATTAGATGAGTTCAAGGATAAGATGCAGAAGTCATATGAGTCTCTGCTGAAGGATTACGCAGCCATTCGTGCTGGAAGAGCCAATCCGCATATCCTTGACAAGATCACAGTTGATTATTATGGAGCACCCACTCCAATCCAGCAGGTAGCCAATGTCAATGTACCAGAGGCCAGAATGATCCAGATCTCTCCATGGGAGACATCAATGCTCAAGGAGATTGAGAAGGCTATCATGTGCTCTGATATAGGTATCAATCCTACCAATGACGGCAAGTCGATAAGACTTGTATTCCCGGATCTCACAGAGGAGCGTCGTAAGGAGCTCACCAAGGACGTCAAGAAGATGGGTGAGGCCGGCAAGGTTGCAATCAGGAATGTCCGTCGTGATGCCAATGACTTCGTCAAGAAGACAGGCAAGGCCGAGGACCTTTCAGAGGATGAGACCAAGGATCTGGAGGATCAGATCCAGAAGCTCACAGACGAATACATCAAGAAGATTGATGGTGCAATTGATGACAAGACAAAAGAAGTTATGACAGTCTGATCACAAGCTTCGATTCATATTTATGGGACAGTTTACTGTCCCATTTTTTTATAAAGGAGTCTGATGGAAGAAGATTTACTGCCAGTCCCGACTCATGTAGCCATTATTCTTGATGGTAACGGTCGCTGGGCAAAGGCAAAAGGAATGCCCCGCACATACGGGCATATTGAGGGAGCCAAGAGAGTAGAACCGATCACAAAAGCAGCCAATGAACTTGGGATAAAGTACCTTTCTCTGTATGCTTTTTCTACTGAGAACTGGAATCGTCCGAAGGACGAGGTATCTACTCTGATGAAGCTTCTGGCAAAGTACATGAGGATCTGTCAGAGACTGTGTCTGCAGGAAGGAATGAGAGCCCTTATCATCGGTGACAAGAGTGGCCTGCCCGATGTCCTTCTGAAAGAAGCCACAGAGCTTGAAGAAGCGACAAAGGATAATACAGGCATGTGTCTGTGCATCTGTATCAATTACGGCAGCAGAGACGAGATGGTGAGAGCCATCAGGCGAATGTATCAGGATGTGAAGGATCCTTCCGAGATCACTGAGGAGAAGTTCTCATCGTACCTTGATACTGCTGATATCCCGGACCCGGATCTCCTTATCAGGACGAGCGGAGAGCAGAGGCTTTCGAATTTCCTGCTCTGGCAGCTGGCATATGCTGAATTTTATTTTACTCCTGTAGACTGGCCGGATTTCACAGAGGATGAGCTGAAGAAGGCAGTGGATACATACAGGCATAGGAATCGTAGGTACGGAAAGGTTTAATATATGTTTAGAACCAGATTATTAAGTGGTGTAGTACTCGTAATACTGGCACTTTTATTTATTGTGACCGGTGGGACAGTTCTGCTGATATCGACATGTGTGATTTCACTCATCGGATTATTCGAGTATTACAGGGCACTCGGGCTTCATAAGGAGCCTGCTGCATGGTGCGGGTATATTTTTACATTAGTATATTATTGGGCTCTAAGGACCAATAATCTCGTAGAAGGCAAGACTGTCATACCGATAGTCATGCTCATAGTATGCCTTGTTATTGCCATACTTTTCTTCTATGTATTTTCATATCCGAAGCTTCTGATTGAGCAGATTGCTGAGCTTTTCTTCGGACCTGTATATGTGTCAGTGATGCTCTCATATATCTATCAGGCGAGGATCTATACTCATGGCAAGTACCTTGTATGGCTTATCTTCCTTACTGCGTGGGGATGTGATACATGTGCATACTGCGCTGGAAGACTATTCGGCAAGCATAAGATGGCTCCTGTACTTTCACCAAAGAAGACAATAGAAGGTGGTATTGGCGGATTAGCCGGTGCATTTCTTTTAAACCTGATCTATATGATGATATTCAGGCAGCACCTCACATATCTCGGGACTAATGGAATCATAATCCTGAGCATCCTGTCATGCATAGGAGCGCTTATTTCAATGGTCGGAGACCTGGCTGCTTCTGCCATAAAGAGAAATGCAGAAATCAAGGATTATGGAAAGCTGATACCGGGACATGGCGGTATTCTTGACAGATTCGATTCAGTGCTCATAACGGCACCGGTCATTTACTATCTGATCACATTTATGATATAAGGAAAAAAGTATGAAAAAATTAGCAATAATCGGTTCAACAGGCTCGATTGGAACACAGGCTCTCGAGGTCATCGACCAGATGTCTGATATAAAAGTCACGGCACTGGCATGTGGCAGGAACAGAGATCTGCTCTTAAAGCAGGCTCGCAAATATATGCCTCATCTCATCTCATGTGAGCGCGAAGAGGATGCAAAATGGCTGGCTGAAGATCTTAAGGAACTGCCAATTGACGTCATGTATGGTGATGCAGGACTAAAGGCTGTGGCAGAGGATTCAGAGGCTGATCTGCTGCTCAATGCTATTGTAGGTATGCGAGGAATCATGCCTACAGTCTATGCAATAAAAAAGGGCAGGAACATAGCTCTGGCCAACAAGGAGACACTTGTAGCAGCTGGACAGATCATCATGCCTCTTGCAAAAGAAAACGGTGTAAAGATACTTCCTGTAGATTCAGAGCATTCAGCTATTTTTCAGAGTATAAAAGGCAATAAGTCTGAAGAGATAAAAAGGATCCTGCTTACAGCTTCAGGTGGTCCATTTCGTGGAATGAGCTATGAGGAGCTTGAAAAAGTGACTCTTGATGATGCACTTCACAATCCGAACTGGTCAATGGGCAAAAAGGTCACTATCGATTCAGCATCAATGGTGAATAAAGGACTTGAAGTAATGGAAGCTCACTGGCTCTTTGATGTGCCGGTGAACAGGATTCAGGTACTTGTCCATCCTGAGAGTATCCTGCATTCTGCAGTTGAGTTTGACGACGGAGCAGTGATAGGTCAGATGGGCGTTCCTGATATGAAGATTCCTATCCATTATGCTCTTACATATCCGAGACGAGCAGAGCTTGACGTGGAGCCGCTTGATCTGTTTGAGGTCGGCACACTGCATTTCTATCATCCAGATATGGAGACATTTTTCGGACTGCAGCTCGCCTTTGATGCAAGTATCACAGGCGGCAATATGCCATGCGTATACAATGCAGCCAATGAAGAGGCAGTAAAGGCTTTTCTTGAAGGCAGGATAAAATTCATAGAGATTCCGATGCTCATACAGCAGGCAATGATGGAATCAGACTATGATGAATCACCTGCTCTGGATGATATATTAGCTACAGGAGAAGATACGAAGAAGCTGGTTGAGCATCTGATAACTCAGAACTCATAACTCATAACTTTGAACTAACTATGAATATAATAATAGCAATCCTGATATTCGGGTTTATAATAATATTTCATGAACTGGGTCATTTCTCAGTTGCCAAGGCATGCGGTGTAAGAGTCAATGAATTCACCCTGGGTCTTGGACCAACAATATTATCTTTTGGAAAAGGTGAGACGAAGTACTGTCTCAAGCTGCTTCCATTCGGCGGCAGCTGTGTCATGGAAGGCGAGGATGGAGAGAGTGACGATGAGAGAGCATTCAATCACAAGCCTCTCTGGCAGAGGTTCCTGATAGTCTTTGCAGGACCATTTTTCAATTTCCTCCTGGCATTTATTCTGTCTCTTATCATGATAGGATCTGCCGGTTATTATGCTCCGACAGTTGCCGAGACGACACCTGGATATCCTGCAGAAGCCGCAGGAATACAGGCTGGAGACGAGATTACTGCAATAAATGGTTATCCGATCCACTTCTATAATGAGATAAGCATTTATACTTTTTTTCATAAGAAAAAAAGCTATAATGTAAAGTATAAGCGTGATGGAAAGACATATGAGACGAAGCTGACGCCAAAGTACGATAAAGAGTCAGAGAGGTATCTGCTAGGAGTACGAGGGGCTTCAGGGCGGACGCATCCCGGAGCAGGCGGAACCATTGCATACAGTTTCCATGAGATCAAGTACCAGATATATGTGGTGCTTGAAAGCCTGAAGGAGCTGTTCCTCGGTCACGTAAGCATCAATGATATGTCCGGACCGGTCGGAATAGTCAAGACCATAGGAGACACATACAATAAGTCACTTGCAGATGGTGCCTACTATGTTGTGATGAATATGATCAACATCACGATACTCCTGACTGCTAACCTCGGAGTCATGAACCTGCTCCCATTCCCGGCACTTGACGGAGGACGTCTTCTTATTTTCATCATCGAGGGAATCACCAGAAAGAAGATTCCGGAGAAGGTCGAAGGCTATATCAATGCGGTCGGGTTTGTGCTGCTTATGATACTGATGGTAGTGATAATGGGTAATGATATAAGAAAGTTAATAGTTAAGAGTTGAGAGTTGAGAGCATACAAATACAATGAACAGAATGCATACAAAAGAAGTACGTATAGGAGACAGGGTTATCGGTGGTGATAACCCTGTTCTCATACAGTCAATGACTAATACGAAGACAGAGGATGTAGATGCCACTGTCGCCCAGATACTAGAGCTGGAGAAGGCAGGATGTGACATCATCCGCTGTACGGCACCTACAATGGAAGCTGCTAAGGCTATCAGAGAGATAAAGAAGAGGATACACATTCCGCTTGTAGCTGACATACATTTCGATTACAGGCTTGCCATTGCTGCAATAGAGAACGGTGCTGACAAGATCCGTATCAATCCTGGAAATATCGGAAGCAGGGATAGAGTAAAGGCCGTAGTAGATGCTGCAAGAGAGCGCAATATTCCTATAAGGGTTGGTGTCAATTCCGGTTCTCTTGAAAAGGATCTGCTGGAGAAATATGGCGGAGTGACTCCTGAAGCTCTTGTGGAGAGTGCTCTGAAAGAGGCTGCAATCATAGAGGACATGGGTTATGAGAATCTTGTGATCTCTATCAAGTCATCAGATGCCATGACCTGTGTGAAGGCTCATGAGCTGATTTCTACAAGGACTGATCATCCGCTTCATGTAGGAATCACAGAAGCAGGTACTCTGAGACGAGGTCTCATCAAGTCATCAGCAGGTCTTGCCATGATACTTTCTCAGGGGATAGGAGATACTATCCGTGTATCTCTTACAGCAGACCCTGTAGAAGAAGTATATGCGGCAAAAGAGATACTGAAGACTCTGGGACTGCGCAAGGGTGGTATAGAGATAGTATCATGTCCTACCTGTGGCCGTACTCAGATAGATCTGATAGGACTGGCAGAACAGGTAGAAAAGGTTGCTTCTGAGTTCGATGACCTGAATATCAAGATTGCAGTAATGGGCTGTGTGGTAAATGGCCCGGGAGAAGCCAAAGAAGCTGATATTGGAATAGCCGGCGGTGATGGTGTCGGTCTTCTGATACGAAAGGGTGAGATTGTGAAAAAGCTGCCTGAGAATGAACTTCTCGGTGCATTGAAGTATGAATTGACAAGGATGGAAAATGGGACGGAAATTCTTTGATGTCTTCGGAAAATTAAAGAGTGATGATAAGTCTAATTTTGTGCTGCAGAGCTGTGATATAGACAAACTGTCCACTACGAAGGATCATTCCGTCCTCAGGGTATATCTGCATTCACAGGCTCTCATTCCTAAGCGCACGATCTGGAAGCTTGAAGACCGTATCAAGGATGTATATTTTCATGAGAAGCCGGTAAGAATCAATATCATAGAATCATTCGACCTGTCTGCCGGAAACTATTCTCCTGAAGAGCTGTTTAATGAATACAAGGACAGCATTCTTGAGGAGATACATAAGTATTCACCGGTCCTTTTTCAGGTACTGGAGAGAAGCCGATTCGAGTTCAATGGCGATCATCTCACTATAAAGATTGAGGATGAACTCCTATGTCATGAAGCAGACGAAGATCTCGTAAGGGTTCTTGACAGGATTCTATGTGACAGGCTTGGAATGAAGCTCATCATAGATACTGAATATACAGAAGCAAAGCCTCATGATGAGATGAAGCTTGAAACGGAGGAGAGGCTCAGAAGAGAAGTCGAGCAGATCGAAAAGAATGCTGCCAAAGCTGCTGAGACTGCTTCTGAAGAAAAGAAAGAACCAGCATCCGAGACGAAAAAGCCTGCAGCAGAGACGAAGCCAGCTGATGGCAAGGGCAAGCCGGAACCATTTGAGAAGAAGGTATATCTGACACGTTCAAAGAACCCTGACATGATATACGGCAGGGACTTTGATGACGATCTGATTGATATAAGGGATATCACCGGCGAACTGGGTGATGTCACGATTCATGGACAGATATTTGAAGCAGAAGACAGGGAATTAAGAAATGGCAAGATTCTCTATACTTTTGCTGTAACTGATTTTACTGATTCCATAAAGGTCAAGCTGTTCCTTGGAAAAGAGCAGTTTGCCATGCTCAAGGAACGGGTAAAGAACGGAGCATTTGTAAAGATAAAAGGACGTGCAGCTGAGGATTCATTTGACCATGAGGTATCAGTCTCTCAGGTCAGAGGAATCATGCAGATCAAAGACTTCCGTGTGAAGCGGATGGATAATGCAGTCCATAAGAGAGTAGAGCTCCACTGTCATACCAAGATGAGCGATATGGACGGTGTCAGTGATGTCACCGATATCATAAAGCAGGCTATCAGCTGGGGGCACAAGGCTATTGCTATTACAGATCATGGAGTCGTGCAGTCATTCCCTGATGCGGCGGCAGCTGTCAAGGGACATGATGACTTCAAGATCATCTACGGATGCGAGATATATCTCGTAGATGATACGAAGACTATTGTCACGAATGCAAAGGATCAGACACTAGATGATACCTTTGTAGTCTTTGATATAGAGACGACAGGTCTCAGTGCCGAAAAATGTGATATCATTGAGATAGGAGCAGTCAAGGTAAAAGATGGACAGATCCTTGAGAGATTCTCAGAATTTGTAAATCCGCACAAACCAATTCCATACAGGATTACAGAGCTCACAAGTATCACTGATGCACAGGTAGCTGATGCACCTGGAATTGATGTGATCCTTCCGAAGTTCAAGAAATTCTGTGAAGGCTGCGTGCTTGTCGCCCATAATGCCGATTTCGACTGCAGCTTTATTCACAACAAGGCCCGTGACATGGGAATAGACTGGGATTTCACTTTTGCAGATACGATGCCTATGTCGAGATACCTGATTCCGGGCATTGGCAAGCTGACTCTTGACAATGTGGCCAAGGCTCTAAATGTGCATTTGGGTCATCATCACAGAGCAGTTGATGATGCTGAATGTACAGCGCTTATCTTTATCGAACTGTCCAGAAAACTGAATGATAAGGGAATCCATACCCTTAAGGAATTAAATGATGCAGGTAAAATGGACGCTGAGGCCATCATGAAGGCCAAGCCTAATCACTGTATCATTCTTGCAAAAAATGACATAGGCCGTATCAATCTGTACAGACTCGTATCACTCTCACATCTCAAATACTACAGGAGATATCCGAGAGTGCCGAAGAGCGAAGTCATAAAGCACAGGGAAGGCCTTATCATTGGCTCAGCCTGTGAGGCAGGCGAGCTGTATCAGGCTGTCATGCTTGGTAAAGAGCAGGAGATCATTTCGAGGATAGTCCAGTTCTATGATTACCTTGAGATACAGCCGAATGGAAACAATGAGTTCCTTCTTCATGATGAAAAGAGTGGTATCACTTCAGAAGAAGGCCTGAATGAGATAAATAAAAGGATAGTAGCCCTCGGTGAGGAATTTGACAAGCCGGTATGTGCTACCTGCGATGTACATTTCCTGAACCCTGAAGATGAGGTATACAGACGAATCATCCAGTCTGAGAAAGAGATGAAGGGTTCTGATCACCAGCCACCCCTGTACCTGCATACGACAGATGAGATGCTGCATGAATTCGCATACCTGGGCGATAAGAAAGCAAGAGAGGTCGTAATCGACAATCCTAATAAGATTGCTGACATGGTAGATGTCATCAAGCCTACAAGGCCTGACAAATGCCCGCCTGTGATCGAGAATTCAGATGAGACTCTTCGTAAGATCTGCTATACAAGAGCACATGAGATGTATGGACCTGATCTCCCGGAGCAGGTATCAGCAAGGCTTGAGAGAGAGCTGAATTCGATTATTTCGAATGGATATGCGGTAATGTATATCATAGCCCAGAAACTCGTATGGAAGTCTGTAGAAGACGGATATCTGGTAGGAAGCCGTGGTTCCGTAGGTTCATCCTTTGTTGCTACTATGGCTGGAATCACAGAGGTTAATCCGCTTCCTCCACACTATCTCTGTCCGAAGTGTCATTATGTGGATTTTGATTCACCAGAGGTTAAAGCCTTTGCAGGGAACTCGGGATGTGATATGCCTGATAAGATATGCCCTGTCTGCGGACATGAGCTCACGAAGCAGGGATTTGATATCCCGTTTGAGACTTTCCTTGGATTCAAAGGTAATAAAGAGCCTGATATCGATCTGAATTTCTCGGGTGATTATCAATCCAAGGCCCATGCATATACGGCCGTTATCTTCGGAGATGGACAGACATTCAAGGCCGGTACTATAGGAACACTCGCAGACAAGACTGCGTACGGATACATCATGCATTACTGTGATGAGCATAATACCCGCAAGAGACACTGTGAGGTTGATCGTATAGTACAGGGATGCGTCGGAGTGAGACGTACAACAGGACAGCATCCGGGTGGTATTGTCGTTCTTCCGGTAGGTGAGGAAATCGATACATTTACCCCGGTACAGCATCCGGCCAATGATATGTCAAGTGATATCGTGACAACTCACTTCGATTATCATAAGATCGATGGTAACCTGTTAAAGCTCGATATCCTGGGTCACGATGATCCTACGATGATCAGAATGCTCGAGGATCTGAGCGGACTCGACGCGACGAAGATTCCTCTTGATGACAAGCAGGTAATGAGCCTGTTCAAGGATACATCAGCTCTTGGCCTGACTCCTGACCAGCTGTGGAAAAATACCGAGATGGGAACTCTTGGTATTCCTGAGTTCGGTACCGACTTCGCCATGGAAATGCTTAAAGAAGCAAAGCCGAAGAACTTCTCTGATCTGATCAGGATATCTGGTCTGGCGCATGGTACAGATGTATGGCTAGGAAATGCACAGGATCTGATCAAGAGCGGAACCGCAGATCTGTCGACCTGTATCTGCTGTCGTGACGATATCATGGTCTACCTGATCAATAAAGGGCTTGAACCGGAAGAGAGCTTCACTATCATGGAGCGTGTCCGTAAGGGTAAGGTCGCAAAGCACCAGGTCCCTGAATGGAATGACTGGGTCAAGGACATGGAAGCTCATGGTGTGCCTGACTGGTACAAGGGTTCCTGCGAGAAGATCAAGTACATGTTCCCGAAGGCTCATGCGGCTGCATATGATATGATGGCCTGGAGAGTCGCATACTTCAAGGTGTATTATCCTCTGGCCTATTACGCAGCATTTTTCTCTATCAGAGCGACAGATTTCTCGTACGAGAAAATGTGTCAGGGAGAGGAAGTCCTGAAGCACTATCTGCAGGAAATAGATGACAAGGAGAAGAACGGAGAGAAGCTCACGGCAAAGGATAAAGGCAGCTACAGGGATATGCGTATCGTACAGGAGATGTACGCGCGTGGCTTTGAATTTCTGCCGATGGATCTGTACAAATCGGATGCAAGGTACTTCCAGATCATTGATGGCAAGCTGCTCCCGCCGTTCTCATCAATTGACGGAATGGGTGATACTGCTGCTGAGTCGCTTGCTATCGCTGCACAGGACAAGCCGTTCCTGTCCATTGATGACATGAGGGAGCGTGGCAAGGTATCGCAGACAATCTGTGAGACCATGAAGAAGCTGGGACTGCTTGAGGGACTGCCGGAGAGCAATCAGCTGTCGTTCTTTGACTTTATAGATAATTAAAACCATTATGTCGCTGCAAAACTTTACAAACATTTAAAGGAAACAGGATGGAAGACTTAACAGAAATACGCAAAAATATTGACGATGTTGACAGCCAGTTGCTCGACCTATTTAAAAAAAGGCTCGGGCTGGCTTGTGATGTGGCTGAGTACAAGATCGCCCACAACAGACCTGTACTCGACAAGGCGAGAGAAGAGGCGAAGATCACTCATCTGACCGATGGTGTCAAAGATGAGTTTATGGAGATCGGTATCCGTGAGTTCTTTTCACTCATCATGTCGATCAGCAGAAAGAAGCAGTACCAGATGCTTGCTGAGAGAGGAATGAGGACTGATACTGGATTTACCTGTGTCGGATCGTTCAACTACACCGGTATCAAGGTCGTATATCAGGGCGTTGAGGGTGCATACAGCCAGGCTGCGACATATGATTTTTTCGGAAAAGATGTTGACTGCTTCCATGTGGCCACCTGGCGTGATGCCATGGACGCTCTTAGAGAAAAGAAGGCTGACTACGCTGTTCTTCCTATCGAGAACTCGACTGCTGGTACTGTGAGCCAGAATCTCGACCTGCTAAGTGAATATGATTGTGCTATAATTGGAGAAAAGATACTAAAGATTGATCATGCTCTTCTCGGAACTGAAGATGCGACAATTGACTCCATAAAGCATGTCTATTCTCATCCTCAGGCACTCATGCAGTGCGCGAAGTTTCTGAGAGATGACATGGACGGAGTTGAGACAACTGGGGTTGCAAATACCGCGGTTGCGGCCAAGAAGGTAAAGGAAGACAATGACCGTACAGAGGCTGCAATTGCTGGAAGCATCAATGCCGAGCTGTACGGACTCAAGGTAATAAAGAGCGCAATTCAGGACGTCAAGGATAATGAGACGAGATTCATCATTGTCTCTGCCAAAAAGGTATTCAGACGTGATGCGAAGAATATATCAATATGCTTTACTCTTCCGAATGAAGAAGGAAGCCTGTACCAGATTCTCACGCACTTTGCATTCAATGGCATCAACATGAGCCGTATCGAGTCGAGACCACTTAAGGGCAGTCCGTGGGAATACCGCTTCTTCGTCGATTTTGAGGGTAATCTGCTGGACGAAGGAGTCATTAATGCTCTTGTTGGTCTCTCCTGTGAGACCGGGGACCTGAAGATCTTAGGGAACTATTGATTTTTTATTATAAAAGGTAAGGGAAAAGAACTATGAAGGTGAAGACATATGGCTCTATCTACATAGGCACATACGAGGTGTCGCTTCGTATATATGAGGTAAAGAGCAAAGAAAAGAAACTCAGGGTATTAGATGACCTGAGAAAGCCTGTTTCTGTAGCGCATGACATATATAGGAACGGTATGATATCTGATGAGACCATCAATACGATCATTGATGCGCTGACAGACATGAAGCAGGCACTTGATGAGTACAGGATCGATTTCTATCAGGCGTATGTGGGGTATGCCGTCGGCAAGGCTTCGAATTTTCTGCTCCTTGCTGATCAGATCAGACTCAGATGCGGTCTTTTTGTAAAAATGATGACGAACTCCGAACATCGTTTCTACAATTATGAGGCTCTCGCAGCACTTCCGGTATTCCAGGATATGATCGGAAAATCGGCGCTTCTTGCAGATATAGGCGGGTCATCAATACAGCTCACGCTGTTCCGTGACGGCAAGCTGCTGACGACACAGCATATTCTGTTCGGTGCCTCAGCTGTCAGGGAGAATCTCCTGTCACTTGCGCAGAAGGCAGATGCAAGGGAACAGGTCTATGAGATGATCGTCAAGGAGACAGATACATTTTTCAATATGTACCTGAAGGACAGGAAGCCTGAGTATCTGATACTTCTTAATGACAATTTCAGCAATGTTCTTTCACTCTTTGACGTCAGGGCTGATGCATTCAATAAGGCAGTTGAAAAGAAAAAGACTGTTGATTTCCTGAAGCATATAGGTTCTGATAATTTTTTCAGAAATACATTCGAGAAATTCGGAGTTGAGGATCCGGATGAGATGGTACTTCCGTTCCTGCTACTGTATCAGGCACTGATTTCACAGACCGACTGCAAGATGATATCCAATCCTGGCATATCCATTCATGACGGAATCACTCTTCAGATGCTGTACAATACTGGTACGATAAAGAGCTCACATGATTTTGATCAGGATGTCATAAGCGCAGCTTATTTCACGGCAGAGCGTTTCGGCAGCTATATGGCTCATATCAGAATGATGGACAAGATAAGCGCTGCCATCTATGATGCGGTTGCAAAGAAGAGCGGACTCACAAAGAGATGCAGGCTTCTGACAAGGGTCGTTGCAATCCTGCATGACTGTGGCAAATATATCAGCCTCTCATCTGCACCTGAGAGTTCATATACAATCATAATGTCCTCAGAGTTCCTCGGAATCACTCATGAAGAGAGAAAGCTGATCGCACTTGTGATCAGATACAATCATGAAAAAGAGATCACCTATGATGATCTGAAGGATGATCTGTCAGAAGAGGACTATGTCGTATTCCTGAAGCTGCTTGCTATACTTCGTATCTGCAATGCGCTTGATTCAAGCCACAAGCAGAAATTCAAGGACATGACAATCCGGCTAAGAAATGATACTCTCTATATCACAGTTGCATCGGAACAGCCACTCAATCTTGAGAAGGAATATTTCAGGGAAAAAGGACAGTTCTTCGAGGTTGTGTTCGGTATCAGGCCGCAGATAAGAGACAGGAAAGAGTTCTAAGGAGGGCAGACATGGATATTGATTTTAAAAACCCGAAATACTATGAGAACAGGGAACTCTCATGGATGAAGTTCAACCAGCGTATACTCAATGAAGCCAGGGATGTGAAGCTGCCACTTCTTGACAGATTCAAATTCCTTGGAATCACGGCATCGAATCTCGATGAATTCTTTATGGTCCGTGTTGCATCTCTTGTTGATATGGTTCATGCCGGCTACAAGAAGGTCGATATCTGCGGAATGACTGCATCCGAGCAGCTGTCTGCTCTCAGGAAAGAAACCCATGAATTCATTGACAGACAGTATACCTGCCTCAACAGATCACTGAAGCCCCAGCTGGATAAGCAGAATATTCATATCCTTGAAAAATATTCTGATATGACAGATGAGCAGAAGAGCTATGCAGATACATACTTCAGGGACAATGTATTTCCAGTGCTGACTCCGATGGCCGTTGATTCATCAAGGCCATTCCCTCATATAGCGAACAAGACTCTGAATCTGGCTGCACTCATCACACCGGAGGAGAAATCCAGACTCCTCAAGGATTTTGAGAAGCCTGGAGAGATAGAATTCGCAACAGTTGCAGTTCCGTCTGTGCTTCCAAGGCTTGTGTCACTACCGACAAAGAATGACAAAGAGCAGGATTTCATCCTTCTCGAACAGATAATCGCAGCCAATATGGACAAGCTCTTCCTGAATTACAGGGTCCTCTGCACCTATCCATACAGAGTCATGAGAAATGCCGATTTCGAGCTTGATGAAGAAGAGACTGCAGATCTCATGAAAGAGATGGAAAAGCAGCTCAAGAAGCGTGAATGGGGCGAGGTAATAAGGCTTGATGTGGATGATGGAATTGACAAGAGACTGCTAAAGATCCTGAAGAAGAATCTGAAGGTGGCTGATGATGCGGTCTACACGATCAATGGTCCGCTGGATCTGACTATCTGCGGCAAAATAGCAGGGCTGTCAGGACATGATGATCTGCGTGAAGAAGAATTCACGCCGCAGGTTCAGCCAAGGCTAGTGGGTTGTACCGATCTGTTTGCAGAAATCAGGAAAAAGGATCTGTTCTTCCAGCATCCATATGATTCATTTGAGACAATCGTAGATTTCATAAAACAGGCTTCGGTCGATCCACAGGTTCTGGCTATCAAGCAGACTCTGTACAGGGTATCCGGCAATTCACCTATTATTGCTGCACTTGCCAGAGCTGCTGAAAACGGCAAACAGGTCACAGTACTTGTAGAGCTGAAAGCACGTTTCGATGAGGAAAATAATATAGGCTGGGCGAAGATGCTTGAGAAGGCTGGCTGTCATGTACTGTACGGACTTGTGGGCCTGAAGACCCATTCCAAGATTGCCCTTGTAGTCCGCCAGGAAGAAGACGGTATCAGGAGATATGTACATCTCGGTACTGGAAACTATAATGACAAGACTGCAAAGATCTATACTGACTGCGGAATCCTGACCTGCTCTGAGCTCATAGGAGCAGATGCAACCGCTCTTTTCAATATGCTCTCGGGATATTCGGAACCTGCATTCTGGAACAGGCTTCTTGTATCACCTATCTGGCTGAGAAACGGATTCTATCATCTGATAGACCGTGAGATAGTCCATGCAAAGCAGGGCAAGAAAGCACTCATAGTAGCCAAGATGAATTCACTCTGTGACAAAGGCATTATTGCAAAACTCTATGAAGCCGATAATGCTGGTGTTGAGATCCATCTGATAATAAGGGGAATCTGCTGTCTTCGTACAGGAATTCCTCATATCAGTGAGAATATCACAGTTTCATCAATTGTAGGTACATTCCTTGAGCACAGCAGAATCTTTTATTTCTATAATGACGGAGATGAAGAGGTGTACATGGGGTCGGCTGACTGGATGCACAGGAATCTCGATCGTCGTGTAGAAGTGGTATTTCCTATAGAGGATCCGGATATCAGGGAAGATGCAAAGCATATACTGAAGGTAGAAATGGCTGATAATCTGAAGGCATATTACCTGCAGCCTGATGGCACGTATGAGAGGAAGGACCGTCGCGGCCAGAAGAGTGTCGGAAGCCAGATGACATTCTGTGAAGAGGCCATACAGAGATCACAGGAGGCTGAGAATAAGGATTCAAACGAAGTGTATGGCAGAAGGATGTTTACACCGGCCAAGCCGCCTGAAGAATAATTTTTAAAATAAGAGAATTTGTACTTGACATGATGCCTGTTGAGTGGTATCATTCAATAGTTGTTGAAAGCAGAGTATCCGCTCTCACCTGATCACCCCAGTCGTGTGCATCAGTGTTTACATATTTTAAATCTCAGGATTTATTAGACATGTAATGAAGTGGATAGTCTGTGCTATCCACTCTTTTTATGTTTATTTTTGGAGGTGTACCATTAGCGAATTATTAGTAAACGAAAAGATCAGAGCCAGAGAAGTAAGGCTCATAGGAGAGCACGGAGAGCAGATCGGCATCATGAGTGCCAAGGATGCTCAGTTCAAGGCCAGAGAAGCGGACTTAGACCTCGTTATGGTATCTCCTAATGCGCATCCACCGGTGTGCAAGATCATTGATTATGGTAAGTATCGCTATGAACTCGCCAGAAAAGAAAAGGAAGCCAAGAAGAAGCAGAAGGTCATTGAAGTCAAGGAAATCCGCTTTTCCCCAAATATTGATGAGAACGACCTGAATACCAAGCTCAACAATGCGAGGAAGTTCCTCGCCAAGGGCAACAAGGTAAAGCTCACTCTTCGTTTCCGCGGACGTGAAATGGCTCATATCCGTGAGTCCCGCCACATCCTCGATGATGTAGCTGAAAAGCTCACAGATGTAGCTACAGTGGAGAAGCCTTCCAAGCTGGAGGGCAGAAGTGTCAGCCTGGTGCTCGCACCAGTAAAAGAAAGCAAGAAATAAGGAAATAAGGAGGACAGAAAAGTCATGCCAAAGATGAAGACCAAAAGAGCTGCTGCAAAGCGCTTTAAAGCAACAGGAACAGGTAAGCTTAAGAGAAATAAGGCATTCAAGAGCCACATCCTGACAAAGAAGACTACCAAGCGTAAGAGAAATCTCCGTAAAGCAGCTATGACAGATGCTACAAACGAGAAGAACATGAAGAAGATCTTACCATATCTTTGATGGTAATGCATATTGTTAGGAGGAATTACAAATGGCAAGAGTAAAGGGCGGATTAAACGCCAAGAAAAAGCACAATAGAGTATTAAAGGCAGCTAAGGGTTACAGAGGCGCCAGATCAAAACAGTACCGTGTAGCCAAGCAGTCAGTAATGAGAGCACTGACTACAGCATATGCAGGCAGAAAGCAGAAGAAGAGACAGTTCAGACAGCTCTGGATCGCTCGTATCAATGCTGCAGCCCGTATCAATGGTCTTTCATACAGCGTTCTGATGCACGGACTCAAGCTCGCAGGCGTAGATATCAACCGCAAGATGCTTGCAGACATGGCTGTATCAGATGCAGAGGGATTTTCAAAGCTCTGTGATCTTGCAAAGAGCAAGGTAGCATAAAGATTTTTTTCTCATAATGCGGTGCACACTGCATTATGAGTTTTTTTATATGGAGAGATTCTATTGAAAGAAAAAAATGATAAGATTACCAGGTTTCCACGGCGGCTGCCGAGAATCCACATAGATTTCATCATTCTGGTATTTTTCTTCATATATATTGTGTTTCATGCTGTTTCATTTTTTACAGGAACTCATATCCCTGTAACTGAAGTGAAGCAGGGTGAGATAGTTGAAAATGACAATCTGACAGCAGTTGCCATACGTAAAGAGCAACTTGTGAAGACTGACGCTTCCGGGCAGGCGGTATATATCATCCCTCAGGGAAGCATGGCTTCAAAGAATGCCTCTGTGCTCGGTATTGATGGTACAGGGGAGTTTGTGGCCGCTTTAGAGAAGCAGGATACAGACAGCAATGAACTGTCAGATGACCAGAAGGCCAGGGTATCAGAGCTTCTGTCCAATTTTAATGAGGGATATTCATCTGACGACTTCTCGACTGTGTATCAGCTGAAGCAGACAGGATCTGATCTTTTAAATATTGCAAATGGTGACCGTATCAGAAGTACGCTTAAAGAGGTCCAGAAGGACGGCTCTTCGCAGATTGATTTTACATCGATCAAGGCTCCGACAGAGGGTCTCGTATGCTTATCGTATGACAATCTGAATGATATTACTACAAGTGATGTCAATGAAGATACCTTTGATACTTCCCGTCTCGAGACCAAAGAACTGTCATCCGGAGATTCAGTGTCATCAGGTGATGTGGTCTTTCGTCTAGTGACAGATGACAACTGGGAGCTGGTAAGTGAGCTGTCCAATGACATGGCATCGCGTCTTAAGGACAAGAGTGTGGTGGAGATTCGCTTTGAAAAGGATCAGACTACTGCATGGGCCAATGTCAGTATTTTGGACAGAGATGGAAAGAAGTTTCTGATACTTTCTCTTGACGATTCAATGGATCGTTTTGCTGACAGCAGATTTCTTGATATAGAGCTGATGCTTGATCAGATTAACGGTCTCAAAGTGCCGGATTCATCACTGCTTCAGAGGATTCTCTATCAGATACCTTTAGAATACGTGACGAGAGGCGGCGATTCGACAAGGCCTGGTGTATATCTGAAGACTTCTGATGGAAATAAGTTCAGAAAATTCAGGATATATCAGAAGGATGATGACGGAAGTTACTGGGCATCTTTTTCAGGAGCAGACAACAGCAATTCAATCGTAAATCCTGATTCGCTGTCTGATGAGCTGTCTCTTAAGGACTGCGAGGTCAAGAAGACATACGGTGTATATCTGGCAAACAAGGGATATACCCAGTTTGTCCAGGTAAGGATGCTCTACCGGAATGACCAGTACAGTATCATAGAGCCTGTAAATGACAACGATCTGAGACTTTATGACAGGGTAGTGCTAAAGGCAAAGGGTGTGAAAGACGGACAGATGTTGAATGATGATTAAGGAGTGATTCTGATGGGTATAGTTACTGAAAATCTAAAGAATGTAGAAGAAAAGATACAGGCAGCCTGTGACCGTGCAGGAAGAGACCGTTCAGAGGTGACTCTTATAGCCGTGAGCAAGACCAAGCCTGTAGATATGCTGATGGAAGCCTATAATGACGGCATCCGTATCTTTGGTGAGAATAAGGTACAGGAACTCACTGGAAAAATCGATGCAATGCCTCAGGATGTTGAATGGCATATGATCGGACATCTGCAGAGAAACAAGGTCAAGTATATCGCTGGAAAAGTGGCTCTGATCCACTCCGTTGACAGCTTCAGACTTGCTGAAGAGATCAATATCCAGGCCAAGAAGCATGGCGTCATCATTCCTATTCTTGTTGAGGTCAATGTAGCCGATGAAGAGAGCAAATTCGGAGTCGAGCTGGCTGATGCTTGTCAGCTCGTAAAGGAATGTGCTTCTCTTGACGGAATCACTGTCAAGGGTCTGATGACGATCGCTCCGTTTGTTGAGAATCCTGAAGACAACAGAGATGTCTTCAAGGCGCTGAAGGATAAATCGGTTGACATAGCCGCCAAAAAATATGATAATGTAAGCATGGATGTTCTGTCCATGGGAATGACCAATGACTATGAGGTAGCAATCGAAGAAGGTGCTACTATGGTACGTGTCGGGACAGGCATTTTCGGTGCACGTAATTATAATATCTGATCAAAGAGAGGCCGTATATGAGTGTTTTTGACAAGTTTCTTGATGCAGTAAATCTGAGAGATGACGATGGATATGATGATGACGAATACGATGATGTAGAGGAAGAGCGTCCACGCAGGAAGAAGTCCCGTGAGGTGGAAGAGGATGATGAGGAAGATACCAGATCATCCAAGATCACTCCTATCAGATCCAGGGCACAGTCCCCGCGCAGGACTCCAAAGGCTGCTGAAGGAATGGCTGTAGACGTAGTGAAGCCTACTTCATATGAGGATATCAAGGATATAGCAGATACCCTTCTTGGAGGCACAACAGTGCTTCTGAATACAGAGGGCCTTGATATGAGCATTGGACAGAGAATCATCGACTTTATCTCAGGTGCATGCTATGCAATCGGTGGCAATCTCCAGAGAGTATCGAATTTCATCTTCCTTATCACTCCGAAGGGAGTCCCTATTACTGGTGATATCCAGCAGATGGTGAATGATCTTAGCTCATCTCTTTCAAATGGGGCTACGACTCTTCGATGAAGACTCCTTCAGATGATTTTATCAGAAAGAGATTCGAGGATCTCGACAATAGAGCCTATCAGAAAGGATATCCGGTCTTTACTGATTTCTGTGATGCAGCAGAGCTTATGATCCTTCATTCCATGAGCTTCAGCTGCGAGACAGAGACCAACGGCGGATATGACTTTTCAGAGCGTCAGATGGCGTGTTTCATGCCTTCTGACGCTTTTTTGGAAGAAGTTTCTTTTCCAATGCAGGCTGTAAAGATCGCTCCGATCAGCCCGAAGTTTGCAGATACTCTCACACACAGGGATTTCCTTGGAGCTCTTATGAATCTGGGTATCAAAAGAGAGCTGATGGGAGATCTGCTTGTCGACAAATCATCGAATTCATGCATTGTATTCTGCGTGGACCATATTGCTCCTTTTATTACTGACAATATGGTGAGAGTAAAGCATACCGATGTGACTGCATCTGTGATTGATTTTAGTGAGTCTGGTTTCATTCCTGATTTCAGGAATGAGACTCTTATCATTACCTCTGACAGACTCGACTCTTTTGTAGCTGCTGCCGCACATACTTCAAGGACTCAGGGGACAGCTCTCATAGATGGCGAGAAGGTCATGATCAATAACCGCATTGAAAAGAGCCATACCAAGGGAGTCATGGAAGGCGATATCGTAACGATCCGTGGCAAAGGTAAATTCCGTGTCAGGGAATTCTATGGTCAGACCCAGAAGGGACGTATGAAGGTAAGCATTGACTGGTACGACTGAGGACAGAAAGAGATTATGGATAATATACTTGAGATAAAATATGAAGGAAAGCCTTGCTACAGAATCGTTCTGGAGCATGATTACAGCCGTCTTTCAGATTATGTGACTGATATAGGAAATAAATACGGACGTATCTGTATCGTCAGTGATACGAATGTCGCTCCACTGTATCTGGAGCAGGTAAGGGATGCTTTATCAGTAAATGCGCCTGAGACTACTGATTTTGTATTTACAGCCGGAGAAGCTTCCAAGAATCTGAACGTTGTCGAAGATCTGTATGAATTCCTCGTGAGGTCGCACTTCGACAGACATGATCTGCTTGTAGCACTCGGTGGCGGCGTGGTCGGTGATCTGTGTGGATTCGCTGCCGCTACATATCTCCGTGGCATAGACTTTATCCAGATGCCGACGAGCCTTCTGTCTATGGTTGACAGTTCTATCGGTGGCAAGACCGGAGTGGACTTCAGAGCCTTCAAGAATATGGTTGGAGCCTTTTATATGCCTCGTCTGGTATATATGAATCTGTCAGTGCTTAAGAGTCTTCCGCCTGAACAGTTTGCATCGGGAATGGGAGAGGTCATCAAGCATGGCCTGATTGCTGACAGGGATTACCTGGATTTTCTTATAAATGATAAGGATGAGATTACTACATTTGATCCTGATTCCATTCTTAATGTTGTGAAGCGCAGCTGTGAGATCAAGGGGCATGTGGTTGAGATAGATCCGAAGGAACAGGGTATTCGTGCCACGCTCAATTTCGGACATACGATTGGGCATGCTATTGAGAAGCTTTCTGATTTCAGGCTGTTCCATGGTCAGTGCGTGGCTGTTGGAATGGTGGCTGCATCGTATCTGTCTATGAAGAAGGGATATATCAGTTCAGATGAGTATTCGATGATTCGTGAGACAATTGCCTCTTATGATCTGCCTGTGTCGGTATCTGCAGCCGATTACAATGCGGCTGAGGTTCTGGCCACTACGAAGTCTGATAAGAAGATGGCAGCCGGGCAGATAAAGTTTATTCTGCTGAAAAAAGTGGGAGAAGCGGTGATTGATACGACGCTTACGGATGATGATCTGCTTGCTGGCATAAACGAAGTTCTTAGGTGAAACAGGTTCTCTGGCACGGCTGCCACTCAGTTTGATATAAAATGGAGTTACATAATTATGTTGTATAAAGATAAAAAAAAATATTACACATTTTTTATATTATATATAATTATACTAATAATAATAGATCAGATTACTAAATATATAGCCAGAGTGAATTTGTCTTCCGGTGATGTGGATATCATACCTGGCCTACTGAAATTGCAGCTGCTTTACAATACTGGTGCTGCGTTTTCGATTATGACCGGAAAGACTGTTGTGTTTTATGTCCTGACACCGGTTGTTGCTGCCATTGTCATATATTTCTTTGCGAAACTGCCGTTCGAGAGGAAGTATATGAAGATGGCTTTCTGCCTGTCAACGCTGGTTGCTGGGGCTGCTGGCAATTATATTGACAGGATTGCATTTCATCAGGTGACGGATTTTATCTATTTTTCCCTGATCAATTTTCCGATTTTTAATGTTGCTGATATCTATGTGACTCTTTCAGTCATATTCCTGCTGATATTCCTGATCTTCGGTATGTCGGACGATGATCTGGCTAAATGGATTAAGTCCAAAAAGGATTGATCTATGTCAGATAATGATATTAAGACTATATCAGTCGATGAAAATGATGCCGGGATCCGCATTGACAAATATCTGTCAGAGCATGGTGATAAGACCCGTTCGTTCTATCAGAAAGCGATAGAAGAGCAGAAGATTCTGATCAATGATGCTCCTGTCAAGAACAATTATAAACTGCGGTCCGGTGATGTGATTACTATTGAACCGATTGAAGAAGAGGTTCTTGATGTTCATCCGGAGAATATTCCGCTTGATATCCTTTACGAAGACGATGATATTCTGATCGTAAACAAGCCTAAGGGAATGGTCGTGCATCCGGCTCCTGGTCATCCGGATCACACCCTCGTCAATGCTGTGATGTATCATTGCGGAGACTCGCTTTCAGCTATAAATGGTGTGATCAGACCCGGAATTGTGCACAGAATTGACCGGGATACGACTGGCTCCCTTATCATATGCAAAAATGATAAGGCTCATCTTTTTATTGCAGAACAGATCAAGGAACATACCGTAAATCGTATTTATCGGGGAATTGTGATTGGGCGTATGTCTGTGATGGAAGGTACTATTGACGCGCCTATAGGACGCAGCAAGATCGACAGGAAAAAGATGGCTATCGACAGAGTTCATGGCAGGAATGCTGTGACTCATTACAAAGTTCTTGAAAATTTTAAAGAATATGCATACTGTGAATTCAAGCTGGAAACCGGACGGACTCATCAGATCAGGGTCCACATGGCATCAATCGGGCACCCGCTGCTTGGAGATACAGTCTATGGTCCGTCTAAATGTAAATATAATCTTGAAGGCCAGTGCCTTCATGCAATGACGATTGGATTTGTCCATCCGTCAACTAAGAAATACGTTGAATTCCAGGCACCTCTGCCTGAGTATTTCAACAAAATGCTAAAAGTGCTTGAAAACACCAGATAGGAAGGAGTTCGCTATGAAATCTATTCTTATAAAAGACACCACCCGTGAAGAACGCATAAAAATAGTTGCACAGAGCCTGAATGTCTGCGGCCAGGAATGCCAGTTCTGCAATGGCTGTGATACACTTGGAGGCGGCTCTGTTGATGCCATTTATCAGCCATATATCGATGGTTTAAAAGAAATTTCTGAGATCAATGCAGAGACTCGCGGAGGAGTCGTTCATTAATTATCTTTTCTGTGGAAATTGACTGCATTGGCAGCTTCTTTCTTGTGTTCATCCTCGATTGCTGCATAGTAGTCGATGGTCGTATTGATATTTTCATGGCCCAGGACGTCGGCTACCAGCCTGATATCGCCTGTTTCACGGTAGAGGGCAGTGCCATAGGTACTGCGCAGCTTATGGGGTGTGATATGCTTGTTCGGGACTACCATCTGGGCATATTTCTTCACGAGGCGTTCGATTGCATCGACACTCATTCTCTTGCCCTGAAGCGAGAGAAACAGGGCATTTTCATGTCCTTCTTTCGGGATAATCCCTTTTCTTTCGCCATCTATATAGTCTTTCAGCACATCATGTACTTCATCACCGAAATACAGCACGTCCTGGCCGCCACCTTTTCGTACTATTGTAATGGTGTTTACTACAAGATCTACATCTGACACATCAAGGCCATTGCATTCTGATACACGGATTCCGGTATTCAGCATCAGTGTAAGGATAGCCAGATCTCTCTGTTTTGTCTTTTCACAATAGGCACGCTGGCGCTTTGACATCTGTGCATTGCCGTTTTCAACTGCATCAAGGATTGCCTGAACCTCATAATTAGACATACGGACGATATTTTTATCTTTTTTGAGTCTTGGAAGAGGTATAAGAACCGTCGGATCCTCCTTAATATTCTTGTGGATCAGATGGTAATGATACAGACCTCTGAGTGGCGACATCTTGCGGGCAATTGCCTTTTTGTCATTCTCATGAATGGTCTTGGAATCGCTGCTTACATCAAGCTTCAGATAACGCTGATATTCGGCGATATCCTCAGAAGAGATCTTTTCGAGGATATCCAGCTTGAAATCTGCGGGTTTCATGCCTTTGTACAGAGGATTCGTATCAATGATATACTGGAAAAATGTGATCAGATCATAGCAGTAAGCTACCAGAGTGCTTGTCTGTGACGTCATTTCCTTGCTGTATATGTAGTCAGCCACAAATCCTGGCAGTTCCTTTAAAAGAGCACGAAGCCGGAGCGTCTGGTTGTTTTTCTTTTCCTTATAAAATTCAGAGTCTTTTCCCATAGTTGTAAGTTATAAGTTATAAGTTAAAAGTTAAAAGTTAAAAGTAATCAGTTATAAGATATTAATCATATGTCTGATAAAGTTAGTAGTTTATAGAAACAAGTATATATCAATTTCAGGCCAGAATCAAGTATATTTTTACGGATAAACAGATATTTATCCGCTAGATGTATCTGTCTCTGCACTCCTCCGTCTGACACAGGTGTTGCATTTTTATTAGTCGTCTCGGTTTGAAGTCCCACCAGCTATGATAAGCATACGCAGGAGCTGCAGAAATGCAGAGAAAAGTGCTGCTACGTATGTAAGTGCTGCAGCGACAAGTACGCTCTTTGCCATCTTCACCTCATCCTGCTCCAGGAGATTGTCATCACGAAGAATTGTAAGAGCTCTGTGAGAGGCGTTGAATTCTACCGGCAGTGTGATCAGTTCAAATGCTATCACGAAAAGAAATACGAATACTCCGATATGGGCCAGTCTGGATGATCCAAGGATGATTCCAAGTATAAGTATGGGCCATGACAGATATGAACCAATATTCGCAAGCGGCACAGATGCCGCACGAAGTCTTAATGGACCGTAGTTCACCTGATCCTGAATTGCATGGCCGCATTCATGTGCTGCGACGCCTATGGCGGCTACTGAAGTCTTTCCTAAAACAGCATCTGACAGGTTCAGTGTCTTATTCGACGGGTTATAGTTGTCTGTCAGATTGCCTCTGATGTGCTGGATTCTCACATCATAAATGCCAGCATTATGCAGTATCTGCTCTGCCACCTGCTCGGCAGTCACCCCTCTTCTGTTTCTTATTCTGTCATATTTGGAGTATGCTGTATGAACTCTGGCAGATGCAATGGCGCACACGATAGCACCGATGATCACCAGCACATATGTCGGATCAAAATAATACATAAATGGATACATAGGCGGCTCCTTTACTTTTTCATATACTCAACTGCCCGTATTGCTTTTTTTGCACAAGCTTCGATATCAATTTTATCATATCGGATCATGTATTACAAACTTGAATCGCCAAACTTGAATCGCGCATGCTCTGGTGATAGAATGAATGCATGATTTCAAGAATTACACCGTTGTCAGATATCAGTTTTACACGAAAATCTACCGATTATCATATGGGCGTAAGTGGTGGCAGTCTCCCACTTCTTAAATTTGATGCCATATCCGGCCTTGGTTTCATCAACCACTGCTTCACGACCCGTCCTGGAGGTGTGAGCGAGGGATATTTCTCGAGTCTCAATCTGAAGACCGGCCTTGGTGACCCGGATGAGAATGTAGCCGAGAACTTCAGACGTGTGGCTGCTGCCATGAATATATCTCCTGCAGACTTCGTACTGTCTCAGCAGACACATACTACTAATGTACGTGTTGTGACTTATGCAGACAAAGGGAAAGGTGTCACAAAGCCTCTTGACTATACAGATGTGGACGGGCTGGTGACAAATGTGCCAGGCATAGTGCTCGGAATCTTCTCGGCTGATTGTGTGCCTCTCATCTTCATAGACCCTGTAAAGAAATGCATCGGAGCCGCCCATTCTGGCTGGCGTGGAACAGTCGGACGGATTGCAGCACACACAATTGAAGTCATGCATGAAAACTATGGATCTGATCCCTCAGATATGATCTGTGCCATAGGACCATCTATCTGCAGGGACTGCTATGAAGTCAGTGAAGATGTAGCAACAGAATTCAAAAAGGAGTTCCCAGGGTATACAAATGAAATCCTTGAAGACAAGCATAATGGTCACTACCAGCTTGATCTCTGGGCAGCATGCCGCATCACAATGGAAGAAGCCGGTGTGAGGCCTTCAAATATTTATACAACAGACATCTGCACATGTGAGAACTCATCACTGCTGTTCTCCCATCGGGCAAGCCATGGAAAGCGCGGAGTACAGGGAACATTCTTAAGTCTGAGATGAAGAAAGGGACGGTTCCTATTACTGCTGTGCTAAACATTTTCAAAATTTACTTCACTATTTGCCAGAAAATGTTATAATATAAACCGGTTTCAGAAAACATAAAATCACAGGAGGATATATATGATAGTCACAGACACAGTCAGGTACCTTGGCGCAGATGATCCGGATCTCGACCTGTTCGAGAGCCAGTATCCGGTGCCGAACGGAGTTACTTACAATTCCTATCTTATAGAAGATGAGAAGATCGCCGTCATGGACACTGTTGACAGGCGCAGGAGCAAGGAGTGGAGAGCTTCCCTTAAAGACGCTCTTGCCGGCAGAACCCCGGCCTACCTTATAATTCAGCATCTTGAGCCTGACCACTCCGCCAATATCGGGTGGATCGCCGACGAGTACCCTGATATGAAGCTTGTCGGTTCCGCCAGGACAAAAGCCATGCTGCCGCAGTTTTTCGAGAAAGACTACACAGACAGATTCATCGCCGTAAAAGAGGGCGAAGAGCTGTCTCTCGGCAGCCACACCCTGAAGTTCTTCATGGCTCCTATGGTCCACTGGCCGGAAGTCATGGTAACATACGAGGAGAGCGAGAAGACTCTTTTCTCAGCTGACGGCTTCGGCACCTTCGGAACGATAAAGCAGTACGAAGACGGTCACTTCGGTGATTCCGTCGATAAAGCTCACGGCTTCTGGATCTGCGAGGCCCGCCGCTATTATTCTAACATCGTCGGCAAATACGGTGCCCCTGTTCAGGCTCTGCTGAAAAAGGCATCTCTGCTTGACATAGACCGCATCGCCCCTCTGCACGGCCCTGTCCTTTCCATGGACCTGGACTACTACATAGACAAATATCAGCACTGGAGCACCTACACTCCGGAGGACAGCGGCATACTCATCGCCTACGCTTCTATCCATGGCAATACGAAGGCTGCCATGGAGCAGTTCGCCAGAGAACTCACCGCAAGAGGCGAGAAGGTCTTAAGATGCGATCTGACCAGGGAGCATGTCTCATACGCAGTGGAGAACGCTTTCCGCTATGACAGGATGATCCTTGCGGCCTGCACCTACGATGGGAACCTCTTCCCTCCTATGGAGGACTTCCTCTATCATCTCCAGTGCAAGGCTTTCAAGAACCGTAAGGTCGGTCTCGTAGAGAACGGTTCATGGGGTCCTCTCGCCGCTTCGAAGATGAAGGAATACACAGACCGCATGGGACTTACCTTAGTCGACCCCGTCGTAACCATAAAGACCATGAGAAAACCGTCAGACGACGCCGCTTTCAAAGCTCTCGCTGACGCAATCTGCCAGTGACGTCCTTATGGCAGTAATTTTAAGTCAAAAGGCGCAGATGGATATCCACCTGTGCCTTTTTTCTATATAAAAAAGCCCCGCATCTGCGGAGCCTTCCAGATCCCGGAATGGATCAGAGATCTATTTTGTTCTCGAGAAGAGATCCACCTGAGTATTCGCCCAGTTTATACTGTTCTCGCAAAATCATCGCCCGGGGTACCGCAGACAGGGCAGAAAGCCGGCGGCTTTTCTCCCTCGCAGACATACCCGCAGACAGGGCACTTCCAGCCTGTCACCTTCACAGACTCTTCCGCGTCATTCTCCCCTGTGCCGAAGACCCGGTCAATCTCCTCTGTGATATCTGCGTCGATCTTCCCGTCTGAGACCATTCCCCTCATGATCGACATGGTACGGTCGTGCGGGATCCCCTCCTTATATGAGCGGCTTTCGGTCAGCGCCTGATATATGTCGATGCAGGCCATCAGCCTGTCCTCGAAAGTCAGCTGATCGGCCCGAAGTCCCCTCGGATATCCGCTTCCATCCAGTTTCTCATGGTGATCGGACGCCCATTCCGTGACATCTTCCAGACCTTCGATCCCCGAGAGGATCCGGTAGGTCCAGACCGCGTGGTTCTGCATGTTCCTGAACTCTTCGTCGTTCAGCCTGTCAGGCTTTTCCAGGATATCGTTCGCGATGATCATCTTCCCGATGTCATGCATGGCCCCCGCAAAAAAGAACCTTACAGCCTTGTCATGAGAAAAGCCGTAGTGCTCTGCCATAATTGCGGCTTTCTGTGCCACTCCCATAGAGTGGTTCCTGGTATATGACGACTTCACATCGACTATCCCGGCGAAAAATCCGGCTATCCCATGTATCTCATCGTTGCTGAAATCCCTGCTGCAGGAAGGCACATATTTTTTAAGGACTTCCTGCACTCCGAGATTCTGCAGGATCTCTATATCAGAATACCTGAGATTCTTATCCATCAGCTCCACAGCTCTTTTTGAAAAAAGCTTCCCGCTCTGCCGCCGGACTTCAGCTGTCATCCTGTCAAAATCCGACTCACTCATCTGCATCAGTTCGCAGTCGATATCTACGCAGTCAGTAAGACGGATGATCTCTGCCCTGATATCAGTCTCGCCTTCCCTCATGTGAAAAGGCCCACTTCCATCGGCGTTCTCATGGTGCCCCAGGATGACTCCGTTCACATCTCCGTTAAAAGGAAGCTTTCTGATGTTCTCCTCGCCCATAAGCGCATGGATCCCTGACTCGTCATATATTCTGATGCCGTCAATCTCAACCGGAAACTTCTCCTCCCCGCCGTTATCATGCATATCACGTCTGTATTCAGCCATGGCGTTATCATGCAGGATAGCACAGGCCACGAGGTCCGTCGTCTCCTCATTCGTGTATCCGAGTCCCCTGGCAAGGCAGTATGACAGCCAGGCCACCCGCATTCCATGTCCTTCCTCCGCTCCGTTCACTTCTCTTTCTACCGCGTCCAGGGCAAAGGACAGAGCATATAATATTCCTGTATATTCAAGCTGCATGATCGGCTCCTTTCAAAGGGATGCTTCGTAGATCGTTTCTTTGGTTGTTTTTTATTCTATCACTTTTCGTCATACTGCAACAGTATCTGAATCAGATAAAAATTTCTATAAAATCTGCATTCATGAGAGTTTTATGGTAAAATACCCTCATAGTGTTACATAATATATTTTTCAATAAGGAGGTTGCGATGAACATAAAAAAAGTTGTTGTTGCCGGAGGCGGTGTACTTGGAAGTCAGATTGCTTTTCAGTGTGCATACTGCGGATTTGATGTGACTATATGGTTAAGAAGCCAGGGAAGCATAGGGCGCACCCAGCCGAAACTTGACAAGGTGCATGCCGCCTACATTGAAGCCATAGAGGGT
>JAQYAY010000056.1 GCA_029338735.1 Lachnospiraceae bacterium | reverse complement strand
TACATACAGTATATTAGCACTGCCTTACAAATCTGTCAAGAAAAAGTTAGGGTTACAAAACATTTTAATCGCGCTAATATATTAGAAATGCCTAACAGTATTGAATCTGTATACAAAATGATGTATAATTTGAGAATATTTTAAGGAGGAATGCAATATGAAAATGCAGGAGTCGGCACAGGATTATCTCGAATCAATCCTGATCCTTTCAGAGCAGAAGGAATATGTCCGTGCCACCGATATATGCAATTATTTTGGATATGCGAGAGCCACCGTTTCAGTATTCATGAAGCAGCTCAAAGAAAACGGATATGTAAATATTGATGAGCACAATCACATCACCCTTACTGACAAGGGAATGGTTATTGCCCAGCAGATGTATGAGAGACACAAATTTCTCTCAAAGCTCTTCGTCAGCATCGGCGTGCCAGAAGATATTGCTGTCAAGGACGCCTGTCGTATTGAGCATTATGTGTCTCCGGAGACATTTGAAGCCATCAAGAAGGCTTACGGGGAGCAGGAAAAGAAGGCTGAATAATGACTTAGGGGATAGGGGATAGGGGATAGTAATTTTCCTGGTCCCTCGCCCCTATCCCCTAACCCCTATATCCTATATCCTAACCCCTCTTACACCATCTGAGCCTTGATCAGATTCGTCGTTCCTGAGATACCGAGCGGTACTCCGGCGATCAGAACTATCACATCTCCCTCAACGAGAAGATTCTCCTCTTCACATCTCGATATTGTGTGTGCGAAAAGCTCTTCCGCATCTTTTTCTTCCTGAATCATAATAGGAGTCGTGCCCCAGCAGAGATTCATCTGGCGGCAGACCTTGTCATCTATGCAGCCTGCAATGATTGGTGATGCCGGGCGGAATTTCGATACAGCATGTGCCGTGCGGCCTGACTTCGTGACTGTGACAATGGCTGTCGCATTGAGGTCGCCTGCGAGAAGACATGCTGAATGTGTGATACCGTCTGTTATTGATGATTCTGACTTGTCTGTCTCGTTTTTTATCATTCTGCTGCGGTAATGGATGTCCTGCTCTGTCCTTCTGGCAATCCTGTCCATTGTGGCAACTGCATCAACAGGATATTTGCCGGCAGCCGTCTCACCTGAGAGCATAATGGCTGAAGTGCCATCATATACTGCATTAGCCACATCTGTAGCCTCGGCTCTGGTCGGTCTCGGATGAGTGATCATGGAATCAAGCATCTGGGTAGCTGTTACTACGAACTTGCCGGCCTCATATACCTTCTTGATGATCATCTTCTGAATCACCGGCACATCCTCAAGCGGGATCTCAACTCCCATATCACCACGGGCTACCATTACACCATCAGCGGCATCAATGATCTCATCTATATTCTTGACGCCCTGGTTGTTCTCAATCTTGGCAATGATCTGGATCTTCTCGCCGCCATGCTCTTTCAGGATCTTTCTGATATCCTTGATATCCTGAGCAGTACGTGTAAAAGAAGCAGCAACGAAATCGAAGTCCTCCTGAACTCCGAATACAAGATCCTTGTAATCACGCGGGCTGACAAACGGCATTGACAGTTCGACATTCGGGACATTGACACCCTTCTTGTCAGAGATATGTCCGCCATTTACGACACGACAGGTGATATCTGTATCATTGACCTTCTGGACGACCATCTCTACGAGACCGTCATCAATCAGGATATGAACTCCCTCTGACACATCCTTCGGCAGATCTTTATATGTGATCGATACAATGTCCTGAGTTCCTTCTACATCTCTTGTAGTCAGTGTAAAAATCTGATTATCTGCGAGATCGACTCCACCATCTTTGAAATTCTTGAGTCTGATCTCAGGTCCCTTGGTATCGAGAAGAGCTGCAACAGGCTTGCCAGTTTCTTTTCTCAGCTTCCTGAGAGTCTTCAGTCTGCCGAGATGCTCCTCATGACTTCCATGAGAAAAATTGAATCTGGCCACATTCATACCTGCATCTATGAGCTTTTTCATCGTCTCCGGTGATTCAGATGCCGGACCGAGGGTACATATGATTTTGGTCTTTCTTCTGTAATCCATCTTTATCCTTTCTAAGTGGATAGGGGTTAGGGGTTAGGAATCGGTAATTGACTATATCCTATCCCCTATATCCTATATCCTATATCCTATATCCTTATTTAGCAATCATCGTTCCATCTTTGCCTGCGATCAGCGGATTCTCAGGGTCAAGCTTTGCAATGAGAGTCTTTCTGATTGCTGAATCTCCGATGTAACTGATCGCTGCAGCAATCTTCGGTGCCATTGTACCTTCTTCAAACTGCCCCTCAGCGAGATACTTCTTCGCGTCTGCGACTGAAATGAAATCAAGCGGCTTCTCATCAGCTGTACCATAGTTCAGGCAGACCTTGTTGGTGCCTGTGAGGATGATCAGCATATCAGCATCTACCTGATCAGCCAGAACGCCTGCCGCCGTATCCTTTTCGATAACGGCCGAAGCACCTTTCAGAATATGATCCTGTGAAAGAACCGGAATTCCACCGCCGCCACAAGCAATGACTACCTGATCAGCATCAAGAAGCGCATTGATCGCATCAATCTCTACAATGCTCTGTGGCTTCGGAGTCGCAACGATACGTCTGTATCCGCCCTCGACCTCTGTCACATGATTGCCCTTCTTCTCCTGTGCCTGCGCCTCTTCCTTCGTGAGGACTCTGCCGATGATCTTCGTAGGTCTGTAAAAAGCCTCATCATACGGATCCACAGTCACCTGAGTGAGGACCGTCGCAACAGTCTTGTAGATACCCTTGTTAATCAGCTCACTGCGGATAGCGCTCTGCAGGTCATAGCCGATGTATCCCTGACTCATAGCAGAGCAGACACTCATAGGAGTATCTGTGTACTCAGGATACTTCTGTGAAAATTCATTCATGGCCGTATGGATCATTCCGACCTGTGGTCCGTTCGAATGAGTGATCACGACCTGATAGCCCTGTGAAATAAATTCTGCCACAGCCTTTGCGCTGCCTGCTGCAGCCTTCTTCTGCTCCGGAAGTGTCGTGCCGAGTGCATTGTGGCCTAATGCAATTACGATTCTTTTCTTATCCATAAGTCTCCTTAAATAAAATAGGCACGGCCTGAAATTGCCGTGCCTTTATTATATATTTTATCACCTTTGATTACAAGTTATTATCCTGTAAAGAACTGTTAGTTTCCGAAAATCTGGCTCCAGTCATAGAGACCGCCGTTGCCGAAGCTGTTGCTTCCGTCATCGTCGCTGCCACTGTTGTCCTGACTGTTGTCGCTGTCCTCATCATTGTCACTGCCTGAATCAGAATCATCTTCTGGTCTGGCTGTAAGAGTGACTTCGACGTTCTTAGACTTATAGTCATTTTCTACAGTTGCAACTGCTACCTTGACCTTGTCACCTTTCTTCTTGCCTGAGATATACTCACGAAGTGATGACATTGAAGAAATAGTAGTCCCGTCAACTCCGGTGATCACATCACCTTTCTTGATCCCGGCCTTTTCTGCAGGGCTTCCTGAAACTACCTTTGTCACATATACACCCTGTGGCATGCTGTATGAAGAAGCCATCTCTGATGAGATATCAGCACCCTGGATTCCAAGGAATCCCTGTTCACTGGTAGTTGTCGATGATGAACCGTCAGAGTCTGAATTCTTTGAACCAGGTCTGTTTGTTACCTTGCCTGTGCTCATGAGCTGGTCGATGATAGTCTTCGCATTGTCGATTGGGATTGCAAAGCCCATGCCCTCTACAGATGCATTCTGTGATGAGCCGCTGCTTGAATACTTGGCTGATACAATACCTACGACCTGGCCCTTTGAGTTGAGGAGTGCGCCGCCTGAGTTTCCTGAGTTTACAGCAGCTGATGTCTGGATCATCTCCTGTGTATATGTCTTGCCGTTGTCCTCATTCTGAATAGATACCTCTCTGTTCAGTGCGCTGATGACTCCGGTCGTGACTGACTGTCCATATCCGAGAGCATTTCCGATTACAATTGCCTGCTGGCCTACCTTAAGTGATGCAGAAGATCCGAGTGAAGCTACCTTGATAGCCTTCTTTGTGCTGTCCTTCAGTGATGAAAGCTTTACCTTGATCACTGCGAGATCGGACTGTACATCGGTTCCTACGACCTCACCTGTGACGCTCTTATTGTCATTGAAGGTGACTGAGAGGCTGTTGGAATTGCTGACTACATGGTTGTTCGTAGCGATGTAGAGGTAATTGTCATCCTGCTTGAAAATGACTCCGCTTCCAAGGCTCTTAGTCGGTATTGTTGATGAAGTTCCGAACCAGCTCTGTACCTTCTCGAGTGACATATTGGTCACCTGTACGATTGAAGGAAGTGTCTCACTGGCAATTGAAGATACATCATCTGATGATGCTGTTGCTGATGTTGCTGTCGAAGAGATCTCACCTGATGATGAGCTGTTATTGTTGGTCTCCTCTGTTGCTGTACTGTCTCCGCCCGCGAAATGACTTGTCAGGCGGTTCGTGCCATAAGTGACTGGTCCTGCTACCAGTCCGAAGATCAGTGCTGCTGCAACTACCTTGCCGAAGAACTTTGCCTTCTTATGTGGCTTCTTCTCTTTCTTTGGCTGGTTGTTGACCGGTCCATTGTACTGATTGCTATATGGATTGTATCCGTTGTCCTGGTTGTTATTGCTACCGTCATCACCACCCGGCTGATACTCATAGTACTGATAATTGCTCATATATCTTAACCTCACTTTCATTTGCCTCTTAATGAAGCTGTTCTTTTCTGTTGACATGATATATATTAGCAGTCAATTATGATGAAAGTGTGAATAACTGTTTCTTATTATGTGAAAAAAGTTTTGAAAAAATTTGTTCATGGAACTGAGTCGGGAATATGGCACATCAAGTCATTCGAGACACGCTCTCGCTCTGTTCTCAACGCAGCGGTGCATAGGCGGTCTGAAATACGCCCGCCAAGCACCGGCGTTTCGAAAGGTCTTTCGCGGCTTATATGTCGCCTGTCCTCGTAACTGATAATAAACACCATCTACCTGAACTATAGCTCATTTCTCATTCAACTGTTACTGACTTTGCCAGGTTCCTTGGCTTGTCGACGTCGCACCCTTTTCCTACAGCCACATAATAGGCGAACAGCTGAAGCGG
Organism: Lachnospiraceae bacterium; assembly: GCA_029338735.1. Classification (GTDB taxonomy): domain Bacteria; phylum Bacillota; class Clostridia; order Lachnospirales; family Lachnospiraceae; genus Weimeria. The sequence goes on along the minus strand of JAQYAY010000056.1, from coordinate 17,848 downwards.
GATGATAGCGAGGGAGTTCGTGAAGTACTGGTTCGTCTGCGGGATATAGATCACATAGTCAGCATGCTCTTCCATATCTGTGTCGCCCTCATTGGTGACTGCAAGGACGAAAGCACCACGGGTCTTTACCTCTACTATATTCGATACGGTCTTCGGGTACAGCTTCTTCTGCGTGGCTATTGCTGCAACGAGGGTTCCGTCCTCTATAAGGGAAATGGTTCCATGCTTCAGCTCGCCTGCCGGATAAGCCTCCGAATGGATATATGAAATCTCCTTCAGCTTCAGAGAGCCTTCCATTGAGATCGCATAATCGATCCCTCTTCCAATGAAAAAGATGTCCTTGGCACCGATATAACGGTTCGCAAACTTCTGTATTTTCTTTTTATTATTGAGGAGCATGTCTATCTGATCTGGAAGCTTCTCGAGATCAGCCACGTATGCCTGCTCCTGCTCATCCGTGATCTCGCCTCTGGCCCTTGCGAAGCGGATTGCAAGCAGATAATGGCAGATCAGCTGAGCTGAATACGCCTTCGTGGTCGCTACTGCGATCTCAGGTCCGGCCCAGGTGTACATCACCTCATCAGCCTCACGGGCGATCGATGAACCCACGACATTTACTATCGCAAGCGTGCGGATGCCTTTTTCCTTTGCAAGGCGAAGAGCCGCAAGAGTGTCTGCTGTCTCGCCGGACTGGCTGATAATAAGCACGAGATCATTTTTATCCAGGATTGGGTCCCTGTATCTGAATTCGCTCGCCACATCCACGTCGGTAGGGATGCGGGCCATTTCTTCATATACATACTTCGCTGTAACGCCGGTGTGATAAGCACTTCCGCAGGCAACGATATGGAGACGGCCGATATTTCTGATATCATCATCTGACATCTTCAGATCGTCTATCACTACATGACCCTTGCGGATACGCGGTGACATCGTGTCACGGACGGTCTTCGGCTGCTCGTACATTTCCTTCAGCATGAAATGCTCATAGCCACCCTTCTCGGCAGCATTGGCGTCCCAGTCGATATGCTTCGACTCCTTCTGTACCGGCTCACCATCCATATTGAAAAAGGTGATGCCTTCCTTCGTGAGGCAGGCAATCTCCTGATTGTCGATATAATACACGTCACGCGTGTGTTTCAGGATCGCAGTCACATCTGAGGCGATATAGCTTCCATCATCTGCAATTCCGGCGACGAGCGGAGAATCCTTTCTTGCCGCATACACCTTATCCGGATGATCAGCGAACAGGATTCCTAAAGAATAGCTACCCTCGATACGCTGCATGACCTTGATGATGGCCTCGAGCGGATTGCCCTCATAGTAATAGTCGAGAAGCTGGGCCACTGACTCTGTATCTGTCTCAGAGATAAATTTATATCCCTTCGCAGTCAGCTTGTCCTTTATCTTCTGGTAGTTCTCAATGATTCCATTGTGGACTACAGCTATGGTCTTGTCCTTATTATACTGAGGATGAGCGTTGATATCAGAAGGCTCTCCATGGGTGGCCCATCTTGTATGTCCGATTCCAACGACTCCCGGCATATTGGCCCCGTCATGAGTCAGCTCTTCAAGAACCTTGAGCCTGCCCTTGGCCTTCTTGATCTCAATCTGCTTGCCATCGAAAACAGCGATTCCTGCTGAATCATATCCACGGTATTCGAGCTTCTCAAGTCCGTCGAGAAGGATCGGTGCCGCCTGATCATCACCAATGTAACCAACTATTCCACACATATGCTAACCTCTCTAAGTGTTGACATCTCGTAATATCGTATGTTTTACGATTTTGGAGTATCAGTTTCTGATGTATCTGATGTGTTCGAATCATCCACTCCTATATTGCCTTCAATCTTGCTATAATCCTGCGCCGATTCCTCGGTCTTGCCTGTCACCTGTACTATCTGGTCGCTGATTGCCCTGACTGTCTGGCTCGGTGCGTAATTGGCCTCGTCAAACATCTTCTGATGCAGCTTCTCTACATTCGACTCCAGAGTACATGGGATCATAGTATCACGGCCGTTAAGTGCCATATTGGTCTCATCAAACGGGAAGCCGAAGGACTTGTCGATCGAATATGACTTCACTGCGGATGCGAGTGAGAGCATCTCTGTCATAGAGAAATTCGTCGATATCTTCGGGAATACATCATCTATTATCTTACTCATCTGTGATGCAGATGCACCCTTGACCTTCTTGAACAGCTGGCTCATAACCATCCTCTGTCTTCTCGCACGGCCCCAGTCATCACCTGCTCCGTGCCTGATACGGCAGTATGCACACGCTTGAACACCGTTCAGAGTCTGTGGTCCGGCCTTTGTCACATAGGTAGCCTTCTTGCCAGAAATCCTTGCAACCTGTGGAATTGTAGGATATCTCCTGCTGTTCAGCGCCGCAAGCTCATCATCTGAGACATCCACCTCTATTCCGCCTACATCATCTATGATATCCACAACAGCTGCGAAATCCACCGTCACGAATTTGTCAACGTTGAGATCGAAATTCTCATTGATCATCTCCATGGCTTCTTTTTCACCGCCTCTTGCATATGCCGCGTTCGACTTCGCGAGTCTGGTGCCATTCGTCGGATCTACATCCAGATACAGATCACGGTATACAGATGCCATACGGATCTTCTTCGTATCATTATTGATGCTTACAAGGATCTGCACATCGGTATTGCCGCCATTATAGTTGCCGGCAGTCCTGTTGTCAACGCCGTACACCATGAAATTCGTGTAACCCGACAGCACCTTCTCCGTCTTCTTGGAAATATTTCCGGTCTTTACTTTTCCGATATTGCGCACATTTATCGTGCCAAACTTCAGCCATGCAAAAAGCACCAGCAGAAGAAGTACCAGTATGATTATCTCAATGATCAGAAGCACCTTTCTTCTTTTTCTGCGCTTCTGACGCCTCGATGGCTGTCTTGTCTCTCTGTCACTCATTTACGCTCCCTATTGTCTTGTCGTACTCTCCGAATCCGACGTGGTAGTTGTGGTATCGTCTATTCCCTTATTGTCCTCGGAACTGCTGTAGTCAACAGCACTCTGCTCTGTCATTCCGGTGATATTTACTATCTGCTGGCTGATGGCATTGACAGTATTATTCGGTGTATAGTCCACCTCATCAAACATCTTGTTGTGCAGCTTCTCTACATTAGTAGAAAGTGTGCACGGGATGACGATTGATCCATATGGATTGATCGTTGCAGTGGTCTTGTCAAAAGGGAATCCAAATGACTTGTCAATCTCATATGACTTCGCTGCTGTCGCCATTGACAGAATCTCTGTACCAGAAAAATTGGTTGAGATCTTTGGCAGAACATCATCAATAATGCTGTTAAGCTGGGTCAGAGAAGCCTTTTTCACCTTCTGTAAAAGGAGATTCATGACCTTTCTCTGACGTGATGCACGGGTGAAATCACCACCTGCTGTATGCCTGATACGGCAGTATGCTGTGACCTGATCACCGTTTAAGGTCTGGAGTCCTGACTTCGTCACGAGCTTCGGAGTCTTGCCCGATGCACGCGCTACCTCCTGTACGAGAGGCTTTGAATTGAGTGCCTGAAGCTCAGCCGGAGTCACGTCGATCTCGAGTCCACCGACATCATCTACTACGTCAGATACTGCACGGAAATCAACTGTCACGAACTTGTCCAGATTCAGTTCGAGATTCTCATTGACCATCTCCATGGCCTCTTTCTCGCCGCCGTATGCATATGCTGCATTGCACTTGGCAAACTTGGAATTGCCTGTCGGGTCGATATCAACGATCGTATCACGATAGAGTGAAGCCATGCGGATCTTCTTCGTGTCATTATTGATACTCACGATGATCTGCACATCGGTATTACCAGTCGTATAGTTCCCAGCCTTGCGGTTGTCGACACCGAATACCATGAAATTCGTATATCCCGACAGTGTCTTCTCAGTCTTCTTCGATATCTTGCCTGGCTGCACGGTTCCGATGTCCCTGAAATTGATCATACCGAACTTCAGCCATACAAAAAGGGCTGCCAGAAGTACGAGCAGGATCACAAGCTCAATGATCAGGATTATTCTGTTGCGTTTTCTATGTTTAAGCTGGTCTGCTTTTGCCTTGCCGCTCATATTTTTCCTCGCTAAAAAAGTATAACAACCCTTGAATAATACCCCGATTTATTCTGTTTGTCAATTACTACAGATAGTAGTTGTCCATGCCCATCGGGAGATTCCTGTTGTAGCACGGATCACCGGCTGTAATCGTCTTTTTCCACTTCTCACACAGGATCTTCCGTGATGCCTCTTCACTGGTCTCATTGGTTCCTGAACGATAGCTGAGCACCTGCGGCACGAACACAGTCCGCAGGCCGCCTGCCCTTGCCTTGAGACAGAGATCGAGGATCATGTCACTGCCCTGCAGTCTCTTGTCAAAGCCGCCGCATCTCTTGAAAAAAGTGGCATCCACCATGCAGTATGAGAAGTCCACCATCGACACGTCCTGTGCTGTGACATTGCGCCCGTAGAGTCCCGACGAAAAGACACCCTGACTGTGGCACGCTGGATATGTCACGCCATGATTGTCATAGATATAGCCGCTATTATGGATTCTGGCTCCGTGAATGAATTTGCCTGCTGCAATGGCGATATCAGGCTGCTGCACATATCCGTACAGGATCTCAGCCGCCTTTCTCGTGATGACACGCACATGCCTGTCCCTGATCAGCAGCACATCTGACTTGTGAGCCTCATAACCGCTCCCGTCGTACCGTACCTGCCACGAATCTCCAAGTATTCCTTCATTTATTTTTGCCCTGACACCGGCCTGGTTGAAATACGCTGACACCACAGTGATATGCTCACGCAGACTCCTCCGGGTCAGCTCTTTTATCTCTCTTCCATCAGGCATCTCGTAGGCCATCCTGTGCCACAGAAGTGCCGGCACATGGCCGATCTTCACCTTACGCGACATTGCTCTCAGGAAAAATTCATACGCAAACGCAAATGTCAGCTGCCTGTTGAACGTTCCGATCTTTGCAAACGCCTGGCGCTTCATGATGAAGGAGTCGCCTATGTAGTTGCTACCGAGCAGAAGCTCCTTATTGAAATCAGGAAGAAAATATGGATTTGTCCGGCTGCCATCCTTTATCTCATCATGGTCAGTATATATGAGTTCATCATCAGGATGGGCGGAAATATAGTCATTTAAGTACCGCAGAATCATTGTATTGAGCCTGTCGGTAAGACCTAAGAAAATCAGATAGTCTCCCCTCGCAAAACGGATGCCTGCATTCCACACATCAGCAAGCGAGCCCTGCGGACGGATCGTGTGATACGAAACCCTCGGATCATCCCTGCACACCTGCTTCGTGACGGCACGAAGCCCGGCACCCGGACAGGCATCAAGCACATGAATCTCGAGATTCTTCCACCTTACGGCCTCTGCCGACGCGATCGCCTGTCTGAAAAAAATGGCATTCGTCTGGTATGCACCTATGATTATTGAAAAGCGGATCTTCTCCAGCTGCATTACTTACCGTTCCTCTTCAAGAGCTCCCGTGCACTGTCCACCGAATCCACTCCATGCAGATTCTTGACCGGTGCGAATTCCTTTTCTCTCTCCACTTCTACCGGCAGGAAATCAGGAAAATCCTCGATCAGATCCGTGATCATGATCTCGTACTTGTATCCATTCGGTTCCGTTGGATTCACATGCTCTCCCGGTTCACTGCCGAGACGCCATGGTCTGCCATGGATATCGGCAAGGTAGGGAATCTTTTTCTCTACCTTGTGAACAGGCAGTCCCTCATCGAGTGTATTTAAAAGTATTGAAGTATCAAAAAGATAGTTGACCGTCACGCCTGCTGCATAGACGAGATTGCCGTCCTTATCCCTCTCATTGCACATCTCCTCTGTCATCTGGGTATAGTCGATGACAGACGGTCTGCCGTTCTTCGCGCATACGACTCCGACCTTCTCATCAGGTCCTGTCTTCATGACAGCCTTGACTCCGGCTGACTTGTGTTCGCAGATCAATGCACCAAGAAATGCCGGATCTGCAATCCGTGCAAGCACATTGTCAACCCCGAATACATTGAGCCACTTGGCTCCATCGATTCTGTCCCTGTATCCAGCCTGTATCAGCGACTTGAAAAAGCCTCCGTTTCCATTCGGTGACGTAGCCGGGACATTCACATCCTCATACAGCGGCGAACCGTCGAAGTCTGTTGCCTGAGCCATCTCCTGCTTATAGAAAAAGATCTGGGACGGATCATAACCGAAATAATTTTTCTCTTTGAAAAATGCTCTTGTGGCCTCATCATTCTTGTCCGAAGTCATCACGAAAAACGGTATGGTCCTGTCGCCGATCTCTTCACGCAGATTGTCAAAGAGACAGCCGAAGATCGATCTGTCCTCTTCGATTGGGTATGTACCCTTCGGGCCGTCGTATCCAAGCCTCGTCCCCATCCCTCCTGCAAGCAGAAGAAGGGCAAGCTCTCCGCGGTCTATCGCCTCAAGTCCTGCCCTGATGTATTCGTCTTTTTTCTTATTATACTCTGTGAGCCGAAGTGTCTCCACCGGCGTTATCTCTGTCTTCATTTGCTGCCTCCAGCCTCATAAATGCTGTATTCTCATCATCCGTGATGTCTATATAGACATTGCCGTTCTCCCTGCCCTTTCTGATGAGCATCAGGTCTCCGAGATGTGCCTGGTTCTTGTACTCGATACGGAAGAAATTGAAGCTGCCCTCCTTCGAGAGAAAATGCTCCGCTATCGATATATACTTGCCATTATTCACATGTGAATTCGAATCTATCATGGTCTCATCGACCTTTATCGAACTGATCGTCTCCATTTCTCCATCGAACCGGATCTTCCTGTCGCCAAACTTCTCAATAGGAGGTGCGCTCGTGCCATATGCCGCAAACATCTCCTCCGGTGTACGCGTCGGTCCCATCTTCTCAAGGTCCATATATATCCACAGTGAATTGGCCGTCACGAAAGGTGCCTCGTCCCAGTCCGTAATCGTGAAGTACCTGGATGCAAGCGCTCCTCTGGCATTATACGGATAAGTGCGGACAGTCACATTGTCACCCATATTGATCGGCTTGTGAAGGCGGATCTGCCAGTCTGTCACAAACCAAGCTCTATGATTCTCCTTGAGCCACTGTGTCGTATATCCTGTATCCTGCGTATGGAATGTGGCGCAGTCCTGCAGCAGATTGATGATTCCGGTCAGTGGCAGCCGGAGGTTCTCATCTGTGGTTGAAAACCCAACGCGGGTCTGAATCTCGTACATCAGTTAGACCTTTCTTCGTTCATTTAAGTTTCATCTTGTGGATCCGGCTTGAACTGTCCGCCCAAAGCCGTATCCACTTATTGACATTGTATCATTTATAAAAGAACGTTGCAATTAGTTCAGAGAGCAATGCATTCGCAGACACTCTCTGAATACGAAAAAAGGAACCGCTTTCGCGATTCCTTTAAATAAATAGCTGGCCCACAAGGATTCGAACCTTGAAATGACGGAGTCAGAGTCCGCTGCCTTACCGTTTGGCTATGGGCCAATGACTGACAACAGATATTATTATACACATCTAAAAATAAATATCAAGTATTTTTTTTAGTTCAATCCAATGGTCCTGTGTGGATATTGCATGTCTTGTTCAGGATCTTCGGATCGACCAGATATTTTCCGTCATCTGTATCCTTGCTGCCGCCTGTGATGAATACTTTTTCTTCTGTTGACGGGCAGTATTCAGTTGCTGGCAGGCCCGAATCCTTACAGATTGTCAGTCTGATATGATGGTCACAGCTCTCTGTCGGCTCTGTACCTTCTTCGAAGAACTCAGAATATACCATGCTGCCCCTGGGGTCCTGATCACATACTCCCTCTTCTGGCAACTTGCCTGATTTCCTGCAGACATGTGTCTCTATGATATCTGCTGGTATCATGAATTCCTGCCGCTCCTTTCCGGAATTGATCTGTAGCATGACTGACTTCCAGATATTTTTCGCATAGGATATCGTGCTCTGGGAAGTACCGTCATCATTACCGCCCCAGATCGCACATGTATAGTACGGCGTATATCCTGCAAAAACTGCATCCGTATTATTGTCAGTGATTCCCGTCATACCGGCCACCGGCATATCTGTAAACGCTGCCTTTCTGCCATTCCCCTTTTTCATGGCATCCTGCATGGCGGAAGTCAGAAGCCAGGCTGTTGTTTTCTTGATGACTCTCTTTCCCTCACGCCTTGTGGTATCGAGTATCTTTCTGCCGTGGCTGTCCTCGACTGTAGTATAGAACACCGGCCGCTGATAGACGCCGCCATTTGCTATAGTGGCATAGGCTGCTGCGAGCTCATAGTTCTTCACTCCTGAGGTGATATTTCCGAGAGCCAGATACTGATTGTTGTCGCCCTCTTTCAGGGTCGAGATCCCGAAATCCTTCACATACTGATAGCCAAGCCCCGTTCCTATCTCCGTAAGGGTCTTTATCGAGACTATATTTATAGAATCGGTGATGGCCTCACGAATCGTAGTGAATCCTCTGTATCTGCCATCATAATTCCTGATCCGCTCGCCTGTCTGGTCGGTCATCGGAGCATCGTCCTCTACCGACGCCAGTGTCAGTCCGCCCGCATCGAGTGCCGGTGCAAATGTAGACAGAATCTTGAATGTAGCGCCTGGCTGCCTTGTGATATCACATGCACGATTCATGGCACGCTCATCCATTTTTTCCTGACGGCCACCAACTATAGCTCTCACGCGACCGGTTCTCTGGTCTATGATCGTCATTGCTGCCTGAGGCTCTAGGGTGTAGGTGATATTTTCACCGCCAGAAGCAATCATGCCACCTTTGGCGACTTCGTTGCGGTAGGCGTCATATGCGGCTTCCGCTTCTTTTCTCGTGGAAAAATTGATGCTGCTGCCCAGATCATTCTTCTTATAATAGTCAAGCATCGTCTTCTGAGAATAGTTCCGGGTCACTCCGTCCCTGATGACTGTCAGATTGAATGTAAATGAATACTTAGGATTCGTCGGATAATTGTCCTGATTGTTGACCTCATGCTCTGCGATGGTCTGCACCCTGGAATCCTGTGTCGAATGGATCGTGAGGCCGCCGGTATAGAGCTTCATATATGCTTCTGTCTCAGACAGCCCCTGCCTCGAAACGAGATCATTTACGACCTGATCCGTCATCGCTTCGACAAAATATGACGTCCCATTGAAGTCGTTTTCCGTCTTCGAGACCCTCCTGTACACGGCGTCATCCATCGCATCCTTGTACTGGTCAGTCGTGATATATCCCTGATCGAGCATGCTGCCGAGAACCTTCTCCCGTCTGATGGCATTGTTTCTCGGATGCTCTGCCGGATTGTACTTCGTCGGATTCTGCGCTGCCGCAGCTATGACGGCGCACTCCGATAGTGACAGCGCACTTACTCGCTTATTGAAGTACCGTTCAGATGCCGCCTCGACTCCGAGTGTATTTTCTCCAAGGCTTATCGTATTCAGATAGTTCTCGAGGATCTGATCCTTCGTCATCGTCTTCTCGAGCTGAATAGCGAGATACTGCTCCTGTATTTTTCTCCTGATCCTTGATGAAAAAGTTCTGACAGCTGGCCACGATGAAAAGTAATTGTTCTTCAGCACCTGCTGGGTGATCGTGCTTCCGCCCTCTGAGAAATGTCCGCCATTCACGAGCCCCTGAAACGCAGCCCTGATGATCCCGCGGACATCTACACCATTGTGCTCATAAAATCTCGAATCCTCTGTGGCAACGATCGCATGCTGCAGATTTTCCGGGATCTCGTCTATCGACACATGATCCTCATCCGCGTCTTCCACCGACAGCGTTGCAATCTCCCTGCCCTTCGCGTCCACGACCCTGGTATCTTTGCCTGACGGATTGACATTTACCTGACTGATGTCCGGCAGATCATCTATCTGTGACTTCGCATAGTAAATAAAACCTCCGATCATCACTGCTATCACTACCAGTATCAGAATCAGAAGCGTCTTCGTAAGAGATAATATGAATTTCCTTTTTGTGGAGCGCCTATCCTTCGACTTCGGAGAATTGTATTCCTTCACATATGCTCTGCCGTAATTCATGCCCTTTATTATATCAGAGTTTTTCGGTATAATAAAGGAAAGATTGAGTTGGTTTAAAGTATAAACGAGTATAAAAATCATATGCAGGATTTGCTGAATTTGTAGATCTGAATGACTGAATATGTATAGAATCATAGAAAACGGCACTTCGGAAATCGTTGAAAAAAAGTCCAGATTTCTCGGATATGTGATATCCGTTGATTCTGCCGATGAGGCTGTGGAAAAAATAACTGAAATAAGAAAGAAACACTATGACGCTCGTCATGTGTGCTATGCATATGTGATCGACGGACAAGTGAAATCGTCCGATGACGGCGAACCTCAGGGATCAGCCGGGCGGCCTATCGCCGATGTGATAGTGCATGGCGGGATCGATCACTGCCTGATAGCCGTAGTCCGCTACTTCGGAGGCATCCTGCTCGGTGTCGGCGGTCTGATCCGTGCCTACACCTCTGCCGCTCAGGCAGCTCTTGATGATTCCATCCTGATGGAGCTGCGGTCCGGATACCCACTGACAATAGAGCTCGACTATAATGACTATGGCAGGGCCGACTACTTTTTCAATGAGAAAAAAATCCCCCGTACCGATACAGAATACGGTGCAGGAGTCACAATGCATCTGATGGTTCCATCTGATCTCAAGGATGTGGTCGAAAAGCAGCTGGCCGAGATCACAGCCGGAAAAGCAGTCTGCGAGTGGGGTGATGAGACTGAATATGGTATTACAAATGGTAACATTGTATCAGTATGATGCACCCATCAATCAGGTCGTCTTCGGAATGAAACCCTCAAGACTGCTCAGATCCATCTCAGGAACTATGAATGGCTTATCCTCCTGATTCTCAAGGAATCCAAGTGCATACAAAGGATATGTCTTAAAGCCTTCACCGCCTCCGACATTTGTATCTGCATACTTGACAGCTGGATGCCTGCCATATTTCTTAGGATTGGAAATCACATGTTTCATACTGGTTGCGCTTGTGCGGGATGACTTGCACTCCACTATCGTAGGAATCCCATTATCGCTGTAGACAAAGTCCAGTTCCGGTGATCCGCTTGGCGCATGATAATAATAGAGCGGAATTCCTATATCTGCAAATGCACATGCAACGGTATTCTCAGCAATAGCACCCTTATATGCGCTCAGATCACCATTGAGCACATGCGCAGCTGTACCATCATCAAGCTGTGATATCAGCAGTCCCGTGTCGGCATAGAAGGCCTTGAACTCCTTATTTATCTCCTGCGCCTCTAAAGGAGCTGAAATTTCTCTCAGATTATGCGACAGCAGCACAAGGCCGACATCTGCAATATACTGGAGGCCATCAGCCTTTTCCGTACTATGCCCCTTGACATCCACTTCACTGTATTTAAATTTCTTGTATTCACGCGAGAGCTGTGCCGGAACCGAATCCAGACATGCCTCAGCTCTCAGCTTCAGAGTCTCATTGATCTTCGTCTCACCGCTGTCAGTCTTGTATCGCCCGAAATCATCTCTTATAGAATCCAGTATCCTCTTCTGTACAGCCCTGACTGCATTCAGATCATGAGTAGCAAAATATGTATTCACTGCCTCAGGCATGCCACCAACTATGATATACTGATAGTACAGACTCCTGATGCTTTCATGAACGGTCCTGGACACTGCATTCACATTCTTAAGAGACTCCTTCACATAATCTATGACAGATTGTGACATTCCGACATTATCGAGAAACTCTGCAAAAGAAAGGGGATGCATGACAAGCTTCTCTTCATATCCTACTGGAATACCACGCTCATAAGGTGCCCTGAATCCCTTCACCCCAAGGAAACTGCCTGTAGCTATCACATCATATCTGCCATCCAGATCCCAGTACTTTAATGAGCTCCTGGCATTGGGGCAGTCCTGTATCTCATCAAGGATCAGCAGAGTCTGATCGGGTATAAAATGCGCGTCCGGATCAGCGGCTGTAATAGACATGACCATCTCATTGACGTCGAAATCTCCATCAAAAGCACTATAAAAGCGAGTATCTTTCCTCAGATCCAGATATATCACGCTCTTATAATTCTTCTCACCAAATTCTCTGGCAATATATGTCTTTCCGATCTGTCTGAGTCCTGACAAAATCAATGGATGATGTGGTCTGTTCTTCCAAGATACAAGTTTGTCCCAGATAGCTCTTTTCAGCATATTCAAGTACCTCCAGGATTCATTGTATCACAGTTTTGTCATTTTTCAAAGGTTCAGAAGGACTATTTTTGTCATTTTTAAAGGGTTCACTGCGATTATTTTTGTCATTTTTCAAAGGTTCAGCCGCACTATTTTTGTCATTTTTAAATGGTTCAATTGTTTTTGGCCGTATGTGAGCTGCTGATTCCATGCTCAAAGAGCTGCGCTGTGTAGTCTACGAATTCATCAAGGCTCTTGTCGCCTCTGGTCTGTCTCCACTGGTCAAAAAGGCCTAAAAATGCAGACAGATAGCCCCGCACCAGCCATGGCTGATCTGCCTTCTCTGTAAACGGTGCGAATGCCTGACTTGAGAGCACATCGTCCATATATTTTGTCTGGAAATCACTGTATTCTGGAGAAAAGAAAAGTGCCTGAAGGCCAGGATCATCTGTGTCAAGCACCTGTGCAAGGCCTTTTAATGCAGAGGACAAATCGGTCTCTCCCCCATTTTTGTTAAAATATTTTTAATTGTATCGTTTACAGCTACCTGTTCAATGTCATTCAGGAGATCATCAATCGAGCTGAAATGGCCGTAGAAAGTCTTCCGGTTCACCATGGCCTCTCTGGTCACATTTGTCACAGTAAGATAGCTTCTCTTATGCTTCCCAGCCAGCCTGATATATGCGTCACGCAGGCCTTTCCTTGTCTTCATCACCCTCAGGTCCTGCTCATTAATAATCTCTCTCATATATAATGCCTCCAAGACTAATGATGGTGGCATTATAACTCATTTTTGCAGATATGTCCATTATCTCGTGACATGATTGTAGATTGTCAAGTAAACAGAATAGTAAAGCAAAAAAGTAAAAACCATCACTAGCGCTAATGATGGCTTCAATAGACTTACATGGTGTACATGTTATAATAATGATGAGGCAGCAGCTATCCCACCTATTACGGCGGGACTTTTATTTTTCAGGAGAGCAATATAAGCTGCGCTGAAATAAATGGAGGCTTTATGGGTACACGCAAATTGCCTGTTGGAATGCAGGATTTCAATGATATAAGGACAAAAGACTATTTATATGTAGACAAGACTCAGTATGTCTGGAAGCTCGCCTCAGGCAGCAAGAGTTTCTTCCTGTCCCGTCCGAGACGTTTCGGCAAGAGCCTCTTCACATCTACTCTGGAGTGCTATTTCAGCGGAAAGAAAGATCTTTTCAGGGGGCTGTATATATATGATAAGGAAAATGAGCGCGGTGATGAAGCGTGGACTGAGTATCCGATCATACCGTTTTACCTCTCAGCTGGGAAATACAAGAGTCAGGGCGGGCTTGAAGACCGCCTCTCCAGAACTCTGGATACAGTCGAGCAGAAATATGGCCTGACTCATATGGATTATGACCTTGTAAACAGGTTTGCAGATATTATTGAACAGCTTTATGACAAGACCGGACTTCAGGTAGTGGTTCTTGTCGATGAATATGACAAACCTCTGCTTGAAACCATGTATTCTAATCCTGAGCAGGAAGAAAAGAACCGTGATCTGTACAAGGAATTCTTCTCAGTTTTAAAAGATGAAGACAGATATCTGAGATTTGTATTTTTCACCGGAATCACGAAATTCACGAAGGTATCGATTTTTTCTGATCTGAACCAGCTCACCGATATCTCTCTGGCCAATGATTATGCTGGAATCTGTGGCATCACGCAGGAAGAGCTTGAGAGTAATTTCAAGCCTGAAATCACTGCACTTGCTGATGAGGAAGAAATTTCCTACAACGAATGTCTTGCAGAGCTCAAGAAAATGTATGACGGATATCATTTTTCAAAAAAGGGTGAAGGAATGTACAACCCCTACAGTCTGCTGAAAGCCTTTGATCTGCGTGAATTCGGCAACTACTGGTTTGGCTCTGCCACCCCTGAGATTCTCATCAAAAAGCTGCAGAATTCTGAGATTCCTCTCTCCCGTATTGGTGAAGGCGTCGATGCCACCAAAGATGAGATGGAGGATTATACTGTCGAAAACGACAACCCTATCCCGCTCTTCTATCAGACCGGTTATCTCACCATCTGTGGATATGATAAGGAATTCGGGCTGTATTCCCTTTGTTTCCCAAATGATGAAGTGAGATACGGCTTCCTGAATTCACTCGTGCCATATGTACTGGGTTCCAGAAATTCGACAGGCCGGTAGAGGATGCGATGGCGCAGATAGATGATAAGGGATATACGATACCTAATCAGGCGGATTCAAGAAAGCTATACAAGGTAGGTGTAGTGTTTTCAACAGAAAAGAGGAATGTGGCTGACTGGAAAATTGAGGACTAAGCGCTCACCTGTTTCACAAAAGTTCGATATTCATTGGCATCAACACTAGTGCATAAAGGAATTTTGCAAATCATTTTGATGATTTTAACACAGAATTATTGTATGCAGCTTCAAGATCTGTCTTTTGTTTCTGAACTTTTATTAAATTTTTTTCTGCCTTATGATGCGCTTTCCCATCTGGATCCATATTCATAATATGCATTTCAAGTGCCGCTTCAGTTTTAGAAACAGCTTCCAGAGCACTTTGAAGAGTCACTAAATTATAGACATATGTTTCAAATTCATTATATGCGTTTCCCACAATCCGTGTCTTCTTATATAGCTTATCAGATCTATTCATATATTTTCTTACAGTCTGACCTTCAGATACTTTAGAGTTTGACATAAGCTTTTTCTCCTTTGCTTAATAAAAAAAATCCGGAGTGCTGGGAGGAGCACTCCGGATGTAGTTGTCTGAAATCTGATCTCAGAAGAATTTACAGGGGACTTCTGAAACCTCTTGTCAAATGTTGATTTTCTTTGAAGGATTGGGTATTACTTCTTGTCAGTTTTAAGAGTCTTCTTAGCAGCCTTTGGTCCCCATACGGTTGTTCCATCAGCATCCTTTACGAATGACTTAACCTTAACCTGAACCTTTGCACCCTTCTTAACTGAGAGTGAAGCCTTGCCCTTGGTTACGTTCTTTGCAATCCACTTGCCGTTGCCGACCTTCTTGTAAACACGGTACTGAACGTTCTTGTCCTGAGAATTCCATGTTACAGAAACCTTAGCACCCTTAGCGTTCTTGACCTTGAGGCCAGTAACCTTTGCAGGAGCTGTGCTTGTAACCTTAACAGCTACTGTAGCTGTACCAGCTGCGAATGTATCTGTAGCAGGAGCTGAAACAGTGATTGTTGCATTACCTGCAGCAACAGCTGTTACCTTACCTGTAGCATCTACAGTTGCAACTGTCTCATCTGAAGACTTGTATGTAAGAGCTGCACCAGATACTACTGACTTGGCATTGATCTGAGCAGTCTCACCAGCCTTAAGATTTACAGAAGCCGGATCAACAGTGATTGTCTGCGCATTCTTATCAGCGCTGTAGTTTACAGTTACCCATGCTTCAGCTGGAGCAAGAGCATCAGCTGTCTCATATCCAGAGATACGGATTACGGCTGATCCTGCATTTCTTCCAGTGTAAGTGATGTTTCCTGTATACTCACCGAGTGTAAGATCTCCTGAGCTTGTCTTGTCATCTGAGCCAATCTCCTTAACGAACTCATAATGAAGAGTTGTAGGATATGTTGACTTGGCTGCAACCTTTGCAGTGTTGTTTACAGCATTAAGAGTAATTGTTGCAGGATCTGCAGTGATTACTCCAGCTGCTTTCTTGTTAGAAACAACAACACGAAGATAGATGTTTGTTTTTGTATTTACATTGCTTCCGTTGTTATAAGCTGTAAGAACAAGTAAAGCTTCTCCAGCTGTTGCATTGTCCTTAAGGCTTACTGTGCCGGTTGCATTGTCATACTGTACCTTATCAGAAAGAGTACGGTCATCTGAAGTGCTCTTATAAACTACACCTGTAGAATATACTGCACCAGACTTGCTCTCAACAGTGATCTTGTCAGACTTCTTATCCTGAGTTGAAAGATAAATGGTAGGAAGCTTGGTCATATCAGAGTTGTAGTTGTTGTTTGAGCCAACCATCTGAGCAAGAATCTTCTGGTTAGATACGGCACGTACTGTAAGAGTTGTAGCATCTGTCTTTGTATATACAACAGGTACTGCAATTGTAAGCTCTGCAGATGTTCCCTTGCCTGAACCAGTCTTTGGAACTGTAACATAGATAGTGCTGCTTACAGTGTAAAGAGATGAAGTATTGTTGTTATCAAAAGCGTTCTTTGTAAGAGAGATATTACCGTTCTGATCTACAGCTACTCCTGGATTCGTAGAAGTAAAGATTCTCTGTCTTCCGTTTGCATCGCTTGTTGTAAGCTTTGCAGTCTCGTTTGTATTGGCATCAAGATAAATTGTATCTGTGTTATTCAGAGTCTTGGACTGTGCAACCCACTGCCATGTAGAAGGTGAAGTTGCAGTCTCTTCTTCTTTCCACTCTACCTGAGCATTATTCTCATTATTGTAAAATGTCCTTGGTGAAGTAGATGCAGTTGCAGTAACTGTAGAATTATTGAAATAATTGCTGTTAGGATTTGTATAATATCCTGTAAGAGTATTTCTTACATCTGTTGAGCTTGTGCTGAGTGAATAGCTGCTTGAGTTCTTACCAGTCTTGTTTCCATCATATGAAACAGTAAGAGTATCAATGCCGTCTACAACAGTGGCTGTAACGCTCTTCTCTGCGATCAGAGTTTTATTCTTTGTATGATCTGCATCGTCATACTGGAAAACCCTGATTGAGATTGTAGCATCTCCAAGAGCCTTGATCTTTAATGGAATATTTTTTGATTCTGCTTCTGCAACGTTAATCGGATTTGTTCCATCAAATGCTACAGCATCAGGATTAGTTGATGTCACTTCAATCTGGTCATACTTACCACTAGGGATATTATAAACCTTTGCAGTAAGAGTTGAAGCAATGCTTACAGGAGCACTAGCTTCTGCAACTTCTGTATCCTTATCGAACTGATACTTGAAGTAAGATGTTGTTCCAACAACCTTTGTTCTTGTTGCTTTAAGAGTGCTCTTATTTACATCAAGAACAGTTGTAACTGCACCAACATGAAGATTTACAGTCTGAGTATACTTGAATCCCATGTTAGAGATGTTAGCAAATTTGAAAGTGATTGTAGTTGACTTTCCTACTTCAGCACCTGATGTAAGTGTAACGGTAACTTTGTCACCCTTTTTCAGTCCAGTCACTTCAGCTCCACCACCTGTTACAGTGTATGAACCTGGAGTCGGTGTCTGGTTATTAACTGCATTAGTTATTGTAGCTACTTTTGTGTCAGCAATCGTAGCTGTTACACCAGCAGCCTTAGAACCGTCATCATCTGTAAGACCTGAAAGATCCTTGATGGTGAATGTTGCTGTGTTATTGGTTCCATTTGCATATAACTCAATGGTACCTTTCTCTGGTGTAGCAAGAGCTGTTGTCTCAGCGGCTTCGGCCTTGACCGGAGCTCCAAGATTAGCAACTGGTGCGAATGTGAATGCTGTTGCTGCAGCAAGCACCAGGGCTAAACCTTTTTTAAGATTTAACATAATTTGTATTATTCCTCCTTTTTAGTTGGAATGTTTTTCATTGTGCTAAGTGAAC
>JAQYAY010000055.1 GCA_029338735.1 Lachnospiraceae bacterium | reverse complement strand
ATAGATTTTCAGGAGGCAAAACACATGAAGAAAGATGATAACTGTATATTCTGCAAGCTTGCAAATGGTGACATCCCTACGAACAAGATATATGAGGATGATCTGTTCACGGTGATCCTTGATGCAGACCCAGTAAGTAAGGGACACGCCCTGATCCTGCCGAAGAATCACTATGCGAATATATTCGAGCTCGGTGATGAAGAGGCTTCAAAGATATTCACACTTGCGAAAAATCTTGCTACACATATGAAGGACGTACTTCACTGTGACGGATTCAATATCCTTCAGAACAATGGCGAGGTTGCCGGACAGTCAGTATTTCATTTCCATCTGCATCTGATTCCAAGATATAAGGATGCTCCGAACAATGATGGACTGCTGGGATTCACACATGCAGGATTGTCTGAAGATGAGATTAAAAAAGTTTGTGAAGAATTGAAATAATTATTAACGTCAGCCATATTAGAGGACTATTCAAATAATCCTATATATGGCTGACGTTATACGTTACTAAACGAACATTTTGTTATATAGCGTATTCCTTTATTAAAGATACAATTTTGCTTATTGAATCCATCTGTCCGCTGTCAGCCATTGCTTTCTTGTATTCGTCCTTGTGCTCGGCTACATAGTGGATAGCCTCGGTCAGGGTCTTTTCATTTACATCCTCTTCTTCAATTACATATGAGAATCCCTGCTTCTTGAAAGACTCAGCATTAAGTATCTGGTCTCCACGTGAAGCATTTCTTGAAAGCGGGATCAGGATATTCGGCTTGTGGAGAGCGAGAAGCTCGCAGATGGCATTGGCTCCGGCTCTTGATATTACCAGATCCGCAGCAGCGAACAGATCAGGCAGTTCCTTGCCGATATATTCGTACTGTACATATCCGTCTTTTCCATCGAGTGAAGGGTCCAGATTACCTTTACCGCATAGATGAATTATTTCAAATTTCTGAAGCAGGTCATCAAGTGCACCACGCACTGCATTATTGATAAATACAGAACCAAGTGAACCTCCGATTATAAGCAGGATGTGCCTGTCACCTTTCAGCCCGGTGAATTCAAGTGCTTTCTGTCTGTCTCCATGCAGCAGCTGCTGTCTGATCGGAGATCCGGTGAGTACTCCTTTGCCCTCTGGAAGGTATTTTACTGTTTCAGGGAAATTGCAGCAGATCTTTACAGCACCTTTCATTGCGATTTTATTGGCGAGACCTGGTGTCATATCCGATTCATGAAGGATGGCCGGAATGTGAAGTGACTTGGCAGCAAGTACTACAGGTACAGAGACAAAACCGCCTTTACTGAATACAATAGATGGCTTTATCTGCTTGAGAAGGGATCTTGCCTGACCATAACCTTTTATTACACGGAAGGGGTCTGAAAAGTTCTTCCAGTCGAAATACCGTCGCAGCTTTCCGGAACTGATTCCGTGGTACGGGATACCCTCTTTTGTGATCAGGTCCTTTTCAATTCCATTATATGAGCCTATGTATTCAGCCTCAAACCCTGCTTCTTTCAATGCCGGAAGCAGAGCGATATTAGGAGTGACATGTCCGGCAGTACCTCCGCCGGTGAGAACTATTTTCTTCATGATCAGATACCTCTTTTGATAAAATTCAGAAAATTTGCAATATAATCAAAAAATTAAATTTCTATTATATTAGTAAGTTTATGTGTTCAAACCTTCATTTTTATGATACAATTCATTCTGAAAATGTCAAGGGACATTTATGGAGGTAAAAAATGACGAATTGGAACAATCTCGATACACTTGCTTCATATAAGGAGCTTCTGCAGTCAACACCAGTAGACCTGAAGGACGTCATGAGCGGCGAGAAGGGTGCCAGGAGGGTGAAGGAATATCAGATTCCTATGGCAGCTGGCTTCACTTATGATTATGCAGCCAAGCAGGTCGATGATGATATATTAAAATCACTCGTAGCTCTTGCAAATGAGGCACAGCTCTCTGACAAGTTTGAGGAGCTCTATAATGGTGCTGTTGTCAATACTGGTGAGAAGAGACTCGTACTTCATCATCTTACAAGAGGTCAGCTGGGCAATGACGTTGTGGCTGACGGAACTAATAAGAGAAAGTTCTATGAAGAGCAGCAGCAGAGAATAGCTGACTTCGCTAATAAGGTACATAATGGTGAGATCACCAATGAGAAGGGTGAGAAGTTCACTTCAGTAGTACAGATCGGTATCGGTGGAAGTGATCTCGGACCACGTGCCATGTATATCGCTCTTGAGAACTGGGCAAAGAAGAATGGCAAGTTCCTCATGGATGCTCATTTTATCAGCAATGTAGATCCTGATGATGCATCTGCAGTACTTGCAGATGTCGATGTAGCACATGCTATCTTCATCCTGGTATCGAAGTCAGGAACGACTCTTGAGACACTCACGAACCAGTCATTCGTAATGGATGCACTGAAGAAGGATGGCCTTGATCCTGCTAAGCATATGATCGCAGTGACTAGTGAGACATCTCCTCTTGCAGACAGTCCGGACTATCTCGCAGCATTCTATATGGATGATTATATTGGTGGCAGATATTCATCTACTTCAGCAGTCGGTGGAGCAGTCCTTTCACTTGCATTCGGACCTGAGGTATTTGCTGATTTCCTGAAGGGTGCAGCAGAAGAGGACAAGATCGCTACTGAGAAGGATCCTCTGAAGAATCCTGATATGCTTGATGCCCTGATCGGTGTATATGAAAGAAATGTACTGGGATATCCAAGCACAGCTATCCTTCCATATTCACAGGCCCTCAGCCGTTTCCCGGCACATCTCCAGCAGCTTGATATGGAGTCAAATGGTAAGTCTGTAAACCGTTTTGGTGAGCCTGTATCTTATCCTACAGGACCGGTCATCTTTGGTGAGCCGGGAACTAATGGACAGCATTCATTCTATCAGCTGCTCCATCAGGGAACAGATATAGTACCTCTCCAGTTCATCGGATTCAAGAAGAGCCAGCTCGAGAATGATGTCAATATCCAGGGATCCACAAGCCAGCAGAAGCTCAAGGCTAATGTGGCAGCGCAGATAGTAGCATTTGCATGTGGTAAGGATGACGAGAATCTCAATAAGGATTTCAAGGGTGGCAGACCTTCAAGCATTATCGTAGGTGATGAGGTCACTCCAGAAGCACTTGGAGCACTTCTTGCACATTATGAGAATAAGGTAATGTTCCAGGGATTCCTGTGGAATGTCAACAGCTTCGATCAGGAAGGTGTACAGCTCGGTAAGACTCTCGCAAAGAAGGTACTTGCAGGAGATATCTCAGATGCACTGAAGGAATATGCGTCTCTGCTTGAGATTTGATAAGATTGAAAAAGCTTAAACTTGTCAAAAATATATAAAAATAATTAATGAGGCATATAAAAAGAGATACCTCATTAAAACGGTAATAAGCCGGCTCTGACCATGGTCAGGCCGGCTTTTCTGCTGTAGATTCATCAGGTGAAAAGTGCTACAATCGTAGTTATGACAGATACGAAGAAAGAACGATATATAGAGATTGCGGTGTCTACAGGACAGGACACTGATGCGGTAGGCAGTTCACTGAATGAACTTGCCAGGTTGCTGTATACTGCAGGTGGGGAGTGTGTATATCAGGTGATACAGACGATGGAGTCACCTTCACCAGCCACATATATAGGCAAAGGGAAAGTGGACGAGCTTAGAGAACTTGTTGATGCCTTTGAAGCGGATGGTGTGATAAGTGACGACGAGCTCTCGCCGGCGCAGATGGGGAATCTTGAATCAGCACTGAATGTGAAGGTGATAGACAGGACAATGCTGATTCTTGATATATTCGCACAGCATGCCACTACGAAGGAAGGAAAGATACAGGTCGAGATGGCTCAGCTACAATATAAGTCCAGCCGACTGTCAGGCAGTGCGGGACGGGCTATGTCGAGACTGGGCGGTGGAATAGGAACGAGAGGCCCAGGTGAGAGCAAGCTCGAGACAGACAGACGTCGTATCCGTGACAGGATTTCATCTCTTCGCAGACAACTGAAGGAGATGGAGAAAAATCGCAGCAATACCAGGAAGACACGTGAGAAGAACCGTATACCGGTATTTGCCATAGTGGGATATACGAATGCAGGGAAGTCTACACTGCTCAATGCGCTGACAGGTTCAGAGGTGCTGGAGGAGGACGCTCTTTTTGCGACACTTGATCCGACCACGAGACGCATGGACTTAGGCGATGGCTGGCAGGTACTGCTTACTGATACCGTAGGCTTTATCAGCAAGCTGCCTCACAATCTGATAGATGCTTTTCATTCTACGCTTGAAGAAGCGAAGTATGCGGATTATATCATCCATGTGGTTGACAGTTCTGATGCGGCTATTGAGAGGAATATGGATGTAGTCTACAGGACGCTCGATGCGCTTGATATCAAGGGAAAGCCTGTGATCACAGTGTTTAATAAGGACGATATTGCAGAGAATGCGCATCCGCTTTTTGACCGGCATGCAGACCTCACGGTTCATATATCTGCTAAGACCGGCAGAGGCTTCGATGATCTGAAGAGAGCCATGCAGAGGATCCTTCTGAATAGCATGACACAGATAAAAGAGGAGATTCCGTATACAGAGGGCTCACGCCTTGAGCAGATAAGGACGAGCGGACATATCACTAAGGAAGAGTATCGTCCTGATGGTGTGTATATAGAGGCGTATATGCAGAAATAGTCAGGCAAATCCTATTATGTAAAATCCTCATCTGTATATTCTTCAGAAGTGTCCACTGACATCTGTCTGTCGACTTCCTCTATCTTCTCATCAAAGCCGCGGAGTGCATCAAATGGTGCAAATATCTTTGCTCGGTTCAGTGGATCCATGCGCTGGTGGTGCATCTTAGGACGAGGCATATCGATGATGTCTGCATACTTGCGGGCAGAGGGAGTATTGATGTCTTTCATGCTTTGTGCCCTCCTATCTGACCATTTCTTTCTCTCATAGTAGCTCCTTCGAGCAGACTGGTGCCTTTAAGGACTGCATTCTTTCCGTATTTATTCCTTATATGAAGCAGACCATCCTGCAGTTTCTTCTCACGCTCCTGCTTGTCTGTATCCGTGAAAAGATCCATCTGATGAAATCCTCTATCCTCTACCGTGTGATTAGCGGCAATTGTGATGCGACGGACTGACAGGGAATGATCCGCTATCTGTGCGAAAAGCTCTTCACACGCTGGTACTATCTGTGCAGCCAGATTTGTGGCAGATGGCAGACGGGTGCTGCCATGAGCGCTTGCCGGGACGGTGCGGCCGTAGTGGTCGATGTGTACCGGACCGGTGTATGTCCCATTGTCTACATTCTCTCTGTCATAGCCAATGCTTAAGGTGATGGAATCTGTCACAATCCCCTTGTCAGTCAGCTGCCAGACGAGGCTGTCAGCCATCTCTGAAATGATGATACGGGCCTTATCATACGGATATGGACAGGACAGCACCTGTCCCTCAGACAGACTATTGTCAGAAGGCTCGTATTCCTTGATCTGCTGCATGGTGCATGGTTCATATCCCCAGGAATGGTCTATCATGAGCTCTGCGTTGACTCCGAATTCACGGAACAGCAGATCCTCATTTGTGAGGGAGAAGCTGGCAAGGTCACCCATCGTATATATACCAAGCTTCGCCAGGTGGCGGACCGTTCCGGGACCGGTCATCCAGAAGTCAGTCATGGGTCTGTGATCCCAGAGCCTGTATCTGAATGATTCTTCATCCAGCTCTGCTACACGAACTCCATTCCTGTCAGCGGGAATGTGCTTCGCGACTATATCCATGGCAATTTTTGCCAGATACAGATTCGTGCCGATACCGGCGGTGGCTGTGATTCCCGTCTCGGCAAGAACATCGTGAATCATATTCATGGCAAGCTCTCTGGCTGTCATATGATATAGATTCAGGTATGAGGTGACATCAAGAAATACCTCATCCACGCTGTATACCAGAGTGTCATCGGCTGAGATATACCGGCCATATATACTATATATCTTTGCAGAGGTATTCAGATAGTAAGCCATCCGGGGCTTCGCTATAATAAATGATAGTCGCAGTGTGGGATCATTCGCAAGTGCAAGGGCGTCAGATGACATACCGGAGAAATCGCTGATACCCATGCGATGAAGATGATCCAGTCTGGCAGCATTGATTCCACGCACCCTCTGGACTACTTCGAAGAGACGCGCCCTGCCGGGGATACCATAGGCCTTGAGTGATGGAGAGACAGCAAGGCAGATGGTCTTCTCAGTGCGTGAAGCATCAGCTACTACGAGATTCGTTGTCAGGGGATCGCGATGTCTCCAGGCACACTCCGCCGAGGCATAATATGACTTCAGATCTATAGCTACATAAATATGCTCTGACAAAATTGTGCCTCCTTCACAAGTGCTTTATTAATCATATAATAGCACACATGTTCGAAAATGTCAATCACAAAATAGAACGCGTATTCGAAAAAGGTGCTCAATATCTTGTATATAGCTGGCTTGACGTTATTAGAAAAAGAAACTATAGCTTCTGTCGATGATAGTCGCACTGCTTCTCCTCTTCGGAGTACAGTCACTTCTCGGAAGTGGCATGACGAACTACATATCACTCAAGGGCCTCGCAGCTGATCCGAACAGCAGATCATTGTCTACTCAGTCGGCGGAATGCCAGTTGAGGATGTAGCCTGGGGTTCGATCCTCTATCGCAGAGCTCTCGAACAGGGAATAGGAGTGAAGCTTCATCTCTGGGACGCACCAAGGCTTGCTTAAGACAGGGGACGGTTCCCTGTCTGGTTAAAATAGTTGAACTAAATGAGTGCTGCGATATTAATATATCGAATTACAATAAATAAATATTGACATTCATTAAAGAAGGTGGTATCCTTTTCTCATCAGCTGATGAGGAAAGGATATTTTTTTCGGAGGTGAATTGAAATGGATAGCAATCCATATGTGAATAATGCAGTATACCGGGAGAAGACACCGGAAGAGGTGGAGCAGGAGAATCAGAAGAGAAGCGGGATATTTTCCCGGCTGTTATTGCCCTGCATACTGCTTGCAGTGCTTGGGACAGTATGTCTCTATGATGCAGATGGAGGGATCTTCCCGGTGTTCTTTCCGATATTATTCTATCTGTGGCTTGTGAAGGTGACAGACAGGATCTGTTTTTCTTCGTGATCATGGAGCTGATTGCGATCAGCAGTTTTCTTACGGGGAACTATTTCGTGATCAATATGAACTGTTTCTTTATGTTCGCGGTCGGAGCGCTCTGGGCAGTGAGCCGCTACAGGAATATTTCAGGCTATGATCTGGGAAAGGGCATTCTTGTGTGGTGTGAATCAGTGCTTGGCTGTCTGCCGGGACTGGCGGATTTCTTCGAGGATACATCTGCATACGCGAAGACGCATAACCGGGCAAAAAGGGGTAAGAGCACAACGGTGATAGTCGGAGTACTGATAGCAGTACCACTTACAGCACTTGTGCTGTACCTGCTTGCGGAGGCAGATGCGGTATTCATGAGCGGCCTTGCGTCGATAATTCCGAAGCTGGATATCACGAATATAGTGGAAATCATCATATATGCACTGGCTATCTTTTTCTTTTCGTACTGCGCAGTCAGGTATCAGATGCACGACAGAGTGGAGAAGCAGGGCAGGAATCCGGGATTTTCGAGAGTGACAGCTGTCATCATCATGATGCCGCTCGCCATCATCTATGCGGTGTTTGGCATAGTGCAGATCATCTACCTTTTCGCCGGAGCAGGCAGCCTGCCAGAGGGATATACATATTCGTCGTATGCTCGGGAAGGCTTTTTCCAGCTGTTATTCCTGTGCATCCTGAACCTGATTCTCGTGAGAATCGTGGAGAAATGCTTTGAGAAATCCGGACTTACTGATATACTAAGCCTTGTGATCTGCGCCTGCACGATACTGATTGACGTATCGTCGGTATTTCGAATGATAATGTACATCCAGAGCTACCGTCTTACACAGCAGAGAATACTCACGCTCTTTGTGGATGCAGGCGTGCTTCTTCTCGTCGCAGGTGTTATAATAAAGCAGCTGAAGCAAGACTTCAGGCTCGGGAGATATTCGTTTACGTGCCTGATGGTGGTGTGGCTCGCATTTGCTTTTGCAAAGCCGGATTTCATCATCGCATCGTACAATCTCTCGAATCAGGCAATATCAGTCGGGCAGAGGGATGACGATTATGTGGCGAGCCTGTCGTCGGATGCGTACGCAGTAGTCAGGAATCATAAGCATCAGATCAGTACGGATGACATGAAGGCGTATCAGGAATCTCTCTCCAATGAAAGAAAGATGCGTGCGAAGGACTTCAGGTGCTTCAATCTGTCGGTATATATGGCGAGGTAAAATGAAATGAAACAGAAGACTCTATCGAGATGGCTCATTGTGATAATTGCTATCACAGCAGTCTGCATTGCGACTGTGTATGCACTGGTGCCGCAGTGGATCACATATTTCACAAAGGAAGTAAAGGACAGTGATGCCAGTATCTGGACGGTTGTCATTTATATTACAGCAATACCGGTATTTATAGCGCTGTATCAGGGTGTCAGGATTGCGATGAATATCGGGCATGACGAGTCCTTTACGAAAAATACGGCGCGGCGTCTCGGAAGTGTCTCATACCTTGCGGTTGCTGACGGACTGTTTTTCTTCATAGCAAGTCTTATCTTCCGATTCGCAGCGTCCGGCACTAATTTCGCTGTCGCCGTTGGTATCGTGGTATTCGTGATCTGTATATTTGTAGCAGTCATCTTTGCGGCACTTTCCCACTGGATATACAAGGCCGCCGAACTCAAGGAGGAGGCGGATCTTACGATATGAAGATTGTGGTAAATATAGATGTAATGCTTGCTAAACGCAAAATGAGCGTCACAGAACTCGCGAACCGTGTCGGTATCACAATGGCGAATATCTCGATTCTCAAGAACCAGAAGGCCAGGGCCATCAAGTTTGACACGCTCGCGAAGATCTGCAAGGCGCTCGACTGTCAGCCTGGGGATATCCTTGAATTTGACCCGGAAGATAATGAGAAGAAATGACAAGAATCTGCAAGACAGAGGGACAGTCCCCCTGTCTTTTTTTGAAAAATTTATTTCCAGGCTCTCTCGTGAATGCAGGAGAGGAAAGCTACGCAGCAATGCGCCGCAGCACCATCACAGACATCTCCTGTAGATTTCTACTATATCATCACTGGTTAGAGGAACATAGTCGCCTTCTAGTCCGCCTGATACCTTCTCGATATCGGAGGCCATGTCGTAAAAGTGTTCGTCGCCGATTCCAAGCTCTGTGAGGGTGGAAGGGAGATTCACTGATTGCCAGAAATCTTCAAGGGATTCAATGCCTTCGCGGGCAAGTGCGGCGTCGTCATCACCATCGAGACCCCAGACATTTCTTGCAAATTTCACGAAGCGGGGAGTTACAGACGGATCCTTTTCGAGAATGAACCGCATCCACCGTGGAGTCAGGATTGCAAGACCTACACCATGAGTGATGTTGTAATATGCAGAGAGCTCATGCTCCAGAGCATGACACGGCCACAGAGTAGATACCTTGCCGTAGGCAGGGATTCCGGAGCAGGCGACAGAGCTGTCCCACATCAGATTCGCGCGGGCACTGTAGTCCTCAGGATACTCAAGTGCTTTTGGCAGATTAGAGATGACGGACTTCAGGATTCCCTCACCAATGGCTTCAGACAGGTCACTGTCAAAGGTTCTCGAGAAATACTGCTCCATTATGTGGCTCATGATATCCGCACTTCCGGCAGCAGTCTGATTTGCAGGTACGGAGAAGGTGTAGGTCGGATCGCAGATAGATATATTCGGACAGTTATATTTTCCATCCAGCTTCTGGCTCGTCTCATCATTTGAAATGACAGCATCAGCGTCGAATTCAGAGCCGGTGGCGGCAAGAGTCATCACATCCACGAGAGGCAGTGCCTTTCCATCACTGCCTCCTTCAAGCGCCATCTCCCAGGGATCACCCTTATAGTAGTATCCGGCGGCAATGGCCTTCGAGCAGTCGATGGTGCTTCCGCCGCCTACAGACAGTATCACATCGATACTTTCTGAACGACAGAGAGCAATGCCCTTCCGCACTGTCCTGATCTGTGGGTTCGGTTCTACACCGGGCAGCTCGGTGACAGTCAGGGAATTGTCCTTACATATCTGTATGATCGTGTCATACAGCCCGGTGCGCTTGATGGAGCCACCTCCATACACGAGGAGCACCCTGTGCCCGAATCTGGCCAGACAACTGCCAAGGCAGTCAATGGCACCTTTTCCGAAGTGATATTCAGTAGGAATGAAGTGTGTGAAATTTTCCATGTGGCTCCTTTCTCAGACTCCCATATACGGGCTGTCCCAGAGCACAAGCTCTGTGCCTATACCGTTAGTCTCTGCACGCCTGTAGCATTCATATCCCCAGCCTATATCGAGGATCGGCATTCCGCCGGCACTGATCAGGTATATATCATCGTCATTTGTTCTTCCCTGGCGTCGT
This sequence comes from Lachnospiraceae bacterium, assembly GCA_029338735.1. GTDB lineage: Bacteria > Bacillota > Clostridia > Lachnospirales > Lachnospiraceae > Weimeria. The sequence goes on along the minus strand of JAQYAY010000055.1, from coordinate 2,507 downwards.
CCACGGATTATATCACCTATCTCTGTGACATCGAGGTCATCGATACGGCCATTTGATATCATTTCCGAGAAAAAAATTCCCGGTGTTCCGGATGACAGTTTGTTGCCGTCCTCGTCATATTCCTGGTATACCTTTACATAATCGTCGTACATGCCTTTGTTGTCAACCACTTTTTTCATGTGATCGGCAATAAAGTCATGATCTGTGAAATCCATGGTTCCGGAAGAGATAATAGTTGTTCCGGGAGAAAGCCACTCAGGATCCACGACGGGCCACTGCCTGTTGATCGTGGAGACTGCTTCGCTTATCAGGTCCACATCCGAGACAGCTTCTTTTACGTCATTGCATATGATGACGTTTTCAATTTCCGGATAATTCTTCTGTATAAATTCTTTTGTTGCCAGAGCACTCTTCGATGTGGGTGAGCTTCCTTTGAGCTTTACGGTATGGATTTCCGGATACATCGAACAGAAGCACCGAAGGCAGGCCCGGTTGATCTCGCCAGTGCCAAGGAGGCTTATGGTATGTATCTCATGCTTTGCGCAGTACTTTGCCATCACGGCAGGAACTGCACCGGTACGCATTGCGGACAGCAGGTTTGCCGACATATAGGCGAGAGGAGCACCGGTCTCTACATCATTGAGCGTGAACATGAGGATGGATCGCGGCAGGCCATTTGAAACATTCCTTCCATTGCTGCCGTAGTATTTTTCACCAGCCACATGGAAGCGCCCGCCGAGATAACCGGGCATTGACATGAATCGTCGGTCCGGACTGTCTTCAAGCGGGAAGTCCTTTATAGGGCTTTCCTTCGGGAAAATCAGCTGGATGCCGTGTTCCCTGCGGTTTCTGCCGCCCATAAGGACATCGCCATCTGATAAGAGACCTAAAACTTCTTCAATGGTCTCTATGCATGCAGGGGCATCCAAGACCCCTGCTTTTATCATATCTTCTTCATTCAGATAAAGAAAACTAATTGAAGCGTCGCTCATATTATTCACCTTTCAATTGTGTATAATAATCATCCATAATACTTATCTGTTCTTCTGAAACAGAAGCCTCCCACGAGTTACCTAGCAGGTCGTCACTCATTTTGGTCATTGCCGGACTGTCATAGTAGTTTTCAGGCAGATAATCTTTGATAAGATCTTCCTTTTCGAGAGGCGGTACAGCATATTCATTCAGGCTCTTTGCATATTCCTCAGGCTTCAGCACGAAGTTGATGAGCTTTTGGGCGTTCTCCTTATTCTTGGAGTTTTTTGTAATCGCCCAGTACTGAGCCCATCTCTCAACACCGCCATCAAGGCTTACATATCCGAATTTGTCCCAGTTGTCTTTACTGTCGCCACAGAGAGTAGGATAGTCCCAGCAGAGTGCAGCATCGACTTCACCGTCTTCGAGCTGTGGTACTGCTGTCTCACCAACGAATGCCTTGGTGTTTTCCTTGATCTTCATCAGCAGGTCGTTGGCTTCTTTTATCTCATTTTCATTTGTCGAATCAGCCTTGTATCCGAGACACTGGAGTGCTGCACCGTAGAGTGAAATGGTGGAATCTACGAGAGCTACACGACCTTTTAGTTTGGGGTTCGTCAGATCCTTGAGACTCTTTATTCTGACCGGACAGGTCTTTTTGTTGTAGACCACTGTGGTGTAGTTCGGAGCCATATCAGGAACTGTGTATTTGAAATCTTCATCTCCTACAGGCCCCTCTTTCATATAATCATCAATGATATTGGACTGATTTGGAACTTTGTCATCATCTATTTCAGCGAGCAGGTCATTTTTGATGAAGGTCTGGACGTAAGCGCCTTCAAGATCCATCACATCATAGGTGACACTTCCGTTTACGAGTTTGGTCAGAAGTTCATCAGTGTTTGAGATGTAGCTGATATTCACATCGATGCCGGTCTCTTTTGTGAAATCTTTGAACATGTCTTCTGACCAGGTGCCTTCCCATACGATGATGTTCAGATCATTGCCTGAAGAAGCCTTCGCATCACCACTTGCACTGCCGCTGCTTCCACAGCCAGTCATCATTCCTGCTGCCATGACACCTGCCAGAGCAACTGCCATCATTTTTCTGATTCTGTTTCTCATTGGCGTTACCTCCATTTCTTATGGGAACACTTTTGGGTAAAAAAAGAAGCGCTGCATCACTGCGAGCGCCTCATTGCGTGTTCCTGTATCAATTTTGAGTGCAATGATAGCATTTGCAGATATCATCTGTCAAGCCTGACAATTTCACTAATTTTTTATAGATGTCAGACAAAAATTATGACACATTTACCAAAAATGCATTTTTTGCTTGACAATGGTATAGTGCCAGGATTATGATAGCCGCAAGTTGAAACGCAACAGACAAAGGAGTCGCCCCGGACGCGGGACGGCTTCTTTTTTCGTTTCACACAAGATACATGAAGGCACAAAGGAGTGTTGCAGAGATGCAGTACTCCTTTTATTTTCCGGGTAAGGAGGAAAAGCCGATGAAGAAAAGTAACATGAAAAAA
>JAQYAY010000054.1 GCA_029338735.1 Lachnospiraceae bacterium | reverse complement strand
GATTCGAACCCCCGACCCACGGCTTAGAAGGCCGTTGCTCTATCCAACTGAGCTACAGACACATATAAAAAGCAGGTGATGAGAATCGAACTCACGTATCCAGCTTGGAAGGCTGGTGTTCTACCATTGAACTACACCTGCGTAATACATCTCATATGATATATAAGATAAAGTCGAGGTGACAGGATTCGAACCTGCGACCTCCTGGTCCCAAACCAGGCGCTCTACCAAGCTAAGCCACACCTCGATGTAATGCGTCATTACCGAAACGCAAGTAGTAGTATATAACAAAAAATTCCCAATGTCAAGCATAAATTTTAATTCTATCTGCTCGAATATAAATTCTAGTATTTAGACTATTTCGATTTACTCGAACAAGGATGACTATTCTTTGAGTTGATGCGTATTGATTTTCAGAGAACAGGAGACAGGATGAGTATTTTTAAGACATCGGACAGTAGCGGAGAGACCGAAGAGAAGAAGGAAGAAGAACAGAAAAGAGTAGATCGGATTTTTACAGACAGGCTTGAAACTGTGCTCATAGAGCGCGATATCGTGAAGAAGGATTTTGCACAGAGCATCGGTATTGCTCCGAATACACTGAGCGGATATCTGAATGGATCACATATGCCTGATCTGGTTACTTTTGACATGATTTGCAGACAGCTGGGTGTAAGTGCCGATTATATGCTTGGCAGGACGGACAATCCTAATGTAGACAAGGGGCACTCGGGTAATGAGAACGAGCTGTTATCTTTTTACAGGCTGATATCTGAGAAATATCAGTATCAGGTGATCGGAGAAGTGAAGGGTATTGCAAAGCTTGAGAACAGACTAAAAAGAAAATAAGGCGTTCCTAACAAAAACTCTTGAAAAACGATATTCAATCTGCTAAACTAATAGAGGAACGAAAAATCCGGATTAAATTAAAATTCTTAAAGGAGGTTTTTCATGGAATTACAGGAAATTACAGACGTAAAAGGCAGAGAGATTCTTGATTCAAGAGGCAATCCTACAGTTGAGGCTGAGGTTACTCTTGCAGACGGTACAGTAGGCCGTGGCGCTTCACCTTCAGGTGCATCAACTGGTCAGTTCGAGGCTATCGAGATGCGTGATGGCGGAGACCGTTATCTGGGCAAGGGTGTTCAGAAAGCCGTTGGGCATGTCAATAATGAGATCAGGGAAGCCGTTATCGGAATTGATGCTACTGATACATACGCAGTAGACAAGGCCATGTTAGATGCTGATGGCACAGACAACAAGTCAAAGCTCGGTGCCAATGCAATCCTTGCTGTCTCAATCGCCGCAGCACGTGCAGCAGCTACTTCACTTGAGATCCCTCTCTATAAGTTCCTCGGCGGTTCACAGGGTAATAACCTTCCTGTTCCAATGATGAATATTCTGAATGGCGGTGCTCATGCAGCCAATAATATTGATGCTCAGGAGTTCATGATCATGCCTGTTGGCGCCCCTTCATTTAAGGAAGCACTCAGATGGTGTGCAGAAGTCTTCTACAATCTGCAGGCTCTTCTCAAGGCTGATGGCCATGCTACAGCAGTAGGTGACGAGGGCGGTTTCGCTCCGAACCTTGACAGCGATGAGGAGGCTATCCAGTACATCGTAAAGGCTGTTGAGAAGGCTGGTTACAAGCCAGGCCTTGACTTCAAGATCGCTATGGACGTTGCTTCTTCTGAGTGGAAGGGCAAGAAGAAAGGTGAGTATCACCTTCCAAAGGCCAATAAGGACTACACAACTGATGAGCTCATCAAGCATTGGGCAGAGCTCGTTGACAAATATCCTATCATCTCTATCGAGGATCCTCTCGATGAGGAAGACTGGGAAGGCTGGGCAAAGATTACCAGGGAGCTTGGTGACAAGGTCCAGCTAGTCGGCGACGATCTCTTCGTTACCAATGTGAAGAGACTGCAGAAGGGTATTGATCTCGGCGCTGGTAATGCTATTCTTATCAAGCTCAACCAGATCGGTTCTGTATCTGAGACTCTTGATGCCATAAAGCTTGCTCATGACAATGGCTATGCTACAATCGTTTCACACAGATCTGGTGAAACTGAGGATACTACAATAGCAGACCTCGCTGTAGCCATGAATTCAAAGCAGATCAAGACAGGTGCTCCGAGCAGATCAGAGCGTGTGGCCAAGTACAATCAGCTTCTCCGTATTGAAGAGAATCTTGGCGATGCAGCTGTTTATCCGGGCCCGAAAGCTTTTAATGTACAGAGATAAATGCTTGACTATCATCTCATGAAAAGTTAATATATTACGCAGAGTGTACGAGAGCGCACGAAGGGGCACACCACCTTGGGTGTGAGTCCTTTCGTGCGCTCTTTTTTGTTGAAAAGACAAGGGGACGGTTCTCCTGTCTTTTTAATTCAATTAATTTAGGTAAAAAGACAGGAGAACCGTCCCCTTGTCTTTAACTAGAGAAAGATAGGAGGTGACCGATGAAGGTCAATGGAGAAAAATATACACCTGACGGGAAGAGTATTGAAGAGATTCTGAAGGAGAGAGGACTTACAAAAGAGATGGTGGCGGTGGAACTCAATGAGAAGATCCTGCCGAAGAGTGAATACGGAAGCTATGTTCCGAAAGAGAACGATGTGATTGAAATTGTGCAGTTCATGGGTGGGGGCTGTTAACTGGAGTCAGGGCAGACAGCGCAGGAGGCATCGAAAGGCAATAGCGTAAGCATTAGCGAAAGCGTGCCTTGAGATGACTGCCTGCGAATGGCTGCCCGAAGGTGCTTAGAAAGGAAAAGTATGTCTGACACATTTAAACTGGGAGAAAAAGAATTTACGTCAAGATTCATTCTTGGCTCCGGAAAATATTCAGTTGACCTGATCAAGGCGGCCGTGAATGAGGCTCATGCACAGATCATTACGCTGAGCGTACGCAGGACAAATACGCAGAAGCATGAGAATATACTTGAGTATATTCCTGACAATGTGACTCTTCTTCCGAACACTTCGGGCGCAAGGAATGCTGGGGAGGCTGTCAGGATCGCACATCTGGCAAGAGAGCTCGGATGCGGTGATTTTGTAAAAATCGAGATCATGGGAGATACGAAGTATCTGCTCCCTGACAATAATGAGACTATTAAGGCTACAGAGATCCTTGCAAAAGAAGGATTCACTGTACTTCCATATATGTATCCTGATCTGTATGCAGCCAGAGCACTCCGCGATGCCGGTGCTGCAGCCGTGATGCCGCTTGCATCACCGATTGGCTCGAACAGAGGCCTTTCAACAAAAGAATTCATCCAGATCCTTATCGATGAGATTGATCTTCCGGTCATTGTAGATGCCGGAATCGGCAAGCCGTCAGAGGCTGCTGCCGCAATGGAGATGGGTGCTGCTGCCGTAATGAGCAATACTGCCATTGCTACATCTGAGAATATACCTCTTATGGCAAGTGCTTTTGCAGAGGCAATAAGCGCTGGCCGTAAGGCATTCCTCGCCGGTACCGGACGTGTGCTCGAGCGTGGTGCAGAGTCGAGTGATCCGCTGCTTGGATTTTTAAGGTAATAGGATATAGGATATAGGATATAGGATACAAAATGAAAAACCAATTTTACGTTGATGGCAAGCAGCTGAGTGGTGCTGCGCTTAAGAGAAAGCATGAGCTTGAGAATGATCCGTCCACAAGAACGGACTGTATGAAGTTCATGCCGGGTATGGACCAGATCGATCCGACTATCAGGAATACCGTGCTTGATCAGATGAATTCATATGATTATGACAAGTACACGGATATGGACGTGAGAAGGGCACTTCGAAAGAGAAGGATTGATGTCGAGGATTTCAAGGCACTTCTGTCTCCGGCAGCTTTTCCACATCTGAATGAGATGGCAGAGCGGGCGAGATACGAGACTGCCAGACAGTTCGGCAATACGGTGTATATGTTTACACCGCTTTATATCGCAAACTACTGCGAGAACTACTGTATCTACTGCGGGTTCAACTGCTACAATGATATCCACAGGAAGCAGCTCGACAAGGACGAGATCCGTCACGAGATGGAGGTCATTGCAAAGACAGGCATTGAAGAAATCCTGATCCTTACCGGTGAGAGCAAAAAGAAGAGCTCCATTGAGTATATCGGTGAGGCCTGCAAGCTTGCAAAGGAATATTTCAGGAATGTAAGCCTTGAGGTCTATCCAGCCAATATAAAGGATTACAAGTACTGGCATGAATGCGGAGCCGACTATGTGACAGTTTTCCAGGAGACATATGATGCGAAAAAATATGAGACTCTGCATCTGTTAGGCCACAAGAGAATTTTCCCATACAGATTCGAGGCACAGGAAAGAGCAATCATGGGCGGCATGAGAGGAGTTGGCTTCTCAGCACTCCTTGGACTCTCTGATTTCAGAAAGGATGCGCTTGCAACGGGACTTCATGTATATTATCTCCAGAGAAAATATCCGTGGGTCGAGTATTCCCTGTCATGCCCACGTCTTCGCCCGATCATCAATAATGAGAAGATCAATCCTCTCGATGTAGGCGAGGCACAGCTGACACAGATACTGTGCGCATACAGGATTTTCCTTCCATTTGCAGGAATTGTGGTGAGCTCCCGTGAGACAAAGCGTTTCAGAAACGGCATTGTAAAGATAGCAGCTACAAAGGTATCAGCCGGCGTATCTACCGGAATCGGCGACCATGAGGCCAAGTACACCCATACCGAGGAAGAGGGTACAGGTGACGAGCAGTTTGAGATAGCTGATACCAGATCATTTGACGATATGTATGGCGACCTCGAAGGCGAGGGAATGCAGCCTGTCACCAATGACTATGTATATGTAGGCTGAGTCGCAACAACTGAATAAATTCAAAAACTTTTATGAAACCTCTTTATTTTTTTGCAGTTATGTGAGAAAATACAAGAGGTTTTGACATAAGTCGGACTTCAAAAGTATGTATGTGGAAGGAGATCGTAATGATTTACACAACCGAAGTGGAGAACATGTGCCCGGTTGCTAAGGGCGCAAAGCATGAGCCGGCTCCAATCCCTGAAGAGGGTAAGTGGGTCCATGCCAAGAAGATCGAGGATATCTCAGG
>JAQYAY010000053.1 GCA_029338735.1 Lachnospiraceae bacterium | reverse complement strand
AATTAAGTTTTGGAGGAAAAACAAAATGGCAAAGATGACAACAGACGAGTTTATCGCAGCAATCAAAGAGCTTTCAGTTCTTGAGCTTAATGACCTTGTAAAGGCATGTGAGGAAGAGTTCGGCGTATCTGCAGCAGCAGGCGTTGTAGTAGCAGCAGGCGGCGCAGCAGGTGGAGACGCAGCTGAGGAAAAGGACAGCTTCGATGTAGAGCTTACTGAGATCGGACCTAACAAGGTTAAGGTCATCAAGGTAGTTCGTGAGGCTACAGGCCTTGGACTCAAGGAAGCTAAGGATCTCGTTGATTCAGCTCCAAAGGTTATCAAGGAAGGTGCCGACAAGGCAACAGCTGATGACCTCAAGGCAAAGCTCGAGGAGCAGGGAGCAAAGGTTACTCTTAAGTAAGTCAAGAGTTAAAAGTTAATAATTAAGAGTTCAGCTCCGCGGATCCCGGAAAGGGGTCTGCGGAGTTTTTTTATTGAAAACAGTTCGCCGGGCATTCCGGAGGGAGCTGGCAACCCATAACTCATAACTTATAACTCTGAACTCAAAAACCCCCTTGACACCTCTTGACATTTTGTGATAAACTATACGTTGCTGTATTATCAGAAAGTATGTAAAGGGAGCTTTGTGCCCTTTTTTATGATAATATGCGGGAACTAGGTCAACTTTTTTTGAAAGGGAATGCCAAATGGAGAAAAACAGAATACGTCCGGTCAAGGCAGGCAAGGGAATCCGAATGAGCTATGCCCAGCAGAAGGAAGTACTGGAGATGCCGAACTTCATAGAGGTTCAGAAGAAGTCATTCCAGTGGTTCCTTGATGAAGGTCTGCAGGAAGCTTTTGACGATATCTCTCCTATCGAGGACTTCAGTGGGCGCATGAGCCTCAGATTCACAGGCTTCAAGCTGCTTCGTGACAAGGCAAAGTATACCATTGCCCAGTGCAAGGAAAGAGATGCTACATATTCAGCACCTCTTCAGGTCACTGTACAGCTGTTCATCAATGACGAGGTTGAAGAGCACGAGATTTTCATGGGGGATCTTCCTCTGATGACGGAGACCGGTACATTCGTGATCAACGGCGCTGAAAGAGTCATTGTCAGCCAGCTGGTTCGTTCTCCTGGTATTTATTATGGAATAGACCACGACAAGACAGGAAAGAAGCTGTATTCATGTACAGTTATTCCTAACCGTGGAGCATGGCTTGAGTACGAGACTGATTCAAGCGATGTGTTTTATGTACGTGTAGACCGTACGAGAAAGGTACCTGTCACAGTACTTCTCCGTGCATTAGGACTCGGAACCAATCAGGAGATCATCGATATGTTCGGCAATGAGCCGAAGATCCAGGCATCTTTTGAAAAGGATCCGTGTCTTGAAGGCGAGAATGCTGTAGGCAGCCGTGAGAGAGGTCTTATCGAGCTGTACAAGAAGATCCGTCCTGGTGAGCCTATGACTCCGGAGAACGCTGAGCAGCTTCTTGATACTATGTTCTTCGACCCGAAGAGATATGATCTCGCCAAGGTCGGCAGATACAAGTTCAATAAGAAGCTTTCTTTCAGACAGAGAATCTTCAACAAGGTTCTTGCAGAGGATGTAATTGATACAGAGACAGGCGAGGTTCTTGCAGAGGCTGGAACCAAGGTCAGCCGTGAGCTAGCAGACGACATCCAGAATGCAGGAATCCCGTTTGTATATATCCAGACTGAGGAGAGAAACGAAAAGGTTCTTTCCAATATGATGGTTGATCTCAAGCATTATGTGGACTTCGATCCACTTGAGAAGTGCGGAATCAAAGAGAAGGTTTACTATCCGAAGCTCAAGGAGATCCTTGACCAGAATCTCGATGAGGAGGATCTCATTGATACCCTTATCAGGGACAGACATGAGCTGGTTCCGAAGCACATCACCCGCGAGGATATTTTTGCTTCGATCAATTACAATATGCATCTTGAGTGGGGCATCGGCAATGACGATGATATCGACCACTTGGGGAACCGTCGTGTAAGAGCCGTAGGAGAGCTTCTCCAGAACCAGTACAGGATCGGACTTTCACGACTTGAGAGAGTTGTCAGAGAGCGTATGCAGACCCAGGATCCAAAGGATATCCAGGTTCAGAAGCTCATCAATATCAGGCCTGTGACTGCAGCAGTCAAGGAGTTCTTCGGATCTTCACAGCTGTCACAGTTCATGGATCAGAACAACCCTCTGTCAGAGCTGACACATAAGAGACGTCTTTCAGCCCTTGGACCTGGCGGACTCTCACGTGACCGTGCCGGATTCGAGGTACGTGATGTCCATTACACACATTATGGACGTATGTGTCCTATCGAGACACCAGAAGGACCGAACATCGGACTGATCAACTCTCTTGCAAGCTATGCCCGTATCAATGAGTATGGTTTCATAGAGGCTCCTTATCGTAAGATTGATAAGAGCGATCCGAAGAATCCTCGTGTCACCAATGAAGTAGTCTATATGACTGCCGATGAAGAAGATAATTATCACGTAGCACAGGCTAATGCCGAGCTCGATGCAGACGGGCATTTCGTAAGGAATTCCGTTTCAGGCCGATTCAGGGAAGAGACACAGGAGTACGACAAGACTCTGTTCGATTACATGGACGTATCTCCTCGAATGGTATTCTCAGTTGCTACATCACTTATTCCGTTCCTGCAGAACGATGATGCCAACCGTGCCCTGATGGGATCCAACATGCAGCGTCAGGCAGTACCTCTTCTGACTACAGAGGCACCTGTTATCGGTACTGCAATGGAAGGCCGTGCAGCTCGTGACTCAGGAGACTGTGTACTTGCAAAGCATGCAGGGACAGTTGAGAGAGCTGAGTCTACAACAATCGTTATAAAGACTGATGATGGCGACAGAGATGAGTACAATCTCATCAAGTTCCAGAGATCCAACCAGTCCAACTGCTACAATCAGCGTCCTATCGTATTCAAGGGCGATCATGTAGAAGAGGGCGAGGTCATTGCAGATGGTCCTTCAACCTGCAATGGTGAGCTTTCACTTGGTAAGAACCCGCTGATCGGATTCATGACCTGGGAAGGTTACAACTACGAGGATGCCGTTCTTCTTTCAGAGAGACTCGTAAGAGATGACGTATTCACTTCCATCCATATGGAAGAGTTCGAAATAGATGCCAGAGAGACCAAGCTCGGAGCAGAAGAGATCACAAAGGATGTACCTGGAGTTGGTCCGGAAGCACTCAAGGATCTCGATGCCGACGGAGTCATCCGTGTAGGAGCTGAGGTCAGAGCCGGGGATATCCTCGTCGGCAAAGTCACACCTAAGGGCGAGACAGAGCTTACAGCAGAGGAGAAGCTTCTCCGTGCAATTTTCGGTGAGAAGGCAAGAGAAGTCCGTGATACCTCTCTCAAGGTACCACACGGATATTATGGAATAGTCGTTGATGCTACAACCTTCGTCAGAGAGGGTGTTGAGATCCCTGAGAGTCAGAGGGGACATGTGAAGCACGCAGAGCTTCCGCCAGGTGTCAACAAGTCAGTCCGTATCTATATCGCTCAGAAGAGAAAGATCTCTGTAGGTGATAAGATGGCCGGACGTCATGGTAATAAGGGTGTCGTTTCACGAGTTCTCCCAGTTGAGGATATGCCATTCCTTCCGAACGGTCGTCCTCTTGATATCTGCCTGAACCCTATGGGCGTACCTTCACGAATGAATATCGGACAGGTGCTTGAGATCCATCTGTCACTTGCAGCCAAGGCTCTCGGATTCAATATCGAGACCCCTGTATTCGATGGAGCAACCGAGAAGGATATCGGAGATGCTCTTGAGATGGCCAATGACTATGTCAATAGTGACTGGGATGATTTCAAGGCCAAGTATGAAGGTTCAGTCAATGCTGATGTAATGCAGTATCTGTGGGATCACAGAGATCACAGAGAAGTATGGAAGGGCGTTCCGATCAGCCGTGATGGTAAGGTACAGCTTCGTGACGGACGTACAGGTGAGGATTTCGCATCACCGGTTACGATCGGACACATGCATTATCTGAAGCTTCATCATCTCGTAGATGATAAGATCCATGCACGTTCAACTGGTCCGTATTCTCTCGTTACGCAGCAGCCTCTCGGTGGTAAAGCACAGTTCGGTGGACAGCGTTTCGGAGAAATGGAGGTATGGGCTCTCGAGGCTTATGGAGCAGCTTATACACTTCAGGAGATCCTGACTATGAAGTCTGATGATGTGGTCGGCCGTGTGAAGACATACGAAGCAATCATCAAGGGCAAGAATATTCCTGCACCTGGTATCCCTGAGTCATTCAAGGTAATGCTCAAAGAGCTTCAGTCACTCTGCCTTGACGTCAAGGTTCTCGATGAGGATGGAAATGAAGTACATCTGATGGAGTCACAGGATTACGGCAATACCAATATCAACAGCCTCCTGAAGGATGATTCGAGCAGCAAGTATGCATTTGAGAGTGCTGAGAATTTCGGTCAGCTTGGATTCAGCAAGAAGGAGTTCAATGATGAGACCGGAGAGCTCGAGGAGATAAATGAAGATTCCGGAAACGGTGACGATGATGCAGATGAAGACCGTGGACCTCTTGATGCAGAGTCTGCAGCTTCTGACATGATAAATCTTGATAATAACGACTAACGGAAGGAGAAATTGATGGCGGACAAGAGAGAAAAACCAACTAATCAGTCTACAGCATTCGATGCTATAAAGATCGGCCTGGCTTCTCCGGAACAGATAAGAGAATGGTCTCATGGTGAGGTAAAGAAGCCTGAGACCATCAACTACCGTACATTAAAGCCTGAAAAGGACGGACTTTTCTGTGAAAAGATTTTCGGACCTACAAAGGACTGGGAATGTCACTGCGGAAAGTACAAGAAGATCCGTTATAAGGGCGTTGTCTGTGACCGATGCGGAGTTGAGGTCACAAAGGCTTCTGTACGTCGTGAGAGAATGGGACATATCGAGCTTGCAGCTCCTGTCTCACATATCTGGTACTTCAAGGGAATTCCTTCACGTATGGGACTCATCCTTGATCTCTCACCGAGAATGCTCGAGAGAGTACTGTATTTTGCATCATATATCGTACTTGATCCGAAGGATACACCTCTTCACAAGAAGGATGTCCTCTCAGAGCAGGAATATCAGCAGTATGTAGATCAGTATGGCGAAGGTTCATTCCGTGCAGGAATGGGTGCTGAGGCTATTCAGGAACTCCTTAAAGAAATCGATCTCGACAAGGATGCCGAGGAACTCACCGAAGAGCTCAAGAATGCTTCAGGCCAGAAGCAGGCCCGTATAATGAAGAGACTCGAGGTAGTTGAGGCATTCCGCGAGTCAGGCAATAAGCCTGAGTGGATGATCCTGAATGTACTTCCTGTTATTCCACCAGATCTTCGTCCTATGGTACAGCTCGATGGTGGCAGATTTGCAACATCTGACCTCAACGATCTGTATAGACGAATCATTAACAGAAATAACCGTCTGCGTCGTCTCCTTGAGCTCGCAGCCCCTGATATCATCATCAGAAACGAGAAGCGTATGCTTCAGGAGGCAGTAGATGCACTTATAGATAACGGCCGTCGTGGAAGAGCTGTCACAGGAGCTGGTAACAGAGCCCTCAAGTCTCTTTCAGACATGCTCAAGGGTAAGAACGGAAGATTCCGTCAGAACCTCCTTGGTAAGCGTGTCGACTATTCAGGACGTTCCGTTATCGTCATCGGACCAGACCTCAAGATGTATCAGTGTGGTCTTCCGAAAGAAATGGCTATCGAGCTGTTCAAGCCTTTTGTTATGAGAGAGCTGCAGCGTACAGGAATAGCCCAGAATATAAAGAATGCCAAGAAGATGGTAGAGAAGCAGGATGATCCAAGAGTATGGGATGTCCTCGAGGATGTCATCAAAGAGCACCCTGTAATGCTCAACCGTGCCCCGACACTCCACAGACTTGGTATCCAGGCATTCGAGCCAATCCTCGTAGAAGGAAAGGCAATCCGTCTGCACCCTATGGTATGTGCAGCATTCAATGCCGACTTCGATGGTGACCAGATGGCAGTTCATCTCCCTCTGACACAGGAAGCACAGGCTGAGTGCCGTTTCATGCTCCTGTCTCCTAACAACCTTCTGAAGCCTTCAGATGGCGGAGTTGTAGCAGTACCTGGACAGGATATCGTTCTTGGTATCTACTATATGACACAGGAGAGACCTGGAAGCCTCGGCGAGGGCAAGGTATTCAAGAGCTACAATGAGGCTCTTCTTGCTCACGAGAATGGCGGACTTGATTACCATGCAAGGATCAAGGTCAGAGTCACAAAGACCATGCCGGATGGCAGGACTCTTTCTGGACTTGTAGAGTCTACACTTGGACGTTTCATGTTCAATGAGATCATTCCTCAGGATCTCGGATTTGTCGACAGGAGCATTCCTGGCAATGAACTCCTTCTCGAGTATGACAAGCTTGTCAAGAAGGGTGACCAGAAGGCTATCCTTGAGAAGGTCATGAATATCCATGGCGCTACAAAGACTGCTGAGGTTCTTGATGATCTCAAGGCTATGGGATACAAGTACTGCACACTGTCAGCAATGTCAGTTTCTGTTTCTGATATGACAGTACCTGCACAGAAGCCACAGCTGATCGAAGATGCCGAGAACAAGGTTGACTACATCCGCAGGCAGTACAGAAAAGGTAAGCTGACCAACGAAGAGCGTTACAAGTCAGTCATCGCTATCTGGAATGAGATGGATGATACACTCACCAAGGATCTTCTTGATGGACTTGATGATTACAATGAGATCCATATGATGGCCGATTCAGGAGCCCGTGGTTCTGATAAGCAGATCAAACAGCTCGCTGGTATGAAGGGTCTGATGGCCGATACTACAGGTCACACGATCGAGATGCCTATCAAGAGTAACTACCGTGAGGGTCTTGATGTACTTGAGTACTTCATGTCTGCACATGGTGCCCGTAAGGGAATGAGTGATACAGCTCTTCGTACTGCCGATTCAGGATACCTGACCAGACGAATGGTTGATGTATCACAGGAGCTCATCATCAAGGAACAGGATTGTAACGATGGCAAGGATAGAGATATCCCTGGCAAGTATGTATACAGATTCGCCATTGGTGAAGATGAAGATGGTGATGAGAACGGTGAAGGCGGCAAGAAGGCCGAGGTAATCGAGAACCTTCAGGACAGACTGACAGGCAGATACAGCTGCGAGACAATCTGTGATGCTGATGGCAATGTGATCGTAAAGGCTAATCACATGATCACTCCGAAGCGTGCTTGGGATATTGTAAATAAGGGTGTTGATGCCGATGGTAATCCTATCCAGAAGGTCAAGATCCGTACAATCCTTACATGCCGTTGCAAGAACGGTATCTGTGCAAAGTGCTATGGTGCCAACATGGCAACTGGCCAGCCTGTACAGGTCGGCGAGGCTGTCGGAATCATAGCAGCCCAGTCTATCGGTGAGCCTGGTACACAGCTTACAATGCGTACCTTCCATACCGGTGGTGTCGCAGGTAATGATATCACTCAGGGTCTTCCTCGAGTTGAGGAGCTCTTCGAGGCACGTAGGCCTAAGGGAATGGCAACCATTACTGAGATTGATGGTACAGTCCGTTTCAAGGAAGAGAAGAGAGGCCAGGAGATTGATATTGTCGGCCATGTAGATAAGGATGGAGAGCCACAGGTCAAGACATACAGCATTACCTATGGCAGCCATATCATCGTAGAGGAAGGTCAGCGTGTCAAGGCTGGTGATCCTCTTACAGCTGGTTCTATCAATCCTCATGATCTGCTTGATGTCAAGGGCATCGATGCTGTTCAGGATTACATCCTTCAGGAAGTACAGTCTGTGTACAGAAGACAGGGTGTTGATATCGCTGATAAGCATATCGAGGTCATTGTCCGTCAGATGATGAGGAAGGTTCGTGTGACCGCTTCAGGAGACAGCAGATTCCTTCCGGGAAGCCAGGTTGACTTCCTTGAGTTCGAGGACGAAAATGAACAGCTTGAGGCAGAGGGCAAAGAGCCTGCAACAGGGGAGAGAGTTCTCCTCGGCATCACAAAGGCAGCTCTTGCTACTGATTCGTTCCTTTCAGCTGCATCATTCCAGGAGACCACGAAGGTTCTTACCGATGCTGCCATCAAGGGCAAGGTTGACCATCTCCAGGGACTCAAGGAGAACGTCATCATTGGTAAGCTGATCCCGGCTGGTACAGGAATGAAGAGATACAGGAATATCAAGCTGAATACTGATTACAATACCACTATCTCAGATCTTGTGGATGAAGAGCCGGTTCTGGCTGAAGATTCCGATGAAGATTCTGAAGACAAGGTAGATATCTGATAGAAGAGGTGAGCCTGCCAGCCTATGCTGGCAGGCTTTTGTTGTTTTATGAATGAAAAAGTATCTATTATCACTCCATGCTACAATGGAGCGAAATATATAGGTGAGACAATTGAGAGTGTGATGGCGCAGGACTATGAGGACTGGGAGATGATCATTGTAAATGACGGATCATCCGACAATTCTGCTGAAGTCATACGACAGTATACGGCGAAGGATCCGCGTATCAGGCTCATCAATCAGAAAAACGGCGGTTCTGCCAATGCGAGGAATCACGGGATAAGAGAGGCTTCTGGCAGGTATATCTGCCTTCTTGATGCAGATGATGTCTGGTATCCTTCTTTTCTCTCAGAACAGCTGTCCTTTATGAAAGAAAATAATGCGGCCGTAGTCTGCTCTTCATATGAGCACATTGATGAGAATTCTCATGTATTCGGAGAGACAGACCACTGCATGCCTGTGATCCGCACGAAGGATATGTACGTGATGAACAGGATTGGCTGTCTCACAGGTGTCTATGATGCGGGTACATATGGCAAGGTTTTCCTTAAGGAAGAGCTTAAGAGCCTGCGTGACGATTATGCATACTGGCTGGAATGTGTGGAGAAGACCGGAGTCGCCTATGGCAACCAGAAGATCCTCGCGAAGTACCGGGTGCTCGGAAGTTCCACGACCGGCAACAAGAAGAAGCTGGTGAAGGTACAGTGGCGTTTCTACCGTGAATACCTGCACCTGAACCCGCTTCAGGCATGCACTAACATCATCAGATGGGGCTTTGCGGGCCTGCGCAAATTCAGATAACCGGACAGGGGGACGGTTCTCCTGTCTTTTTAATTAAATTGTTTTAGGTAAAATTATGCTGGAGCTTTGTAAATATAATGATTTAAAAATTGCCCGATTCAAGGATTTTGGTGCTCTGCTTGCAGAGCATATGAATGATGAGAAGCGGGTACTGCTTCCGAGAAAAGAGATCCCGGAGGATGCGAAGACCGGTGATACGGTCAGGGTTTTCCTGTATCTGGACTCAAAGGACCGGATGATAGCGACTACAACGGAGCCGCTCATCACAATGGACAGGCCGGAAGTCCTTACCGTAAAGGACGTCACTCGTATCGGACTCTTTCTTGACTGGGGACTCCCGAAAGATCTGCTGCTTCCATTTCATGAGATAGCAGGAAAGAAGCGTCCTGATGCCGGTGATGAAGTGCTGGTGCGTCTCTATATAGATAAAAGTGGCAGGCCATGTGCGTCCATGAAGCATCTGTATGAAGTGCTTGGCACTGACAGTCCTTATCAGAAGGGAGATACGGTAAAGGGCCGCATCTATGAATTCGGTCATGATTTCGGGACGTTTGTGGCAGTAGATGATATCTATACAGGCATGATCCCGAGACATGAGGATATGAGACAGCACGATATAGGTGATGAGCTCGAACTACGTGTGACAGAGGTGAAGCCTGACGGCAAGCTGGCCCTTACAAGCAGGAAAAATGCATATCAGGAGCTTGATTGTGATGGTGCAAAAGTAATGTCCATCATCGATTCCTACGCCGGAGTTCTCCCATTTACAGAAAAGGCATCACCAGAGGTCATCCTTCGTGAGACAGGACTGTCGAAAGCAGCTTTTAAGAGGGCAGTCGGACATCTGTACAAGGAGAGAAAGATTTCTCTCGGTGATGGAAAGATAAGGAAAGCGTGAATCAGTCTTCATATTATGAAAAGTCTTGTAGAAAAGCTGAGATATGAACATGATCTGACAGATGATGAGTTAAAAAAGCTGATTACCATGCCTACAGGAATTGATGAGGATCTCTTCCCGAATACCCCGGGACCTTCTGCACATCCGACGAAGAGACTTCCACTGATACTCGGATTCACCGATGACGAGGAAGCACTTTTTACGGCCGCGGATGAGGTCAGGAGGCAGGAGTATGGCACCGATGTCTATGTGAGGGGGCTGATAGAGTTCACGAGTTACTGCAGGAATAACTGTTATTACTGTGGCATCAGGCGGGATAACAGGGAGCTGAAACGGTATCGTCTCACAAAGGATGATATCTTAAAATGCGCTGACGAAGGCTACGGCCTCGGCTACAGGACATTTGTGCTGCAGGGTGGCGAGGATCCTTTTTACACGGATGATATGATCTGCGATATCGTCTCTTCTATATGCGAAAAGTATCCTGACTGCGCTGTGACTCTTTCTATCGGAGAAAAGGAGCCTGAGTCGTATCAGAGATATTATGATGCAGGAGCGAGGCGGTATCTGTTGCGCCATGAGACGGCTTCGGATGAGCATTATCATATCCTGCATCCGGCAGAGCTCTCGCCTGAGCATAGGAAAAAATGCCTGTATGACCTTAAGCGTATAGGCTATCAGACAGGAGCGGGATTCATGGTGGGTTCTCTCAGGCAGACTCCGGAATACCTGCTTGAAGACCTACGTTTCATGCAGGAATTACAGCCTGATATGATAGGGATCGGACCGTATCTGACTCATCATGCCACTCCTTTTAGAGACTGCTGTAACGGCTCGATTGCTATGACACTCAGGATGATAGCAATCCTCAGGCTTATGTTTCCATATGCGCTGATACCGGCCACCACGGCACTAGGGACTATTCATCCAAAGGGAAGGGAGTACGGACTGTGTGCAGGAGCCAATGTGGTGATGCCGAATCTATCGCCAACAGGGGTCAGAAAGCTCTATTCCTTATATGAAAACAAGATCTGTACCGGCGAACTGTCCAGCGAATGCAGGGGCTGTATAGCCAGAAGAACGGAGTCCAGCGGGTACCATATAGTGACAGAAAAAGGGGATGTGAAATCACATTAATTTTTTTCACAAATTTCCTCTTGACAAACATGATTATCTTGAATATAATACAACCATAGCAAGAAAACCTAGTTTATCCGTAGGAATTACAGGTAAGACAAGGAGGAGATGCTTATGGAGCTTAATGAAAAAGCCATATTCCGATGTTGGAACCATCGAATGTGAAGCTTGGAATATATTTTATAAAGGAAAGGATATTTTATTATGAGCAGCTATGTTAACAGCATTCTTGAACTGATTGGAAAGACACCACTTCTGAAGGCAGACCGTTATGCAAATGCGGCTGGCTCAACAGATGCCAATATTTTTGTAAAGCTGGAGTATTTCAACCCGGCAGGATCCGTAAAGGATCGTATCGCACTCGGAATGATCGAGGACGCAGAGAAGAGAGGAGTCCTGAAGCCAGGCGCAACTCTTATCGAGCCTACCTCAGGAAATACCGGAATCGGTATCGCAGCAGTTGCAGCCATCAAGGGCTACAAGGCACTGATCACACTTCCTGAGACAATGTCAGTTGAGAGAAGAAATCTCCTCAAGGCATATGGCGCAGAGCTTGTACTCACAGACGGAGCCAAGGGCATGAAGGGAGCTATCGAGAAGGCCAATGAGCTTCATGAGCAGATCCCTGGATCACTCATTCTCGAGCAGTTCGACAACCCTTCCAATGCTACAACTCATGAGAAGACAACAGGACCGGAGATCTGGGAACAGACAGACGGAAAGGTTGACTATTTCGTAGCAGGTGTTGGTACAGGCGGAACTCTTACAGGTGTAGGTCATTACCTGAAGCGCAAGAACCCGGATGTGAAGATCATAGCAGTAGAGCCTGTAGGAAGCCCGGTTCTCTCTAAGGGTCAGGCAGGACCTCACAAGATTCAGGGTATCGGCGCAGGATTCGTACCAAAGGTACTTGATACCAAGGTATATGATGAGATCATCACAATTGAGAATGATGATGCATTCGAAGAGGGACGCCGTTTCGCAGTAAATGAAGGCGCCCTTGTAGGAATTTCATCAGGTGCAGCTCTTAAGGCAGCTGACATCATTGCCAGGAGACCTGAGGCAAAGGGCAAGAACATCGTAGTGCTTCTTCCTGATTCAGGAGACAGATATCTGTCAACAGCACTGTTTTCATAATTAGTTATAAGGAATTAGGACATAGGGGTCAGGGATAGGAAAATTCTTCAACCTGA
>JAQYAY010000052.1 GCA_029338735.1 Lachnospiraceae bacterium | reverse complement strand
CTTACTTACTGGGTCTGCATCAAGGATCACCGTGAACAGATCATCCTCATATATCTTGTTCGTAGGGATGTCACCATTTGCAAGCTTGCAGAATATACAGTTATCATCTTTCTTCATGTGTTTTGCCTCCTGAAAATCTATATATGATGACAGATTATCTGTCTGGTGCACCAGTCTTATGAGAATCTGAATATATCATCGAGTATTCTCAGATCCGCAAATGTCCCCTTTGCTGTCATATCTCCTGTATTGAATGCTCTCTGGAATGTCTCACGACCGGAAGTAATCTCATTCATTGCCCCCTCTGTCAGATTCGCAATCACCTTCGCATCATTGCATTCTTCGTATGTCACATGGATATCATTACCATTGACTTTTATCACGAGCGGCTTGTTCCGCCCCTCAATATTAAATGCGGCTGTCATCTGAAGGCCGTCCTTTGCATGGAAATGCGACTGAAATGCATTGATGAATTCGGTCTCCGCTCTCTCTGCATTGTCCCCCAGCATGCTCCTGTACATTGACGACAGTTCAATGATATCCTTTTTCTGCTGTTCTACATACGCATCATCAGAAGCATACTCTGACAGCTGTTCACTCTCCTGTGGGGTGAGCTGCATTGTGCGGGTTCTAAGAACTGATCGCCTGACTGCCTGATTGCTTCCAGGCAGGCTCTTGCTATGCGAAGAAATAGTACGATACAGATTCTCAGCCTTCTTCTCTATTATCCTGTGATACTCAGGATTGTCCCTGAGCTCAGCCGTACTCTCTACATATCCACAGAATCCGCCACACAGCTGACCGCCCAGGATCTGCCAGGCATTTTCCAGAGTAAGCACTGCCTCCCTCTCGCCATAGGTAGTGGATATCACGATCGGCTGCATATATATCTTAGCAATCTCATCCTTGTCTCCATAGAGCCAGCAGGCATCAAGGAACTGTGTCATAAATCCGCCAATTCCCAGCCATTCGACAGTTGTGGCCAGAATAATCCCATCCACACCTTTCAGAGTAGACGGAAGAGTAGCGATTGAATTCTTGGATTCATATATATTGTACCGGTTCACCTCAACGCGAAGCTCCCCAAGCACTTTTTCAGTCTGTGAAAGCACATATATGGTCGGATCGTCAAGCACGCCCCTGCCACCATAATAAATATTTATCTTCATAGCCTTACAACCTTCCTGCCTGTCGCATACTATTAATAGTTTACCACATCAGAAAGCTATTTCAAACACCCAAATTACACTATATGGTAGGCTACATCAGCAAAAACTATCCTGTCCATACGATTCAGTTTTACTCTGTCGTGATATGGCAGCAGCTTTCCATTCAGGTATGTGCCGTTGGTTGAATTCAGATCCTCAAGAAAGAAATCACCATCTTCTCTTATAATCATTGCATGATGGCGGCTCACAACCTTTGAATGAAGGACAGCCTCATTCTCACCCTCCTGACTGCCTATGCGGAAATTGCCTGTTCTGATCTGATAATTGGTCTCACCATTGTCTCCTTCATACACCAGCAGTCCTTCAAAGTGATTCTCATACTTTCTCTCCTCTCCATCATCATGTAATCCAGGCCTCAGGAATACAGTCTTCTGCTGCAGCTCAGTATCCGGATCAAAGACAAAATCCTTTGAAAAATCGTGAGGCACAGACTCTTCATTATGATCTTCTGGTGCAGATTTCTTTCTGCTGAATATCTTTGCAAAGGCAGGAAATTTTTCTGCCAGATACGATTTTATCCGATCACTGATAGTTGGCTTATGTGGTTTCTCCTTTTTACGAACAACCACTATCCGGCTTTCTTCTATATGATCATCTGTCTGAGGAATCTCGTCTTCACTCACACTGATCATTCTGTCCTGTGATGGTGTGAAATCCTCAATAGAAATCTCATCATGCGGATCAGAAGGCATCTCTTTTCTCACTGCCTCCACCAGTTCATCGAGAGTCACAGGATCCTGACACATCTCGTACAGTCTGTAGACAAGTCTCGTGACCTGCTCTTTCTTGCTGTCCACCTCATCCATATAGAATTCAAAGAATCTCTGTAACTGCTCCTGAAAACTGTCATGAACCAGAGGACAGTAGCACAGTCTCACATTTGCCGGTTCTTCCCTGTCAAAATACACCGTATCCGGATCCATCAGAATATTCTGCTGACTGATAAGATACTGAGACAGCATTGAAAATGCCCTGGCAATGCTGTTCAGCACCAGATACAGATTCTCAAGCGTGACTCCCTCCTGTTTTACGATATCCTTCACAGAGCGGAGTCTCGTGATGTCATACCATACCTGCATTCCCTCATTCAGTTCCACCATATAGAATGACAGCAACAGCTTCACGGCATTCTGTCTGAGCATTTCCTGCTCATATCCTCCCTCACCATCTTCACCCGTCAGAATCATGTAGCTCCTGTTAGGACTCCTCTGATAATTGACCTCCATCCTGATCATTCCTCCTTTACATTATCTCCATTGCTTTTCTGCTCTATCAGATTCCTGTACATCTGTATCTTTCTGAATTCAGGCACAGCATGGATCTCTTCCGGTTGTCTGTCTGCAATATCTTCATACGTCTCGCCATACAGATGTATGGTAAGCAGTATCACCCCTATGAAAATCACCAGCGCAAGGCCGAACATCCATGTCGCCTCAAGTGTATAAAATGCCTTCTTTCTGTATTTCACAGCACCTCCACTATCACACATCCTGCTACTATAAATGGAATCAGTGGCAGTGTATCATCCCCATCTTTTTTAAGCACAGTTATTGCAATCATTGAACCAATTCCTGCCAGTACAGTGCTTGTGATCATCAGAAGCAGATTATGAGTAAGGCCCAGATATGCTCCGGTTGCAGCAAATACAATACCGTCTGCATCTCCAATCCGGTCAGGCAGAATTCCCGACAAAAGCATAATCAGCATTCCACATATGATTCCACCTGCGAACTCATAAAATGACACCTGTCCTTTTATGAACCATACTATGATCCCACTTGCCAGAAATGCATATAGCAATATGCTGTGAACCTCTTTCCACCTGATATCCTCAATACTGAGTATTACCAGAAATACCAGCAGTATTACTGTCTCCATCATGCTCTCCCGTTCCGCACTTGCTGCATGGTCTGTAATTCTTTACTGCTTCTTTTAGAGGAATAGTTTGTATAGTACGTTTCAGCTTGCTGCAGGTCAGTGACGAATGTGCTCTCTCACCATAATCAGTGTAATAGCATACTTCTGATATTGCATCACCACAGACCTCGCATGGATGGTATATATGTCCGCTCTTATTCCTTATGAACGACAGCTGTGATGGCCTGCCTGTATGGATTGAAAGCCTGATGTATGTGCATGACAGATCCGTATGATATACCTCCCCGTTCTCGGCCACATAAACCACTGTATCATCGGAAGCGCCTGCTGCCGGATCATATCCATTCCATCTCCGTATACAGACCCTGGTTCCAATCTCATAGCCTCTTTTCCCGAAAAACTTCTGACCAGCAAGAAGCGGCATTAGATTCCCGATCTTCACATCTATATTCCTGTCATTCACATCAGTCCCAGCAAAATCCATAAACATCAGATCATGTGACAGGAACTGAGTACTGACATTATTTTTCTTAACAGTCGCTCTTGCCATCACATACACGGACATCGGGCTGATTACCTGCACCCCATTTTCTTCATCTACAGTCTCATCCCCACAGAGCGCTATATGTGCGCTGCTTTCATAAACTGAACTGAACAGTCCCCACTGGAATGAGAGGCAGCGGAAGACAAGCAGAAATACCAGCACAAAAAATGCGAATATCGGCAGAAGAACTGCTGCTTCATATGTGTAAAATCCCTCTTTCTTACTTTTCATAATCTTCAAAAAACAGATGCTGTCCCGGAACGGTGCCCCTTGAGCTGTGAGTATAAAAGGGTTTGAGGAAATATGTATTTTACCGTTGTTGTCTATGAGGAGAAGTGTCTTTAAATGATAAGGGACACCCTTCCCAGACAGCATCTGCTGCTATATCATCCTGCCTCATCCAGATAACTCATCTGCCGGTGTGATCTGATCTCTGTCACAGGAAAGTTCTCTGAAGACAGTGCAAATAATGAGAAAAACGCCGGATCAGAACTATAGCTGAAATCAAATTCTGCACTCACGACCATCTGATCCATCTTCGAATTCCTGTAATGTTCATGCAGTTTAAGAGAATTCTCCATGAGATCCAGGCTTCGTAATCCAAGCGTTTTCTCAGACTGGATAGCCGACATCGTAAGCATATAACCTTCGTATGTAATTCCATTTTCACACTCCCTAGCCTTTCTGTTCACATCGAAAAATGATGACAGTTCCGATAGATTTGTAGTAGTCCACTCCGCTGCTGACTTGACAAGAGCTACTTTCCCTCCGGATAAAAGAAGCCTCACATCCAGCACACTCTCTGTGTATGCCCATGAAGCTATGAGTCCCCACTTCACAGCTTCTATTATTGCAGGCTCTGCTGTCCAGCCTGCAATACTCATTGCAAGAGTCTCTGCCTGTGCCACCTTTGAACGGTCAGCAAGAAGGCTCGCCATATTCTCAGTTTCTCTGAGTCCCAGCAGTCGTGTAACAGTAGCTGTCAGATTCTTCTTATCCGAATCCTTGCCGCATAGAACGTACTCCCACTCATACTTTAGTCCGTCATGTCCCAGGTCATTCCTGTAGCATGAGAAATACATCTTCTCATAATCAGCAAACAGCACCTTTTCAGCGGCATTCAATGGAGTGGCCGTTCCATTATTCCCCTGTGCAAGTATTCTCTTCGATACGCCATCAGAGAGATCTATCTTCTTTGAAGATATCTTTGCTGACTTCGGAAGCACCTGTGACAGAATGCCATCATTGATCCAGTCCGTCACTTCATCCATTGGATTTTCTATATTTTCTGCCTTTTTTGATGTCTTATGATCTGTAACGGCCTGCTGTTTCTTATCAGTCACAACTGCTGTCAATGGAGTGGCTCTTACTTCCATACTCCCTGATATGGTGGTCTTCTCTGCCTTTTTCTGTTCCTCTGTATCCTTCAATGCATCATTTCCCGCCTGAAGCAGATCATCTACCCTCTCATACTTTCCGGAATCATCTGCCACTTTTTCATTCCTGTCAACTGCAGCATCTACTATCTGCTTTGGGACCTCATACTTCTGCTGAAGTGCTGCCTGCTTCAGAAATGCTCTCCCGTTCTGATCAGTCAGCAGCCCATACTCTGATACCTCACACTTCTCTGTAATCAGCTGATACAGGTCAGTCCCATATGTATCCGGAGACCTACCATTTTTCACAAGATACTCCTGCATCCTCGATTCCATGACCGCAAAATCAGCTCCAATCCCCGATCCGTAAGAGGCATCTATAGCGAGTATCCTGTAATTGTCCCAGAGGTACCTGTTGTAATCCGCAAACACACTCTGCGCAGCGATATCCGATATCACTTCAGCCTTCTGTCTCTGTCCTTTAAGCCTCGCCAGGTCAAGCAGCAGAAAAGTAATAAGCATTACAGACGATAGTGACAATGCCAGAAATACGGTAATACTCCCCTTCTTTTTCCGCATCACTTGCCGTCCTTGATTATCTTGTCACTGTTTTCATTTATCTTCGTAAGAGCCTCTGTCACGATCTTCTTGATCCGTTCTCTGAAAAGTATGACCAGAACCACTATTACGACGAGAAGCAGTACGACCTCCACAGTACCGACTCCGTCATCCTCTTTTATAAAATTCCTGAATCCCATCGCATCCTCCTTATATATCCTGAACCTCATCAGCATATTGCCACTATCCCATCTGCATAAATGCTGGTACCATAAGCACTATAAATATCACTCCGAGCAGTCCCATCATGGGGATCAGCAGTTTCAGAGATGCTTCTTCCCCGGCAATTCTTGCATCCATCCTCCTCTTGTCATACGCCTCTCTTTCTTCCTGCTCCATCTGGTCACGAAGCTCTGCATTGCCCTTTCTCCTGCTCTGTGCCAAAAGCATCGTGAGCTTTCGAAATCCTTTATTCATGAGGCTGTCCCCGAGTGCATTTATAGCGCCTTCTTCATCTTCCCCATCAGAAATCTTCCTGTTCATCCGAAGAACCGCCTCGAATGCAGGTCTCTCCGGATGCCCTCTTTCTCTCTGCAGCACATATGCATTCCCCACCTGCATAAATGCCTGCCTTACGGAAAACCCTGCTCCTATATACATTGACAGCTGTGACACCATCTTCGGATAGTCAAGAGCTATCCTCTTCTGCCTCTCTTTTTCCAGATCCCTCTGTCTGTATCTAATGTAAAAAATATACAGTCCCAGTGCCAGTGCCATCAGAATCACAAGTTTCAGTCCGTCATCTTCCCTCTTCTCAGTAAATCTCACCTTACTGCCATTTACCGATTCAGGCAGCATCATATAACCCTTATTCAGACCCGTCTGATCCGCCTCAGCCAGGGCCTGATCCAGATAGTACGAAAACCCCATTTCTGCATCTGCCGGAACAGGCACTGCTGTCACCTTCAGTTCAGCTATTCTGCTCTCATCCTGACATGACAGCAGGCATCTGACCGATATGTCAACAGGCTCCTCAACATTGCTGTTCCTTATCGTCCCGTCACTGTCAAAAACTCCTGTCGGACTTGTCTCCCATTCAGCAGTGACGGTATCACAGTATGACGATCTGAAATCCAGATCCCTGTATACCTCTTTACTGCTCTCATTCTCTCCCAGATACCCCTTCTTTACCTCTTTTTCTGCCTTGTCAATTTCCTTCAGTGCTTCCGTATCAGACAACTCTCTTTCCGATACACTCACCTGTACTTTTTCTTTTTTGTCTCCACTCCTTGCCGTTAATTCATGTTCTTCAGCAGAAGCACCTGCGTCCGGCCTCTTCACTTTCTTTACCACTGCATTACCAGAACCATCCATGAGACTCATCACGCACCCGATGATCTCAAGTCCGATAATGCAGGCTGCAACTTTTGTCGGTATTTTCCTGTCGCACTTTTTCATGATAAAAATAGCCACAGCCGTTAATATCGTGATGATTATTGCAATCAGATACCTCACCTCCCTTCAGACCTTTATATCTATTATCTTCTTTCCCAGGATCATACAGCCTGCATACAGAGCGAGACATCCCGTCATCGTAACTATTCCAATGATGTTGCCATATGACGGGTTCAGAAACTCCGGAGCAGATATCTTCATGTATGCCAGTATTCCAAGAGGCATCACTGACATCACCTTGAGCTCCAGCTGCTGCTGGGCTATTGATGCTCTTATCTCCTGCTTTACTTCCACCCTCTTTGAAATCCGCTCCGTTGACTTCCTGATATTATTCACATACTCTCCACCTATCCTCTTTCCGAATCTGAATATCTGAGCGAAATCTGACAGATCCTCATTGTCAAACTTCTCAGCCAGTTCCGAAAAGGCCTGCTCCACTGGTTTTCGCAGTCTCACCTTGCTGTTGAGCTCAACTATATGCGGTCTCAGCACACTCCCGTCTCCATACAGCATCCTTAGTGACTCAGCAGCCTCCACAAATGCCCTCTCTATTGAGTAGCCAGTCTGCAGCGATCCAGTGATCGATGTAAACATCTCCCTGTATTCAATTTCCAGCTGCTTTGAAAAATTCTCACCAGCCTCCCCAAGCATCCTTCTGGTATTAAGCACTGCAATCAGCGGAAAGGCCAGACACCCCAGGAAACTGTCATAGAAAATCCAGGCTATCAGCACTGTAAGGCCGATATTTTCCGCTAACAGGATTATTTTCTGGCGTCCTGATAAAGTCCTGCCATCAGTAGTTTCTGTGTGTGACTCAGTTTCCCTGTATGTTCCCATCCACCCGCTCCATCATATTTAAAAATAGTTGAAGTAACTATCTCACCGTCTTCCATCCCCATGATCTCAGATATCTCAAGCAGTTTCCTGCTCCTGTCTGCAAGCCTCCCCAGATGTACCAGTATATCAATACCTGATGCTATCTGTGACCTGATGGCTGCCACCGGCAGTTCCACCGAGCCCATCAGCACCATGACCTCAAGCCTTGAAAGCATATCTCTCGCTGAATTGGCATGGCCGGTTGACATTGAGCCATCGTGCCCTGTGTTAGATGCCTGCAATACCTCAAGTGCCTCCGCACCCCTGCATTCTCCTACGATGATCCGGTCCGGTCTCATACGAAGGCTTGCCCTGACTAGATCCCTGATCGTGACTTCCAGATTGCCCTCCAGATTTCTGTCTCTTGCTTCAAGTCTCACGAGATTGTCAATTCCTATTAGCTGAAGCTCCGCCGAATCCTCGATTGTGATGACTCTCTCACTCTTCGGAATGAACTCAGTCAGGGCATTGAGAAAAGTTGTCTTGCCACTGCCGGTTCCTCCTGAGATAAAGATATTGTATCTGGCCCTCACAAGAATCTTAAGGAATTCCACTATCTCAGGGCTTATAGAGCCAAACTCCAGCAGCTTTTTCATCGTTACCGGATCCTTTGGAAACCGCCTGATCGTTATTATCCCTTCATTCAGCGATACAGGCGGCAGGATGATATTGATCCTTGATCCGTCAGACAGTCTTGTATCCACAATCGGTGAGGATTCATTGACTATCTTGTTCCTCTCGGCCGCTATCTGCTGTATTACATCTGAAAGTTTTTCAGCTGATGAAAACCGTAGCGGACTTCTGTACAGCTTACCTGCCTTTTCGATAAAAATATTATCAGGCCCATTCACCATGATCTCAGTGATCTCATCATCCTCAAGCAGTTCCTGCAGGACGTCGAGCTTTCTCAGCGAATTGAATATTCTCTGCTCCATTGCCAGGCGCTCCTGCAGCGGTATTGCATGCTCATGCCCTTCGTTCAGCAGACGCTCACGTATGTGACTTCGTATCTCCTCATCTGAGAGATCCCTGCTGAGGTCTGCCTCCCCGATGATCTCCTGTCTGATATCCTCAGCAAGTCTTCTGTTCTTCTCAGACAGCACCTGCATTAGCAAACTCCCTGCGTACAAAACTCCCCAGATTGCCACCTATCATCTGTCCCATCGCAGGCTGTCCGACTCCCTGACCGGCAGCCGACATCGGAAGCAGCATCTGCCTGCACTTGTCGGCGAGCCCCTCCAGGCTCATCCTCTCTGCAAATACTTTCATACTGTATGAATAGTACTCTCCCGGCTTGCCCAGCAGCAGTATATCATCTGCAGCCTGAAGGATCTCATCCATCCCGTTCACTGACGAATCCATAAGGATTATTACCTGTTCAAACTCCGATTTCCTCAGATTTCCGATAAATCCGATCCACTGTTCCGGCGTCACCTGTGCCAGGGCTGACAGGCCTTTCATCGGTGCCATATAGTAAAAAGTATCATAGAAACCAATGAAATCCACCATATTTCCGTCAGGTACATCCTGCCCGGCTATATGATACAGATAGTCACCCAGATCTCTTTTCATATCTCTGTCGAGAAGCTGCTGCAGAACAGATATGTCTTCCATATCCACAAACAGCGTCTGGGTATTTTCTCCCATGATCTTTGCCATTGAAAGTGCGAACGGAAGCGCCAGTTCATGATGCATCGGAGAAAATATGACCCTGATATTCTGTGCCAGATTCTCCTTGCTCTTCAGCCTGCTGTCAGCGCAGTGGATATTGATGGCATTCCTCATCTGCTCGATGAAAGTGCTCATGTTCTGGAACTTATAGATCTGCTCATAATCGGTTTTTTCCTCATCGATTGAATCCGTCAGGTGCATGATCCTGCCGAACTGCTGCTTTTTCACAGGATGCTTTCTTACCGCATCAATGAACTCCTTTCCGAGAAGTCCCAGCGTAAAGTCGTTTCCTTCTCTTACAAATCTCGCCACATCTGTGTAGCCAGTCACTTCGTACTGGTTTCCGGTACCGATCAGGTACCTCACAAGTGCATTCAGATAACTCGAATCAGTGTCTGCAATCAGAAGCCTTATCTTTTTCATGGCAGCTCCTTTCTGAAAAATAGTGTGAACATGTATCCCAGAGAAATATATACCGCAAAGTGCAGGTATCCTTCCTGCTCTAATGCACTGTATGAAACGAACCTCCTGCATCTGATGCAGGAAATGATATGAGAAAAAAGAAGGTGGAATCTGATCTGCATCTGTCTCTTTCTGAGTATGAAAACGAGTGCCGCCATGCCTGCAAATATCAGTGCATACAAAGCACTCTGCCACATGACCATCATCCCGCACGCAGATCCTATCACAGAAAACAGTTTCACATCCCCGGCACCGACCGCTCCAATCATATAAAAGATATAGAGCATCATGATTCCTGCTGCCCCGGTCAGAACGCCTGTCAGTACTCCCATCCATCCATTGCTGGTATATCTGAGCATTGCAGCCATCAGATAGCCTATGAGGATCAGCTTGTTCGGTATCCTCTGCCATTTCAGGTCTGCAGCCGTCACTGCCGCCAGATATACAGCCATCATCGTCTCTCTCACTCCCGAATCCTCCCGCGCCTCTTTCGTGTCTTCGTTGGTAAGACTCATTATAAGCGCTGTTCGATTAATTTGTCACGACCAAAATCGACGATCCGAGCCCTTGTGCAATTTCACGAAAAACTGGTATGTGAAAATTCACCAAAACCTATCATTATTTTTCTCTATAAAAATGAAAAATTTCGTGACTTATCACAATAGAACAGCCCTGTAATAATTCGTGACAATAAAAAATCCGGAGGAAAAATTTTTTCTTCCTCCGGAACTGTTGGTTATTACGTCAGATCGCGTTTTAATCTTTATTATATATTTTTATTATATTGTTAAAGTCTCAGGCAAAAAATCCTCTGTTCGATTCGTTCCCGATTTCTGTCTCATCGACTCCTGCTTTTCCATAGGTGTAACCTGCAACTCTTTCAGGTACATTTTCCATCATAGGTCCGGATTTATCTGTTTCAGAGATCTGGTCAAATGCGTCTCTTAACGGCCTGATAAGGTCCTGTGCATCCCTGGCTGAATCAAAGCTGCCACTATATATAGTCTTTGCAAGAAGTTCCTGACAATAGGCATAGATAGAATACAGTCTGCCACAGAGTTCCTTGTCCTGTGAAAAGTCAAGGTCACCCTTCAGATGATTCAGAACATCTGAAGCCCGATCAAGCGCCGCCTTACTGTCATCATTGCCTTTGCCGCCATCATTATAGGCTTCTGCCGCCTCATCCACATACTCTGCAAACATATCGTACAGTATCACTATCAGCTCAGTGCGGTTTGCATTTGTAATTCTCGTTACGAATTCCTGTTTTTTCTCATCTGTCATATTCTGGTCCTTTCAAAAAAACTTTTATCTGAAAAGTTCACCTACGGTCTCAACAAATCCCTTTGCTATAGAATACAGAGTCTTTGTCTGGATCTCGCTGCTCTTATCATCGGTTGTCTCAAAATCCACGCTATTATCTGCAAGCACCTCGGCCGTATTCGTTCTGCCATCATATTCAGTGACTATACTTACCGATGCGCCGTCCAGCTTTTCCTGGATTGATGCGGCCAGCGATGGCAGATTCTCACTTATCGTATCACGGCTTGACAGTCTGTCTGTCCTGATCCTGCCGTCAATTCCACCATCTTCATTAGCCTGAAAACGGGCGTATACAGCCCCAGTAGTATCACTGTCTATCGCAATATCAAGAAGTCCTTTTTTCTCATCCTTTCCACGGACAATTTTCAGGTTCATATTGCCCAGTTCATCGCCGACCATCACAGGAATGGCATAGGTCTCTTTTTTCTCAGAGAGCTCTTTCATCATAGACAGCTGTCGCACAGACTGCTGGATGAGCCTGACATCAATCCTGCCCTCGGCTGCATCATCTGCCAGTGATCTGCGGAGCGTATTCTCGGCTGTATTGTACAGCTCCTCCTCTGCCTTGGCCAGTTCCTCTGGCTGTTCCATGGCATCCGAGAAATCTTCTATCAGCTTGTCCCATGCTG
Organism: Lachnospiraceae bacterium; assembly: GCA_029338735.1. Taxonomy (GTDB): domain Bacteria; phylum Bacillota; class Clostridia; order Lachnospirales; family Lachnospiraceae; genus Weimeria. Next base: position 5,424 of record JAQYAY010000052.1, on the reverse strand, counting down.
CATCCATGTCTGTCGGATCTGCTGCGATCTCATCCGATATGCTGCCAAATGTCTTCCTGCCACCGGCGCCATACAGCCTCGTATATAACAGCCGCCTGTCGTGAAGCATCTGATTCACTGCTGTCAGATTCACTGCAGAATCAGGCATTCCGGCATCTGTCAGAAGCCTGTATGAGTTCTCATCAGCCTCTGTCACTGCCTTCTCTATCTCAGCCGTTCTCTGCTCATAGAGCTTCTCATCTGTATCAAGCGAATCCTGATTATCTGACTGCTCCTCGAGGGCCGTAGCCAGCTCATCAGGCGACATAGGCATATATGCCTGCTCTCCTCCCATCACATGAAGCTTGTCAGGCGTCACAATAGCCTCAGCATCCCTGATACGTCTGGTCTGGAAGGCGGTCTCAATCTGATCTGTGATTGAATTTGTAATTGATGAATCAGGCTTCTCAAAACTGTCATCTATCCTGTAATCTCCACCTTCATTTCTCGTAGAACGTACAGCCACCATCAGATTTTCCATGGTGATATCAGTACCCTGAGCCAGCAATGCACCGATAGGAGCACCATCTGTCACGTCTATCTGATGCATGAGCCTGTAGAGTCCGATGAAGCTCTGCTCCTCTTCATCAGTGATCCGTCCGCTCTTCTGGGCTTTCCAGAGAAAATCAGCATAATCCGATGCGTCTTTATCAGCCTGTGAACCGTTGCTGGCCATGACCTTTTTGATATCTTCGGTCTTGTCATAAAGCTCGTTCATGCTCATCTTAAGCGGATTTTCGCCTTTCCTGATGAGCTTCATCACAACTCCCGGTGTCAGATTCTTAAATACATTCTGCACCTTTGTATCGGCAGCCTTCACATCAGCCACATTCTCTTTCGTGATCTCACGGCTGTTGTATGCGAGAATCCTGACGGCTCGGCGGTTCTCATCGTTTACATCAAGACCCGTCTCTTCGAGAATATCATCTACATTTGCAAACGCCTTTTTAATCGAATCTCCGAGATCCGGTCTCACCTCTGTAGCAAGCGTCTCATAGGCTGTGCCCGCTTTCTTCATCAGCAACTGTGTATTTTTTCCAGAAGCGATATCTGTCAGATCAGATGAAAAAATATCATCAAATATCCTGAATGATGAAATAACTGCTGCAGGAGCCTGTTTCGCACTCTCAATTGTGTCAGCAGTATCATCAAAAAGCTGTGCCGATTCAATATCGTCTGGAAAAAGTGCCTGCCCGAGTGTCTTCTCCTCAGCCTTCAGATCATCTACCAGATCCGACAGTTCTGTCGTATCTATCGATAGGCCCTTCTGTATCAGCCTGAAATTGGCCTCTGTCGTCATTACAAGCCTTGTCTCTTCAAGCTGTCTCTGTGCTGTCACAAGCTTCAGGCTGTCTGCTGTCCCTGATGGCTTCTGCCCGTCATTCATGGCTGATTTCAGATTCTCAACAGTCAGTGGCTGATCATTTTCCACGACCTTCGCCACATCTTCATCCCTTGCATTCGTGACGACATCCATAGCGTCACGTGCCTTGTCCATGGCCGAAAAGCCCTTTACTGCCATTGCATCAGTCACAGCCTTCCCTTCTTTTACTGCATCGGTGATGGCCTGTGGAATCCCATCTTTATCAACTATAGATGCTCCATTTAAATCATTAAAAAGTTTTATATTGTCTTCGGTCAGCGGCACATCATTTTTCAGAAGAAAAACTGCATTTCCTACCTGCGTATCATCTGCCGCAAGTCCTGCTGCCTGAATCTTCTGCTCGATCTGCGGAATAAGCTGCTGTATATCTGTATCCGTGATTCCTGTCTCAGTTGAAATATCAGTATTCCCAGCAAATGAAGCAGTGAGGACATTGTCTACCGTCGGCTCCATCTCATTTTTCACAAGATAGGCTGCGGTATTCTGATCAATTGTCTGTGGGAGCTCCTGCGACTTCGTGACTGTCTCAGCCGCCTTGTCCAGAGTATTCTGATCTGTAGGAAGATCTGCCTGCTCCAGTGACTTCTTCACATCACTCTCAAGCGCATTAGCCTCTGCCGTGGACCCTGACATCGCCTGAATTGCCTGCTTCGATATGCCTCCTGTGATAGACACGTCATGCCCGCCCTTTACAAGCGCCATACGGATCCTGTCTGCAATCGTCACAAAGGTCTTCGAATCCGTATCCTTCGGATCGAAGCCATTCTCCTGCATTTCCTGATAATCTTTTTTAGAAAGAGTATGCGCCGCCAGTATCATCTCACTTGAAGCAGTCTTCTCATCCATTCCTGTGGACATCTGCTTCTGATATGCTTCTGCGGCCGTCCTGATCGTGGATTTATTATATACAGGTGACTGAGTCTGCTTCCGCTCGCCTTTTTCCACTTTTACAAGTGATGACGTTACATCAGACGGCACTCCTGTGAGATTCACCCCTGTTGAATTTTTCTTATATTCTGAAATCAGCTCTGCTGCTTTATATGACCTGGTATGATCTGTATTAGTTCTTTTGATTAAATCTTCTACCTGCATTCAGGCACCTCCATACACTAATTATTTCGGAGAAAAGCCTGATTTCTTTAATAAAAAAAAGAGGCTGCAGCCTCTTTCAAATCTCTTTTCTGCCTTCAAGCGCCCGTAGCAGTGTGACCTCATCTATATATTCGAGATCACCGCCCACCGGCACTCCACTGGCTATTCGTGTGACTCTGATGCCTGTCGGCTTGATCAGACGGCTGATGTACATGGCCGTTGTCTCGCCCTCGAGAGAAGCATTGGTCGCTATGATGACTTCCTTCACTTCATCTGACGACAGACGGGTCATCAGCTCCTTGAGACGGATATCATCCGGGCCTATTCCCTGCATCGGAGATATGGCACCGTGAAGCACATGATAGACACCGTGGTATTCACCGGTCTTCTCGTATGCGGCCAGATCACGGGTATCCTCTACAACCATTATCGTGCTGTGGTCACGCTTCGGATTCGAGCATATAGGACAGATGTCCTGATCTGTAAGTGTACAGCAGACCTTGCAGTACTTCACATTGTGCCGGGCCGATTTGATGACGTCTGACAGCTTGTCCACCTGATCCACCGGCATCGACAGTATATGAAAAGCGAGCCTCTGCGCCGTCTTCTCACCAATTCCCGGAAGAGACGAAAGACCTGCTATCAGGTCTGATATCTGCTTAGAATAGTAATCCATTAAAACGGAAGGCCTCCGCCAAGTCCGCCTGTCATTGTGCCAAATGCCTTCTGTGTCTCTTCATCAACCTTCTTCATGGCCTCATTTGTGGCGGCCATTATGAGATCCTCAAGCATCTCCACATCATCCGGATCTACTGCTTCCGGATCAATGTGTACCTTGGTGACCTCTTTTGAACCAGACACAGTGATCTCGACGGCTCCGCCACCTGCTGTTGCAGAAAACTCTTTCTCAGCGAGCTCTTTCTGGCTCTCCTCCATCTGTCTCTGCATTCTCTGTGCCTGCTTCATCAGGTTGTTCATATTTCCAGGCATTCCACCCTGGAATCCTCCGCGTCTTGACATCTTTATTCCTCCGTTGTTATATCCATATCTGTTCCGAGTACCTGTTGGATATCAGCATTTGTGAATCCTTCATGCGATTCTGCAGCAGGAACGTCGCTTTCGTTGTATTTCATCTCGATCTTTACTTCTGCACCGATTTTCTTTTTCAGTGCATCGCTTATGACATCAGTCTCATCGAGAAATGTCTCATATGCGCCGAGCTCATCGAAATATATGATCAGCGCAGTACCATCGCCCTCAGTCGTCACCTGATGGCCGGTCTCTCTCCACCATACAGCAAGGAATGTCCGGCTGCCATCAAATGAATTGATCACCTCATCAATCACACCTGCGGCCCTGCGCACGTCATCGGCAATCTCTTCTGGGAGCTTCTGCTTCTCAACTACCGGCTTAGTTGCCTGCGATTCTGATGCAGCTGAGACTGTCTGCTGTACACGGACACCCTTTTTTATCTCCCTTTCGATATTCTCCATCCGGTTCACGATGGCATCATTGTCCTTGTCCATCTCCGGACGGCACAGCCTGATCAGCGCAACCTCAAGGACTACCCTCTTGTCAGTCACCATCCTCATACGGTTCGTCAGGTCACTCAGGACACTGATATATCTCATGAGTACCTGCGATCCGGCCTTTCTGGCGTTCTCTTCGAGCTTCCTGCGGTTCTCTGTCGTCATGTCAAAAGTAGACGCAAGCTCCGGTGCGTTCTGATACAGCAGCATATCACGCAGATACCAGATGAAATCGGATACAAATGTGTTCAGATCCCTGCCTTCTGTCATGACTCTGTCGATCAGATCGCATATATGATTCACATCGCGATCAATGATTGCATTGAAAAGCTCCGACAGCACCTCGGTATCTACCGCACCAAGCACCGACAGTACCTTGTCGTAGTCGAGTTCCTCTCCAAGATAAAAATTGATACACTGGTCAAGAAGACTCAGCGCATCACGCATCGAACCATCGCCGGCCTTTGCCACATATGAGAGCGCATCATCTGACGCCTTCACGCCTTCCCTGTCACACAGTTCACGAAGCCTTGCCGTGATCGTCTCTACTGATATCCTGTGAAAATCATACCTCTGACATCGCGACAGTATAGTCACAGGAATCTTCTGCAGCTCCGTCGTCGCAAGGATAAAAATGACATATGAAGGCGGTTCCTCAAGTGTCTTCAGGAATGCATTGAAGGCACCCGCTGACAGCATATGTACCTCGTCTATGATATAGACCTTGTACCTGCCGGCTGCCGGCGGATACTCTACATCCTCAATGATGCTTCTGATATTCTCGACACCATTATTCGAGGCAGCATCAATCTCTATGACATTCATGGAAGACCCTGCTGCTATGGCCTTGCATGTCGGACATTCTCCGCACGGGCTGCCGTCTGGCTTCGGATGCTCACAGTTGACCGCTCTTGCAAAAATCTTTGCAACGGTTGTCTTTCCTGTACCTCTGGTCCCTGTAAAAAGATATGCATGTCCTATACGGCCTGCTGCTATCTCATTCTTCAGGGTCGTCACTATATGATCCTGGCCCTTGACCTCAGAGAACTCCTGAGGTCTGAACTTTCTGTACAGGGCCATATATGACATAATTATCTACCTCCGAACTCAATCGCCAAAGCTGATTCCAATCCTCTTGGCTTCCTTGATCATCTTGCAGTCAGGATCTACCATCTTGAGCTTGCCAGCTACATCTGCAAGCGGAACGAGCTTTGTCTCGCCATTTATCATTGCTACCATATTACCGAACTTGCCATCTACAATTGCCTTGGCAGCTGCAGATCCGAGTCTCGTGCACAGAATCCTGTCATACGGGCATGGGCTTCCGCCTCTCTGTGTATGTCCAGGAACTGTAACTCTCGCCTCAGAACCTGTCCTCTC
>JAQYAY010000051.1 GCA_029338735.1 Lachnospiraceae bacterium | reverse complement strand
GGATGCAGTCGAAGATATTAGTCTGACTCACAACTGAATAGATGTTTCTGTAGCTCAGCAGGATAGAGCGTCCGCCTCCTAAGCGGAAGGTCGGGGGTTCGAATCCCCCCAGGAACGTGGTATGCAAGGAAGTCGTGATTTTACGGCTTTCTTTTTTTTTAAAAAATAAGAGGCGGGTTTCAATATTAGCAAGTGGATAAGTGCATTCAGTTGATACAAAGCTCAAGCAACTATGCGAAAATTCAAATAACTGTTGCAAAAGTGCTTAAAAAGTATTAAAGTAAGTACATGGTAGCAACTATCAACTAAAAACAGCAAAGGGGGTTCTAATGGCAGAACAGGAACCACAGAAGAAGAAAAAAGAAAAGAAATCAGTTTCGAGAGGAGGCAGGACGAATGCACTTGTGATACTGGTGTGCATAGATCTGATCGGATTTATGGCAAGCCTGTACTCACTGAAGGCATTCTCAGATGCGAATCTGTTCCTGATTCCGGCGGCACTGACACTCGTGATGTCAGTCATTACCGCTATGGTATATGTGCAGACACTCCAACAGGATGAGGATGACAGACAGAGAGTCGCGGGTGATGTGGCAGACGCGTTGTCAGCCATAGTTGAGATCACGAAGAGTGACCAGCAGCTGATGGACAAGAAGATCGATGACCTGACAGAAGAGTATCAGGTACCTGCACAGGAGATCATCAATGCAGTAAAGGCGCTTGCAAAGGTTTCGCTCGGCAGGAGCAAGGAAAATGCCACGGCTCTCATCAATTCAAATGAAGCTGTGGTGACACAGGTCATGGATCTGCAGGACAAGATTGATGCTCTCGAGAAAAAGGCTGATTCATTATCAGGCAGTGATCTGTCACGTGCGCTCGATGATCACAGCCACAAGGTAGAGGTGAGCCTTGATGATCTGATACACGATGTACAGAGACTCGATCAGGATGTGAGAAGACTTGAAAAAGTCACCAAGGATCTCGAGATGCGTCCTCCTGTGATTCAGGGAGTCCAGGTGCAGCAGCAGGCACAACCAGTATCAGCAGAATCCGTAAAGCAGGAATATCAGCCAGAGCCTGAACCAGTTCAGGAAACTGAAGAGGAGCCGGCAGAAGAACCGTTGACTGATGAGACAACTACAGACGAAACAACTGAAGATGAAGATCTGAATCTGGATCTTGACATACCTTCAGAGCCTGTCAAAGATGAGGAAGCAGTGGCAGAAGAAGATGTGACTGATGATATCACATCAGAGCCGGAAGCAGAAACAGCACCTGTACATGAGACAACAGCTGGATCAGAAGCTCAGACTGAGAAAAAACCTGAATCAGTAGTCGAGGAGACAAATGCAGCTGAGCCATCAGAAGAAATAGTGACTGCGTCAGAAGAGCCTTCACCAAAGTCTGAAGAAACCGCAGAACCACAAGCAACGCCAGAGCCAGCAGTACCTGAACCTGCCTCAGCACCAGCTCCGGCGATAGATATGTCAGATCCGAACAAGCCGTTATCTCCGGATGAGATTGCAGCACTGTTTGCTGCAGCAGGCAATAATAACAGTGCACCGGAACCAGAACTGGCAGATGAAGAACAGAATGATACTGCTCAGACAGATTCAGATACAGATGATACTGCTTCAAATAATGACACAGCATCGACTGAGGATAATTATGCAGATACTTCATCAGAATCAGGTCAGGATGGAAGCCAGGCAGAATCTGATCAGGATGGAAGCCAGGCAGAATCTGATCAGCCTGCTGCATCAGGACCACAGGTGAGCGGTGATCCGAACAGAATGATGACACCTGAGGAGATTGAAGCACTGTTTTCAAGTGTTTCATAAGACCTGAAACCGCCTCCAGGGCCCGTAATTGCAGGATATTTTCTTAAAAATATATAAAATTTGAAAAAGTGCTTGCATTTTGTTTTGAAAAGTGTATAATAGTTCTTGTCGTCAGGAAGGGCGACAAGAAATAGTAAGCGCGATTAGCTCAGCTGGCAGAGCACCTGACTCTTAATCAGGGTGTCCAGGGTTCGAACCCCTGATCGCGCAGCAGAAGGTCCTTGTTCTGTAAACTGCTTGCGGAACATGGGCTTTTTTTTCGCGTATTAAGTGAGTGGCTGCGAATTGCCCCCACTCATTATCAGGAAAACAAGAAAAGGAAAATTCTATGAGACTACGCAATATCCCAGGCGCGAAGGAACACGTTGCCGAAAGCCCGCTAACCATAAATGAACCTGAAAAGTATAAAGGTCATTTCAGTGACCTGTTTGATGGCAAGCCAGTACAGATTGAGATAGGAATGGGCAAGGGCACCTTTATAACGCAGAAAGCCCAGCAGAATTCTGATACAGGCTTCATAGGAATAGAGATGTACTCGTCCGTCCTGCTCAGAGGCCTGCAGAAGGTAGAAGCCATGGAGCAGCCGCCAGAGAATCTGAGAATGATCTGCATGGATGCTAGGGATATAGACGCAGTCTTCGGTGAAGGGGAAGTAGACAAAATCTACCTCAACTTCTCAGATCCGTGGCCGAAGGAGAAGCATGCCAAGAGAAGGCTCACGCATCACAGATTCCTGGACAAGTATCATAGGATCCTGAAGGACGACGGCATCATAGAGTTCAAGACAGACAATAAGGATCTGTTTGAATTCTCGGTAGAAGAAGTGCAGAATACCGATGGCTGGAAGATACTTACAGTGACGCGCGATCTCCATCATGATCCGGAGCTGATGCAGGGGAATATCATGACAGAGTATGAGAAAAAATTCTCTGGTCTTGGCAATAAGATCTGCAAGATGATTTTTCAAAAAGAAAACCTCTCAGAATAAGCATCTGAGAGGTAATAGTTAAGATTATTTATGTTATCCACAATTTGTCAACAAATTGTGGATAAATTTACTGTTTTCTCTGATTATTTCGTATCTTTTTATACTTTATACGCCCCTTCTTCTCAGAATAGGAATCACGGTGCTGCTTCTGGAAAGCCCAGATGATCTTCCGAAGCAGGAAGAACACGCCGATTGCAACTGCAAGGGCAATTACGGCAATGATCACTATCAGCATCACATTCAGCTGCAGGAACTGAGACTCATCATTCTTTGAAGCAGATAGATTGTGGAACGGATATACAGATTCTTTTGACTCGGTTGAGAGAAGCTGTGTCGTTCCTATTTTTTTGCCTTCATAAGAGAATACCAGAAGCCCGACTACACTGTTATTGGATGAAGATGACTTCTCGACTGTCATGTCCACATCGTTTAGATCCGCATCCTTTGGCATCATCACGCTACCGTCTTCGGATGGAGTGATGAGAGTCGAATCAGCGCCATATGTGGTAGAACCGAGTTTGTCGGTTGACTGTGACAGATCCTTGAGCTCGGAGACTTTAACATTCTTGAAATTCTTGAAGCCCCAGTCAATGAGCTTGCGGGTATCGTTCCAGTGATCAGGCGATTTGGCACACATCACAACGCAGACAAGCGTCATGCCGTCTTTCTTCGCATAGGTTACGAGCGTCGAATTCGCCTTCGTGGTATAACCGGTCTTGCCGCCGACACAGTAATCATACAGATATCTCGATGTATGGTAGAAATTCAGCATACAATGGTGATTATTCAGATATGTCTGGTCCTTGTGCTTGTTAGTAGGTGGAATGATATAGTGCTTGGTACCACAGATCTTTGCAAAAGTAGGATTCTGGTATGCGGCCCTTGATATCCGGGCCATATCCATGGCCGTAGTCCAGTGTTCGTCATCAGGTAGACCGTTCGGATTGTGAAAATGGGTGTGCGTACATCCAAGCTCTTTGGCCTTTTCATTCATCATCCTGATGAAATTCTCCTCGGTACCGCCGACATGTTCGGCAATGGCCCAGGCACATTCATTGGCAGATTCGAGCATCATGCCGTACAGTGTCTCTTCCATAGTCATCTTCTCGCCGACATCACGGGAGATGGAAGAAGTACCGCCGTAGCTCTGGGCAACGGCGTCCTGCGAAAAGGTCACGGTGTCAGTGAGCTTCGAATGCTCAAGAGCGACAAGTGCTGTCATGACTTTTGTGATGCTGGCAGGATAGTGCTTGGTGTCTCCCTTTTTATCGTAAAGAACTGTTCCGCTGTCGACATCCATCAGTACTGCTGATTTAGAACCGACCTTAGGTCCCTTTGGCCAGGCTGATGTTTCTGAAGCTGAACTCTCAGTGGATTTCGGTGCAGCAGATACAGGCCTGGCTGTTCCTGCTATAGTAATAAAAACTGTAGTAAAGGCACATATAGTGCCTATCATTTTCTTTATATTCATATCTCTAATAATAAAGCAATCATGTATAAAATTCAACCAGGAACTTGGTGCTGGGATGTGACAGCAAGCCATTCGTGACACGCTGTCACATCCCGGCACCTGACTATGGTAAAAACATAACTAGTATGTTATAATCTGCATAAGTGAGAGGCGGGGAACGGCAAATTTTTTTAAGAGGAAAATATGGCAGAACACATACCGATGTACAGGGATGAGAAGCGCACCTATGATCTCGAACGGATCGAGGCTCTGATGGAAGATAACGGCGGACTCGCAAAGACGAAGCAGATCACTGCGCTTGGAGTCGACTATCGCAGATTACAGCAGTTTGTAGCAGATGGGGAACTCACCAAGATAAAAAATGGAGCATATACCCTGAAGAAAGAGAAAATCTCAGAAGAAAAACTGATCTATGCTCTTTTTCATGAGGACGGCGTGCTCACGATGGAGAGCGCGCTCTACTATCATGGCTACCTGAAACAGCGGCCATATGGCTGGTCGATAGCCATTGACAAGAATGCGAGCAAATCCCGGTTCAATCTCGAATACCCTATAGTGACGCCATATTATACCAAGGCAGAAGTGCTTGAGATAGGTGTGGAGACCCTTGATAAGAGGGATTTCGGCATGAAAATATATGACAAGGACCGCCTGATCTGTGATGTCCTGAAGTATCAGGAGAAAATCTCGAGAGACGAATTTCAGGAAGGAGTATTCTCATATATCAGGGATCCTGAGAAGAATGTCGAGCACCTGATGACCTATGCCGCCGAGCGACAGGTGACTAATAAGGTCAGAAATATGATCGGAGTGTGGCTCTGATGATGAGGAAAAATGAGCTCATACAGTATTCAGAGCAGAATCAGATCCCATTTGAACAGGTGCTGGGCTGGTACGTGGCAGGTATACTGATATATCTGACAGACAGACTGGGCTTTTCGGACAATCTGGTGCTCGTGGAACCGGTCTCGCTCGATCCGAAGCAGGACAGGCATATCCTTGAGGAAGGCATCAAGAGTTATTACATGCCGGATGAGAGGATCACGCCGAGAGAGGGATTTGTCCCTGGCTGCGCATTTACGAGCGATTTCCGGGAGCGCCTGCTGCTGAAGATTCAGGCGCAGGCCATGAAGGAACATTTCCCACTGGAGATCAGGATCATCTCGAAGGACAAAAAGGTCGAACTTTACTACGATGAGATGTATATCCCTCTTGATATCAGAATCCGCAGTGGCAGAGAGGTCTATTCACAGTCGGTCACATTCGACTTTTTCGATCCGGAAATTCCACGAATTGATCTGAAAGTATATCCAAGAGATGCACTTGCAGCTGGATATATCAGCGAGATAATGGAAAAGCTAGAGCTGATCGGCGAGATGGAGGCCTATCTGTACCTGTATGAGCTGCTCCGCAGGGAGACCATAGCCGGCAGGGATATCTGTGAAAAGATAAAAGAATCGCATGATGAAGGATGGAAGCCATCAGAGAAAACTTTTGAAATGTTCAGCTCATATGATAAGAACAGCTACATGAAGAAGAAATGGAAAGTGCTTCTGCGGCGTCACAGGCTGAAAGAACCGTCATGGGAAGAAGTCATGGAACTCCTGAAGAAATTCATAGAACCGATCTGGAATAGTCTGACAACGGATGTCATTTTCTTTGCAGACTGGATGCCGGAACTCGGGAGGTATCTGGACTAATGGAATTATTGGAAAAACTGACCCAGCTGCGACAGAACGATCCTTATCCGATGCATATGCCGGGCCACAAGCGGGTGAAGCTGTCATTTCCGGATGTATATGATATAGATATCACTGAGATAAAGGGATTCGACAATCTCCATGAGCCTGAAGGAATCATAAAGAATCTGTCAGATGAAGTGGCAGAAATGTATGGAGCTGATGAGGCATATCTGTCCGTAGGCGGTTCTACTGATATGATACTGACAGCCATATTTGCGTCAGCCGGACCTGATCAGAAGATACTTGTAGCCCGTAACTGTCACAAAAGCGTCTATCATGCCGCAATTCTTCGAAATGCAGATGCAGTGTATGCTTTTCCTGAGATAAAAGAATTCGGGATTCCGGGAGAGATCACAAAAGAGCAGATACAGAAGATTCTTGAAAAAGAAGACGGCATCAGGGCCTGTGTGATCACATCTCCTACATATGAAGGAGTAATCTCGGATGTCAGGGGAATTGCAGGGGTCTGTCATGCTCATGGAGTTTCACTGATAGTAGATGCAGCTCATGGTGCGCATCTGGGATTCTCAGGATTTCCAGAGAACCCGATACAGCAGCAGGCAGATGCAGTTATAGTGAGCCTGCACAAGACTCTGCCTTCACTGACACAGACGGCCTGTCTGTTAAGGAACAGGGACAGCCTGATAAGTGACGAACAGATTCGAAAATACTTCAATTTTTTTGAAACGAGTTCGCCGTCATACGTACTGATGGCGGGTATAGACCGGTGCGTGACTTTTCTCAGGGAAGAAGGCAGTGAGCGTTTTACCAGTTATAAGAAAAAACTATTACAGCTAAGATCAGACTTAAAGAAAATCAATGGGCTGACGCTGTTTGAATCAGACAGCTATGATGAATCAAAGATTGTCATCCATATGGCAGGAAAGTCAGGCTCAGAGCTGGCAGAGATTCTGAGGGCTGGTGGGATCGAGCCTGAAATGGCGTCTCTTTACTATGTGATATGCATGACATCAGTCATGGATACACAGGAGGGATTTGACAGGCTGTCTGACGTACTTCGTAATGCAGCAGGTGATATGTCAGACACAGCTGAAGATGAATCTCAGGGCCTGTATGATATAGTTCCTGAAAAGAAAGACAATATTGGTATTGCAGAGCTTTCACAGGTAGATAATATGTCGGTGGAGCAGGCAGCAGGCCTTGAGTGTGGTGGTATAATAACAGTATATCCGCCGGGTATTCCACTCATAGTTCCGGGCGAGGTATATACCAGTCAGATTATAGAACGAATTCAGACAGCTGACAGCAGAGGACTCGAAGTCGAGGGACTCAGTGCAGGTCAGGTGCCTGTGATCAATAAGAAACGTGCATATGAATAGAATTTATGTTATCATAGGTAAGAGTGCATCTGGAAAGGATACAATAGCCAAAAGGCTTCTTTCAGACAGCAGTCTGAGGCTTGAAGCCATAGTCCCGTATACGACACGTCCTATAAGGGCTGGTGAAAAGAACGGGACAGATTATTTTTTTACAGATGACTTAGACTTAAGGGAGCTCAGAGCACAGGGAAAGGTCATAGAGTGCCGGACCTATCATACGGTTTACGGCGACTGGAACTATTTCACTGCAGATGACGGGCAGATAGATCTGACGAAGAGCGACAGTCTGACGGTAGGTACGATCGAATCATATGTGAGTTTCAGGAATTACTTCGGAGAAGACAGGGTCACGCCGATATATATAGAGGTAGATGACGGCGAGAGGCTCACAAGGGCACTTGAAAGGGAGAAAAAGCAGCAGGTCCCGAAGTATGAGGAGATGTGCCGCAGATTTCTTGCCGACCAGCAGGATTTTTCCGAGGAGAAGCTCCGAGATGCCGGAATTGACCGAAGATTTGAAAATAAAGATATAGATGAGACAGTTGCTGAGATAGCTGACGTTATCAGACAGAGGAAATGATATGGATATAAAGGTCAATCCAATAAATCAGACCAATACTGATAATAAAACAGAAAAGACGCAGAAACCGGACAAAGACTTCAAATTCACCCTGTCTTCCAAGATAGAAGATGCTGATCTCAAGGAAAAGCTCAACAAGCTGATGGGACAGATCGACGAGCAGGGCAAGAAGATCGCTGACCACATGGATATCAGGGATATGAAGAAGTATCGTGGTCTGGTCAAGGATTTCATCAATGAAGTCGTGAACCGCTCGCATAGCTTTGACCGTGAGAATTTTCTTGACAGAAGAGGCAGACACAGAGTCTACGGAATGATCAAGCTCGTTGACAAGAATCTCGATGACCTGGCACAGGAGCTGGTGTCAGAAGAGAAGGACCATCTGTCGATACTCGGCAGAGTTGACGAGATTCGCGGCCTGCTGCTGGATATTTCGACATGATGAATCTGGATCAGATAATCGGGCAGACGGCTGTCATTACCCATCTGAAAAATGCCCTGTCCAGGGGCAAAATGGCCCAGGCCTATATGATAAGCGGTGAAGACGGCATGGGCAAGGAGACGATAGCGAAGGCATTTGCAGCGTCGATTCTCTGTGAAGAGCGCAAAGATGGTGAATATCTGAACTGTGGCAGATGTCGCAGCTGTCATCAGATAGAGACAGGGAACCATCCTGATCTGCGAATCGTGACTCACGAGAAGCCGAATGCGATCACAGTAGATGAGATCAGGACGCAGGTTGTCTCGGATGTGGATATCAGGCCATATCAGGAGCCGAGAAAGGTATACATCATACCTGATGCCCAGATGATGAATGAACAGGCACAGAATGCACTTCTCAAGACTCTTGAGGAACCGCCGGCATATGTGGTGATCATCCTTCTATGTGCCAATGAGAATATGCTCCTCCAGACGATACGGTCCAGATGTATCAAGCTGGCACTGTCTCCGCTGTCAGAGGAAGTAATAGAGGATACTCTCCAGAAGCAGTACCATATACCGGATTACAGATCGAAGCAGATCGTGAAATTTGCCCGGGGTAATCTCGGCAGAGCGGCAGAAATAGCCGGTCAGGATGATTTTCTCACAGACATGAAGTCTGCGGTTGAGATGATGAAAAATGTAGTCAGGACCGAGAGCTATGAGTGGAGTGGCTGGATAGACACACTGACTGAGGACAAGGCCCGTATGCCATTTTTTCTTGACATGTTCATGGACTGGTACAGGGACATTCTGATGATGAAGTCGGGTGCCGACCAGAACAGGCTCATGTTTTCTGAGGAGAGCAGTGCCATAAGGGAAGAGGCCGAAAACTACAGGTTTTCTGATATAATGAAATGCATAGACGCGCTGGAACTGGCTGATACGAGGCTTAAGGAGAATGTGAAGCCTGAGCTCGTACTCACCAATATGTTCCGGGTGTTCAGAGATACATATGAATGACAGAAAGGTAACAGGTAAATGCCAAAGGTAACAGCGGTCAGACTCAGGCTGGCCGGCAATAACGGATATTATGACCCGGAAGAGTATGACATACATATAGGTGACAAGGTCATCGTAGAGACCGAACGAGGCGAGGAAGTCGGTGAGGTCACGATACCTGTGATCGAGGTGAGCGATGACAGGATAAAGGCTCCGCTCAAGAAGATCGAAAGGATCTGTACAAAGGAAGACCTCGACCAGTACGCCGAGAACAGGCGCCTTGAAAACGAGGCTTTTGCTATCTGCAAGGACAAGATAAAGTATCACGGCCTCGACATGAAGCTGATCAGGGCCGACTATACATTTGACAGGAGAAAACTGACCTTCTATTTTTCAGCAGATGGAAGAGTCGATTTCCGTGCACTGGTCAAGGATCTGGCACAGGAATTCAGGACAAGGATTGAGCTGCGTCAGATAGGTGTCAGGGACGAGACCAGGATTCTCGGAGGCCTTGGAGTCTGCGGCAGACCGCTGTGCTGCCGGACGTATCTGACCGATTTTTCACCGGTTTCTATCAAGATGGCAAAAGAGCAGAATCTGTCCCTGAATCCGACAAAGATTTCGGGACTCTGTGGAAGGCTCATGTGCTGCCTGAACAATGAGGAAGAGGCATACGAGTATCTGAACAAGCGGATGCCGCGTCGTGGAGACTTTGCAGTTACAGCAACTGGCGAACAGGGAACTGTATATAATGTCAATATCCTCCGCCAGAAGGTCTCTGTTCTTTTTGAAAAAAATGACGTCAAAGAGGTCAAGGAGTTCGACGTCGGAGATCTGACCTGCACTCCGAAGAAGTTCAGAAAGCAGGAAGAGGCAAGGCTTGCCGAAGAAAAGGCAAAGAGAGATGCAGAGGATGCAGCCATGAAAGAAGCTGCTCCACAGGAAGAAAAGAAGGAAAAACCGGATAAGCCTGAACGTCGTGAGAATCGTGAATTCAGGAAGAATAATGATCACAAGAACGGAAGTCATGGCGGAGGCGGCAATAAAGGTCACAGGAACGGCGGATATAATAAGAACCGCAGGAATAATGATCACCGCGGCAATGACCACAAGAACAACAGAGACAATCGTGACAACAGTCATGACAAGCCTGTGAGGAACGGTGGATATTCATCCGGCTATGCACATGCCGGGAAGGAAAACAATGGCGGAGACTGAACTGAAGGACGGCGAGAGAATCGATGATCTGCAGAGAAACGGCAGGGTCATCATCCAGAATCCGTCGAGATTCTGCTTTGGAATTGATGCAGTTCTTCTGTCAGGCTTTGCAAAGGTAAAGAAGGGCGAGCGTCTCATTGATCTGGGCAGTGGTAACGGGATTCTGCCGATACTCCTCGAGGCTAAAAATAATGGTACAAGCTATACAGGTCTTGAGATACAGCCAGAGAATGTGGATATGTCAAACCGCAGTGTGCAGCTCAACGGGACAGACAATGTCAGCTTTATAGAGGGCGATATCTGCAGGGCGTCAGAGATTTTCGGGAAGAATTCATGCGAAGTAGTGACGTCGAATCCACCATATATGAAGGCTTTTGCTGGTGAGATGAATCCCGCAGATGCTGTTGCCGTGGCACGTCACGAGATAAGGATGACACTTGAGGACCTGATCAGGGAGACGACATCGCTTCTCACCGGAAATGGCAGATGTTACTATGTCCACAGGCCACAGCGGCTTGCGGACATTATTTGTCTGATGAGAAAATACAGGCTCGAGCCGAAGAAAATGAGACTTGTATATCCGTATGCAGACAGGGAGCCGGTTCTCGTGCTGATAGAAGGACGGAAAAATGGCAACCCGGAGCTTCGGATCGACAGGCCGTTGATCCTGTATGAGGCACCGGGCATATATACACAGGAAATGAGGGAAAACTATGGATTCTGAAGGCGGAGCTCTTTATCTGGTAGCTACTCCTATTGGCAATCTTGAGGATATGACACTTCGCGGAATAAGGATCCTTAAGGAAGCGGATCTGATCGCAGCAGAGGATACGAGGACTTCGGGAGTGCTTATGTCGCATTATGAGATACATACGCCGCTCACGAGCTATCATGAATTCAATAAGATAGACAAGGCAGACTATCTGGTGGAGCAGATGCTTCAGGGAAGGACAGTCGCCTGCATTACAGATGCCGGAACCCCTGGTATTTCAGACCCGGGTGAAGAGCTCGTAAAGAAATGTACAGAGGAGGGCATACCGGTATATGCAGTACCGGGGCCTGCAGCCTGCATTACGGCAGTCACATCATCAGGACTCTCCTGCAGGCGTTTTTCGTTCGAAGCATTTTTACCTAAAGACAAGAAAGAACGGGAGAGGGTACTTGACGAGATAAAAGATGACACACGTACAATTATCATATATGAAGCACCGCATCATCTGAAGAAGACACTTGCTGAGCTCGCCGGGGTGCTCGGTGATGACAGACGCCTCGTGCTGTGCCGGGAACTTACGAAGAAGTTCGAAGACAAACAGCAGATGACATTTGGCGAGGCGATATCTTTTTACAATGAAAATGAACCAAGAGGCGAGTATGTGCTCGTGATAGAGGGCAAGTCAAGAGAAGAGCAGCAGGCCGAGAAGCAGCAGGCGTTTTCAGAAATGACACTTGAAGAGCACATGGCGCTCTATACTGGTAAGGGCATTAGTGAAAAGGATGCAATGAAGGCTGTTGCCAGGGATCTGGGAACTACCAAACGTGAGATTTACAGGAGGCTGAAAGTCAATGAGTGATCTTGATGTAAAAATTGAAGAACTGCAGAAAATGGTTGATGACTCCGGAAAGATCGTATTCTTCGGCGGAGCAGGAGTCTCAACAGAGAGCGGAGTGCCAGATTTCAGAAGCACCAACGGACTGTATCACCAGCACTACAAGTATCCACCGGAGACGATCCTGAGCCATACATTTTATGAGACAAACCGCGAGGAATTCTTCAGATTCTACTATGACAAGATTCTTGTAGACGGTGTCCAGCCGAACAAGGCGCATCTGAAGCTTGCCGAGATGGAAAAGGCCGGGAAGCTCACAGCAGTAGTCACTCAGAATATCGACGGTCTGCATCAGAAGGCCGGGAATAAGAAGGTTTATGAGCTTCACGGTACCGTGATGAAGAACTACTGTGAGAGATGCGGGGCCTTTTACGACCTCGACTTCATGATGGATCAGAAGAAAAAAGGCTGTCTCGATCCGAGATGTACGAAGTGCGGCGGCCCGGTGAAACCGGATGTGGTGCTCTATGAGGAAGGCCTCGACAATGATACAGTAACAGGCGCGCTGCGGGCTATATCAGAGGCTGATATGCTGATAATCGGCGGGACTTCTCTTGTCGTGTATCCGGCAGCAGGCCTGATTGATTATTTCCGTGGAAAATATCTCGTCGTGATCAATCTCCAGGCAACCGACAGGGACAAGCATGCAGATCTCGTGATAGAGGCAAAGATCGGTGAAGTCCTTGATCGGATAAGAGTGTGATTGTACCACATTTTGTGGTTGCAAAAAGAAATTCTGCGTGGTAAAATAGCTAAACGTGGTATATGAATTCCTTGCTCGCGCCATGAGGCACGGGCCAAATGACCAGAAGGAGGAAACAAATGAACAAGTATGAGTTAGCACTCGTCGTAAATGCAAAGATCGATGACGATGCCAGAACAGCTGTAGTCGACAAGGCAAAGGACTACATCACCAGAGCCGGTGGACAGATCGGTGAGATCGATGATCGTGGCAAGCAGAAGCTCGCTTACGAGATCCAGAAGATGGATGAGGGATATTATTATTTCATCCCGTTCGATGCAGCTCCAGAGGCTCCAGCCCAGATCGAGGCTGATGTCCGCATCATGGAGAATGTTCTGAGATTCTTAATCGTTCGTACAGACGAGAAATAATCATTAAAGCAGAACAAAGAGAAAGGGGCTTTATATGAACAAAATTATATTAATGGGGAGACTTACCAGGGATCCTGAAGTCAGATACGGTGGCACTTCGAATATGGCAATTGCCAGATTCAGTATTGCAGTAGATCGTCGTATCAGACGTGAGGGACAGCCGGAGGCTGATTTTTTCAACTGTGTAGCATTCGGCAAGACTGGTGAGTTCGTAGAGAAGTACCTGCACAAGGGAACAAAGGTCGTTCTTGATGGGGAGATGCGTAATAACAATTACGAATCCAAGAAGCACCCTGGAGAAATGGTTTACTCATTTGAAGTGAATGTCAATCAGATTGAGTTCGCAGAGAGCAAGTCAGTTTCACAGGCAAATGCAGGTGCACCGGTGCCACAGGCACCACAGCAGGCAGCAGGCCAGCAGGCTGAGAAGCCGCAGGACGCTGGAGACAATTTCATGAATATACCAGAGGGTATCGATGAATCCCTGCCGTTTGTATAATTTCTGAATATTATTTACGGAGGTAAAGGAACAATGGCTTTTAGAGGTAGACCGGTTCGCAGAAGAAGAAAAGTCTGCGTATTCTGTGGAAAAGACAATGTAATTGATTACAAGAACGTAGCACAGCTTAAGAAGTACGTATCAGAGAGAGGTAAGATCCTTCCTCGTCGTATCACCGGCAATTGCGCAAAGCATCAGAGAGAGATCACTTCTGCTATCAAGAGAGCACGTCATCTTGCTATGATGCCATATGTAACAGACTAATAAAGGTCAATGGGATTTTATATCACAAGCAGAAGTCCTCTTGTTGGAAAAGTATAAAGGCTTTATCCGACAGGGGGCTTTTTTGTTTACAAGGAGGGAATTAATGAAAAGACTGGTATCTCTTCTGATTGCAGCAGCAATGACAGTTACGATGACTTCCTGCGGGATTGGAAGGCACAGACAGGCAAAGACAGAAGACGGCAAAGACCGTATTGTAAGAGTTGACACCTCAAAAGAGGGAGACAATGAACTGTCGGTACTTGTATGGGATGAGAATTTCAATGTCCCAGCGCTGAAGGCGGCTGAGAAGGCATATCAGAAGAAGGATCCTGATTTCAAACTAGACATCATAGAGATATCTGAGGCAGAGGATATTCAGGATGCCGTCACACTGGCAGGACTGAATAATGATTACAGCGAGCTGTCTGATATAGTGCTGTTTCAGGATCATTCCTTCAACAGATTTTATAAGGATTACACCAATGCATGGCGTGATCTGAGTGGTGCAGATATCAACTGGCGAGATTTCAGCAATGAGAAGGTGTCATATTCTACAGAGAATGGTGTGCATTATGGAGTCCCGCTTGATAATGCAACTGCAGTCTGTGCATACAGGACAGATCTGCTGAAACGGGCCGGATATACGATTGATGATATGACAGGTATCACCTGGGACAGATTCGATGAGATCGGCAAGAAAGTATATGAGAAGACAGGCAAGTACCTTCTTTCTATCAATGCTGATGACAACGCGCTTCCGTATATGATGATGCAGGCCGAGGGCGAATCATTTTTCAAAGACGGAAGGCCGTACTTTGCAGATAATGAGGGCCTCATAAGGGTCGTGGATACAATTGTGAAGCTGGCCCGTGACAATGTCCTGTATATGACAGATGACTATGCGGAATATACAGACCAGACTATTAAGGGGGATATGGTGGCAGGAGTCATGAACGGCAACTGGATCATTCCTACGATAGAGCAGGTCGGAGACAATTCAGGCAACTGGGCAATTACTTCTCTTCCGACATTTTCAGGAAAAGAGGGCTACGCGTCCAATGGTGGTTCATCTCTTTACATCACGTCTGCATGCAGCAAAAAGGATCTCGCAGAGGATTTCCTCGCATACACCTTTGGCGGCGGTGAGGGGTCGAAAGAGACGTATGACGCAGCTCTTGAAAAGGGCGGTATCGTCACTACCTATATCCCGGCCGGCAAGTCCAAGGTATATTCGAAAGGGGTCAGATATTTCAACGATCAACCCATCTACAAGAAGGTTGTCGATATGAGTACGAAGGTGCAGTCTGTGGAGCAGAATGACTATCATTATACGGCCAGACAGCAGATATCTTTTGCAATAAGAAATGTGATCGATGGCGCAGATACGAAAAAGGCTCTGCAGGATGCCGAAGACCAGGTGAATTTTTCAATGGGATACAGCAACTAGTGTTGTCACGTCCATGATGAAATGCTACAATAAAAGAAAAATTCAAAGGAAGGTTAGTTAATGTATTTACAGGACGTACATGTAGAAAATTACGCATCCAGAAAGAGAAGCGCAGGCATGCTCACACTGCGTATCATTGTGATGATACTTGGAATCATCTGTATAATTCCATTCGGAGCTTTCCTATGGACACTGCTCGTAGCTCTTGCACTGTTCGGACTCGCATGGTATATAGGGACAAGAGAGCAGATTGATTTTGACTATTCCTATACCAATGGAACGATCGATATAGCAAGAGTTTTTACAAAGAGTTCAAGAAAAAAGTATCTGTCATTTGACATGGATAAAGTAATCCTTGTGGCTCCGTCTGATTCGAATTATGCAAAAGGATACACCGGAAGAGGATTAAAGGTCTGGGACTGCACGAGCCGGGATCAGCAGAAGAAAGCATACGCAGTAGTATTCAAGAGTGAAAAGTCTCAGAATGAGGAGATAGCACTCATGGAACTGGAGGATGATTTCCTCGATGCCATGGAAGCAGCTAATAGAGATGTAGTTCACAGATAAGATATGGATGAGAGAACAGAGAGACTCCTGGATGAACTGAATCAGGAGACTGGTGTCAGCTTCTCGATTAATGGAGATGAGGACAATGCGGCTGTTGCGAAGGTCCTGACGAAGCTGATCCGTACATACAAGGATGAGGGAGACAGCGGCTTTTTCCTGAAGAAATTCCTGCTCGGTGAGCTGTCGGATGAAGAGATAGATGAGAAAAGTGTCATCTATCATTTCGATACCGATGCGCACTGGGGTGTATTTCTGCTGAGTTTCAAGCAGCCATATGAGCCATACATGCTCCGGATGATTTCCTCACTTTATATTCCTGGAGCCGATCATACTGTTGAGATGGACAGGACTCATCTGGTGCTTGTCCGTGAGATGAAGAGCAGGATTACCGGCGATGATATGAGAAAGATGGCAGAGACCCTTGTAGATATGCTGGGTTCAGAAGCCATGATTTCTGTGAAGATATCATATGACGAATGCATAGATGATTTCAGAAAGCTGCCTGATTCATACAGGAATGTATGCCGGGCTGATGCAATCGGGAATCTGTTTCTGGAGAACAGGTCGGTATACGGATATCACGAGCTGGGTACCGGCAAGCTCATTTATTCGCTTCCACGCGATGTGTGCGAGGAATTCCTGAGGGATCATCTCGGAGATGCTGATCTTCAGGAGATGGATCCGGAGACCAGAAATACGATCAGGGTGTTTTTTGACAGCGGACTCTCGCTTGCGGAGACAGCCAGGGCCCTGTATGTGCATAGAAATACCCTTGTATACAGGATCGAAAAGATTGAGAGACAGACAGGACTGGATATCAGGAAATTCGATGACGCAATGGTGATGAAGATTGCGATGATGATATCAGACTACCTGAGCAGCAGGTGACAAGTATTTGATTTAGTACTTGTATTTTCAGGGGCTCTGATATAGTATAGTTATTAGAAAAGACGTGTATACAGCACGGAAAAGTAAGTATGTAAGGTATATAGTATAGGAGGAAAAAATCATGGCATACGTTATTTCAGATTCATGTGTTTCATGTGGTACATGTGAGCCAGAGTGCCCAGTAGGAGCTATCTCACAGGGAGATACACAGTACCAGATCGATCCATCTGCTTGTGTTGATTGCGGAACCTGCGCAGGTGTCTGCCCAACAGGAGCAATCAGCCAGGGCTGATATCGGATCAGATTATTTCAAAAGAAAGAGAGCTGCGGTTTGTGCCGCAGCTCTCTTTATTTATGCCAGTGCAGGAGCTGCACCGGCTTTTTTTAATCGAAATTATCTTTTTTTCTCGAATGAGTCTTGTTCGCAAATCTTGTGAGATTAGGCAGCCATGCGAGCTCTACAGTACCGACCGGGCCGTTACGCTGTTTGGCTATGATGATCTCAGATACATTCTTCTTGTCTGTATCCTTGTTGTAGTAATCGTCTCTGTAGATAAACATTACCACATCGGCATCCTGCTCGATGGCTCCGGAATCACGCAGATCCGAAAGAATAGGGCGCTTGTCATCACGCTGCTCCACGCTTCGGTTGAGCTGTGACAGGGCAACTACAGGGATGTCGAGTTCTCTGGCGAGAGCCTTCAGTGCACGTGAGATCTCTGAGATCTCCTGCTGACGGGATTCTGTCTTGTGACCGTTTGACATCAGCTGCAGATAATCGATAAATACGAGTGCCAGGTTCTGTTCCTGCTTGTATTTACGGCATTTGCTCCGAAGCTCTGAGATAGTGATCGAAGGGGTATCATCTACTATCAGATTGGACTTTCCGATTTCACTTCCGGCTTCGAACAGCTGGCCCCATTCTGTATCTGTGAGCTGTCCCGTACGGAGCTTCTGAGAGTCAACAGTCGATTCAAGGGAGAACAGACGCTTGACATACTGCTCTTTTGACATCTCGAGAGAAAACAGGGCAACGGTCTTGTGCTCTTTCAGAGCCACGTGCTGTGCGACATTCAGTGCAAATGCAGTCTTACCCATTGAAGGACGGGCTGCGATCAGTATCAGATCAGAATTCTGCAGTCCTGCAAGCATATAGTCGAGATCGATGAATCCTGTCGGGATACCGGTGACATTACCCTCGTGCTTGGAGGCGTTTTCTATGCTCTTTATCGCATCGACTACGATACGGCTGATCGGGACATAGTCGCTCACGCCTCTGTTCTGGAGCAGTGCAAGGAAACCTTTCTCAGTCTCATCCATTATTTCATCGACAGATTTATTGCCATCGAGACAGTCCTTTTCGACAGACTGATTGAAACGGATGATATTGCGGAGAATCGACTTCTCCTTTACGATCCTGCAATAGCTCCTGATATTTGTCGCAAGCGGTACATTCTGCATCAGGTCACCGAGGAAACTGGCCTCGGCGAATTCCTGGGGAACGCCATTTTTCTGGAGAGTATTGATCACCTCTACAGGATCAGCTCCGCCCGTGCGATTATATACTTCAATTATAGCTGAAAAAATGGCCTTGTACTGAGGATAGAAAAAATCATCCTCAGTAAGAGCCTCTGTTGCTGTGTTGATAGTCTGTGGATCCATGAGCATGGATCCGACAACAGACTGTTCAGCCTCTCTACTGGATGGCATCTGCCGGATAGGGGCAGAATTGTCACCAGATTCTATACGGGTATCGTCCATTTACTGTTTTTCTCCGACATGAACACGAAGTGTGGCTGTTACCTGTGGATGGAGCTTCAGAGTGACCTCATGGACTCCTAATGACCTGATTGGTTCAGGAAGATGAATCTTTTTCTTGTCGATCTTCTCATGATACTGCTTCTCGACAGCATCGGCAATTTCCTTGGCTGAGACAGATCCGAAGGTACGTCCGCCCTCGCCTGACTTGAGGGTAGTCTCAACCTTCCAGTCTTTTATCTTTTCAGCCATCTCCCTGGCGGCTTCGAGATTCTCTTCCTCAATCTTTTCCCTGTGCTTGTTCTGGAGCTTGAGATTGTTGATATTTGTAGGGGTTGCTTCTACGGCGAGCTTTTTCTTGATCAGCATATTGCGGCCGTATCCTTCAGAGACTTCAATGATGTCTCCCTTTTTTCCATGTGGCTTCACATCTGCAAGAAGTATTACCTTCATAGTTTGATTTCTCCTTCCTCGATCATTACATCAAGTATATCCTTAATTCTCTGCTTTACATCATCGACAGAAGCGTCTGCAATCTGGGCTCCGGCGACATTCAGATGGCCGCCGCCTCCAAGACGCTCCATAATGAGCTGGACATCGATCTCGTCTATTGAACGGGCACTGACATATATCTTGCCCTTGTATTCGGTCATTACGAAGCTGGCCTTGATATCAACGATATTCAGAAGTTCGTTGGATGCCTGGGCACCAACTATTGTAGGACTCTCGACTTCATCAGTCTGACATACAGATATGGCAAATGCACCCTTGTATACTTCTGCGTGGCGGACAACCTCGGCTCTGGCCTTGTATGTAGCCATGTCCTCACGGAGCAGCTTCCTGACTCTCGTGACATCGGATCCGCTCCTCTTCAGATAGGCAGCTGCCTCAAATGTACGGACACCAGTCTTTGTCATGAAGTTGTTCGTATCGATCAGGATCCCGGCATAGATACAGTCGGCCTCCTGCGGTGCAAGCTGCATTCTGTCTGAGAAATACTGCAGTGTCTCGGCAATCAGCTCGCAGGCACTGGAAGCATAAGGCTCAATATATGAAAGAATAGTATTCTCAATTCGTTCGCTGCCCTGACGGTGATGGTCGAATACTACAATGCTCTGACTTCGCTGAAGGAGCTCAGGGCACTCCGTATATGAAGGACGATTGGTATCGACTACCATGACGAGGGTATTGTCATTAACCAGCTCTATGGCACGTTCACTGTTGATGAACATATCTTCAGGATAGCCATCTTCAGGTCCGAATTTATCTACAAGAGGTCTTAAGGAGCTTGTGATTGTATTCAGCACGATCTGACACTTTTTCCCGAGCTCTCTGGCAGCACAGAAGACACCGACTGCGGCACCGAGTGCATCGACATCACTGATCTGATGGCCCATGACGATGACGGAATCCTTGGTCTCCATCATCTCGCGGAGAGCCTGTGCCTTTACACGGGCCTTTACACGGGTCGTCTTTTCGACTTCCTTGCCACGGACACCATAGTAGTAGACATGGTTGCGGCTCTTGATGACAGCCTGTGAACCGCCACGTCCAAGAGCCAGATCAATTGCTGCTCTTGAATATTCGGCACTCTGCGAATAGCTGCGGGCACCTTTTCCGATACCTATTGAAAGAGTGACCTCACGGTCATTTCCGACCTTGGTATTTCTTACATCATCGAGGATTGAAAATTTATTCTCTTCGAGCTTTGGCAGATATTTCTGCTGGAAAATAAGGAAGTACTTGTCATTGTCAGTCTTTCTGATAATGGCGTCGGCCTGTCTGAAATATTTGCCGATCTTCCTGTCGATAATTGCACGGATCAGGGACTTCTTGACATCGTCCTCGAGCGAATCAATGCTCTCATCGTAATTGTCAATGTAAATAAGGCCGGTCACGAGACGCTGGTCTTCGAATGCAGCTTTCAGCTTTTCATGAGACGTCTGATCGAAGAGCATCACAGAAATAAGGGAGCCATTGATGGTGCCGTCGTCATCCTTTTTCTCAGGCTTGAACTCGAGACGGGTGAGGACTGCATCATAGACCTTTGAATCCTGATTGATGCGGATCGTGACAGGTTCTTCTGTAGTCTTCTCGAGAGTCTCGCGCGAGAGCTCAGGAAAGATGGTCGAGATTGGCTTCTTATAAGAAGCATCTTCTCCGGTCTGTCTGGAAAACTCTCTGTTCATCCAGAAGAAACGGCCATTCTCATCGAGGACGGCATACGGGAGCTGGAATTCCTTGAGCATTTCCTTCTGTACTGTCCCATAGTTCGCAGCGAACCGCATGATCTCATCAGCCATCCGCCGGCTGGCAATGGAATATACGAGAATAGCCACCAGTGCATATAAAATGGTGAAAATCCCGACTGCTATCCCGGCATCACTGTCATATATATACGTTCCTGCGGTCACAATGACAAGGACCGGTATCATGTATAATGGTATTGTGAGGTAGGCTCTGATGTAGCCTTTTTTTAGTGGATTCATTGGATCCCTCCTGACGTTAGTCCTCATTATTATATCATTATTCGGCCCAATAATCTACTATTGGTTATTCTGACGAAAAAGCCGTCGGAAAATTTGTGCATAATACCGTTGAAAAGAATACGAAATTTTTGTAACATATGTCATGTAAACAAGAAAAACAGGCGTTATATCGCCAATATGAGAAAAGAGGAAATAAAATGGCAAGTATTTCACTTCACAATATCTGCAAGGTATATCCAAATGGTTTCGAAGCCGTTAAGGACTTCAACCTCGATGTAGCAGATAAGGAATTCATCATCTTCGTAGGACCTTCAGGATGCGGAAAATCAACAACACTCCGTATGATCGCAGGACTTGAGGATATCACATCTGGTGAGCTGAAGATCGATGGAAAGATCATGAACAATGTAGAGCCTAAGGACCGTGATATCGCGATGGTATTCCAGAACTACGCTCTGTATCCTCACATGACAGTATTCGACAATATGGCATTCGGACTCAAGATCCGTAAGTTCGATAAGGCAGAGATCCAGAAGAGAGTTATGGAAGCTGCCAAGATCCTTGATCTGGACAAGCTCCTTGATCGTAAGCCGAAGGCTCTTTCAGGTGGTCAGAGACAGCGTGTAGCCATGGGACGTGCAATCGTACGTAATCCTAAGGTATTCCTTATGGATGAGCCTCTGTCAAACCTCGATGCAAAGCTCCGTGTACAGATGCGTATCGAGATTTCAAAGCTTCATGAGAGACTTGGTGCAACAATCATCTACGTTACACATGACCAGACCGAGGCTATGACACTTGGTACCAGAATCGTAGTAATGAAGGATGGTGTCGTTCAGCAGATCGATTCTCCACAGACACTGTATTCACATCCAAGCAACCTCTTCGTTGCAGGATTCATTGGATCACCTCAGATGAACTTCCTCGATGCCAGGATCTCAAAGGAAGGCTCAGACGTCATCGCTACAGTTGGCGAGGCCAAGCTCAAGGTTCCTGCTGAGAAGGCAAATGTTCTTATTGAGAAGGGATATGATGGCAAGACTGTTATCCTTGGTATTCGTCCAGAGGATATCTATGATCCAGAGTCAGGAGCAAGCGAAGTTGAGCTTGGTAACTCAATCGATGCTACAATCCGTGTATATGAGCTGCTCGGTGCAGAAGTATTCCTGTATTTCGATTATGCAGGTACTCAGGTTACTGCAAGAGTTGACCCACGTACAAAGGCAAGAACTGGCGACAAGATGACATTCCATCTTGATATGACCAAGACTCACTTCTTCGACAAGGAGTCAGAGCTTACAATCTGTGACTGATAATATCAATTACTATATACAGGCCTCCTGCCATTTTGGGCAGGAGGTTTGTTTTTTTATAGAATCATGAAAAAATCAATTGCATACAATTGAAAACCGTGATATACTGAATAAATATAACAAGGGTCGTTGGATTTGCAACAGACAGCAATCCGGCGTAGTGATATGATGCGATCAGTGTATGAAAGGAGCAATACAAATGGAAGAAGCACCACAGGTAGCAAAAGATACCATGATCGGGGAACTCTTACAGATTGATACAAATATAGCACCGATACTCTTCGGAATCGGAATGCACTGTCTCGGATGCCCGGCATCCCAGATGGAGACGATCGAGGAAGCCGCAATGGTACATGGAATCAATCCACAGGATCTCGTAGATGAGATCAACAAGTTCCTTGTGAAGGAAAATGCAGCAGCCGCTGCTGAAGCATAAGGCAAAAGAAAAGAGCCCGTCGGGGGCTCTTTTTTATTTATAGTTGACCATAAGTGTCTTTGCGATTATAAAAGGTACTACAGGCATTATCATCTCGCAGTGTTCTGTAATATAGGCTTCTGTGCCGGAAGCCATCTGGCGTATCATGCCGTATTCACAGATGATGGACAGCAGGGATTCGAGTTCCTCATCATCCATCTTGTAAAAATGGAATATCATGAGATAGGCCTTTTTCTCTGAGCGGAAGATACCGACATTCATTGGCAGCGACTCCGAAAGCAGTGAGACGAGATGGAGCACATCATTGAAGTTATCAAAAACAACGATACCCCGGGTGGAAGCACTCTCTTTG
This sequence comes from Lachnospiraceae bacterium, assembly GCA_029338735.1. GTDB lineage: Bacteria > Bacillota > Clostridia > Lachnospirales > Lachnospiraceae > Weimeria. The sequence continues at coordinate 7,237 of JAQYAY010000051.1, read as the reverse complement.
TCAGTCGAATCCTTCTGTATCAGATAGTGAGACAGCCCCTTATCCGAATTCATGATGGTGTCAAGCATCCTGTGAATGGCATCCTGAACGGTAATGGGACCGGACTGTGACTCATCATCACTCTCAGATTCATCAGGCTCTGAGAACATTGAATAGCGTGGATCAATGTCATCTTCATAGGAATTTTTGGAAAAAATAACTGACAGACTCCCGTCAGCATGCGGTACAGCCTCGATGGAAACAGGTAGGTCGGCAGGAATGCTGAAGTCATATTTCTTGCGAAGAAAGCGCAGAAGGTCCGAAGTCAGGGACTTGAGGACCGGCGAATTGTATGTCAGGTCCTTAAGCGACAGCTTGCGGTTCTTCAGGTCTTCCGGCGTCAGAAGGCATTCAATTGTGTCCTCATCATATCTGTTTATAGTCATAAAGGTCTCCGTTGTTCGATGTTTTTCATATAATAACGCATAAATACGCATTTGTAAATCGAACAAATCATAAACGGAAATTTTACAAATGTTTATAGATTCTCTTGTTTCTAAACAGAATATTAAAAATTCTGAACAACTGATTAAATCGTCAGAAAAAGTATTGGCAAATCAGTAAAAAGAGCGTATAAAGGAATCAGTAAGAAGCTAATACGACGAAGAAAGGAGAGAGTCATATAAAGCTTAAGGCAGAGTACCGTCAGCTGTCCGTACTCCATCATTCAGAAGACATGGATGTGATACTGGTGGAGCATACAGGACTTGCAGTCAGGCGTGTATTAAAGAAGATCAGGAAAAAGCACAGCAGAGGATCGGCCGATGCAGCATTTCAGCTGAGAAGAGAATCAGAAGTCCTGAAGGGACTCAGGCACCCGGGTATTCCGGTCATCTATGACTATTGGGAAGACGAAGAAGAGATCTGTCTCATCGAAGAATACATAGAGGGGCTGTCACTTCAGGAATATCTTCTCAGATATCCATCAATAGATCTGGAATTCATATCAGATATCCTGCTTCAGATACTTGATATAATCGTGTATCTGCATGGCAGGAAGGATCCAGTGATGCATCAGGATCTGAAGATGGAGCACGTGATCCTGAGAGGCAACCGTGTGGTGCTGATCGATTATGGTATTTCAGAATTCTTAGGAGATAGTAATGGGATATCAGGATCAGATGAAGACATTGCGTCAGTCGGACGTATGGCAGGGGAGCTGATGGAGCACTGTGATGGTTTTGTTCCGGTGAGTTTCCGTCATATGATAAGAAAAGCATGTGCATCTGATGATTCTGCCGGGTATACTACGGCAGCTGAATGGAGGGATGATCTCTACAGCTGGCGCCAGAAGAGGAGCGGAGATGACAAAGAGGGGCTTCTTATAAGAGACATAGCGGTAATAGGGAATCAGAGAGGCATAGGAACTACACATATTGCAGTGAGCATTGCATCGTATTTAGGACACGCGGGTTTCAACGCCTGCTACAGGAATCTCTCAGGCAGACCGGGCTTTCTCGCACTGGATGAGAATCTGAATACAGACTTCAGGGAGAAGGACGGCATCATATACCACAAGTGGTTCAGAGGAATGGCGGACTACGGACCGGCAGTCGAACCACAGCAAATACCTGTGGATATCTGTGTCAGCGACTGCGGTACTGATTTTGCAAAAGCATCAGATGCAGACATCATCATATATGTAGTGGGCTCCAGACCATGGCACAGCAGACAGCTGATGAAAGAATATATCAGGCAGGGCACTGTCATCATGGTCACTCCGGCAAATCCGGGAATGGCAATAGCGCTCGCGAAGGCAGCAGGCCATTCTGTTGTCAGTATGCCATATGATGAGAATCCGATGCACCCGGGTGCGACGGTGAGGAGAGTATATGATCAGATTTTCAGGGGATTCCAGAAAAAAGCAGGACATTTTTAAAAAGACACACACCATAGGCATGATCGCTTCGGCGCCAGAGATAGATATAGCGGCTGCATCAATAGCCCTGGCCAATTACTACAGGTCAGCAAAAGGATACAATACTGCTCTGGTAATTGCAGGCGATGATGACGGATTCAGGGATATGCTGTCCGGTGCAGAATGCATAGACATAGATCCTTGTGGATACAATAATGGTATTCTGGCGTGCTATTTTTTAAAGAATCGAAATGACCTTGAGAAGATGATGGATAAGGGCTATGACCGGATAGTGATCGACCTGGCCGCCGGCAGGTATGCAAATGAAGATCTGCTTCAGATAGAGCGGATAAATGCCTTCATAAGCACTGCTGTATGGCGGATAGGAAGCACGAGACAGTTTCTGCATTCAACAATCATTAGAGAAGAGAGACTAAGACAGAGATTCGGAAACACAGTGTATTCTGTGACAGGAACTGCCGGAATGTGCCGTTCTATCAGTGAAGAGTTCAGAATCGGGGTTCAGCAGACAGGAGAACTCGCATCTATTTCTGATCCATACCGCCTGACAAGAGATGACCTGCGTATAATAAGCAGGCTGGCATAGTAAAAGGAGATAACAGGAGTATTCGATAGCTGCATAGAAACTGAGAATTAGAAAAAGAGACAGACTGCCGTCGTATGAAGTGTATACGCCGGTGGTCTTATGGTGTTTATTCAAATTTTTTCAATAGAATGTGGCAGACAGAATCTTTTTGCGATATAATCAAGGCAGTGTAGTTTTTTGAAAGGAAATAATTCAATGGCAAAAAAGGCTGCAAATAAAGGAGAAGCAGTAAAGTACATTATAGTGCTTGTGTTTCTGGCAGTGCTGATTCTTGCGACGATAGGGATCTGGAGAGTGCGATATGCTCCTTCAACCGAGCGAATGAGCCTTGCCAGCTACTACGGAGTCTCAGGCAAAGAGGCAGCGCTTTTTGTAAACGGTGAGAAATCTGACACGAAGAAGGCAGCACTGGTGAGTGAAGGTCATTATTATATCCTGCTCAGTGAACTGAAGAGCAGTCTTGATGATGGCTATGTGTACGATGATTCGGAGAATATTCTCCGCTATGCTACCGACAGACAGGTGATATCAGTCAATAAGGGTGACACTTACTATACTGTTGGAAGAAGTCAGGAAGACCTGGGGCAGAAAATACTGATTACCGGGGATGGCGACAAGCCATATGTGGCAGTGGATTTCGCTGACAGATTTACGGACTTCACATACAGGACGGGCAGAAGGCCATACAGGCTGGTGATCGAAAAAGCCGGCTACAGTCACAAGGTCACTACGATATCGAAGGATACTGAGATCAGACGGTTCGGCGGTCCGAAGAGCAGGATTCTTGCTGATGCGAAGAAAGGGACGAAGGTCAATGTTCTTGAGTCTTATGGCAAATGGAGTCAGATACTGACGAATAATGGCATACTCGGCTGCGTAAAGGACAATACCCTCGGAGATATTTCAACAGAGAAGAATAAGAAGCGGCTTGAAGCCAGGAAGTACAATCATATCAGGGCGGATGGCAAGGTGAATCTGCTGTGGCATCAGGTGACGAATACGACAGCCAATTCAGGCCTTGATCAGGTGCTTTCTGATGCAGAAGGCATAACGGTGATCTCACCTACATGGTTTCGCATCGCAGATAATGACGGCGGACTGTCTGATATAGGAAGCCTCGATTATGTGAAGAAATGTCACGACAAGGGAGTACAGGTATGGGCTCTTTTCAGCAACTTTGAGAACAAGAATGTGGATACCACATCGGTGCTCAATACTACCTCATCACGTGACAACCTCGTAAATAATATGATCGCCAAGGCTATTGCATACAATCTGGACGGAATCAATGTGGATTTCGAACAGGTATCAACAGATGCGAAGGACGGATATGTGGAGTTCATAAAGGAGCTCTCGATCAAGTGTGAGAACAATGATCTGATCCTGTCGGTTGATAATTATCCGCCTACGGCATCAAGCCTGCACTATAATAGAAAGATACAGGCGCAGTATGCTGATTACCTTATAGTAATGGCTTATGATGAGCATTATGCAGGCAGTGGAGAGGCTGGAAGCAATGCTTCCATATCTTTTGTGAAGAAGGCTGTCAGCGACTCACTGAAAGAAGTACCGAAGAGCCAGCTGATTCTCGGTATGCCATTCTATTCCAGGATCTGGACCACAAAGGACGGGACTCTGAGCACAGAGACTATCGCTATGAAGAATATCTCTTCGTATATCAAATCGCATAATGCGCAGGAGAGCTGGCAGGATGATCTCGGACAGAACTATGTGGAGTTCTCGGAAGATGGCGCGACAAAGCAGCTCTGGGTGGAAGATGAGAAGTCACTTGCACTCAAGCTCGGTGTAATGAAGGACAATGATCTGGCCGGAGGGGCATTCTGGAAGGAAGGCCTCGAAAGTGACAGCATCTGGGAAATAATTGGGAAGTACATGCAGTAATGGATACAAAGATTATAAAAATAGATCCTGAAAATATTGATATTGAAAAAATAAGAGAAGCCGGAGATATTTTAAAGAAAGGCGGACTCGTAGCATTTCCGACAGAGACAGTATATGGTCTGGGCGGTGATGCCTGTGATGCAGGCGCTTCAGAAGCAATATATGCAGCCAAGGGCAGACCATCTGACAACCCTCTGATAGTGCATATCTGTGATTATTCACAGCTGGAGTCAATAGCGGCAGATCTTCCTCCTGAGGCAAAGAAGCTCTCAGATGCATTCTGGCCGGGACCGATGACTCTTATTGTAAATAAGAATGAGATGATCCCGCATGAGACGACGGGTGGACTGGACACGGTTGCAGTCAGATTCCCGAGTCATCCTATCGCAAATGCGCTGATCAGGGAATCGGGTTGCATGATTGCGGCACCTAGTGCCAATACATCTGGCAGGCCGTCTCCTACAAAGGCAGAGCACGTGATTCATGATCTCAATGGAAAAATTGACGCCATAATTGATGGCGGCTCTGTCCAGATAGGTCTTGAATCCACCATTGTAGACCTCACAGAGGGCCTACCGACTATACTTAGACCAGGATACATCAACAAGCAGATGCTTGAAGAGGTGGTTGGTGAAGTGAAAGTGGATCCGGGTATTCTGGGTACGGAGAATGTACATGTACGTCCGAAGGCACCGGGCATGAGATACAAGCATTACGCCCCGAAAGGAGACCTGAAGATAGTGAGCGGCGAGCCGGAAAAGGTAATAGCTGAGATCAACAGGCGTGCGGCAGAAGGCGAAGCAGCCGGTAAAAAAGTCGGAATCATTGCAACTGACGAGACGAAAGATCTATATAAAGCAGGGCACGTCATCAGTATAGGTGACAGAACCGATGAATATGAGATCGCTCACAATCTTTTTGATGTGCTCAGGAGAATGGATGAATATGGGGCAGAGCTTATTTTCTCAGAGGAATTTTCAACTCCGAAGATAGGTAATGCAATAATGAACAGGCTCCTGAAGGCGGCTGCTCATCAGGTGATAGAGGTATGAAGGTAAATCGGATTATTTTTCTGGATAAAAGAGGCAACACCAGATCTGCGATGGCCAGAGCTCTCTATGAGAAAATGTTTCCGGATTCCGGGATAGAAGTGATGGCCAGAGGCCTTGTCGTATCCTTCAGTGAACCACTGAATCAGAAGACCGAGGCTGTAATGGCCGGGAATGGTCTTGAGACAGATGGCTTTCGTTCTGAAGAACTCTCGGACAAGGACATCACGGATGAGACACTGATACTCACAATGAATGCCAAGCAGAGATCTGATGTGATCTCAGAATTTGAAGTGGCAAATGATGACAATACATTCGTACTGTCTGAATTCGCCGGTGAAGAGCTTGAAATAATGGACCCGTATGGCGGCAATCTGCAGGTGTATGGTATCTGTCTGGAAGCGCTTGGACAGACGATAGAGAAGCTTCCTGACAGAATAAAGGAGTTCGAAAATGAGTGATAAGAGGACTGACTATATCAGCTGGGATGAGTATTTCATGGGTGTGGCAGGACTTTCTGCGATGAGATCGAAGGATCCGCATACACAGGTCGGATGCTGTATAGTATCAAGCGATCATAAGATTCTGTCAATGGGATATAATGGTCTCCCTAGAGGATGTTCAGACGATGATTTTCCGTGGAAAAGGGAAGGCCCGCCGCTTGAGAACAAGTATTTTTATACGACGCATAGTGAGCTGAATGCAATTCTCAATTATAGAGGAGGCAGTCTCGAAGGGGCTACTCTGTACGTGACGCTTTTTCCATGTAATGAATGTGCCAAGGCAATCATCCAGTCAGGAATCACTGAGATAGTATATGACAGCGACAAGTATGAGAATGAACCGTCAACCATTGCATCGAGAATGATGCTCAAGGCATCAGGCGTGAAGACGAGAAAGTATAAGCGTACCGGACGAAAACTGGTAGTAGAAGTATAAGAAAAACAGGTATAATGGAACAGAATGGAAAGAACAGACAGAGATATAGTTGAAGATCTGCAGCTCAGGGTCAAGGAACTGGACAGCGAGATCAAGATGAAGCAGGAAGAACTGGATGCACTACGGGCTGAAAAAGCCAAGTGTCTGAAGGAAATGGGAGAGCACAGTGATGAGAAATACCAGCAGGATTTGCTTGAGATGGTATATGAGCAGAGAATGGCTTCAAGGAACAAAAGAAAATAATTTTGCAAAAAATGAAAAAAGTCCTTGACAAATGGTATTCTGCGTAGTATTATTGGGAAGTCGCCCGAAAGGGCGGCGGAAGTTTCCAAAAAAGGAAATGAAAAAAAGTCCTTGACAAACAGCTTCAAAGCTGATATACTTAATAAGCTGTCGCTGAAAAGGACAGACAACATTGACAACTGAACAGTGAAACAACCTTGAAAGATTTCTAAGAGAATTATTCGAGTGTAACTCGAAACCTTTTAAGAACAGTAAAGAAGAAAGCTAAGCTTTATCTTGTACGGTTCGAACTTGATAGAGGGCTTAGGATATAGGGCATAGGACACAGTGATAAGTGCTGTTGTACCTGTTCCCTGGATCCCGACCCCTTGATCCTTATTTTAACATGAGAGTTCGATCCTGGCTCAGGATGAACGCTGGCGGCGTGCTTAACACATGCAAGTCGAACGAGCTTTGTTGCTACGATTTCCTTCGGGAATGACGGTTTCAGAGCGAGTGGCGGACGGGTGAGTAACGCGTGGGTAACCTGCCATATACCGGGGGATAACAGCTGGAAACAGCTGCTAATACCGCATAATACCTGAGGATCACATGATCTGC
>JAQYAY010000050.1 GCA_029338735.1 Lachnospiraceae bacterium | reverse complement strand
ACTCAGGTTGTTTATCAGAGCTGTCTCCAGATCGCCTTCCTTATAGACAGGTAATTCCGGAAGCCCAACAAATTCAAATACATATGGATCTTTTACAATATCTTCCGGCTTTTCAATGATTTGTCCCTGCTGCGCCAGACGAATGACTTCATCTTTGTTTTTACTCAGTACCAATCGTTGAAACAGCATGCTTTTCATCTGCCGCTTCAGCTCCCTCACACCCCAGTTTTCCTGCTCACACTCTTGCAGATAAAATGATCTTTCCTGTGGATCATCAATTTTGAGCAGCTCTACATAATGGCTCCAGCTTAATTTTGCAGACAGTGTCTGCAAAATTGGAAAAGTAAGATATAGCTTGCGCATCTTATTCACATTGCTCATGCCAAAGCCTTTTCCATATCTTTCGATCAGATCATGAGACAGTCGCTTTAAGGTTTCTGAACCATATTCTGCTTTCTCATGGCCTGCCTGCTCATACAAAACGATATATCTGCCAATATTCCAGTTTGTTTCGACAATGGCCTGGTTGACCTGATTAACCGCTTTCTGCCTGCCGTTATTTAACGCTGTTCCAATGTTCTGCAGTAAATCCAGGTATTCTGTATTATTGGACACAAGTTGATTGGTATTTTTGTCCGCCATAATCAGATCTCCTTCAGCTTCTTAAAAATAAGGGAGTTATCCCTTCTCCAGTTATAGATCTTACACAAAACCGCTTCAGGTTCTTCCGACTGTGTATCTGATAATTCCGGTATCATATCAAAGAACGACATCTGGTGATATTCCTCATACGGCTTTCCAAGCGGTACCGTGTCCTTAAGACCGTCCATCTGCCAGATATTCCAGGCGATTTTATTTGCCACCTGCCCAAGCAGCTTTTCATCCGGCTCCTTCTCCCAGCGTTCCCTATAGTAGTCGATAAACGTGAGCAGCAGGTTCACTCGAGCAATCAGCAGATTGTCGCCCTGATATTCATACCCATACGTCGCCTCGAACGCCCGGATAGTCCATTTGAGCCATTCATCAAAGTCAGCAGTATTTTCGTTCACAATCCGAAGCTTTCTGTCGAGCTGTCCGATTCTGCGTTTCGGCGGAACGATTAGTTCTCCAGTCGACACATCATATCTGGATACGAGATACGGTGCCTCACCGCAGGTGATTTCGAGCCGCCGGGAATCCACGTAATGCTTCCATGTCTTCCGCTTCGGGAACTCAATTGGCTCTTCGATCACCGTCCATGTATGGTCTTCGTTTTCTATGTTAAAGACGTCTTTCCTGCCGAACCACTCCTGGTCGCAGTAATTATTCATCATATTGCATAGCCATGCCGGAGTGAAGACCTCTGCTTTTTTCCGAGTTCGTGCCGCCTGTGCCTCCTGCGATTTCTGAATACGTGGTTTGATAATATTCGCGTGCTGCAGGAGCAAGTTCCGGTCGATCTGCTCTTTGTCCGTGAATCCGCGGCCGTACTTCTCATAGGTGTCTGTCGCCCAGATGATATTCTTCTTTGTTGATTTGTCCTGAAGAAGTATATCAAGAAGGGACTCCACTGGATTACTTTCAATATCTATTAACTTTTCCGCCAAAGCAGACGTCCCTCCTATTCCATTATTCCATTCAACAGCACCATAACTTCATCAGGATCCATAGCTCTCTCCCAGCTCCCTGACCCTATCCCTGCACTCCTTCACCATCGACTCCTGTGACAGGATCCGCATCCGCTCCCCGAACTGTAAGAGCTATCCCCAGAATACCGGGCTCTCATGAAGCTGCAGGAGTTTGATCTTCTGCTTATTGTCTTTTCTCATGCCAGACTCCATCGAAATCCCACTATATAATCCTAAAATACCGACAATTATTATAACAGACTTACCCTGTATTCTCAAACAAACGCATGTATAGCACGAGTTAACAGACAAAAGCCGCCCATTTCAGGCGGCTCTCGTTACATGTTTAACTGCTTTGAAATGAGCCTGATCTGCTCATCTTTTTTCTTGTTGTATTCGACCTTTTTTCCTCGAAATAATTCTTACCATATGAATCAATTGAAACTATGAGCGGGCCGAATTCTTTTACATGACAGTGCCAGAGAGTCTCCGGCATGCCGAGATCTTTCCACTGTGCCTCAACAATCTCTTCAACCTCTGGATGCTTCCAGCAGTTTCTGCTTCAGCTGACCTTCGAGATCTGTCAGCTCTGCTTCTGCAGCGTGACGCTTCTGCGCACCATCACGCTGGATATTGATAACGTCATCAATGGTAGAAATGAGCTGCTCGTTCGTATGACGGAGCGTTTCAATATCTACAATACCACGCTCCGACTCCTTAGCGGCCGCAGCAGCAGCAACATGCAGCTTGTCTGCATTCTTTTTCAGCAGCTCGTTGGTCATGTTGTTGACTTCATTCTCTGCCTTTGCAGCCTGTGTTGAATGCTCTATGCCCAGAGCTATCACCATCTGATTTTTCCAGAGAGGAATTGTATTCACGATAGTAGACTGAATTTTCTCAGCCATCTCTGTATCTGATGTCTGCACCACCCTGATCTGTGGCCCGGTCTGAAGCGCTATAGTTCTGGAAAGCTCGAGATCATATAGCTTCTTCTCGAAGCGATTACACTTATCGGTAAGATCTTTTGCCTTCTGTGCATCTTCTGGCAAACCTGATGCGGCTGCCTTATCCTGAAGTTCCTTCAGGTCTGTTGCTCTGACCTGTTCCAGCTTCTTCTTGCCAGCAATGATGTACATCGTGAGCTCTTTGAAATAATTCAGGTTCAGGTCATACATTCTGTCAAGAACATCTATATCTTTCATCAGAGTCACCTGATGCTTCTCAAGCTCTTTCACGATCGTGGAGACATTCTTTTCTACTGTAGAATATTTTGCCTTAAGCGCAGTGACCTTATTGGCCTGCTTTTTGAACAGAGCTTTAATTCCCTTTTCATTTTCATCGATATCAAAGTCCTTGAGCTGCGTCACCAGATCTGAAAGCATGGTTCCAACTTCGCCCACATCATTGGTTCTGACATTGTCAATAGTCTTCTGTGAAAAGTCAGCCAGCTTTTTCTGGGTACCTACGCCGTAGTTCATTACCGCTGATGTGTTCGTGATATCAATTTTATCTACGAATGCATCGACCTGCTTCTGTTCTTCCGGTGTAAGCTCGGCCTCTTTCTTCATGTCCTCTGTCACAGCACTGTCTGTAACTGATGGTGTCTGTGGTGCTACTGGTGCTTCTGCAGCATCGAATTCCAGTGTAATCCCTGCCTTGTTTTCTGTTTCTGTCATAGATACTTCCTTTCTTTTTATTAGTTTTAATTGTCTGACTTCAGCACGGACTCATCCTCCACCAGTCCATCCTGCTTCATCATAGTTTTCATTACATTAATGTCGGATGTGATATCCCAGTTCTCATCCTCAAACATCGCATCGAAGATTTTTCTGCATGCTCCATTGATCACATCAAGCGAATTCTCAATTTCTGTCTTCATTGACGTGATATTCTCTGTCTCAGGCTGATTCTCCATATCAGCATATGCTTCTACCAGTTTAAGCGTTGTAGGCAGATAATAATCCATCAGTTTGCGAAGATCATTTCTCTTATCTGGCGCTCTTCTGACCTCTTCAAATATCTTTTTCATGATATTCTCCAGATCCTGGAGTTTGTCTGACATACTTTCTTCAGGTATCAGATCATTAGCACGATGGATTCTTGCAATATATTCATTGCCCTTTCTGATCATTTCGACTGCTTCCTGTGGAAGTTCCTTTTCAGCTGCCTGTCTCTCCTTCGTATTCTGCATCAGAGTCTTGCACTGATCTCTTGCATAATCAGACAGAATCAGCGTCGTCTCTTCAGGATCAAATGACGCCCCTGGCAGCATGGCTGCAGCCATCAGTGTCTTAAGATCTGCAATGACTTTTTCTTTTGGTTCGCCTGTTTTAATGCACAGATCCTGTATTGTAGAATATTCCTTATTACCAATTAACTGCTGATATTTTATGAAAAGCGCATTGTTCGCCTGATCCTTCTTTGCTCTTCTCAGGAAATGAATAAAAAACAGATCCAGAACCCCAAAAACACATAGCCCCACGATCATTATAAGACTTATGGTTGCAGATCCCGCGATTCCGGCAATCAGTGCTATCAATCCGAAAATAACAGCAATTGAACTATTTATCACTGTAAAAAACGTGAAAATAGCTGCTGATGCCGCCAGGCTGCCGCCGTTCGTCACTTTCCTCATAAACGCAGTCCGATGTTTCTTCTCGTCCCTGACCTGTTGCATCGACTTTTTCGCCATATATGGATTATACTGCATACTGCGTCTCATCGACTGATTGATATCCGAACTCAGATGCGCATAGTTACCATTTTTAACAGCATCCGTAATTCTGTCGATTATTTCATCAGCAGCTCTGCCAATATCCTCGTTAATACCCATCTTTACATCCTCCCGATGTGGATATTGTATTCGTTGTTTATGATCGCCATTTAAATTATGCAATATTTCTGTCTATTTTTCAACAAAAATATATTTTTTATGCGGGATCACATAATCCTTTATACAAAAACACCGAGCCACATGTGTGACTCGGCAAAAAGAGGGGGAGTATGAAAAACGAAAACAATTTCCACCGAAAGGCTTTGTTCCTTTCGATGGTTATAATATACTATCCTACTGTGAAAAAATTGTGTTCATACTATAAAAAAGATATTAAAAACATCCATTATAGAGTCGTAACCGATGTGAGTCAATATACAAAAAACAGAATGACAAATCACCCGAGTGTGATACGGATCTCCTGTACTTTATCTTTATTCTCTATCTGGCCTCTTTCAATTGACACAGAGTCCTTGTCATGAGCAATCTCAGCGCCATTAAGAGATGCGCCTGTAATCTGATACTTCCCCGCCTCTTTCTTTGCAGGATTGTCGATAGTGACATAGATGCGGCTTCCTGCAAACGGCAGACTGATGCTGGCTGTTCCGTCTGCATCAAACTGTTCTGCAGTAAGACGCGGGGTGATGACCAGATCACCTGATAGGCCTTTCACTCCGTACATTTCCTGTACCACAGTCATCATCAGCCAGCTGGCTGCACCTGTCAGATAATTGTACATGCCTCTTCCATCAGAGCTGAAATACTCAGGAATTCCCGGATATATGCGGCTCTTATCAAAATTCATGGCTGCATCTGTAAGGGTCTTTATCGCTTTCCAGCCTTCTTTTGCGAAGCCTCTTCCATACAGCGCATTTGCATACATTACTGTCATATGAGAGAATACAGCGCCGTTTTCTTTTTCACCATAAGCAAAGCCGAACATACGGCCCAGATCCATTTTCAGCTCATGGAAATCTGTATTCAGGCGGTATCCACCGATTTCCTTTCTATACAGATAGTTATCGGCTGCCCTTACTATATCAGCAATCTGGTTGTTGCTTGCAGTTCCGCTCATTATTGCGAATACCTGTCCTGTAAGCATCATTCTGACACTGCCATCCTGCTGAACTCCCTCGACTCTGTTACCCGAATTGTCATAGTAACTGTTAAACCATGAATCTGACGGAGTCTCTACCCACTCCTGTCTTCTCAGGAAATCCATGAGCCAGTCTGCCTTTTCTTCAAGGCTGTCAGCCAGTGCCTTCATATCAATGTCAGCCTTGGTTCCATCAGTCTCAGGCTGTACAAGTGAGAGATATTTTTTCAGTGTCTTTGTCTTCTCATCTACATACTCGTATCTGTCAGTTCCGTTTTCAAGCAGGACCTCAATAGGCTTTTCGAGTGAAGCTGAATGGATGAATTCCTTTTCATCAAGCAGGCGGAGAAGCTTTGAAAGGCGCTTCAGGTTCCCCGCATATGCAAAGGTAAATGCAACACTCTCACCATTTGCATCAGCCATGTCCAGAGCATCATTCCAGTCTGCTCCACGCAGACGTATGATATTGTGCTGACCCACTTCGTAAAATGCTGTCAGAATCTCTATCAGGATATGCTCCAGAACTGTGCCTTCTACAATATCTCCGTTTTTATCTGTCAAAAGTGTGCCATGCGATTCATCCCATTTATCATCCTGCTCTGTACCACGGAAAATCTGACGATCCCTGAAGTATGGAACCTTTTCCTTGAGAATTGAATAATCGCCAGTCTGGTTCAGATACAGCTCAATCGTGAGGAATGGCCACATACCATGATCCATCCATACACGGGCAATTCCGTTGCGGTCTGCCTTGAATTCACCTGGTCTGTCTCCGATTATGGTGGCATTCGTTCCATCAATCCTTACACCGCCAAAATAGCTGACCAGATCATCACGGACCTCTGACGGATTCATCATCAGAAGAGAAAGGGAGTCCTGCCACAGGTCTCTCCAGCCTCTGCCGCCACGACCATAGTCATGATGAGGCAGGAATGAGCATCCGAAGATTCTTCTCAGGAACGGCTGGAATGTAACCCACTTCATGAGTTCATCAAATGAATTATCGCCGGTATGATAACTGATATTCACCTGTTTCTTCCAGTAATCCTGAACCAGCTGCAGCTCAACCTTTGTATTGATACCGCTATTGAACCTTTCGATTACAGGAGTGAGGTCTTCTCCTTCCGGAGAGATTCCAAGAAGTATCGTAAATACTGACTCTTCTCCCGGAGCCAGTGTTACATCAGCGAACTGAAACGCTCCTACAGCCTCTTTTCCTGCAAAATCCTCTCCAGCCTTTACACCTGGCAGATTCCTGTACAGTGCCCCAGGATGTGTAAAAGTACCACCCTCACCCAGAAAATGGTCAACAGTCGGATAGAATTCCTCCGGTGCCTGACCATCACCTGTGACACCAGCTACGAAATATGACGTATGATTTTTCTTATGTCCTCTCTCATCAAATGACATCGTAGGAGTCACGACAACGCCATACCTGTCTGTATGGATCCTGTGCAGCATTGATGTGACATTCCTGTGGTCACGGATGTTATCTGCACTTCTGCCATATATCGGAACAGCCGCAACAGGTGTAAATGTCACAGTCTCGTCCGCAATATTTTTTATCCTGACATACATGACCTCAGCATTCAGATCATCAGGGATAAATGAAGTAATCGAAGCGCTGACATTATGCTTCTTTGAAGTACGTTCGATTGTCTGCCACATAAATCCGGAAGTGATTCTGGAATCATCCTGATCTTCTGTAAATCTGTCATTTTCTGCCTCAGCTGAGCTGCCTGCAGCCGACCATACACTCCCATCGCTGAACTTCAGCCAGAAGTTCCTTGTGCTTCTGTTATTATGCAGATTCTCTGAGCTGACAGGCTCCAGCAGGAATGTGGTCTGGTCAATCTTTGCATCACCGCCCAGATTCGGAGTGATGCTTGACTTCAGACCTTTCTCACTGGCAAGCGGGAAATACAGATAGCTGTAATCTTCCGGACGATCGAGTTCAAATGTACCATCATTATCTAAAAAATTTATTCTTCCCATAAATCAATTTCTCCTATAAAAATTATACGTTTCTTTATGTCTTAAATTATAATTAGATATTTTTCCTCTTTATACAATTAGAGATTAAAAAATGTCAGATTCATGCACCCTTTATATCAGCAAATCTGATATAATACAGCTATGGAAAATAGATTTGAAAACTTTGAAATCACCAAAGACGACGAAGAAGAAAAGCACCGCGCATCATCGGAGGAATTTGCCTTCTATGACGCTGTATCCCACGGCAATATCGATGCTGTCAGGAAGAACTGCCAGGCCCGCAGATTCTCTGAATCAGAGGGCGTCGGACATCTGTCCACTGATCCTGTACTCAATATCAAATATCACTTTGTGATCACCTGCGCTCTCGTCACAAGAGTCTGCATTGAGGCCGGAATGATAGAGGAACAGGGGTACCGCCTGAGTGACTACTATATACAGCAGCTCGACAGCCTGCACACTATATCAGATGTCGAAAATCTGCACGATATCATGGTCATTGATTTCACTACCAAGATGCGCATGACCAATGCACATCTGTGCACCTCGAAGCCCGTCCAGGATGCGCTCAACTATATATACATTCACCGTGATGAGCCTGTGTCGGTTGATGCTGTAGCCGAATCCGTAGGTGTATCATCCGGATATCTGTCACGTATCTTCAAGAAAGAGGTAGGCGTATCTGTAAGTGATTACGTCCGACAGAAAAAAATAGAGACTGCTACTAATCTTCTGAAGTACAGTCCCTATTCTATGGTTGATATCGCTAACCGTCTGTCATTTTCATCACAGAGCCATTTCATTCAGACCTTCAAGAAGGTGATCGGAACCACCCCTCTCAAGTACCGCCAGAAATACGGCCGGTCTGAATGGAATGTGGATGATGAGAGCAAGTCCTGGTTATGACATCTGAAGCACTATCTCATTATTGCCATCTGCGAGCAGACCTGCATCAATGCAATTGCTGTCAAGAACCTTTCCATTGAGTGACAGATTCTTGTAACCAGACTCTGCGTGGCCAGGATTTTCAACTGTGATATGCAGATGACTGCCGCGGAAATCCTTGTCGATCTCGAAATGATCCCAGTCCTTCGGAACAGAAGGTGCGATCCTGATTCCATTGATGTCAGGTCTGATTCCAAGGATCCCTTCTACGCATCCCACCATCATGGTGGATGCTGTACCAGTCAGCCAGTGTACATGACTCTCTCCTGCGTGAGGAGAAGCCTTGCCTTCTGTGAACTGCCCATAGCAGTATGGCTCGAGCTGTCTGATCTCTGCACGGTCATTCTGTGCAGACGGTGCATTTTCATACCAGTATTCGAATGCCCTGTCACCATGTCCGCGAAGAGCCTCAGCAAGAATTAGCCATCCCTGTGTCTGTGAAAAGATACCTGAGTTCTCTTTTGTACCCTGATTGTATATCACGGCCAGTGCGCCATCGAATGCATGCTTGTGATATGGCGGATCCATCAGAATGACACCGTACTCAGTATTGAGCTTGTCGTGAACATTGGTGAGCGCCTTCTCGGCCTGATCATCAGTAGCAAGTCCACTGATCACTGCCCATGACTGCGGATTGAGCCACATTGATGCCTCTTCTGCATCTCTGTCTCCAACAGTATTACCATTCTCTGTATATCCTCTGATAAATCTGTCTTCATCCCAGAGGAGATCATTTATCTTCTGTCTGTATTCATCTTCTTTTTCACTAAGGAAATCCACATACTTCGTATCATTTTCGTATGCAGCAAATTCCTTAAGGATTCCAAGTGCATAGTAGAACTGAAGTGCCACAAAAGCTGACTCGCCATCAGCTCCGAGTCTCAGGCAGTCATTCCAGTCTGCATAGAGTCCGGCTGGAAGTCCATGTTTTCCGAGATGATTGAGTGAGAAATCAATAGCTCTCTTCAGATGCTCATATACGCTTGCTTCATCCTTATTTGCAAAAGGCAGGACTTCGTTCAGGAAGTCCACATTTCCGGTCTCTGCTATATACTTATACACTGTCGGGAAGAGCCAGAGCGCATCATCTGCTCTGTATGCCGGATGACCTGTCTCCTGTACATATGACTGGTCATCAGGTGTGTCCTCATGTCCCGGATTGTGTGTAAACTTTACAAGAGGCAGTCCGCCACCGTTATCTACCTGAGCCGTCAGCATGAAACGGATCTTCTCCAGAGCCAGCTCCGGATTCAGATGAATGATGCCCTGGATATCCTGAACAGTATCTCTGTATCCATATCCATTTCTGAGGCCACAGTATACGAATGATGCGGCACGGGACCAGATGCATGTCATATAGCAGTTGTATGCATTCCAGGTGTTGATCATCGTATTGAATTCTTCTGACGGAGTCTTTACCTGGAAGGCTTCGAGTCTCTTGCCCCAGATATCCCTGATCTCATTCCATTCACTGTCTGTGACAGCCAGAGTATCACTGTATTTTTCGATGATCTTCTGCGCCTTGGCATCTCCATGTTCGCCAAGAATGAATGCTACTGTCTTTTCTTCGCCCGGCTTTAATTCCACTACAGCAGAAACAGCACCGCAGCAGTAACCATTATAGGCATCTGTATTGCCCAGATCTCCGTTCTCAACTCCTGCCGGATTATTATATCCATGATATTTACCAATGAATGAATCCCTGTCTCCACAGTACGAAGACACTTCAGCTCCTGCGAGTCCGAAGAATCTCTCTGTGACCAGCTTGCCATCTACTTCATCACCTTTTGCTGTTTCTGCGTCCAGATTGCCATGAAGCTTCTGTCTCACACGGTTATCCCTGAAATCTGTACTTGTGATGAACTGTGAATACTGGAGATTGACACTGTCCTGCTCGTAATTGTCATGATTTGTGAACTCTGCATAACCAGTCAGGGTCAGCTTCCTGTCAGAATCAGAAGTATTCTTTACCTTAAGTCTCCATACTTCGTATGACTGTCCTTCAGGCACATAATACAGAGCCTCTGAATGAATGCCACTATAGTCCGATTCGAATACTGTATATCCAAGTCCATGGCGGCAGATATTTTTATATGAATCCAGATCCTTGCCTACAGGCTGCCATGAGGCTGACCAGTAGTCTCTGCTGTCATTGTCCCTGATATAGATATATCTGCCTGGCTTGTCCTGTCCATTGAAAATATATCTGATGATCCTGCCATTGGCTCCGCTCTTTACAAAGCTGTATCCTCCGGCATTATTGGATATGATTGCCCCATACTCCGGAGAACCGAGGTAGTTCGCCCACGGCTTTGGCGTATCAGGCCTGTCTATCACGTATTCTCTTGCATTTTCATCGAAATGTCCATATCTCATACTGTCTGGTTCCTTTCATATGACATAGTATTTTTGATACTCATATTATCTTCTTCTTACATCAGAATGTATATAATCTTTTTGAAAAAATTATCGGATTCATGACTATATGAATGCAGTAAACGGTTATTTTTTGTTGACAGCACAAGAAAAAAGTAGTACTATTCAAATTCGGATGGTATTCAAATGAAACCGTACCGAACTGAATACAGGCTGACGGGGCATTCCGACGTACCGTAGACCCATATGGGCTGCGAGAGACATACGGAGGTGATGCGATGAGAAAGATTGGCTTTATAGGTGCCGGAAAGGTCGGCACTGCTCTTGGAATGTATTTTCAGGAGAATGGATATCCCGTGACGGGATACTACAGCAGGACATCTGATTCTGCAAAGACGTCAGCAGAGATTACTGGGACGTCAGCATATGAGACTATAGAGGACATCGCAGCAGATTGCGATGTTCTTTTTTTGTCTGTTCCCGATGCTACAATAAAGAGTGTTTCTGGTCAGCTGGCGGCCGCCGCGCATGATCTCACTGGCAAGTGGATCATACATCTGAGCGGAGCCGAAACGTCTGATATTTTTTCAGACCTCAGGGGAGCATACGGTTTTTCATTTCATCCTGCAATGGCCATTTCAGATCCAGAAAAGGCATGCATGGAATTTCCATCTGCGATATTTACAATTGAAGGAAGGTCTCAGGACGAGACACAGAAGGCCAAGGCATTTTTTGAAAAGGCACATCTCACTGTTCTTGAGATAGAGAAGTCAAAAAAGCCCCTGTACCATCTGGCCTGTGCAGTCTCGAGCAATCTGGTATGCGCACTGTATTCAGCTGCTGTCAGTATCCTTGTGGATGCAGGATTTGATAATGAACAGGCTGTACGGATCATCAATCCGCTGTTTCTGGCCAATGCCAGTGCGCTGGCTGCAAAAGGCCCTGTGAAGGCGCTGACCGGACCTGTAGAGAGATGCGATCTGGGTACTGTGCAGAAGCATCTGTCCGTCATACCTGGTGAATTCAGGGAAATGTATATTCTTCTGTCACAGCAGCTCACAGACATTGCCGAACAGAAGTATCCGGACCGGAATTATAAGGAACTGAGAGAGTTCCTGGAAAAGGAGAAATAATGGCACTTAAGAAACAGACAGTTACTACCCTTCAGAAAATGAAGGAAAACGGTGAAAAGATCGCCATGCTCACCTGCTATGACTACACTACTGCTACTCTTATCGAGCAGACAGACATTGATGCAGTTCTGGTCGGCGATTCGCTCGGCATGACAGTCATGGGATATGACGATACTCTTCCTGTGACAATGGATGACATGATCCATCATACAGCCTGCGTGTCAAGAGGCCTGAAGAATACTTTCCTGGTTGGCGATATGCCTTTTATGTCATACCATGTCTCAGACGAGCAGGCTGTAGAAAATGCGGGCCGCCTGATAAAGGAAGGCCATGCCAGTGCCGTCAAGCTCGAGGGTGGCGCAAAATATGCCTCACGTATCAGAGCAATCGTTGATGCACAGATCCCAGTGGTAGCTCATATTGGTCTCACCCCTCAGTCGGTGAATGCCTTTGGTGGTTTCAAGGTTCAGGGCAAAGACGAAGAGCGCGCAAAACAGCTCCTTGCCGATGCGCTTAAGGTCCAGGAGGCTGGTGCCTTCATGGTGACTCTCGAATGTGTCCCTGAAAAACTGGCTACGCTGATATCCGAACAGCTGACCATTCCGACAATAGGAATCGGCGCGGGAAATGGCTGTGACGGACAGGTACTCGTATATCAGGACATGCTGGATATGTATGACGGTCTGGCTCCGAAGTTCGTAAAGCATTTCGCTCATATAGGCAAAGAGATGAAGGAAGCCTTCAACGAATATTCAAAGGAAGTAAAGGACCAGTCATTCCCAGTTACCGGAGAGCATACCTTCAGGATTGATAATTCAGTAATAGACGCTGTAAGAAAGGACTTATGATGATAGTTGCAGAGACAATAGCCGATGTGAAGAAGTACGTACGTGAATGGAAGGAAAATGGAGAGACAATAGGTCTGGTCCCGACAATGGGATACCTGCATGAGGGTCATGCAAGTCTTATAAAAAAGGCACGCGAGCAGAATGACAGAGTCGTGGTATCTGATTTTGTAAATCCTACCCAGTTCGGACCGAACGAGGATCTCGAGCAGTACCCGAGGGATTTTGAAGCTGACAAGAAGCTCTGTGAGGGCCTTGGTACAGATCTCATCTTCCATCCGACTCCTGAAGAAATGTATGGCAGGGATCATTACACCAAGGTACATGTAGACACACTTACAGCTGGTCTGTGCGGAGCAGTACGTCCTGTACATTTCGACGGAGTATGCACTGTTGTCACGAAACTGTTCCATATAGCAGAGGCTGACAGAGCATATTTCGGTCAGAAAGACGCCCAACAGCTCGCTGTCGTCAGACGTATGGTTCATGACCTGAACTACAATATAGAGATCGTGGGCTGCCCAATCGTAAGAGAAGCAGACGGACTCGCAAAGAGCTCCAGGAACACCTATCTCTCACCAGAAGAAAGAAAGGCTGCAGTCATCCTTTCAGCCTCTCTCACAGAAGCAAAGAAAGCAATAGATGCCGGTGAGAAGGATCTGAACAGAATCAGACAGATCATTACTGACAAGATCAACACTGAGCCTCTTGCCCGTATAGACTATGTATCAGCAGTAGATTTCAATATTCTCCAGCCAAAAGAAAAGCTCGATGGTGAGGAAACTCTTATTGCTATCGCTGTTTACATCGGAAAGACAAGAGAAATCGACAATATAATTGTGAGGTAACCCCATGTTTATAAATATACTGAAATCCAAGATCCATCGTGCCGTAGTGACCCAGGCTGACCTGAACTATGTCGGCAGCATCACCATTGACGAGGATCTGATGGATAAGTCCCAGATCAGGGAATACGAAAAAGTCGAAATAGCAGATGTGGAGAACGGCGAAAGGTTCTCCACCTATGTGATCGCCGGTGGCCGTGGCAGCGGAATCATCTGCCTGAACGGCGCTGCAGCCAGAAAATCTGCTATCGGAGATCATATAATCATCATGAGCTACTGTCAGGCAGATCCTGACAAGGAAAAAATCGAGAAACCGGTTGTCGTCTTCGTAGATGATAAAAATAATCCTACACAGGTAGTCCGTTATGAAAAGCACGGCACCTATTCCTGTTAACTCACTCTGCCTGTGAATTCAGATATGATATCACTCGTGCAACAGAATTCCGGATATCCATATGATATATATCCACTATGATATCCGCATATTTCTCATAGAGAGGTACCCTCTCTTCATACAGATCTTCCAGAGTCTGGCCTGGTTTAACAGCCACGCCTCTCTGGTTCAGATCACCAAGCCGTGAATCTATCTCTTCAAGCGGCAGCTTCAGATATACTATATCTGCAATCTCCTCCAGATGCTTCATCGCTTCCGGCCCGTATACCACGCTGCCACCGGTTGCAATAACTGTCTTCGAAACAGCAATTGATGCATTTACCTGTTCTTCTATTTTTTTAAATCCATCAAGACCATCCTGCTCTATGATCTCACTGAGCAGACGATTCTCCCGTTCCTGTATAAGCAGATCCGAGTCGATGAATCTGTATCCAAGTGCCTTGGCCAGCACCACGCCGAGACTGCTCTTGCCGCAACCAGGCATGCCTATAAGTACGATATTGTCTTTCACAGGAATCTTCTCCTTATCAGATTGAAAATATTTTCTGTCATCGCCGGATTGTGTCTTGTCCCATGCTCGAATGACGACAGGGTGAGAATCCTCTCTTTCCTGTCAGGAACCCTCTTCATTGAGATGTATTCTGTCACATCAAATATCTCCAGCAGCTCTGTATAGAGAATTGCCAGCAGCACCTGCCTCTGCCAGAAATAGGTGTCATAGGCATATGGATACAGCTGAAGCAGAGTATAGGCAAAATAGTACCTGTGTCTGTCCGCGTATCCCTTATCTTTTTCATATAGCTCCTCAAGCTTCTGATCAAGCCATTTCTCAGCCTGTCCCTGATACAGCCTGCCGAACAGCCTCTTGTATCTCCTGATCAGCATGAAAAAATGGGAATTTCTCACAGACATCGTAGTATAGTCAATGAGTCCCAGAATGATCTCATCTATCAGTTCAATCGGGTAAAAGGCATTTGTAGGCTCCATTGAGACTGCATATTCAGCCCAGTCATCCGGACTGAATGACAGCTTCACATCTCCAGCCGTCTCTCGTTCCGTGTTGCTCAGATATCTGGCATTTGATGCTGCGGCCATTGCATATATCGCTGCAAACAGTTTCGGAAGCTCATGCGACTCATCACAGACAGCTGCCACGGCTTCATCCCTCTGTGCCAGAAGTCCGTCAAGGAACGGCCTGTCATCATTATTCGTCACATAATATGAGGTAAAACTATTATCTGTAGGCACCAGGGCTATTTCTGACGGATGATCATTGAATACTGCAGCCGTTGCAGGACACGACAGTAGCATTGTGATCTCTCTTCTCTCCCCGAGATCGAGCACCTGAAAAGGAAACTGTGCACATACCAGTGGCAGAAGCGATCTGTCACCGCCATCTTTCTGGAATCTGCATAGTCCATGATCTATTAAAAAAGGGCATCTGCCAAATACCTTGCGGATGCTCTTTTCTTTTTTACCTTTGATAAATAGACGCATCAGTCTCCCATGCATGCCTGTAAGCTTCCTGTAATTCTCATAGACATCATCGCCCACCTGGATAGTCCACCATCGGCAGCACGGTTCGGGGCATTCGCCCATCAGACACTTATAATACTTAGCGTTAGCTACTATATATGACTCCATCACAAAATCATGCTGAAGAAATCCAGCATTCTCTCACTCCATGTATAGGCACTGGTCCCATAGCCAAGTCCTATGCCATGACCTCCTGTAGGATAGATCTCGCACAGATGCTTCACATCATGCATATCCAGCGCATCTGCAAGGATTGATGTATTCCCAGCAGAGACGCTTCCATCATCGCTGCAATGAAAGCAGTATGTCGGTGGAAAATCATCATCTACAATATTTTCTACGGAAAGCTCTGCAATCAGCGTATTCCTGTCAGAGGCCTCTTTTGTCACGAGTCTGGCACCTTTCAGCAGATTCTCACGTGTCTCTTCATGAGTGATGGAATCCTTCAGGGAAATGACAGGATATCCTAGCAGCACGCCCTGCGGTCTGGTCCCTGGGAGCAATGTCTCTGCAAGTCCCGCAGCCGATGCCGCAAGATGACCTCCTGCAGAGAACCCGGCAAATACTATTCTGTCCGGATCCACATCGTATTCATCTGCATGCCCCTTAATATACTGACAGGTCCGGAGCAGATCCATCTGTGGCTTCGGATAGCTCGCAGGATTGGTAGTATAGTTCAGGGTAAACGCTGCATATCCATTCAGCTCGAGCAGATTCTGAACCGGAGTTCCCTCGTTTACAAAGCTCGTGCGGACATACCCGCCTCCAGGGCATATAATAAATGCCGGTCGCTTCACTCCATTACTCCTGCGCGTTGTAATAAGAAATGGACTTCCATCAGGTACACAGCTCTTCCACTGGTCCAGATCGAGACATTTTCTCTCGCCTCTTTCAATATCAAGAACCAGATTAGCAGAATCTGCAATGGCATCAGACAGCCCTCTCAGATCATTTCCATCCTTATCCTGAAGCAGAAATCCCGCCAGACGAAGAGGTATATCTCTGTGCTCTGCATCATAATATGCCTGCCGGTCAGGAAGCACGAGGTAGTCAATATAATCCTTCATGCCTCTGTAATTCATGATATCATAGAAGCTGTTCAGTGTTGTAAAATACATTTTATTTTCCGCCTTTTTATGTTAGCTCTGACTATTCTAGCACATATCATGTACAAAAAAAAGGCAGACCGGCTACCAACGGTTGCCGGCCTGCTAATAGGGGAGAATATGAAATTGAAATGAAAGGGGTTTCATTTCGGTTATTGATTATACACGATATAAATCGCGTGTTCAATAAAATCTCTATAAAAAATTATTATCTTTTTCTAATCTATGCAAGTGAGAAATATGTACCATCTGCATGAGTATATGGCCTTGCCCATGAGAAATAGTATCCTGCACGGAAGAACTTGAGGCTCTTCGGATGACTGTTCTTCACAAGTGCATCCTTGACTGCATTGACTGTCTCACCATTGATATCTATACGATTGATTCTGGATGATTTTACGACTGTAAACTGATTCTTCGCTGTCAGGGCACTGTAAACCGGATCTGAAGTCTTGTAGCTTCTTGCCCTGTTCACGATGACCTCTGCTGTGAGCTCCTTGGTAGTGTACTTCACATTACCAGCCTCACACTGTACTACGCGACACATAAGGTCGAATGACTTCTCTGAAATCCTGATCTGTGAATTCTGCTTGAGCTCCTGCCAGTTGAGTCCTATAAGAGCATCCTGCTCTTTCTTCACTCTTGATTTGTAATTTCCTGGAGTGACACTGATATTGTTCTTTCTCTGCCTGGCGAGTTTCTTCTTATAAGAAGATGTGAGATTCTTTGCATTGACAGGCTTGTAAGTGCTCTTCTTAGCACTCTTCTTGTTGCTTGTCATGCTCTTTACGGTTATTGCTGCTCCTGAAACTGCGCTTGCGGCTGAAGCCGGAACTGCAGGAATCACTGTAAGTGCCAGGGCCATTGCTGTAACTGCTATAAGTTTCTTCTTAAACATAAAACCTCCGTATTTATCTCCGGAAGTAATTATGACATACTTTTGTAACAATTGCAAGTGAAGTTTAACATTTTTCAATCTTTCTTAAATAAAGAGCAGCTTCAACCCCCGTAACCATGGGAATTGCAGCGTATAGTTTTTTTTAAGAAACAAAAAGACAAGGGGACGGTTCTCCTGTCTTTTTAATTAAATTATTTGAACATAATTATGTGTAAAAAAACACCCGCGGTTTCCCGCGGGTGCCTGACTTCAAAGTAAAATGAATTACTTGGTTGTTGATTCTGCTTCCTTCTCAGCTGCTGCTTCCTCATCAGCCTCAAGTACGGCTTCTGCGGCTGCATCCATATGCTGATGCTCAGCGATATGAAGTACTGAAGAATCAAGAGATGTTGTGATATCGATATCAGGGTTCTTGGCGATCTCAAGGTCTCCAACTGTAATCTCTGTTCCGATTGGGAGCTTTGATACATCGATCTCGATCTTGTCGACGATATCCTTAGGATATGCTCTGTACTCAACAGTGCTGATATCTCTTGTAAGGAATCCTGCTGTACGATCCTCGTTCAGAAGAACGATCTCTGCTACACCATTTACCTTCTCTGTAGCGATCAGGTGCTGGAATGTCATATCGAGATAGTGAGTATTGAGATGATCCTTGTCTGCTGACTTGATCATTGTGTCATACTCTTTGCCGTCTACTACAAGAGTAGCCTGAGAACCGATATGATGGCTCTTCATGAACTGTGTTGCTTCATTTGCGTCAATGACAAGTGAAAGAGACTCTGGAAGATCCTTTCCGCACATAGATGCTGTGATCAGTCCCTCACGACGGAGAGCCTTAGCCTTCTTGCTCATGTCACGTGTCTTAGCATTAAGTGATGCCATTTGAAAAACTCCTTTCTGCGGGCCGCTAGACCCTATACGCATAGCCGCTAGACCATGCTGCGGACCCGGTTTGAGTCCGTTTACAAAAATTTACCGGAAGATATGATAGCACTAATGGTGATTTTTTTCAAGAAAAATCAATCCAGAATCTTTTCCCCGAACTCATCCAGCAGATCACATGTATCATCAACCGACAGGCTGTGCTCTACTGAGTATATTATATTTGTCAACGAAAAGTCATCTGAATTCACAGTCCACCAGATGATCATTGACTATACCTATCGACTGCAGAAAAGAGTACGTGATGACCGGACCGACGAACTTCATCCCGCGCTTCTTCATATCTTTGCTTAGAGCCTCTGATACATCTGATACTGTCGGCACTTCACTGAGGCTCTTCCATTTTCCGTCAATCTGACGTCCATCTGTAAAGCTCCAGAGATACCTGTCAAAGCTGCCGTACTTCTGCTGTATTCTCTGAACCGCCTGCGCGTTGGTTCTGACACTATATATCTTGCTTCTGTTGCGGATCAGCCCTGTATCTTCCATAAGCCCGTCCAGCTCTTCATCGCTCATAGCAGTGCATCTATCTATATCAAAATTGTGAAAAGCCCTGCGGTATTCCTCCCTCTTATGCAGGATGGTCTTCCATGATAGGCCGACACTTGCACCTTCAAGTGACAGCATTTCGAACTCGAACCTGTCATCGTGATTGATCTTGCACCACTCTTCGTCATGATATTTTTCCATAACAGGGTCGCCAGCCGCCCATGACCTGCATTCACTGTTCATGATTATTCGTATTCCTTCCATTGCAATTATAAATGTTTCCGGACAAAAAAAGAAGCCCTCTCAGGCTTCTTTAATCGTCTATTACTATCAGTTCTTCGACTGTCACCTTTGTCTGCTTGTCAGACACGTGAAATGACTGCAGCACCGGGTGGTTCTTGTTCTGCAGTGACATAATCAGATAGCTGGCGTGCTCATCGTATGCCAGACGCTTGTCC
>JAQYAY010000049.1 GCA_029338735.1 Lachnospiraceae bacterium | reverse complement strand
CCTTGCTTCGATCAATATGTCTGTAATACTCCATCACAAGGTTCTTCTTGCCTCCGGAGTGCATTTTTCCCATTACTACTGCAACTCTTATCATTACTCCCCCTGTACTACTAAACCATTCCATTTTGTTTCATAAACTCAGCCGTTTTCTTTATTCCCTCTTCTAAACTCAAAGGATCCAGATTTCCATAAATACCCTCATAGCGGCTGATATCCAAATAGTTCACAGGGACGTCGGTAGTTCTTCCAGCTATATATTCTACCGATAGATCAGAACGAATGGTCGTACGGATGGCTTCAATTACTTGATTCACACTAGTGCCTTTTCCGGATCCCAGATTAAATACACGGATATCATTCTCTCCGTTTACAATCTTCAGAATTCCTCGAATAGCGTCCTCGATATATATGAAGTCTCGCACTACAGTGCCATCCCCATATACTTCAAGTCTTCCGCTTGTTAAGGCCTTATATACAAAGGTAGTTACTACACCAAGTTTTCCGTTTGGTCTTTGATATGGTCCATAAGGATTAGCCAAACGAATGATTCGATAATCAAGATCTTTTTGATAGCGATACAGATATAGCAGCTTCTCTATCGCTAACTTCTGTACGCCATAAGACGATATTGGGTAGGTCACCATATCCTCTTGAATTGGGCAGGTACCTTTCTTTCCATATATAGCACCACCCGATGAAATGAATACGACTTTCTTTATCCCTTGCCTTACACATGCATCAAGAAGATGGCAGGTAACAATGACATTAGCGTCTAGTTCTGCGCCAATGTCATAATTAGAATTTCCAGGAATTACTGTGGACGCCAGGTGGTAAACAATATCCTGACCCTCCACCTGACTATTGAAGTCTGAATTAATATCAAAAGAAGCGACTTTATAATGGATCGGTAGATTTAAAGATTTGAGGGTTGTAAAGAATTTTTCATCACGGTCAATCACAGTGACTTCGTCTGTTTGGGAGAGATGAATTGCTAAATTTGTTCCTATAAATCCTGCTCCACCAATTAAACAAATTTTCATTTACCATCTCTCCTTCAACTTTTTCTATACATTTGGTTGGTACCCCATCACGCAGATAAACACCGCATCCGTCACTCTAACTCTCTTAGCTTGCATCCCCGTCCCCAGTCCCTACTCTTCCATTCACCCACAGGTCTAATCATTCTCTCGCCGTTCAATCGCTGACCAGCCCGTGAATGAATGCCAGAGTATGGAATACAAATAATCATAAGCAAGCGACTGTTAAACTCAGTGAAGAAAAGGCACCAGAAACGTATATGCAAAAAAACAGATCCGTGATATGATCTTCAAGAAATGGTGCTCCATTCTATTTTGAGTATGCTTCGCCATACGAAGCTGTAAACTCCGTTTCGTCCTCTCTGTGTTCATCTCTCATACTCATACTGCGCAAGATGCGACATGTACTTTCCTAAAGACTGCCTCATGATCGCTCTGCAATCTTAACAATTTTATCATTTACTTCTTTTTTAGTAAATAGTAAAAGATTCCAAAAAAGTTTATATCATATTTATTCTCCTCCACCGCCTTTGAAAATCTGTGAAACTGTACGGCCTATTATACGGAAATCATTGCCTATGGTGAAATTATTGATATATGACAGATCGAGACGCACAATTTCTTCGAAGTCAGATATCTCATTACGTCCGCTTGTCTGCCAGACTCCTGTGATTCCCGGTCGAACTGCCAGACGCACACGATGATGAGCCTCATATTCCTTCCACTCATCGACTGTTGGTGGGCGGGTCCCTACGAGAGACATCTGCCCCAGGAACACATTCAGGAACTGCGGGAATTCATCTATTGAAAACTTCCTGATAAACCAGCCGTATCCGTGCTTCGATCCATCCGGACCGCTGCCAATGATACGCGGATCATTTTTCATTTTGAACATTGCGCCCTGCATCTCATTCTGATCCATGAGTTCTGCTTTTCTCTTATCAGCGTCCATGTACATGGAACGGAATTTGTACAGATTGAACACACGTCCATTTTTTCCTACTCTCTTCTGCTTGTAGAACAGCGGTCCCGGGTCATTGATCAGGACGCCTGGTATTGCAATAAATACTGTAAATATCCCGCAGAAAAACAGTCCGACAAGTGATCCCAGAATATCCAGTACTCTTTTTACAAAAAGAAGCATCGGATCAATGATCCTGATTGATTCTGTGATCACGACATGCCCGGCCAGTGATTCTATTGCCACATCTGAATTCATCTCTTCAGGCAGATTAAGCGACCAGTGCGTCGTGATTCCCATCACATTGCAGCTCTTAAACAGCTGCTCGAGATCATTCGATTCATGTACAACGGCAGATGAGACGTATATCTCATCAACCCAGTGACTCTTGCAGTACTCTACTATGCCATCTAGTCCCTTTGCAACAATTTTCACTCCATTTATATCGTCTTCAGGAGCATCTGCATTCATTGTGATGATTCCTGTGACCTCAATATCTGGCTGTCTCTTTCCGAATCTCTCGAGGATTTCTTCCACATCCCCTCTCGTAGACAGGACGAGCATATGTCTCTGGTGATAATTGTCTTTTGTAATTATAACCCTGATGACCTGCTTGTAGCATGTCCTGAAAAGCGTCAGAAGCACGGATGAAATCAGCAGGAAATAGAATAGAACAAGTCTTGAAAAAGATGCTGATACCTTGAGCATAAACATGATCACAAGCATCTCTATAAAAATAGCAAAACTCAGATTGAAAGATGATTTAAGTTCCTTCAGAAAATCCCTTTTTATAATATTCTTATGACTGTGCATGAAAATATCATCCGCAATGCATAGAAATAAGATTAGTATAAAAAATATCTTGAATATACTCTTATTGAAATCAATTACTCCATTTGAAGAAAAAAGCCCCCCTAAAAGATCCGGAGCGCTCCCACCCTGCCTCAGCAGAAAAGCAAGAAGAAATGCCAGTTCAGCTGATATTACATCGATGATCACAAAATCAATGTGCTTTAACAGACCATGAGTCTTTTTCTTATACATACAAATACCACCCTTCTTTACATGAAAAAACCCGTACCCCCCCCCGATATAGGACGGAGAGCACGGGAGTTTAAGTCCTGATCAAGATTTAAAAATAATAATTATATTATTTAGTCTTCTTGATCACGAGCTTGATACCAGCGGCCTTAGCTGCCTTCTTGAGAGCTGCTGCATTAGCCTTGTAGTTCTTACCACTCTTAAGAGAGATAGTAAGCTTCTTGCCCTTGTAGCCCTTGAATGCTGACTTGGCAACAGAAAGCTTCTTTGTAGTCTTGATTGTTACATTAGAAACCTTTGAACCATTGAAAGCATTACCAAGCTTTGTGATAGATGTAGGAAGGACAACCTTTGCTGAAACTCCCTTTAATGCTCCATTAGCAAGCTTTGTAACCTTTACTGAAACACCGTTAACAGTAACTGATGAAGGAACATTAACAGTCTTTGCACCCTTTGCAACCTCAATCTTCTTGATTGAAGCGCCAGCTGTTGTAGTGTCAACTGTTACAGCATCAACTGTCTTTGAGTCAACATCAACTGTCTCGTTCTTTGTCTCTGGAATCTCAGTTCCGCTGGTCTTTGATCCTGCTGCGAATGCTGTTGCTGGAGCTACTGTGAACACCATAGCTGCTGCAAGTGTTGCGGCGAGAATCTTTTTGATAGAATTCTTCATTGTAAAAAACTCCTTTCCGCCGTGTCCGTCTCTATCATGGCGAACCGACTACTAAAAAATAAATAAGTGTCTCCCTCTCTTTATAGAAAGGGTATATCAACATGCAATCAGCATGTGGATACCGTTATTTCTTCTTTTTCTTACCGTAGTAATACTCACCCTTACCGTAATAGTACTTGCCCTTCTTGCTATAATAGCCGTAGCCACCATACTTCTTGTAGTAGTAGCCACCCTTGGATCCTTCCACACGGTTCAGAACGATTCCAAGCAGAGGACATCCTGCTCTCTCGAGCTGCATGACTGAATGCTTTGCCATGTTCTTCGATGTGATGCCGCCCCTGACTACCAGAATGGCGCCATCGCACTTGCTTCCTATCTGCTCACCATCTGCTACGAGATCGAGCGGTGGCACATCAAGGAATGTATATCTGAAATTCTTCCCTGCATAATCCAGAAGATCTGAAAATCTCTTCTGTTCCAGCAGCATGGAAGGATTCACGACATTATCATTATTCGGCATTATATAGCCATTATCAAGACCCTTTATCGAATATATACAGTCATCAATAGGTACGTCATTGGCCAGGCAGTAGCTGGTGCCTTTCGTGAGCTTGTCATTCTGATGACCATATCCATCATCACCTATCGACATACCGTACTTTTCTATCATCATTGACTTTCTCAGGTCACAGTCTATCAGTAGTGATTTTGCACCAGACTTTGCCATCTGTGCAAACAGCTGCATTGTGATGAAGCTCTTGCCCTCATTCGGAGTAGTTGATATCACCATGATGCGCTTCACATCACTTCCCATGAATCCGACATTGATCCTTAGACGGTTCATAGCCTCTTCCACTGCATAAGGAAGTTCTATGAGGTTTTTTATTTCTATTTCCTGCATTACTTCTTTCTCCTCTTAGCAGCGTTCTTCATAGCCTGTGTTCTGGCTTTCTCGGCCTTTTTCCTGCTCCTTGCCCTTGCCTTGGCCTTCCTTCGGTTGGCCTTGTCATCATCATCTGACTCATTCTTCTCATTCAGTACGCCGATGTCTGACTCAGGAATGACTGTCAGAGGCATTACTCCGAAGAGCTTCTCAACATCCTCTCCTGACTGGAACGTATCATCTGAAATATATGATACTGTAAGGATCACAAGTATGATCACAAGTCCTATGAGACCACCGATCACAATATCTCTCATGAGATGTGGCGATGACGGCTCATCCGGAACTATTGCAGGCTCGATGATATGAGGCTCTGAAGTCTCCATTGTCTTCGGTACCTGCTCAACTGCTGCATCTGCTATTGCATTGGCTATATCACAGGCTTCCTTCGGATCCTCATCCTCTACATCGATCTGAACGATTCGTGTGTCTCCGATGACTGAGGTATTGATCATACTGCCCAGCTGCTCGTAATCATATTTGAGCTTGAGCTTGTCTATTACTGACTCATACACAGGTCTGGTCTTCAGTACTTCTACATAGTCCTGTGAGAGTGAGGTACCAATATTGAAATCAGATATATCCACCACCGACTTCGATGATGAAGATACCATGTATAGTTTACTCGTCGCCGTATACTTCGGAGTGATGAGATAAAATGCTACCGCTCCTGCGATTATCGCCCCCAGTATAAATACCAGAACTATCGATACCAGATGTGATCTGTAGTAGTAAAACAGCTCCCCAAGATCGATTTCAATATCATCGTCCTCCTTGGATTCCTCTGCTATCAGATTCTGGTTTAATTCTTTTCTGCTCTCTTCTGCCACTTTGTCTTTCCTTCTATTTTTCTACCAGTCCCAACATTGTACTCAACGTATTGAATACCGACGCCTCGTCAGCTTCGAATATACCATGCTTTTCTTTATCATCAAGCACCTTGCCCTCGTGGTAAGAGCCATCTATATGCAGGCTGCCATTTGACTTCTTCGTTGCAAATGTATTGATCAGATAACTGACATCATGTCCAGTCATATTCGTGACCGAATCCTCCATCAGATCATCATACAGATCATTTGCAAATGACGGATTCTCTTTAAGCTCTTCCTTCGATGCCTTCATGAAGCCATCCATGAAGTCCTGCTGTCTCTGCATCCTCGCTGAATTCGTATTGTCATCAGGCATATTCATTCTCTCATGGACATAGGTAAATGCCTGATCATCTGAGAGCCTGATCGTCTGTCCCTCTACGAGACTGTCATCTATCCCAGTGAAATCACCATGTACAGTGACTGTGACTCCGTCTACTGAATGATTGATCTCCTTGATAGAATCCATACCCAGGCAGTAATACCCTTTTATCGGCAGTCCGCCAAGATACTTTGAGACTGTCTTCACAGTATTCCTGCAGCTCTGTTCTTCATTGCCTCCGTACCAGTGTGCTGTGCAGATCTGCTCTCTGGCCGATGCATTCGTACTGCCATCTGTTCCCATAAGAGGCACATCTGTCATTGTATCTCTATCTATTGGAAGGAGAGTGTAGGTGCCTTTCGTATCATCAACTGATACTATTAATAGAAAGTCTGCCATCTCTCCGTGGTAATCATCGCCCGACTTCTCAGCCTTGCCATAGCTGCCGCTGTGATCCGTACCTATGATCAGATAATTCGTGATATCATCCTTATAGGTATAATCACCTATTCCTAATGTGATGACTGGATCCTTTGTGACTGATTCTGTCGTCGCATCTGCCGATGCGGAATCATTGTCTCTTTTCAGATTCCTTCTGCTGAGTCCATCAAACAGAAGAAAAATAGCTATCACTGCTGCTATAGCTACGACTACGGCTATCACTGCATTTACTCTGCTGTGTCTATCACGCCTGCGTCCCATAGCTTCCTGCTCCTGTCATCTATCTCTTCAAGAACCCCGTCGCCGAGCTTCTTTCCGATCACTTTTCTTCCTTCGCCCATATTCGGATGTCTCGAATCGAGATTGTGGGCATCCGTTCCGAGGATTATCGGCCAGCCTGCCTTCAGGGTCTTCATCCCGAGGCCCCTCGTGGAGAAACTCGTGAATATGCCTGAATTGTGCTGCGGTATCACCGGCAGCTCAAAGACACGGTCCCATATATCCTTGTCCTTCTGGAACTTCCAGAAGCGCTCTATATGAACGATGATCACTGTAAGGCCTCTCTTCTCAACAAGGGCTCTGACCTCTTCATACATTGACCTGCGCCACTGTGTGAATGGCATCTCGAGAAGAAGCACCTGTCTGTCACCTGTACTCATGCACAGGTCATCGAGAATGCCGGCCTCGGATATGCCTTTGAAGAAGTATGTCTCGGCAGCGATACGGGTCTCAATGGACATCCCCTTCTTCTCCATCATCTCCTGAGTCCTCTCATATGCATGAGCGCGGTTCTTTTTGAACTCTGAAGCCGACTGCTGCTGTGCATAGAAATGAGGTGTGAAAAGGATATGATCCACTCCCTGCTCGATTTCCATAGAAAGCATTGCTTCCGTCATGTCTATATTTCTGCTCCCATCATCAATCCCTGGAAGTATATGACAATGGAAATCATATATACCTGCCAATGTTCGTCTCCTAATCCCTACATCTAATCATCAGAGATAATTCTACCCTGACGCCTTTTTTCTGTCAACATTAATAATTCACAATTTCTTAATAAAATAAACTCATTTTTTGTCAAATATGGCAATAAAAATTTTTCATACAAGGCTCTCAATTTTAGCGACTACCTGATCGATCGTCATGTCGCTGGAATCGACCTCTACTGCATCGTCTGCCTTGCGCAGCGGCGAGATCTCACGGGTCATATCTGCCTCATCACGCTTCTTTATATCTGCTATGATCTCATCCAGATCAGGGTTCTCTCCCTTTTCCACAAGCTCCAGATATCTCCTGTTGCCTCTGACCTCAGGTGAGGCTGTGAGATAGATCTTGAGAAAAGCATCTGGCAGCACGCAGGTTCCGATGTCACGGCCATCCATAACCACATTTTCAGTCTCTGCCAGCTTCTTCTGAAGTGCTGTGAGATTTTTCCTGACCTGTGGATACGCACTGACAACACTTGCTGCCTTGCCCACTTCTTCTTCTCGGATCTGTGTCGAGACATCCTCTCCATTCAGCAGTACATGCACAGTTCCGTCGATATACGAAAGCCTCACATCTGCCTTTTCAGAAGCCTTCTCCACAGCATCCTTGTCATGGATATCAATTCCATTTTTCAGCATATACAGGCCTATACTCCTGTACATTGCCCCTGTATCTACATATACGAATGACAGATCCTTTGCCACTCTCTTTGCAATCGTTGACTTGCCAGCCCCGGCAGGCCCGTCAATAGCTATTTGCCTGGTCATTATTTTTCCTCAAGACAGGGGGACGGTTCTCCTGTCTTTTTAATTAAATTTATTTAGGTAAAAAGACAGGAGAACCGTCCCCTTGTCTTTTAGCTGCACTATATCCTGCGAGTGCTCCCATTGAAAAAGCGCACTGCAGATTGAAACCACCCGTCAGGGCATCTACGTCTACCATTTCTCCTGCGACATACAGTCCCGGATACTTCTTCACCTGCATAGTCTTCGGATCGATTTCCTTCACCGAGAGGCCTCCGCCTGTGATGATTGCTTCATTGAATCCGCGGGTTCCTGTGATCGTCATCGGGAAATGACGCAGCAGTTCAAGTACATGCTCACGTTCCTGCTTAGTCACTGAATTGAGCTTCCTGTCTGGCTCTATGCCTGACAGCTCTGTCATAACCGGGATCATCTTCGAAGGAAGCAGATCATCAAAGAAATGTGAGAAATTCCTGTTGGGATTCTCCTCTACTATCCTGATGAGTCTGTTTCTGAGCTTCTCGTCTGACAGATGCGGCTTCAGATCGATCTCAGCCTTCATCGCACCCTCACGCTGCAGCTGCTTTGCAATTTTCGATGATGCAGACAGCACTATAGGCCCTGACACGCCGAAGTGCGTGAACAGCATTTCTCCGAATTCCGAATATACCGGTTTCTTTTTCTTCGATGAAAAAACTGAGAACTGCACGTTCTTAAGCGACAGCCCCTGCATCTGCGGTATGTAAGCCTCGGCAGTCTCAAGCGGCACCAGTGCCGGATAGCATGGCTTTACAGCAAGTCCCAGCTCCTCAAGCATTGGAAGCATATTGCCATCAGAGCCTGTAGAAGGATACGCCTTTCCTCCACATGCCAGGATCACGGCATCAGCCCTGTATTCCTGCTGTGAAGCCATATGGTCCTCCTGTCTGGCCCTCACACCGACAACTCTGCCATCCTCTATGATGAATCCTGTCACACGGGTGTTGTACTGTATTTTCACTCCGAGTTCACGGATCTTATCAGTAAAGGCTCTCGTAATATCCGATGCATGATCAGATTCAGGGAAAAGCCTGCCGCCTCTTTCGACCTTTGTCGGAACACCTTCATCCTCTACGAACCTGATCATGTCCTGATTGTTGAAGAAGGAAAAAGCAGAATACATGAACTTCGGATTCGTGACTATGTTCTGGTAGAAATCATCTATTGGCACATAATTTGTGAAATTGCATCTGCCCTTGCCGGTGATATATATCTTCTTCCCAGCCTTTTCATTGCGCTCTAAGAGCAGGACTTCTGCACCATTTCTGGCCGAAAAAACCGACGCAGACAGGCCGGCAGCACCGGCACCTACAATTATTATATTCATAGTTATTAGCTCTGAGTTCTTAGTTCTTAGTCTGACTGTATACTAATTGAGAGTTGTATAATGTATATCTACATAATACAACTCTCAACTTTACTCTTTGAACTTTGAACTTTTTACTGCTTGTCCTTTGGCACGTCTTTGATAGAGAAGCTCATACGACCTGTCTTGTCCTTGCCAAGGCAGATGACCGTGACCTTGTCACCAAGTGTGAGAACATCCTCTACATGATCGATACGCTGTGGGGCGATCTTAGAGATATGAACCATGCCTTCCTTGCCAGGAGCGAACTCTACGAAAGCACCGAATTCCTTGATTGAAACAACTGTTCCCCTGAGGATCTGTCCCTTATAGAAATCGGTTGTGATGATCCTGATCATCTCGATGGCTTTCTGGTTGGCTTCCTCATCGAGTGAGCTTACTGATACACGGCCGTCATCATCGATATCGACCTTGGCACCAGTACGGGCAATGATCTCGTTGATCGTCTTGCCTCTCTGACCTACTACATCACCGATCTTCTCAACAGGGATCTGGATGAAGCTGATCTTCGGAGCAAGTGCTGCCACATGATCTCTAGGGGCTGCAATTGCCTTGCTCATGCAGGTATCCATGATGAAGTTACGTGCTTCATGAGCTCTGTGGATAGCCTCTTCTACGATAGGTCTTGTGAGACCGTGGATCTTGATATCCATCTGGATAGCTGAGATTCCGTCGTGAGTTCCTGTCACCTTGAAGTCCATATCTCCGAAGAAATCCTCGAGACCCTGGATATCTGTCAGAACGATGTAGTCATCATCTGTATCACCTGTGACAAGTCCGCATGAAATTCCTGCTACCATATCCTTGATAGGAACTCCGGCAGCCATTAAGGACATGCATGATGCACAGGTACTTGCCATTGAGGTAGAACCATTAGACTCGAATGTCTCTGATACGGCACGGATAGCATATGGGAACTCCTCGATTGAAGGAAGTACCGGCTTCAAAGCTCTCTCTGCAAGAGCTCCGTGGCCGATCTCACGACGTCCTGGTCCCCTTGATGGCTTTGTCTCACCAACTGAGTATGATGGAAAGTTGTACTGATGGATATATCTCTTCTCTGTGATATTAGGATCGAGTCCCTCAACTTTCTGTGCCTCTGAAAGAGGTGCAAGAGTCACGATATCACAGATCTGTGTCTGTCCTCTTGTAAACATTGAAGAACCGTGTACTCTGGGGATCAGGTCAATCTCTGCTGAGAGTGGTCTGATCTGCTTGATCTCACGGCCGTCAGGTCTCTTGTGATCCTTCAGGATCATCTTTCTGACTGTCTTCTTCTGATAGAGATAAACAGCATCATCAAGAAGATTCAGATAGTCTTCGTTGTCTGCAAATGCCTCTGCAAGCCTCTCTGTGATATCCTTGATATTGGCCTCACGGGTCTGCTTGTCATCGGTAAATACTGCCTCTTCCATCTCTTCAGGTGGAACAATCTTCTTGATATCTTCAAGCATCTCATCAGGTACTGCGCAGCTCTCATAGGTAAACTTATCTTTGCCTACCTCTGCCACCATCTGATCGATGAGCTTTATGATCTGCTGGTTCACATCATGAGCTGTATAGATAGCCTCAATCATCTTCTCATCGGAAATGAGATTGGCTCCGGCCTCGATCATGATGACCTTGTCTCTTGTAGACGCTACTGTGAGCTCGAGATCTCCGAAATCCCAGTCTGCCTGTGACGGATTGATGATGAACTGTCCATCCTTCATGCCGACCTGAGTCATGGCACACGGGCCATCGAACGGGATATCTGAAATGCAGGTAGCCATTGCTGTACCGATCATTGCGACAAGCTCTGGTCTGCACTCAGGATCTACTGAAAGAACGAGGTTATTCAGCGTGACATCATTTCTGAAATCCTTTGGAAAAAGTGGTCTCATAGGACGGTCGATAACTCGTGCTGTGAGCACTGAGTTCTCTGATGCCTTGCCCTCACGCTTGTTGAAACCTCCAGGGATCTTGCCGATAGAGTAATATTTCTCTTCGAACTCAACTGACAGCGGGAAGAAATCAACTCCTTCTCTTGGCTTGTCACTTGCTGTGGCCGTTGAGAGAACTGTGGTATCTCCATAGGAGATGAGCACTGCTCCATTGGCCTGCGCTGCTACCTTGCCGACCTCTACTTTGAGAGGCTTGCCGGCAAGATCCATTGTGTATGTTTTTCTCTCCATGATTATTTCCTCAGACCAAGGCTTGCGATAAGTGTACGATAACGATCGATATCCTTGTTCTTGAGGTATGTAAGAAGATTTCTTCTCTTACCAACCATCTTCAGCAGTCCACGATTGCTGTGATGATCCTTCGGGTTCTGCTTCATGTGCTCGGTCAGCTCACGAATACGCTCTGTAAGGATGGCAACCTGCACCTCTGGTGATCCTGTATCACCCTCTGTACGGGCATACTTGTTGATGAGTTCCTGCTTCTTCTCTTTTGTGATCATTATTAGATCCTCCTATAAAAAAATTTACATCTCACACGAAGCCTTCGTCGAGGATTCGAAAAAGCTGCGTGCGGAAAACAACTAATGTATGTTAGCATACAATG
>JAQYAY010000048.1 GCA_029338735.1 Lachnospiraceae bacterium | reverse complement strand
AAGCCTGCTCAGCAATCTCATACAGAAGCTTCTCAGAATCTTCCCATCCGAGGCAGGCATCAGTAATGGACTGGCCATACGTCTGATGGTCTGAGATCTTCTGGTTGCCTTCTACGAGGTAGCTCTCGATCATGACACCTTTTACGAACTGGTGGAGATCATATGAGAAGCGGCGGTTGTGCATGACTTCATGAACGATACGGATCTGCTGTTTGAACTGTTTGCCTGAGTTCGAGTGGTTCGCATCAATGATGGTTGCAGGATTGACTACGTCCATCTGATTGTACATTTCAAGGAGTCTCATCAGGTCCTCATAATGGTAGTTCTGAGTAGTATTGCCATGCTTGCTGACAGCACCGCGGAGAATCGTGTGTGCCAGAGGGTTTCCGCTGGTCTCAACCTCATATCCTGCGAATGTAAAATGATGTGGATGCTGGGCAGCATATACTGAATTGAGCATGACTGAGAAGTCACCGCTTGTAGGGTTCTTCATTCCGCTTGCCACATCGAATCCTGATACAGTCAGTCTGTGGTGCTGGTCCTCAACAGATCTGGCACCTATGGCTACATATGAGAGCAGGTCATCGACATATACCCAGTTCTCAGGATAGAGCATCTCATCGGCGGCACTCATGCCATACTCGGCGATAGATCTGATATGCATGTGTCTCATGGCCTTGAGACCTGCGATCATATCAGGCTTTTCCATAGGGTCAGGCTGCGATGCTATACCCTTGTATCCTTCGCCGGTAGTACGCGGCTTATTCGTATAGATACGCGGTATTACGAGTACTTTATCCTTTATCTTCTCCGCAACCTTTGACAGTCTGCCGATGTATTCGAGCACTGCGTCTTCATTGTCGGCAGAGCATGGACCTATTATAGCCAGGAATCTCTTGTCCTTGCCGGTGATGATGTCGGCGACTTCCTGGTCTCTTTTTTTCTTGACAGCCTTCTGCTCGTCGGTAAGAGGCAGCTCCTCTTTTATTTCTTCAGGAGTAGGCATTTTTTTTAAAAAATTAAAGCTCATCTTTTTCCTGTTCCTTTCCTTGAATTAAGTGCTTTATTATGATAGAGTATTAAAGGCTTTTTGTCAATGATATCAAGGGTTTGGAGCATTTATGAAGATAAGGAATTTAGAGATAAATAACGGCCATCCGGCAGTATGTGTGCCGGTGACTGACAGCCTCTCTGATGATGTGATCAATCATACTGGTGAGATTGCAGAGCAGGCAGATATTATAGAGTGGAGACTGGATCATTTTTCGGAGCAGGAAAAAATGAACGTCATCCTGCCGCAGATACGTGAAGCAGCAGGAGATACGCCGCTTCTTGTGACTCTTCGCACAGAGCAGGAAGGCGGGCAGTTCCGCGGCAATTCGCAGGGCTATACTGATATTCTTGAAAAATGCGCAGCAAGCGGATGTATTGATATGATTGATGCAGAGTATAAAGCCTTGCCTGATATCAGGGATATTATTTCATTTATCCGTAGTAATGGCGTAAAATCAATTGTTTCACATCATGATTTTCATGAGACTCCTGATGAGAAAGAGATGTATTCCATGCTTGAGTCGATGGCTGATACAGGAGCTGATATTGTAAAGCTCGCGGTAATGCCGCAGACAGCGCGTGATGTGCTGGCGTTGCTGTCAGTTACATACCGCTTCCACGCTCTTAATCCGAAGACACCAGTTGTCACAATGAGCATGGGGAGGCTCGGAGTGATCAGCAGGATAGCAGGTGCTACCTTCGGTTCATGCATCACGTTTGGTGCTGACAGAGTTGCCAGTGCACCTGGTCAGCTGGAATATCTGGAACTGAAAGAAATACTCAGGATACTTTATGAGGCAGGAAAATAAAATGCAGATATATCTGATCGGATTTATGGGAACCGGGAAGACATCAACGGGAATAGAGCTTGCAAAGCTCATGAACAGAGAGCTTCTCGATTCGGATGATCTTATTGTAAAAAAGGAAGGGAAGACAATTCCAGATATTTTTAAAGAGGCAGGAGAAGAGGGCTTCAGGAAAATAGAGACGGGAATCTTCAGAAATCTTTCACAGGATGATAACAATTATATAATATCATGTGGAGGTGGAGCACCACTCAGGTCAGAGAATGTTTCTTTCATGAAAAAGAATGGCGTGGTGGTGCGTCTCACAGCTACAGCTGAGACTGTTTTTAAAAGGGTAAAAGGTGATACGAAACGGCCGCTTCTGCAGAGTGACGATCCTATGAAACGGATTATAGAGCTGATGTCACAACGTGAGGATGCATACTCAGATGCTGCTGATATTACAGTTTCTACTGATGGCAGGACACCATATGAAGTGGCTGTCAGGGTTGCTTCTGCCTTGACAAAATAGGTGTGTGTTGCTATCATTATTCCGTACGATTTCTTATTGATTAAGAAGTCGTTTTTTGTAGGCGTAGCGCAGCTGGATAGCGCGTCAGACTCCGACTCTGAAGGCCGTGGGTTCGAATCCCATCGTCTACATTCTGATTGTATATATTGGATTTGGATTGGAGATTTACACATGAAATATATAGATGAAATAAAGAAGTTTTTTTATAACAAGAGACACACCGAGGCCATTATACTGACCGTTATTTTTGTTGTCATTCTGGCACTTGTATCAGGCCATAGCAATTGGCACTCTACAGCAGGTGGCGCTTCAGGAGATGCAGCCGTATCTGATTCGACGGCTGCTTCAGACAGTTCAGGCACTGTCACTGCAAGGGGCAGCAAGAAGGCTTCATCATACAAGAAGGAAGAAAAGGGGTCAGAGCTTCATGATCTGCTGACAGAATATTGCAAGGATTATGCAGCAGGCAATACAGATGATCTCGAGAAGATTGCAAGCCCGATCTCAGATATGGAGAAGAGTTATATCAAGTTCATGAGCGGACTGCTGGATTCATATGATATCAAAGAGATATATACGAAGGATGGAGCTGATCCGAATTCGAAGCTCGTCTCAGTATATGTACAGATGCATTTCAAGGGACTCAAGTCAGCAGCTCCGGGTCTTGATTTCTTCTATGTACAGAAAGATGACAGTGGAGCACTCAGGATCAACAATCTGTACAGCTCATTCAATCAGACAAACCATGAGAATGATATGGATCCGACAGTCGTATCTGCAATCGCTTCATTTGAGGAGCAGAAGGATGTTGTAGATCTGCAGACTAAGGTTCAGAAGGAATACAACGAGATTTCGCTATCTGACAAGGACTTCGATGAGTTCATGACCAAGACCTATCCTGATAAGGTGAAATCATGGCAGTCCAGTTATCGTAAGGATGCGAAGGCAGCCGAGGACAAGGCAAAGAAAGCAGAAGAAAAGGCCAAAAAGGCAGAGGAAGATAAGGATAATAAGTCTGACGACAGCTCTTCTGACAACAAGAATACCTACAAGACAACTACAAAGACCAATCTGCGCAAGAAGGCCTCTATCAATTCTGATATCATAAAGACTCTGAAAAAGGGTGCTAAGGTCACTAAGGTCAAGACCGATGGCAAGTGGATGAAGGTAAAGTATGATGGTAAGACAGGATATATCAGAAAGATGTATCTGAAAAAGGTAAAGTCATCATCATCTGATTCGTCAAAGAAGACATCTGACAGCAGTTCTTCATCGAATAAGCCTAAAGAGGGCAAGAAGCTGACGCTGAAGGATACTGTAAATATCAGGAAGAAGCCGAGCACAGATTCAAAGAGGATCAATCTGGCGTATGCCGGAGACAAGATTCTGGTCATAAAGAATCGTGACGATGGTTGGACGAAGATTCAGTATCATCATAAAAAGGGATACGTTAAGACGGAATATCTGAAATAATGGAAGAAATAAGGATCAACAAATATTTATCAGAATGCGGTTACTGTTCAAGAAGGGCCGCTGACAAGCTTGTAGAAGCCGGAAGGGTGACAGCAGACGGCAGGCAGCTCACTGTTGGTGATAAGGTCACAGAAGACATGGACGTCCATGTTGATGGCAAGTCTGTAAAGCTCGAGACTCAGAGAGTTGTCATAGCATTTAATAAGCCTTCCGGTATCGTCTGTACATCAGACAAAAAAGAACCGAATAATATCATAGATGCTATTTCATATCCTATAAGGATCTTCACTGTAGGAAGACTCGATAAGGAATCAAGGGGTCTTATTTTTCTCACAAATGATGGAGACTTCATGAATCAGATGACATCGGCGAGATATCATCATGACAAGGAGTATTATGTCACCGTCGATAAAGAGGTGACAGATGACTTCGTGAAGAGGATGTCGAATGGAGTATATCTGCAGGAGCTTCATCAGAAGACACGCAGATGTCAGGTGAAGAAGATCAGGTATGATGCTTTTTCAATCACTCTTATGCAGGGCCTCAACAGACAGATCCGCAGGATGTGTCAGACTCTTGGATATGAGGTGAAGGATCTTCAGAGAGTCAGAGTCTCCAATATGAGGCTCAAGGACCTGAATCTGAAGGAAGGCGAATATCGCGAACTGACAGACGAAGAGATAAGGAGTCTTGAGACAAAATGACATATGAAGAGTATCGGGCACTGAGCAGTAAGATCAATTATCACATGGATCTCTACTACAATCAGAACAGAAATGAGATCAGTGATTACGAATATGATCAGCTGATGCAGCAACTGAAGGCAGCTGAAAAGGAGCATCCTGAGTGGGTGACTCCTGATTCTCCTTCACAGAAGATCGGCGGATCTGCAAAGCGTGAGGCCGGTGTCAAGGTCACGCACAGGGTTCCGATGCTTTCAATCGAGGATGTTTTCGATATCAATGAGGTACGGGCATACGTGGCAAAGGTTCATGCCATGCATCCTGATGCCTCTTTTTCTGTTGAGAGAAAAATAGATGGACTTTCCATGACTCTCCGCTATGAGCATAGTGACGCAGACGACTATCTGCATCTGGTACTTGCAGAGACCCGTGGTGACGGTCATATCGGGGAAGATGTGACACTGAATGCCCGTGTGATTCCTGACGTAAAGGAAGTAATAGAACTGCCTTTTGATTATCTGGAACTGCGTGGCGAAGTCTATATGAGTCACGATGATTTCTTTAAGTACAATGATGAGATGGAAGCTGCCAGGAAGAAGCCTGCGGCGAATCCGAGAAATCTTGCGGCTGGGACTCTGCGTCAGCTGGATCCAAAGGTCACGGCTGAGCGCGGGCTCCGCATGTTCATCTTCAACGTGCAGGATGGTCCTGAAGACTTTATGGCTTCACATACCGCAGCTCTTGCTATGCTGAGTGACAAGGGAGTGCCAGTCGTATTCCATAAGAAATGTACGACTGCAGATGAAGTGGTCGATGCCATAAATGAGATTGGTTCCACGAGAGATGGTCTGCCATTTGATATAGATGGCGCCGTTGTAAAGATCGACCAGGTCGCATACAGAGCAGATTTCCCTGCCGGAGCGAAGTACAGTGCAGGTCACATCGCATTCAAATATCCACCGGAAGAGAAGCGAGTACGAATGGACGAGATCGAAGAGACTGTCGGTCGTACTGGAAAGATTGGCTTCATCGGTCATATTTCAGATGAGAAGACTGGAAAGCCAGTGAGACTCAATGGTACTAATGTGTCCAGAGTCACTCTTCACAATCAGGATTATATCAATGAGAACAGGATCGGAATCGGTGGTATTTATCTGCTGAAGAAGTCGGGCGACATCATTCCGAAGATCAGCGGAACTGTAAAGGATCCTGAGACAGTTTTTAAGATAAGTGACACATGTCCTGTATGTGGACACCCGCTCACGAAAGAGGAAGATACAGCTGACTACTATTGTGTGAATCCGTCATGCCCTTCACAGCTTACACGTACGCTCAGCTACTTTACG
The DNA here is from genome assembly GCA_029338735.1 of Lachnospiraceae bacterium. Taxonomy (GTDB): domain Bacteria; phylum Bacillota; class Clostridia; order Lachnospirales; family Lachnospiraceae; genus Weimeria. The sequence continues at coordinate 18,561 of JAQYAY010000048.1, read as the reverse complement.
AGCAGAGGATGTATGGATATTGCCGGGCTCGGTGAGAAGCAGATCCAGAATCTGATAGACGCTGGATATTTAAAAGATTTTACAGATATCTACAGACTTTATGAACATCGTGATGAGCTGGTAGCTGATGGCATTATCGGCCGTGAGAAAAATACTGATAAGATACTTCAGGCTATTGAGAATTCCAAGACACAGGGGCCTGTGAGACTTCTTACTGCTCTTGGCATCAGAAATGTCGGCGGACGTACTGCTCAGACGCTGATTGATCACTATCATTCAATAGAGGCTGTCATGGCGGCTCCAAAGGGAGAACTGACTGAGATTCCTGATGTCGGTGAGACAATTGCAGAGGACATTGCAGAGTTCTTTGCTTCTGATGATACGAAGAAGCTTATTGAAGGACTTAGGGATGAGGGGTTAGTGATGGAAGCGGCGCCTGAAGAGAAGGGTTCTGCTCTTGAGGGTCTTACAATTGTTGTAACAGGTACTTTGCCTACACTTGGACGAAATGAAGTCAAAGAGCTGATTGAGAAAAATGGTGGCAAATGTACCGGTTCTGTGAGTAAGAAGACTAGTTATCTGGTTGCAGGAGAAGCAGCAGGCAGCAAGCTGACAAAGGCTCAGGAGCTGGGGGTTCCTGTTATAAGTGAGGCCGATCTGCTTTCAATGATAGAACAGAATTAAAGTTTTGAATATTGAAAAAATGTTGTTCAAGTGTTTAGATATAAAGGATTAAAGGAGTGATAGATATATGCCAATACGTACTCCGGCTGATATGCCAGTAAATGATATACTTGAACACGAGAATATTTTCCTGATGGACGAGAACCGTGCCATGCATCAGGATATCCGTCCGATTGAGATTGGTATCCTGAATCTGATGCCTCTGAAGGAGGATACTGAGCTGGCCCTTCTGCGTTCGCTTTCGAATACGCCTCTTCAGATAGACGTGACCTTCCTCTGCACGAAGTCACATATGGCTACTCACACATCAAAGAGCCATTTGAACAAGTTTTATGAGACATATGATGATATAAAGGACCGCCAGATGGATGGTCTCATCGTGACTGGGGCTCCGGTTGAGCTTCTGGACTTTGAAGAGGTCGATTACTGGGATGAATTTACGAAGATTCTTGACTGGGCCAAGGCCAATGTCACAAGTACTATGTTCCTCTGCTGGGGAGCGCAGGCCGCGATGTACTACTATTATGGTATAAAGAAGATCACTCTGCCAAAGAAGCTGTTCGGTGTCTATCCGCACAAGGTTCTTCACCGCAAGGTACCGCTTGTAAGAGGCTTTGATGACCTTTTCTGGGCGCCACATTCACGGAATACCGAGGTCGACGATGAGGCAGTAAGAAATGATGACCGGTTCATCATACTTGCTGAATCAAACGAGGCAGGGATTTTCCTCTGCACGACCTGCGACGGCAGCGAGATATACTGCATGGGTCATCCAGAGTATGACCGGATGACGCTCGACAAGGAGTACAGAAGGGATCTGGCAAAGGGAATCGACATTGATATCCCTGTTAACTATTATCCGGATAACGACATGAACAAGAAGCCGCTTCTCCAGTGGAGAGGTCATGCCAATACCCTCTATACGAACTGGCTTAACTACTATGTCTATCAGAACACCCCATACGAGATGAACCGGATCAAGAAGGAACTCATATAAGCACCGCCCTGAGGGGCGGTTTTTGTATTTGACATAACAAAACTGCCCCCGGAGGGACAGCTTTACGCTTTAAACTATGAACTCATAACTTTTTTACTGGTTATTTGTCTTCTCGTTCTCTTTTACTTCCTTCATCTTCATAGCTCTTACCTTCATTGGCAGGCCAAAGAGGGTGATGAAGCCCTGTGCGTCATGGTGGTCGTAGAGATCACCTGTCGTGAAGCTTGCCAGGGACTCGTTATAGAGTGAGTAAGGAGATGTGGTTCCGGCCTTTATGATGTTTCCCTTGTAGAGCTCGAACTTGACTTCTCCAGTGACTGTCTTCTGGACGGTCTTAGTGAAAGCGATGAGACCCTCCATAGTAGGAGTGTACCACTTACCCTCGTATACGAGCTGAGCCATACGATTGGCGACATCTTTCTTGAAGTCCATTGTATCACGGTCGAGGCAGAGCTCTTCGAGCTGCTTGTGAGCCTCGCAGAGGATAGTTCCGCCAGGGGTCTCATATACGCCACGGCTCTTCATACCAACGACACGGTTCTCGACGATATCGATGATGCCGATGCCGTGCTTTCCGCCGAGACGGTTGAGCTCACGGATGATGTCAGCAACCTTCATCTTCTTGCCGTTTACAGAAGTAGGGACACCAGCTTCAAATGTCATTGTGACGAATTCACCCTGATCAGGAGCCTTCTGAGGTGTATTTGAAAGAACGAGCAGATGATCGTAGTTCGGCTCATTTGAAGGATCCTCAAGCTCAAGACCCTCATGACTTATATGCCAGAGGTTACGGTCTCTTGAATAAGACTGGTCTACTGAGAATGGAAGGTTGATGCCATGAGCCTTGGCATAGTCGATCTCATCCTGACGGGACTGAAGAGTCCACTTGTCATCACGCCATGGAGCGATGATCTTGATATCAGGAGCAAGAGCCTTGATTGAGAGCTCGAATCTGATCTGGTCGTTACCCTTACCTGTAGCACCGTGGCAGATAGCAACGGCATTCTCTTTTCTTGCGACCTCAACGAGCTTCTTTGCGATACCTGGACGAGCCATTGAAGTGCCGAGCAGATACTTATCTTCATATACAGCATCAGCCATAACGCAAGGCATGATGTAGTTCTCAGCGAAGTCATCAGTGATATCTTCGATATAGAGCTTGCTTGCGCCAGAGAGCTTTGCACGCTCATCGAGTCCGTCGAGCTCCTCTTCCTGTCCGCAGTCAACGCAGCAGCAGATTACATCATAACCATAATTTTCCTTGAGCCATGGGATGATAGCCGTGGTGTCAAGTCCGCCAGAGTAGGCGAGTACAACCTTATCCTTTGCCATTTCTTATTCCTTTCATAGAGAAAATTTTTTCGACCTCTATATATTACAACAACTCTGAATCTGTTTCAAGTGTAAATTTATACATTTTTAATGAATATTTACACATAAAACTATTGAAAACCGCCTTGCTTTGATGTATTATTATTCACATGCAAAAAATATATGGTTGTGCTATCATAGTAAGCGGAGTTTTATTATGATAAAGTACAGAAAAATGATAATAGAAGATTTCGACAGGGTGCATGAGCTCTGGATGTCAATACACGGATTCGGGATCAGAAGCATAGATGATTCAAAGGAAGGTGTGGAAGCTTTTCTTAAGAGAAACCCAGGATTTTCAGTAGTGGCAGAAGAAAATGGTGAGATACTAGGAAGCATCCTCTGTGGACACGATGGCAGGACAGCCTGCTTCTATCACGTGTGCGTGCGTGAAGACAGGCGCCGACAGGGTATAGGAAAAGAGATGTGTGTCTGGTGCATGAAGCGCCTGAACGAAGCACATGTGAATAAAATCTCACTCGTTGCATTCAAGGACAATACAGTCGGCAACAGTTTCTGGCAGGGAGAAGGCTGGAAGGAACGGGTGGATTTCAATGTGTATGATTTCTACCTTAATGAGAAAAATATTACGAGGTTTAATAGGTGATTTAAGGATATAGGGGATAGGGGATAGGAGTCAGTCCCTATCCCCTAGCCCCTATCCCCTATATCCTATACAGAGAACGGAGGAACTAATGGAAGTTATCAGTGGTGGTGTCACGAAGCCTAAGGGTTTTTTGGCTGCAAATACAGCGGCCGGAATCAAGTATGTAGATCGTGACGATATGGCGATGATAGTGAGCGAGTCACCATGTGTGGCGGCAGGTACTTTTACGAGGAATGTCGTGAAGGCAGCTCCGGTGCTTTTTGATAAAAAGGTAGTCGAGGAGTCCACAGACATTCATACAGTCGTGATCAATGCAGGAATCGCAAATGCCTGTACAGGTGAAGAGGGATTCGGCTACTGCAATGAGACAGCAAAGGCAGCACAGACGGCACTCGGATTCGGAGACAATTCTACGCTTGTAGCATCGACAGGAGTCATCGGAATGCAGCTTCCGATTGACAAGGTAAAGGCCGGAATTGTAAAGCTGTCACAGAATCTGGGAGACACAGAAGAAGCCGGACTTAAGGCCGCACAGGCCATAATGACGACGGATACGAAGCCGAAGCAGTGTGCAGTCCATGTGCCAATGAGCGACGGAACAGAAGTCACGATAGGAGCAATGGCAAAGGGCAGCGGAATGATCCACCCTGATATGTGCACGATGCTCTGCTTTATCACGACAGACTGTAATATCGATAAGCAGCTCCTGCAGGAAGCACTCTCATCGGTAGTATGTGATACCTTCAATATGATATCTGTCGATGGAGACACATCAACGAACGATACATGTGTAGTACTTGCAAATGGCGAGGCACACAATACGAAGATCACGACAGAAGATAAAGACTTCGCAGCATTCTCAGAGGGACTCTTCTATGTGGCAAGAGAGATAGCAATGAAGATGGCAGGAGATGGTGAAGGTGCGACAGCACTTTTCGAGGTAAAGGCCATCCACTGCCGCGACAAGCAGGAAGCAAAGACATTTGCAAAGTCGGTCATCACATCGAATCTGACCAAGGCAGCAATCTTCGGACATGACGCCAACTGGGGCAGAATCCTCTGTGCACTGGGCTATTCAGGAGCATCATTCGATCCAGCGAAGGTCGACATCATAGTAGAGAGCGTCAATGGAAAAATAGATCTGGTAAAGGACGGAGTCGCAACAGACTACAGTGAGGAAGCCGCCACCAAGGTACTTTCAGCTGAAAAGGTCACCTGCATCTGTGATATGAAGCAGGGCATCGCTTGTGCTACCGCCTGGGGATGCGATCTCACATACGACTATGTAAAGATAAATGCAGATTATCGTTCATAGTTTAGGAAAGTGCGCGGACAGATATATCACGACAAACCATAGCGAAGTGAACGTCGGGAGCGAGCGTGTTTGGAGTGGTATATCTGGACACGCACTTCAAAGAAGTCATAAGGAGTACATACATGATAATGCGCAAAGACGAGATGCAGACAGTGATGAAGAAGGCCGAGGTTCTGATCGAAGCACTGCCATACATCCAGAGATTCAATCGTAAGATAATGGTCGTAAAGTACGGTGGTTCGGCCATGCTTGACGAGAACTTAAAGCAGCAGGTCATAAAGGATGTGACGCTTCTTAAGCTCGTAGGCTTCAAGCCGATCATCGTACATGGCGGCGGCAAGGAAATATCCGAATGGGTCAGAAAGGACGGCGGTGAGCCACAGTTCATCAATGGCCTGCGTGTCACAGACAGGCAGACAATGGATATAGCAGAGATGGTCCTGAACCGCGTGAATAAATCTCTTGTCACAATGGTAGAGAAGCTCGGTGTCAGAGCCTGCGGAATCAGCGGTAAGGACGGCGGACTCCTTAACGTTGAGAAAAAATACGCAGATGGCCAGGATATCGGATTTGTCGGAAACGTAAAGAAAGTAGATCCGAAGATTCTCTATGACCTTCTCGACAATGACTTCCTCCCGATCGTATGCCCGATCGGAATGGATGATGACTACAATACGTACAATATCAATGCCGATGATGCAGCAACAGCAATAGCAGAGGCCATGGGAGCCGACAAGCTCGTATTCCTCTCGGATACACCGGGAGTGCTTAAGGATAAGGACGATCCTGATTCACTGATTTCTGAGCTGTCAGTCACAGAGGCTAAGGAACTCATAGATGACGGTGTGATCCAGGGCGGAATGCTACCGAAGGTCAAAAGCTGTATCGGAGCGATAAATAACGGCGTACACAGAGTCCATGTGCTTGACGGAAGAATCGAGCACTGCCTGCTCCTTGAGTTCTTCACCAACAAAGGAATAGGAACAGCAATTTTATCAGATAATGAGGAAAGATACGATGAACAAGCATGAATATATGAAAGAAACAGAGTCACATCTGATCCATGTATATAACCGTTTCCCGGTGATTTTTGAGAAGGGAAAAGGTGTATATTTATACGATACCGATGGTAAGAAGTACTTAGACTTCGGCAGCGGCATCGGAGTCATGGCATTCGGTTACAATGATAAGGAATACAATGATGCCCTGAAGGCACAGATAGACAAGATCATCCATACGTCAAATCTGTTCTATCATGAGCCGCTCCTTCCTGCAGCAGAGAAGGCCTGCAGGATAAGCGGGATGGACAGAGTCTTCTTCACGAACTCAGGTGCAGAGGCAATAGAGGGAGCTCTTAAGACTGCAAAGAAATATGCGTACAAGAAGCATGGCAAGGGCAATTACGAGGTCATCGCAATGGAAAACAGCTTCCATGGACGTACAGTAGGAGCAGTCTCAGTCACAGGAACGACTCACTACAGAGAGCCTTTCTATCCTCTGATGGACGGTGCAAGGTTTGCCAATTTCAATGACCTTGACAGTGTAAAAGCTCTTATAGATAAAAATACCTGTGCCATCATCACAGAAACAGTCCAGGGCGAAGGCGGAGTCACACCAGCCACAAAGGAATTCATGCAGGGACTGCGCAAGCTCTGTGATGAAAATGATATCCTGCTCATTCTTGATGAGATCCAGTGCGGAATGGGACGTACAGGAACTACATATGCATTCGAACAGTATGGTGTGAAGCCTGATATCCTGACAACAGCCAAGGCTCTCGGAGGTGGGGTGCCGGTAGGAGCTTTTCTTGTGACTGAAAAAGTCGCAGCAGATTCGCTTGAACCGGGGGATCATGGCAGCACATATGGTGGCAATCCATTTGTACTTGCAGCAGTCAGCAAGTCAATCGATATCATCGAAGGACGTAAGCTCCCGGAGCATGTACAGGAACTCACACCATATTTTGAAAAGATCCTTGACTCATTTACAGAGAAGTATGACTTTGTAAAAGGCCATAGAGGACTTGGTTTCATGCAGGGACTGATCATCGACAAGAGTATCCCGGTCGGTGAAATATTGAACAAAGCTTTAGATGAGGGATTAGTCCTTCTTTCAGCTGAGGGCAATCTCGTCCGCTTCCTGCCGCCACTTATCATGGACAAAGCCGGATTTGACGAAATGGAAGAGAAATTAAATAAAGTTTTTGTCACCTTTTAATCTTGTCAAAACTGTTTTTATCATTTAGAATATAGATTGCAGTTATCGGATGCTCCATGAAAGGAGATCCGAATATGAAAATTAAATATTTTATACCTGTGGCAGCATGTATTCTGATGCTCTGTGGATGCGCTGATACGTCGTATCTTGAAGAAAGTTCAGCCTCAGATTCGTCAGTCACTGAATCAGTTTCAGATTCTTCGGCTGAAGTGAAAAAATCTTCATCTATATTTGTTCAGATTGAGGGAGCAGTAAAGTCTCCGGGAGTCTATGAGATGAGTGAAGGAGACCGCGTTTTTGCACTGATTGAGAAGGCAGGGGGCTTTCGTGAGGATGCCTGTACGACTGATATCAATCAGGCCGAGGCCTTATCAGACGGTCAGAAGATAATCGTGATGACAAGGAAGGAGCAGAAAGCCAGTGATTCTTCAGGATCGGGCAATGGTTCCGGGGCTTCTTCTGATGGAAAAATAGACATCAATCAGGCTGATGCGGCGGAGCTTACCACTATTAGCGGAATAGGGCCCATGAGAGCAGATGCGATCATAGCATACCGAGAGCAGAATGGCAGGTTCAAAAAGCCGGAAGATATCACAAAGGTGTCAGGCATCGGTGAGAGTACATACAGCAGGATAAAAGACAGGATAAAGGTTTAGGGATTATGGCGCGCGTTCTGATAGTAGATGATGAAGAGCATATTATAAAGGGAGTGAAGCTCGTCCTGGAGCATGACGGCATGGAGTGTGATACAGCCCATGACGGTCAGGAAGCTCTGGACAAGGCACTGAGTGAGGATTATGACATTATTCTGCTTGATCTGATGCTTCCAAAGATTGACGGATACGAAGTATGCCAGCGTATCAGGGAGAAGTCTCAGGTGCCTATCATCATGCTCACAGCCAAGGGCGACGATATGGACAAGATAATGGGGCTTGAGTATGGCGCCGATGACTATATCACTAAGCCATTCAATGTCCTTGAGGTTCGTGCCAGAGTGAAGGCAATTCTCAGAAGAACCCAGCACACAGAGGTTCCTCAGGAGACTCTTGAGAGTGGTGATATCCGTATTGATACTGACAGCCGCCTCCTCTTCATCAAGGGTAAAGAGATCAATCTCACGAGCAAGGAATTCGAGATGCTCTATCTGCTTGTGAGCCATCCTGGCAAGGTATACAGCAGGGATGCTCTTCTGAAGGAAGTCTGGGGTGAGGATTTCCCTGGTGATGCACGTACGGTAGACGTACATATCAGGAGACTCCGTGAGAAAATCGAGCCGAATCCTTCAGAGCCGAAGTATGTCCATACCAAATGGGGCCTTGGATATTACTACCAGAAATGAAGCTCATCAGTTTTTTCCAAAACAAATTTCATAGTATGAAAGCAGCGATTTTCATAGCGCTGCTTCTGATAGGAATTATCCCCGGTGTTATCATCGGGGGCATTTTCTTTAGAATGTACGAGAGCAGGGCCTTGGATACTGATACAGTATCGATGACCAACCAGACACAGCTGCTTTCTGATCAGATCATATCTACCGGATATCTGAAGGACAATGAGGTAGATGAGATCAATACCCAGCTCAAGGCTCTTGGGAATATATATTCAGGCAGAATCATCATCATTGATGATTCACTTCGTGTCGTACGTGACACATATGATATAAGCGAGGGCAAGACATTCGTATGGGAAAATGTGATCCTGTCACTAAGGGGACAGAGGACCTCTGTTTACGACAGGGTGAGCCACTGTCTGATCATCACCGTTCCAATCCAGAAAAATGATTCTTCGAAGAGTGTAGAAGGAGTCATTCTGATCACGAAGTCTACTGAGAATATGGAACAGAGCCTGACTTTTTATCGGAATCTGCTCCTGTATCTGTCACTCGTTTTAATAGTTGTTGCATTTGTTTTTGCAATTATTCTCTCAGAGAGATATACGAGACCTCTTGGAGAACTGTCAGATGATATCAGGAATTCTCAGGAACTGCATGACGAGGTGAATGTCGATGATTTCTCAGAGACAGAAGAGATCTCGTCCAATTTCAATGAAGTAATGCAGAAGATGCGAGACATCGATGAATCCAGACAGGAGTTTGTGTCGAATGTGTCTCATGAGCTGAAGACCCCGCTGACTTCGATGAAGGTGCTTGCGGATTCACTGAATGCCATGGAGGATGAGGCATCCATCGACATGTATCAGGACTTCATGCATGATATCACCCAGGAGATCGACAGGGAGACTAAGATCATAAATGACCTCCTGTCTCTTGTGAGGATGGACAAGTCAGGAGCTACGCTTAATATTGCTTCTGTAAATATCAACGACATGCTCGAAGCTCTGCTCAAGAGGCTTGGACCGATTGCTGAGAAGCAGAACGTGGAACTGGTGCTTGAGAGCTTCAGACCGGTGACGGCCGAAATAGATGAGGTTAAGTTCTCCCTTGGTATCATGAATCTGATCGAGAATGGTATCAAGTATAACAATCCGGGCGGATATGTCCATGTGACACTCAATGCTGACCATCAGTATTTCTATATCAGTGTCGAGGACAATGGAATGGGAATTCCGCAGGATTCAATCGAGCATATTTTTGACAGGTTCTATCGTGTGGACAAATCACATTCGAGAGAGATCGGTGGAACAGGCCTTGGACTTGCAATTACTAAGAATGCGATTGAGATGCACAAGGGTCAGATAAAGGTTCACTCAGAAGTCGGTGAGGGCACGACATTCGATGTCAGGGTGCCGCTTAATTATATAAAGGAGCAGTCATGAGAAAAATAATACGACAATTGAACTGCATACTGCTCTGTATCTGCATGGTTGCCGCGTTGGTCTCGTGTGGCAGTTCACAGAGCTCAGAAAAGCATCACAGCTCTGATGAGATAGAGATATTTTATCTGAACCAGATGAAGACATCTCTGTCACCGGTGAGCATGCATGTGGCAGGTACAACAACAAGAGACAAGGTAAAGAATATACTGCGTATCCTGTCAACACCTCCGAAGGATGCTGACTATACCAATTCCATACCATCCAATATCATGGTTAGGGATTTCTGCATCAAAAATAAAGGACTCACTATTTCATTCACGAGATCATACAAGAATCTGAACAAGGTGAATGAGGCACTCATGAGGGCATCTGTCGTAAAGACAATGGTGCAGCTCGATACCATTGATACAGTGACATTCCGTGTGGTAAAAGATGCAATCACTGACAGCCAGGGAAATGCAATCGGGGCCATGAATGCCGAGACATTCGTTGATGATTTCGATTTTGAGCAGGATTCGACAAGGGCTGTGGATCTCGTGCTCTACTGTCCGGCGGCTGATGGAAGCGGTCTGATAAAAGAGACAAGAGGCGTCCATATCAATGAGAATATTCCTGTCGCTCAGGCGGTGATGCAGCAGCTGCAGAAGAAGCCTGATTCATCTGATGCTTGCGCTACGCTTCCTTCATCGGTCAAGGTACTTTCTGTCAATGTTAATGACGGAATCTGCTATGTGGATCTTGATCAGTCTATTGACAATATTGACAGCAAGGTATCGACAAATCTGCGAATATATTCTATAGTCGATTCACTCTGTGAGCTTGATCAGATCAGCCGGGTGCAGATCCTTGTAGGCTCTGGTGATTCAGCATCTATCATTACAGATAATGAGAAAAATGGTACCTACAGCCCGAATCTGGACTTCGTGGTCAATGACTGATATGGCATCTGTATCTGCCGGATGGCAGTAGGCTGATCTGGCCTGCATACATGGTGCAGAGATATCGCAGCCTGGCATCCTTCAGACGCTGTATAGTATCCTGGCCAGGGTGACCATATCTGTTGCCTTTCCCTGCTGAGATAAGTGTGAGATCTGGTTCTATTGCAGACAGCCACTCAGAACAGTTAGAATAGTTGCTCCCGTGATGAGCTGATTTCAGAACCAGCATGTCATGGGAGTTTCTCTTTAATCTGGCTGAATATTTTTCAAGGATATATTTTTCCTGTTCTTCGCCGATATCACCTGTTTCAATAATCTTTGTACACGTGTCATTTTTCCAGTTCATTGTGATGAGAGTTACAAGGCTGTTTTCATTCGGCCCTTCGAAATCACTTGTGCTGTCCGGGAAAAGAGTCTCAATGGTAAATAGTCTGCAGGACAGTTTATCCTTTCCATCAAGATAGTTTATCCTGATATCATGATCATGACATAATCTCACTATCATTGCGTACTTGTCATCATGAGGGATTTTAGAAGACAGATATAGATTCCTGATAGGGTAGTTCTTTGCGGCAAGCTCTGTAAATCCACTGATGTGATCATCATCCAGGTGAGTCAGAAACCACCCTTCAACAGATGAGATACCGCGGTATTTAAGGGATGGCAGCAGAATGTTTTTCCCTATATCATATTCAGTAGTGCTGCCTCCGTCGTACATGAAGCATTTTCCATCAGATGAAGTGAGTATCAGACCGTCACCCTGACCAACTGCAAGCATTGCAAAAGAATCCTTGTGATGAGGAATAGAGAGCAGAATGATAATGGCACAGGACAGTGATGCGACATGCATGGTGACTTTTTTATCACCGAATACTGGAAACAGCCGGATCTTCGCCCAGACCCGTTTAGTGAACCGAGTCGTGAATAGTCTACGATTCTGTCTCCTTAGTATGACGGAAATAGTGAGAACAAGCAACAGACAAATGACAGTATTCATAGTGCTGACTTTACCTGTCACAATATTGGACAGAGGAATCTTTGCATATGCAGCTGACGAGAGCTCATACCAGTACAGGATCATATGGCAGGGGAAGAGAATGATCTTTGCAGCGGGCAGACAGAATAACCCTATGAATCCACCAGTCAGCCCAGCAATGATCAGGAATGGCAGGAAAGGGAGGACCACAGTATTCAGGATGCATGACAGCAGAGGAAAAGTATAGAAATACCTGGCGCTGATGCCACCCATTGATATCTGGATACAGAATGAAAAGAGTATTGATGCTGCCATATCTTCCATAAATGATGGCTTGTGTCGGTTGTCTTTTATCTTTTTATGAGCATTCTCCCACCTGAGGTCAGTGAAGGTGCGGTAGCAGTTACATGCCGGGACGGCGAGAACAGCAATCAGCAGGACTGCTGCAAATGACATGACAAATGCGGCTCCGGTGATAGCCAGAGGGTCAGTCATGCAGATATACATGGCCGCAAATGACAGAGAGGTGAGAGTATCTGTCTTCTCTATGAATAACTTCGACAGGATGAAAAACATGTACATGATGACAGCTCTCTCTGCTGAGACAGAATCGGAGATCGAATGTGAATAGAAGAACACAAAGATAAATGAAATGATAGCAGCAGGCTTTACAGACAGCTTCAGACGCATCAGTGTCTTATATATCATATCTCCCATAATTGAGATGTGGAGACCTGAGATCGCAAGTATGTGGCTCAGTCCTGCATTCGTCAGGAGCTCTTTTACATCGGAATCGAGGAGACTCTTCGTGCCTATTGAAAGTGAGGCAAGAAGTGATCCCTCTTCACCAGGCAGAGCAGCCGTGAATACTGCGAGAAGCTGGTACTTCAACAGATATAATAGTTCAAATACACTGAACTGCTTTTTCTTTGCAGTGGTGCATGATGCGTCCTTTATTCTGGATACCACAGACTGCGATCGGTAATATGCCTTCTGGTCAAAGCATCCAGGATTCATCTGTGATTCAGGTTCTTCGGGGGTACCGGTGATTATTATCTGTGAACCAATGGTACAAGTATCGCTGTCAGTGGTAAAGATCACTATGATGCTGCGATGACCCTGCAGTGAAAGATAGTTCATGATGCCATGTGAGGTATATTCTTTTCTTGTGAGCCTTCCATGGATAGTCACGGTATCAGAACCGTTGATAGTACGATATACGCTATAGTATGCTCTCTGATGAACTGATGACAGGATGACTCCGCCAATAAATGACAGAATGACAACGGCAAGCAGTATCAGGGCTGGCTTTGCATTTCTTCTGTAAAAGATGAAAGGTAAAAGGAGTGCTGGAACAAGCAGGCAGATCCACTGATCATATAAAATAAGTATAGTACCGCCAAGCATGGATGCTGCGGCAATGAGCGTTGGTCTTTTATTCATACTGTCTCCCTCTATTTACAAGTTAATGACATTATGAACTCATTTTTCCACGTTTGCAACTACATAATATTGGTGCTATAATTCCAAATGTAGTGTTGTGATGGGAGGCGTCGCAGACATGGATTTAGGAATTACCAATGTAGTCGGTAGCAGGGACCTGGACTACCAGAAGATAGAAGAATTAGGCGGAGATATAATCAGTTCAAAGGAATTTCAGAGAATTATAGGACAGAGACATCATATATGCTCTACGGTTGGATATCACAGTGTGCATGTGGCCCAGAAGATGCTGCTTCTTGCGAGGATATTCGGTCTTGATGAAGAGGATGTCATTAGGGGCAGTCTGTGGCATGATGTCGGAATCTATGACAGGGATTCATTCGGTGGAAGTATGGATACTGCTCATTCGCATCCGATCAGATCGCTGATGGAGGCAGAAAAGAGCGGAACGGTGAATTCGACTCAGGCTGATATGATAGCCAATCACATGTGGCCGGTCACAAAGGAACGCCCGAAGACAATTGAGGGGATCATGATCACTATTGCTGACAAATGGTGTGCAGTAACGGAGTTTCTTCATATGCATGATGATCGTATTGATGATGTGCTGGGGTTAGAAGACTCTGAAGACAATAAGGATACATTAGATGAGGTCAATTGACAACGAGATAGAAAGCGGCAATTTCAAGAGAATATATCTGCTGTTCGGGAAAGAGCATTATCTCCTTGTTGAGGCGCGCGAGAAGCTACTGAAGGCTCTGGGAGTGACAGATGAGAACGATATGAATTTCTCACGGCTCGATGAAAAAAGTTTCTCGGTTGCATCGCTTATTTCGGACAGTGATACACTTCCTTTTTTTGCAGACAGAAGAGTGATTCTTGTCAGTAATTCAGGCTACTTCAAGGGTAATAAAAAAGATAAGGACAGGCTGGTAAAATATATTCCGGATATTCCGGATACTACTGTTATAGTCTTTATCGAAGAAGAAGTCGACAAGCGTGACAAGCTCTACAAGGCTGTCTCGAAAAATGGCACTGCTGAAGAATACAAGCTGCCATCAGACAGAGAACTCCGGTCATGGATCGGCGGCAAGCTCACGACATATGGGATGAGCATGAGGCAGGATGCATGGAATGAGTTCTATATGCGAACCGGCTCATCAATGGATCTGATGAATGAAGAGTTCGAGAAGCTCTCGGCCTATTGTCTTGAGAAAAAACTGATCGAGAAAAAAGACGTGGAAGCTGTCTGTGTGAATGCATCAGAGACCATAGTATTTGCACTGACAGATGCGATTGCGTCGAGAAATGCTGCGAGGGTTTTTCAGGTATATCAGGATATGCTGCGTCAGAATGAGCCAGCGCCAGCTATATTTGCACTGATCGAGAGGCAGTTCATGCAGCTCTATCAGCTGAAGCAGATGGACAGAGACCATGCTTCTGTTGATATGAAAAAGAAGGTCACAGGTGTGAAAAATGACTGGGCGCTTGGCAAGCTTTCCGGGTTTGCAAAGAAATTTACATCTGCAGAGCTGTCACACCTGCTGGAATGTGCTGAAGAATATGAGGAGAGCTATAAGAGGAGCAGGATGAAAGATACTGTTGCGGTTGAGATGCTGATCATGGAAGCACTAAAAAAAGAACCTGTTGGCTGACGGTGCCGACGGGTTCTTTCTTTATATTCAAAGTATTTAGTCCATTGCGTTTACAGCTTTTGTAAGGCGGGATACCTTTCTTGCTGCATTGTTGGCGTGAAGGATTCCCTTTGACTTTGCCTTTGGGATTGCAACCTGAGCAATCTTGAGTGCTGACTGAGCTGCCTCTTTATCTCCAGCTGCTACTGCTTTCTCAACGTTAGTAACTACTGTCTTGACGTTGCTCTTGATAGCCTTGTTGCGGGCTGCCTTCTTAGCGCTTACTAAAACTCTCTTCTTTGCAGATTTGATGTTTGCCAATTTGATTCACCTCCTGAATTATTATTATCACGTGATAATGAATGCAGGGGATTGACACGGTTCTCCCAAGCAATCATACTTTTCTATAATACAGATGTGAGATGGATTTGTCAAGGGGAAGTTTGTCTGATATAATGGATAGGGGATAGGGGATAGGGGATAGGGTATAGGGTATAGGGTATAGGGTATATATAAGATACTACTATTCCCTAGCCCCTAGCCCCTAGCCCCTAACCCCTAATAATACAAAGGAGACCAGAATGGATCAGTCACATATCAGGAATTTCTGTATCATTGCGCATATAGATCACGGCAAGTCCACACTTGCTGACAGGATGATCGAGATGACGCATACTCTGACAAAGAGGGAGATGCAGGAGCAGGTCCTCGATAATATGGACCTCGAGCGTGAGAGAGGTATCACTATTAAGTCTCAGGCAGTGAGACTTATATATCACGCAAAGGATGGAGAAGAGTATATTTTTAACCTGATTGATACCCCAGGACATGTCGACTTCAATTATGAGGTATCGAGGTCCCTTGCAGCCTGTGATGGTGCTGTTCTTGTAGTCGATGCGGCTCAGGGAATTGAGGCTCAGACCTTAGCAAACGTCTATCTGGCCTTAGACCATGATCTTGAGGTCCTCCCTGTCATCAATAAAATCGATCTGCCTTCAGCTGACCCTGATAAGGTCGCAAAGGAGATTGAGGATGTTATCGGACTTGACTGCGAAAATGCTCCAAGGATTTCTGCTAAGACTGGTGTCGGTGTGGATCAGGTCTTAGAGCAGATAATCACTGAGCTTCCAGCTCCTACAGGCGAAGTAAATGCGCCTCTTAAGGCTCTTATTTTTGACTCACTCTATGACTCCTACAGAGGAGTTATAGTATTTGTACGTATCAGGGAGGGAAAAGTCCGCCCTAAGGATCATATCAAAATGATGGCTACAGGCGCAGAGTTCGAGTGCGTTGAGGTAGGCTACTTCGGTGCCGGTCAGTTTATCCCTTGTGATGAACTTTCTGCCGGTATGGTAGGCTATATCACAGCTTCTATTAAGGATTTAAGGGAGACCAGAGTCGGTGACACTGTGACATTAGCTGATAATCCTGCTTCAGAGCCACTTCCTGGCTACCGTCCTGTAAAGCCAATGGTTTTCTGCGGTATCTACCCGGCTGATGGCGCCAAGTATCCCGAGCTTAAGGATGCCCTTATGAAGCTTCAGCTAAATGACGCAGCGCTTGTTTTTGAGCCAGAGACATCACAGGCACTTGGATTTGGTTTCAGATGCGGCTTCCTTGGACTCTTACACTTGGATGTCGTACAGGAGAGACTTGAAAGGGAATACGACCTTGACCTCGTAACGACAGCACCAGGAGTAGTATATAAGGTCTATAAGACTGACGGTACAGTAATGGAGCTTACGAATCCGTCAAATCTCCCTGATCCATCGGAGATAGACTATATGGAAGAGCCTGTAGTAGACGCGGAGATCATGGTCACAAGCGACTATATCGGACCTATCATGGATTTATGCCAGGAAAGAAGAGGACAGTATGTCTCTCTTGAATACATTGAGGAGACCAGAGCTGTCTTAAAATACGTCCTTCCGTTAAATGAAATCATCTATGATTTCTTCGATGTGCTTAAGTCCAGATCGAGAGGTTACGCTTCATTTGATTATGAATTAAAGGGATATCAGAGATCGGAGCTTGTAAAGCTTGATATCCTTATCAACAGAGAAAAGGTCGATGCGCTTTCATTTATTGTCTTTAAGGACACTGCCTATGACAGGGCCAGGAAGATGTGTGAAAAATTAAAAGAAAATATTCCGAGACACCTGTTTGAAATCCCAATCCAGGCAGCAATCGGCAGCAAGGTAATAGCCCGTGAGACTGTAAAGGCTATGAGAAAGGATGTCCTAGCGAAGTGTTACGGCGGTGATATTACCCGAAAGAGAAAGCTCTTAGAGAAACAGAAGGAAGGAA
This sequence comes from Lachnospiraceae bacterium, assembly GCA_029338735.1. Lineage (GTDB taxonomy): Bacteria > Bacillota > Clostridia > Lachnospirales > Lachnospiraceae > Weimeria. The sequence continues at coordinate 1,297 of JAQYAY010000048.1, read as the reverse complement.
AAAAGAGGATGAGGCAGGTCGGCAATGTCGAGATACCTCAGGAAGCATTCATGAGTGTATTAAAGCTCGATGATGACGAATAACGATGGAAGACTATAGAAGATTTGAACTTTATATACATATACCATTCTGTGCCAAAAAGTGTCTTTATTGTGATTTCCTTTCAGGAGTCCATGATCCGATTACTCAGAGAGACTATGTGAACTCACTCTGTAAAGAGCTTGAATTTTATTCTGAGAAAGTCTTTGGAACGGTGTCATCTATTTATATAGGAGGAGGAACACCGACCTGGATTAATCCTGATTACATAGTGAAAATCATGCAGACTGTAAAGGAAAATTTTGACTTGGATCCGCTTGCTGAGATTACTATAGAAGCAAATCCGGGCACAGTTATAGCTGAGGCTGCAAATATCTACCGTTCTGTCGGTATTAACCGTGTATCGATTGGACTTCAGTCTGCAAATGACGACGAGCTTAAAATGCTTGGCAGGATTCATACTTTTTACCGCTTTCTGTCCACATATGAGATATTAAGAAAAGCCGGCTTCGAGAATATTAATGTCGATATAATGAGTGGACTTCCAGGCCAGACACCTGAGAAGCTTCTCTATACCTTAAATAAAGTGACGTCTTTTCGCCCTGAACACATCTCATGCTATTCACTTATTATAGAACCGGGAACTCCATTCTATGATAAATATCACGAAGATGCCGAAAGACAGGAGAGAGGCGAGGATACAGTCCTTCTTCCGAATGAGGACCAGACCTATGAGCTTATGAAGAGGGCTCAGTTCTATCTCGAGGAGAAAGGCTACCATAGGTATGAAATATCAAACTATGCCAGAGACGGTAAGGAGTGTGTCCATAATTTAGGCTACTGGAGACGTGTTCCTTATTTAGGTGTCGGCCTTGGAGCCGCATCCCTTATTCCGCCAGGCTTCCTCGTTAGAGAGCCTGAAGATCCTGAGGAGACAGGTGGAATGGGACTTGAGTGGCGCACTTCGAATATCAGTGATCTGTATGAGTACATAGAGGAGGCATCACATCTGCCGATAGTTCCTGAGGAGGTCGGTTACGAGGATATCGCGACTATCGGCTCTTTCACGCAGATATCGAGAAAGGCTGCTATGGAGGAATACATGTTCCTTGGACTCCGCCAGACAGCCGGCATAAAGAAGTCTGAATTCAAAAAAGCCTTTGGTGTGGCTATTGAAAAAATATACGGCCACGAGATTTTTGAGCTCGAGAAGGAGGAGCTCCTTACTATGACAGGTGATACTGTTGCACTTACTGAC
>JAQYAY010000047.1 GCA_029338735.1 Lachnospiraceae bacterium | reverse complement strand
AGAAATAAACCAGGGTTTTCCGAAACTTTATCTAGTCAAATTTGTTGATTTTCTTTGAAGGATTGGGTATTACTTCTTGTCAGTAGTCTTGGTAACCTTTGTAGCCTTAGGACCCCATGTTGTCTTACCAGTAGAATCCTTAACGAAAGCCTTTACCTTAACCTGAACCTTGGCACCCTTCTTAACTGAAAGAGTAGCCTTGTTTGAAGTAACGTTCTTAGCAACCCACTTGCCGTTGCCTACCTTCTTGTAAACACGGTAGCTGATGCTTCCGCCCTGTGATGTCCAGGAAACAGATACCTTAGCACCCTTCTTGTTAGCGACCTTGAGGCCAGCAACCTTTGCAGGGTTCTGTGGAACTGTTACTGTGACTGTAGCCAGTCCAGCGCTTACAGTATCAGTCTCTGCAGCCTTAACAGTGATAACTGCTGTTCCTGGAGCAACTGCTGTGATTGTACCATCAGCTGCAACTGTAGCAACCTTCTCATTGTCTGAAGAATATGTGATAGCTGCGCCTGAAGCTGTTGTTGAAGCACCAGCAGAAGCTGTCTTACCAACTGCTACAGTAATAGCTGAAGAAGCTACTTTAAGATCTGATGCTGTCTTTGTAACATCTGACAGTACAGATACTTTGATTGTCTTCTCTGTAAGTCTTGTAGTAGCTGTTGGAGCAGCTGTTACAGTAATCTTACCTTCACCGATCTTAGAAGCTGTTACTACATTTCCTCTCAGCTCAACGGCTTTCTGAGCATCAGCATCTGGAAGATAGCTGAACTTAATACCTGTAACAGAAGTTTTTGGCTCAATCTTTGTAGTCTTATTGTTTTTAAGATCAAGCTTAATATCTGAAACTGAGAAATCAGCCTGTGGAAGTTTGTTGATTGTTACTGGGATATAAAGATTTCCAGCCTTAACCTTACCATTCTGAGCAGCTGGTGTTGAAACATGAACATATACTGTGTCCACTTTTGTTCCTGCTGTTACAAGACCTGTGGCTGAAACAGTTGCAATTGAAGTATCACCATATGCTGATCCGCCATTTGTTGAAACAAGCTGGAATGAAACAGGTGATCCAGCTGCGGATGTAGCTTCAATCTGAGCAGTCTTTACTGCTGTTGCAGCAGTAGAGTTAGACGGATCAAGATTGATAGGATGTGAAGAATCTACTGTTTCTCCATTAACCTTAGCTGTTATTACATCAGTAACATCATCTGTTACATATACATGCAGTATATATGGAGTATCAAGATCTGATGCAACTCTGACCTTAATATCTGTTGATCCTGGCTTAAGAGCCGTTACAAGACCTGCATCAGAAACAGTTGCTACAGATGTATCTGTAGATGTAAAGTATACTGTGCTGTCAGCAGTAACATTAAGCTGAACTGTCTTATTTACAAGATAATCAAGATTTACAGAATTAGTGTTTACAAGATCTGAAGCCGCAATACCCTGTGGAGCATCTGTACCAGTTAAGTAGTTGGTTTTTCCTTTTGCTGACCATGTATAGCTTGTTACATGCTTAGAATTATCCTTAAGTACTACCTTAAATGATGCTTCAGCATACGTTCCTGAATTATCAGCCTTTGCTACTTTAACAGTAATGGTATCCTCACCAACAGCGCCATACTTTGCTACAAGCTTTACATGACCATAAGCTTTGCCTGTTGTTGCCTTTGTAACATCTGTGTAGTTGTCAAGATTTTCAAATGTGATAAATCCGTTAGCAGACTGATAAGAGAAACCATCTGCCTTATAGTCTGTACCTGCTACAGCAGCTGTGGTGCCATTAGTTGTGATACCAGTAAAATCGGCATCAAGTGAATTATTTGTCCCAAATGGATAAGTTGTGTCTCCATAATTGGTTTTCTTTACACTCTCAAATGCTGTAGATCCTGTTGAACTAAGGGTCGGAGCTGGTTCATTCTTAACAGTAACTGTAATAACTGATGGAACACCATTTCCTGCTGGTGCAGAATATTTATAATCTGAAGCAGAACCTGCTGTTACACTAGCTGAGCCAGTTTCAAGGTCTGACAGATCTGCAACTTTCTTAAATGAGAAATTGAATGTACCATTAGAAAGACCTGTTACATCAGAAATCTTGATGTGAATGTTCTTTAGAGCATCCTTCACCTGCTGAATCTTCACAATTCCTGCAACAGATGGAGCATCAGAACGAGTCGGCATAATTTCTGTATATGTGCTGCCATCAATTGAATACTCAACTTTAGGAACTGTACCATCTGCAATTTTCTTTTCAACATCAACCTTATAGTAGCCAGATGCAAAACTGTATGTTTTATCAACTGCTGTTGTTCCATTGTGGTCAATAGTGATAGCTGTTGTATTATCAGAAGCTGCCTCAGCTACAATGCTCTGACCAAGATTAGCAACTGGTGCGAATGTGAATGCTGTTGCTGCAGCAAGCACCAGGGCTAAACCTTTTTTAAGATTTAACATAATTTGTATTATTCCTCCTTTTTAGTTGGAATGTTTTTCATTGTGCTAAGTGAACCGGTCCTCCCAAACCTTGTCCGCATGATACGAGGCGTTCGCAGATTCCACGCCATGCGTCGGCAGGAACTGCGATCTGTGTGAAGCTCTGAGAATTCATCGCTTACACTTGCATCATGCTTCTATTCACTTTCCTCAGGACTCATCGCTGGATTCATCCTTCGGACAAGTCACACTTTACCGCGGAAATGCGGCTCTCACAATTGCCAGATCATTCCAGATTGTCAGCCTTTGCCTACATATATTTTTATATGTTACTTATACCAACAATTATTTTTTGGAGAAATTTTAAATGGATTCAATCTTTCTTAAATATCACTATTCCAACAATTTTACTCTGCTATCTTCCAGTCAGTCACATTCCTCTTCTCACTGGAGAATGCCACACCGACTTTGTATAGTTTCCGCGAATCAGCAGAGTATGGTATTGCATAGCCTTTATCATCAATCTGTGCCAGTGCATCCTCAACCGGTTTATCGAGCTTGAATTCAAAGACATAGATATAGTCCGGTGTCTTCACAACACAGTCGGCACGGCCTGTAGCCATGTGAACTTCAGCCTGGGTATATTCACCCATCAGTTCGAGAATCAGAAAGAGCTGTCTGGACCACTCCCCCTCATATTCAGGAGCCCTGCCCTCAGGATATGGAATAGTGGCAAAAAGAGCGGTCAGTCTTTTGAAAAATGAATCGAGATTACCTGATTCCAGATCTAGAATCATATTGTCTAGAGAGACAGGATTCTCCTCCGTCCGGTACCCGAGAACACTAGGCACCAGTGAGTCAAGAAATCCATACTTTACCTCATCATTCGGGAAGCGGAGTGTATATCTTCTGAACCGGCGGTCATACCCGCATATGGTCAGGTATCCTGTCTGATAGTACAGCGGGATTGGATCATTGTCCTCTGCACGATAGTCCTGCAGTGTGGATTCCCTGGCTGTCACTCCATCTATCAGGCTATAGAGAGGCATATGCGATGTTTTAAGCTTCCTTATAAGGATCTCAGGTGTGCCTGACCCGAACCAGTATGTACCGAAATCCCTTTTGAAAAATGCATTCAGCAGGCTGAAAGGATTATACACTCCAACACCATCTTTAGAGAAATGATATCCATCGTACATCTTCTGAAGTTCAGAAAGACATTCATCATATGTCATGTCTTCCTCTTCAGCCAGTGCATTTATCTCCGGCTTGAAATTTGCTTCCAGTTCATCCTGAGTGATACCGCAGATTCCGGAATGGTCATTATCCAGAGAGATATCATTTAACTGATTCAGATCAGAAAAAATCGATATCTTCGTGAATTTAGTGATTCCAGTGAAAAATACAAATCTCAGATACCCGTCCATATCCTTGAGTGCTGAGAAGAAGCTCTTATACAGCAGACGATTTTTTTCTTCCTGCTCAGGATCAGTCAGCATTGTACTAAGCAGAGGCTTGTCATATTCATCTACAAGAATGACTACATTCCTGTCTGTCTTCTCTTTGAGATTCATGATGACATTACGGAATCGCACTGACAGAGTCTCCCCCGAAATGGCATACTCTCCGGTGAGATCATATTCCCGTATCACATTTTCCAGCACATTGTTGAGCATATCCTGCAGACCACTCGGATCATTGAACTCACCACTGGACAGGTAGAATGTGATAACAGGATATTCTGTCCACGCATTCTCTCCGCGCGCGTTTTCCTTATCATATATATAAAGCCCTTTAAACAGGTCCTTCTTTCCTCTGAAGTAGCATTCAAGAGTGGACGTGAACAGACTCTTTCCAAAGCGTCTCGGGCGCGACAGGAAATAAGCGAGACTGGTCTCAGCCAGTTCCCATACGTACTGTGTCTTGTCGACATATATCATATCATTCTGTCTGATCTCTTCAAAATTCTGTTTGCCCACAGGCAGAATACGTCTATCCATAAAGCCTCCATATCTGGCCATATACCAGCAAATCCGAATTACTGGTTATCCTGTTGCTATGATACCATGTCACAGACTTTTTATCAAGAAAAGCTTAAAAAATATTGAATCATGCACAATGTATCTGACTTTATTTGACTTGCATCCGGCGCAATGATATGATGGTGACAATTATAGACGCCCAACATGAGAAAGGAAAACTCATGATTTACAACGCACTGGCTCTTTATATAGAGATCAACCTCATAAGCATCATCGTACTGCTGATCATACTGATGAAATGTGTCAGGACTGACCTCATCCCGAGATGGGATTATTTCGTGCTCTGCATCGCACTCATGATCGCCAACATCGGATGCGACACTGTCTGGCAGATGATGGACAGCGGAGTCATCCCGGCAATGAGATGGGTTGATTATCTGATCAAGAGCGGATATTTCCTGACGCTTACAGTAATAGGATTCATGTGGTTCCTTTATTTCGAATCTGCTCACCAGACCGCTTTCTCCGCATGGAGATCCAGCATTTTTCTCTCAGCTATATTTGTATATGCACATGTGATTCTGATAATCATCAACACCCAGACTGGATGGCTGTTTACAATAGAGCAGAATCTGCACTATATCCGTGGCCCGCTGTTCATCCTGCAGTATGCCTTCCCATTCACATATCTCGTTGTCACAATGATCAGGTCATTTATTACCCTGTCGCAGGACAGCAACTACGTTGAGAGGGGCAGCTTCTTTATAAATGTCATCTGCCCGCTGATTCCTATTATATTCAGCCTCATGCAGCTGTATTTCCGGCGTATACCGTTTCTGGCACCTGCACTTATGTTTTCAATCCTGCTCATCTATTCCTATCTGCTCGAGAGTGCGGTACGGTTCGATCCGCTGACTGGCCTTGTGAATCGCAGGGTGCTTTTCAGGGCGATATCGCGATGGATGAAGAGCCCGTCATATATAGGTCTGTACCTGTTTATGATCGACGTTGATTTTTTCAAAAAAATAAATGACAACTACGGGCATGTCGCCGGTGACAATGCGCTCGTGAATGTCGCGGAGATTCTCAATGCCGCGATTGAAGAATGTGGCAGTCATGCAATTGCTGCCAGATATGGCGGAGATGAATTCAATATTGTCCTTGACTCTTCTTTTCCAATGGAATCAAATGAGGTCAGGGACAGGATGAACAATATGATCACGGATCTGAATAAAAGCGGCAAGAATCCATACAAACTGTCGCTTAGCATTGGATGTGTAAAATACTATCCGTCGAAGCATCACTCTGTCCGTGATCTCGTAAATGCCGCTGACAGCGCTCTGTATGAGGTCAAGCAGAAGAGGCACACGGTGCGTGCCTGACTCAGAAGCCTTCCTGTTCCCTGAGCTTCCTGTTTTCACGGCGCTTCTTTGCTGCCTCGTACTCCATCTTTTCCTCTGGCGTCGTAAGCTCGATATCATATGGCACCTGAACAGCATTTCCCTCGGCATCCACACATACATAGGTGAGGTAAGCGCGGTTTATCGGTCTGCGCGTCCCGTCGGCATCCTCTATATATGAATCCACGCGCACTTCGAGCGACTTGCTCCCGACAAATGTCACGCGGCTCACGAGGATCACCATATCATTGAGAAAAGCTCCGCGCTTGAACACGAGATTGTCAATTGAGGCCGTCGTCACATCAATGCTGCAGTGCCGCTTCGCAGTCATCGCGCCTATGTCATCTATCCACGCCACGAGCCGGCCCCCGAAGAGCCTCCCGGCACCATTTATATCCTCATATCGGAGCATATTTACTGATTCCAGTTTTGAAAACTCTACTGTTCTCTTAGGTCTGTCCATCATGATTCCTCCATACAGCTATGATATTTGATTCCGCCTTGCATTGCAAGACTAAATGAACTATAATTCTATCGTTGCTTTAAAGCGTTAAAGTGGAGGTTATAAAAAATGCCAATAACAGATTTATTGGAAAAAAATGCCCGTCTCTACGGCAAAGAAGTAGCTCTTGTCGAACTCAATCCCGGCATGAAAGAGACGCGTAAGATCACATGGAAAGACTATTCCCTGATACAGCAGACAGAGGACCGGCCATACAGACACCAGATCACATGGAATGTATTCGATGAAAAGGCCAACCGTGTCGCCAATATGCTCATTGAAAAGGGCATCGGCAGAAATGACAAGGTTGCCATTCTGATGATGAACTGTCTCGAATGGCTGCCAATCTATTTCGGAATCCTGAAGGCCGGAGCCATTGCTGTACCATTCAATTTCAGATATTCATCGGACGAGATCACATACTGCGCAGACCTGGCAGACGTGTCTGTCATTTTCTTCGGGCCGCAGTTCATCGGCCGTATCGAGGCTGTTGAGGAAAAGCTGTCCAAGGGCCGCCTCCTGATCTATGTCGGAGAAAACTGCCCGACATTTGCAGACGACTACCGCGAGCTGGTTCAGGACTGCTCGAGTCAGCCGCCGCTGATCCCGATCACTGATGATGATCTCGCTGCGATATATTTTTCTTCGGGCACAACAGGCTTCCCGAAGGCCATACTCCACAAGCACAGATCACTCATGCAGGCGGCTCAGATGGAGCAGAAGCATCACGGACAGACACATGATGATGTGTTCCTCTGCATCCCGCCACTGTACCATACTGGTGCCAAGATGCACTGGTTCGGCTCACTGATCTCAGGCAGCCGTGCTGTCCTTCTGAAGGGTACGGAGCCTGACACTATCCTGTCAGCCGTTTCATCAGAAAAATGCACTATCGTCTGGCTCCTGGTTCCATGGGCTCAGGATATACTCGACGCCCTTGATGCCGGTACTGTGAAGCTGTCAGACTACAAGCTCGACCAGTGGAGATTAATGCATATCGGTGCCCAGCCGGTTCCTCCATCACTCATCAGGCACTGGAAGGATTATTTCCCGAATCACGATTACGATACGAACTATGGCCTGTCAGAATCGACCGGTCCGGGATGCGTCCATCTGGGGCTGCATCATGAGGACAAGATCGGCGCCATCGGAATCCCGGGATACAACTGGGAATGCAAGATTGTAGATGATGATTATAATGAGGTAAAGCAGGGCGAGGAGGGCGAGCTCTGTGTCAAGGGGCCGGGCGTCATGCAATGCTATTACAAGAATCCTGAGGCTACGGCTGAGGTACTTCCGGGTGATGGCTGGCTCAAGACAGGCGATGTCGCTGTCCAGGACAAGGATGGTTTCTACTATCTTGTCGACAGGAAGAAGGATGTCATCGTATCCGGTGGCGAGAATCTGTATCCGGTACAGATTGAGGATTTTCTGAGAACCAATGACAAGATCCATGATGTCGCTGTCATCGGCCTCCCGGACAAGCGTCTCGGTGAGATCGCCTGCGCCATTATTCAGCTGAAAGATGGCATGACTGCCACTGAGGATGAGATCAATGAGTTCTGTGAAGGTCTGCCGAGGTACAAACGCCCGAAGCGGATAATTTTTGCAGATGTCCCGAGAAATGCTACCGGCAAGATCGAGAAGCCGAAGCTCAGAAAAATGTACGGAGCCGAGAAGCTCGTCGCACAGGAGATACAGGTGCCGAAGAAAGCCATTGCAGAGCTGGAAAAGGATGACACCCTGAACAATACAGAAGAAGAGTAAGAAAGTAGGAGAAGCAACTTGAAAGAACTGATGTTAGGCAATAAAGCCCTTGCCCGTGGTCTCTATGAGGCCGGCTGCGGCTTTATTTCGAGCTATCCTGGTACTCCGAGCACGGAGATCACCGAGGAAGCCGCAAAGTATGATGAGATCTATTGTGAATGGGCTCCGAATGAAAAGGTAGCACTTGAAGCCGCTTTTGGCGCGAGCCTTGGCGGACGCCGTGCCTCATGCGCCATGAAGCATGTAGGGTTAAATGTAGCGGCAGATCCGCTTTTTTCCATTTCATATATAGGAGTGAGTGCCGGTCTCGTGATCTGCGTCGCTGATGACCCAGGCATGCATTCGTCCCAGAATGAGCAGGATTCGCGCCACTATGCTATCGCTGCAAAGCTGCCTATGCTCGAGCCTGCCGATTCGCAGGAAACAAAGGATTTCGCGAAGCTCGCATATGAGCTTTCTGAAAAATACAAGACACCTGTCATGCTTCGCATGTGTACACGAATCTCACATTCGAGAAGCATTGTAGAGACAGGCGAAAGAGTCGAGCATCCTCTCCTGCCATATGAGAAGGATCAGGAGCGTGTCATGATGCCGGCTCAGGCAAAGCGCGCACATTACAGGGTAGAACAGAGGACAAAGGACCTGATTGCTTTTGCAGAGACTACTCCGATCAACAGGATTGAAGATGGAACTGACAGGAGCATTGGAATCATCACTTCCCAGACTTCATACCAGTACGCAAAGGAAGTCTACGGAGACAGATATCCTATCCTGAAGCTCGGCATGATCAATCCTCTCCCGGTGAAGAAGATTCAGGATTTCGCTGCTTCTGTTGACAGAGTGATCGTCATCGAGGAGCTCGATCCGATAATTGAGAATCACTGCAGGCAGATCGGCCTACATGTAGAGGGCAAAGATATCTTCCCGATGGTCGATGAATTCTCACAGAATATCATCAGGGAATGCATGAATGAGCCTGTTCCTGAGAGCCGTTCTATCGAGGATCCGGTTCCTGGCCGTCCTCCTATCATGTGCTCAGGCTGTCCGCACCGTGGACTCTTCTACACATTGAAAAAACTTGACTGCATGGTATACGGCGACATCGGCTGCTATACGCTTGGCGCTGTCGCACCGCTTAATGCCATGGACCTGAATGTCTGCATGGGTGCTTCACTCTCAGGCATGCATGGTTTCAACAAGGCAAGAGGCGCTTGTGCTGAGAAGCGCACTGTCGGCGTGATCGGAGATTCGACATTCGCTCATTCAGGAATGACCGGGCTTGCTGATATTGCCTACAATCAGAGCAATTCAGTATCAATAATTCTTGACAATTCGATCACCGGTATGACCGGTCATCAGCAGAATCCTACGACCGGAAAGACTATCAAGGGTGATCCTGCCGGCCAGATAAATATCGTAGCGCTCTGCTATTCTTTCGGCTTCCCGAAAGAGCGTGTCAGGGTCATCGATCCATATGATCTCTGTGAATGTGAGAGAGTTCTGAAAGAAGAGCTCGCCGTGGATGCGCCTTCTGTCATCATTTCGAGAAGGCCGTGTGCACTCCTCAAGTATGTGAAGCATCGTCCTTCATTCCACATCAATGCTGACAAGTGCATCGGATGCCGCTCATGCATGAAGATCGGATGTCCTTCTATTTCAATCGTACCTTCAGACAATAAGGCCGGCCATCGTGCTGAAATCGATGCGACCCAGTGTGTTGGATGTGGTATCTGCCAGCAGATGTGCAGGTTCGATGCAATTGAGAGCGTTGATGGTGATACTCATGCACCGCTTCCTGAATCAGTAAATGCCCAGGATGTATTTGGAAAGGAGGGCTGTTGATATGGAGACAAAGAATCTGATGATCGTCGGTGTCGGCGGTCAGGGAACCCTTCTTGCCAGCAAGATGCTCGGACAGCTCTTCCTGACCGAAGGATATGATGTAAAGGTATCTGAGGTCCACGGAATGAGCCAGAGAGGCGGTTCCGTAGTGACCTATGTGAGATTCGGTGATAAAGTATATTCACCTCTCATCGAAAAGGGTGAAGCTGACTTCATCATCTCATTCGAAGCACTCGAGGCTGCTCGCTGGCTCCCATACCTGAAAAAGGACGGTCAGATCGTGACAAACACACAGGAGATCAATCCTATGCCTGTCATCACCGGTGCTGCCGAATATCCATCCGGGATTATTGAAAAAATAGAGGCCACCGGCGCCAAGGTCGACGCCCTCGACTGTCTGGCACTTGCCAATGAGGCCGGCTCCCAGAAAGCTGTAAATATCGTCCTCATGGGCCGCCTGTCGAACTACTTCGACTACCCTGAAGAAGTATGGCTCAAGTCACTTGACGCCGTAGTCCCAGCGAAATTCCGTGAAATGAACCACAAGGCATTCGAACTCGGTAGAGATGCCAACTGACGGGGACAAGGGGACGGTTCTCCTGTCTTTTTAATTAAATTCATTTAACAAAAAAGGGACTGTGAGGAAATGATGTAATTCCTCATAGTCCTTTTTTACGTATAATTTTTTCAAAAATCAGTTCATTCTGTCATTCTGGAATCTTGACAGATGCTCATACGGCAGGATCAGACGGCCACGGAACAGACCGCAGTTATCATTGATCAGCACATTGCTGACTGCAGTAAACATATTCACATCGACCTTCGTGAGGTCTAGTTTTCTAATGGAATCAAGTCTCTCATAAGCCTCATCATACTCACGTTTCAGGCCTTCCGGCAGCGCGCGACGGTTTTCCTTCAGATGCTGGCCCTCTTCATATGAGAAATGATCGGCCTGACCAATCTCGGCGTAGTCATCCATTTTTTTCGTACGAAGCTGTATTTCAAAAATACTGTCCGACACCTTGTCGAGAAAGGCTATATGCAGCGACTGGTATCCCCTCTCGCTTGCGTACTCCACATAGTCCTTGTAATAAGGCTTCACGGTGTCTGACAGCTGCGATGACGGATGGGTTTTTGCAAAAAAATTGCTCTGTGGGACGAAATCCTCCAGTTCCAGAAATGCCGGGAGCTCTTCTGCTATCTTGTACAGGAGTCCTATATTGACTGCATCCTCGTCCTCACCAGGCCCCAGATGACACTTCGGAATTGAAATAATGATTCGGTATGCGATCAGATCCCTTACCGATGCTGCATCCCTCGCCGCCTTCTCATCATCCGGCAGAGTGCCGTCCTTCTCATAGGCTTCGGCATATAAATTTACGAGCTTCCTGTCAAATTTTTCCTCAGCGCGGATCAGCGACTTGATTCGACCTTTGAATGAAAATGCGAGATATGGATATTTGCGGACCATTTCCATATAGAAATCACGGATTCGCTGTGACTGCGACGTCAGGAAGTCATTATGGATCAGCAGGCTCTCGAGATCTGCAAGGTACTCTCCATGGGCCTCATCGACCCTGCTGCCGTTCCTGCCAGCCTCTGTCAGCAGGTCGGATGCATATTTGTCTATAATTTTAAGTACTGTATCGCCGTTGTACAGATAGTCGGTCAGCTTTATCATACCGGTCACCTCACACATACCTGAATTCGCAGTTTCCATGCTGAGTTCATAAATCAGGAATATTGTATCATTTTTTGCAATAATTGTAAATTTTCCCTTGACTTGAAGCCTGAAATACCGTAAAATCTATTATGTTCGTGACAAGCGAACGGGCCCAGTTAGCTCAGTTGGTAGAGCAGGGGACTGAAAATCCCCGTGTCTCTGGTTCGATTCCGGAACTGGGCAGGTAGAGCACTTAGCGAGCGTCTTTCAGCTCGTTTAGGTGCGAACGGTACCCCGCCACTTAGTGGATGTACTTTACAGCTAGAGCAAGTGCAAAAGGGGATATGTGTGCAGGTGTAGTTCAATGGTAGAACACCAGCCTTCCAAGCTGGATACGTGAGTTCGATTCTCATCACCTGCTTTTTTTATTACAGGTACCACAAAGTGCTTGAAATGCGCAGGCGTCGTATAACGGCTATTATATCAGCTTCCCAAGCTGAGGACGCGGGTCCGACTCCCGTCGCTTGCTTAATATATATTATTAAATGTTTTGCTTTAAGCCCTTGAAATCAGCGGATTCAAGGGCTTTTTTGTTGCCCGGGAAACGAACAACATTGGTGTTACTGAAGTGTTCATAGGTGTTCACGGGTAGGTGTAGGCGCGTGCGTTAGTCTCTCTAATGATCAGACCTTGCATACTGGTTCTTCATGTCATTGCTTCTGAAGAAAAGAGCTTTTGAAAGAGCCTTGTCAGCTTCTTTCTTCAGCATATCAGCTATCTCTTCATTTGCCTCTTCACAGATTGCCTGCTTATCTGAATCATCTGCTTCTGCCAGCTGCGCATCAAACTTATTCAGAAGAGCATGCGACTTCGACATCACAGCATCATTGTAGATCTCGATCACATTCTGGCATTTGCCATATGTAGCGTCAGAGAGTGCTGCAATAAGTCTTGATGTCCAGTAAAAATTATCAGTAGATACTCGGCCTGTTGTATTGGACAGATACTCAGGAATCTGTGACACATTCGTGTAGAATGGAGCCATCACATTGAAAGCATTGCTTCCGAATGCTACCCATTCTATCGGTTCTGCATCAGGACGCAGCTCAGCAAATCCCAGGAAATCATTCCTGTTGATTCCGATCGAGCGGTATGCTCCGGCAGATGACTTGTCGCCGTAGCTCAGGTATGGATCATACTTCGTGCCCTGATAGTGAGATGACAGAAGATATTTCACATCTTCCGGAGTTATCTTATTGTCCGGGAATACCTGCCATGGAAGGTCATCATCTTCCGGTCCATACAGAGCTTCCGGTCCTTCATAATTTTCCTTATCATCCAGATAGCGGAGCATGTACCATGCACGCGGAGTATTGTAGACATGATCTGCATCGTCATGACTGCCAAAGACGATACGTGGATTTATGATATAGTGATCATCCTCGTCGTCATATTCTTCGTCATCATCGTCATCAAAATCATCATCATGATTCTCAAGGTCGAGATGATTTTTCTCTATAAATTCACGAAGATCAGCAGAGCACATATTGCTCTCCTGCTCACCCAGTGCGTCATCAATGTCAAGGCCGTCGATTCCGAGCTGGTTCGGCATCACGACTACTCCGTCATCGTCGACCTTCCTGGCTATCCAGTGATGTCCGCCTACAGACTCGAACCACCAGATCTCATCCTTGTCAGAAATGCCGATTCCATTTTCCTCATAGGTGCCATATTTCTCATGAAGCTCTCCGAGACGCTTCACTCCCTCTCGGGCAGTCTCGACATATGGAAGAGTGATGACTACGAGATCTTCCTCTCCGATTCCGCCTGCTTTTTCCTCGTCGGTACCTTCCTCTTCGACGACTGAATCAGTGCCGAAATAGAGATTCTGTGACTCCCATTTCTTCTGATACTCGACGAGCGGATCTGCACCAAGCACACGCGGATTCGATGTGATGGTCTCAGTCGCTGTCATTGCAACTCCTGACTCATTAATGCCGCAGGCTGCCCAGATTCCCTCACCCTTCAGAGCGTTCGGCATAGCCGTGTATCTCTGCGGATTATCAGGCAGGGTGATCTTCACATGAGAGATCACTGACTCATATTCACGCGGCTGATCCTCAGGCTCTACAACTGTGAATTTCTTCGGTGTAAATTTGCCAGAACCCGAATCATCATTTCTCGCGATCATCGTGGAGCCGTCCCACGATGCATTTTTTCCTACAAGTAAAGTTGTGCATGCCATAAATTTTCCTCCTTAAAATTACTTAAAATGAAAAAGTGTTTTCCCAAAATTTCATCATACGCCTGTACATTTATCAAAATCCGGTATGAAGCTCTCTTCTGCGACATCGCCTTCCTGCATGAAGGCGTTCTCGATTCCAAGATCTATTGCATAATCGAGGACTTCGTTGTATTCCTTGTCTGTCACCTTGCGTGATAGCAATGGATGATCTGCCACCTGTGACATCGGTGTGTACTGATTCATGATGCTTAAAAAAATATCGTTGCCATATTTGTCATACAGATACTTTATGATATCCTTGGAATCCTCTGTACATCCCGGCAGCAGCAGGTGACGCACGATCGTCCCATGCTTCATCAATACTTCTTTTCCATCAGACATCAGATCATCCGCGCACTCATTATATTCTTCTGCATCTATCAGATTTTCTGACTCCCAAAGCGAGAGCTGCTGATCGAGTGAAGCCTTCTTTTTCACGTAGAACTCCGGGGAACCGGTCTGGCACACCATCTCTTCTATTGCCTGTGAAGCGACTTCGAAATAGTCCGATGCCTTTGTGAATTCCGATGAGATTCTGTTGCTCATGAACTTCATGTCAGGCAGATATATATCTATCAGACCGTCAAGCTTCCTGATATTTTCCACCTTCTCGTATGAAGAAGTATTGTAGACTATCGGTATGACAAGTCCTCTCGACTTTGCATCCTCAAGCGCCTCTATTGTCTGGTCTATGAAGTGGCCTGCAGTAACCAGATTTATGTTATTAGCGCCCTGATCCTGCAGTTCAAGAAATATATCAGCAAGCCGCTGCACCGTGATATTCTTACCGACTCTGCCACGGCTTATCTTTTCATTCTGACAGAACACGCATTGCAGATTACAGCCACAGAAGAAAACCGCCCCGGAGCCGGCAGTGCCTGAGATGCAGGGTTCTTCCCAGAAATGAAGTGCAGCTCTTGCAACTCTAATCGGCATGGATACAAGCCGGCTCACCAAAGATCGTTGTGAGCTTTTCCTTTCCCAAATGCTCGCCGATGACTATTACTATATCCTGACCGTTTTCTATCGGAGCTTCGGTGAAATTATCTTTGGTGACATTGAGCTCATGCCAGCTATCAGCACCGTCTTTACAGAATCCCTTAATGCGGATTATCCCACCACATTCCGGATCTTTTATCACAGTTTCGGCCTTTTCTTTAAGCTCCACAGGCGTGAATTTTTTCTCCATGAAATACAGCGACTCATACTTGTGCTCATCCATGACCTGCTGCTTTTCGAATGAATAATCTTTATAGCCAGATGTCTCAAGCTCCCGGAAATCCGCGTCTGTAAGCATATTCCAGTCCTTTGCCATGATCTCATCTGCGGTTATCTGTCTTTTACAATTTATCTTTGCGAGTGAATCATTGAGATATGAGAGTATCTTCGATGGCGCATCCGGCTTATTCAGCTGAGTCTTGCTGAAGAGTATTTTGCCTGCATTTGCTGCCTCTGATGCAAACACATATTGAGACGTGTCTGACAGCGGAATGTCAAGTCCAGCATCTACTATCGTGATCTGCGCGCCAGCCTTGTACCAGCGGTTCAGCGGGTCCTCATGGAGTGAATCATAGAACTCATCCACATCAAAGATTCCCGATGGCTCGACCAATACATGCGTGTATCCGATCATTCCCATCTCTATGAGCTTGCTCTTGAACCTGCGTCTGTGACAGTCAGCATCACATCCGCCTGCCACCATTTCCATGTCGCATCTGTCTCCCATCAGGTCTGACAGGAGCATCATGTCGACATTTACAGCACCATAATCATTTTCCAGGATGCAGATATTCTCACCCTGTGCGAGCAGGTATTTCACATATTTCCTGAGAAAAGTTGTCTTTCCAGAACCCAGAAATCCTGTTATCAAATCTATCGTAATCATAGCTACATGATAACGCAAAATGTGGTAAAATGGAAGTCATCAAAAAGAAGGCACTTGATCAGACAATAGAACGGTATTATCTGTGATCACCCCAGCAGTTCTTTACTGAATATGGACTTTTCTTTCTGGAATGTAAAAATAGTCAGCCTTTTTCTTGCTCTTGTCACTCCTACATAGAATATCCTTCGTTCTTCTTCAAAGGCTTCCTGTTCCGGTGTCACCTGCTTCGGATCACTGATCTTTGGCGGTATCTCGTCCTTAGGGAATACACCATCCATTACATCAATCAGATATACATTGTCGTATTCAAGTCCCTTGCTTGAATGGATGGTAGACAGAATCAGAGGGACTGAGCTGTCATTCTCTTTATTCGCAATCGTCTCGTTCAGATAGTCCAGCCGCTTAAGGAATCCCTGCAGATCCGGGGTGTCTTCAGATATCTTCTTCAGGGCGAAAAGACGGCTCGTGTCTAATCCGGTCCGTTCCATATATTCGAGATATCCCATAGAATAGAGGATGTAGATGAGGCCCTTATTCCCAGTCATTTTTCGCAGAGATTTGAACTGCAGATCAATGTCGTCAAGCGTTTCCTTCTGACGCCTTGTGAGAATAGAACTGTCCCATGCAGCATCAAGTACAGGAATGGATTCTGCCTCGCTGACACCGCACAGTGCCTTGGCATTCTCCTTTTTCAGATACATACGAACCTTGTAATAGATATTCATGAAGGCATTGGTATCATAAGAATCATATGCGAAATGAATAATGTCGGTAATATCTTTCACAACCCGGCTTGTGAAAAAGTTCATCTCGCTCTGCCTCATACGGTATGGAGTCCCGGTCTTTTCGAGCAGATCAACAAAAGGGATTATGCTCTCATTATCACGGTATAGAATCGCTGTCTCTTCATGAAGATCCTGTGCCATTTTGAGAAGATAGCTTAGCTGCGCACCTCGGCTTACCAGTTCTACCTTTCTGACAGGAATGACAGCATCATGACTTGCACTCATCTTTTTCTCATGACGGAGCACATTGTGACTGATGACATTCGACGCGGCATTAACTATATTTGCATCACTCCTGAAATTCTTCTCCATCAGAAGAACCCTTGCACCCGGATGATTGTCCTTAAATGACATCAATGCCTCAGGATAAGCTCCCCTGAATCCATAAATACTCTGATCTTCATCCCCTACCATGAAGAGGTTGTCCTGATTGCCCTGTCTGGCGATCATTGCAATTATCAGATGCTGTATCTTAGAAGTATCCTGAGCCTCATCAATCAGCACATAGGAAAAGCTCTCATGCAGATGATCCATCGCCCTCATGTCATGAGCGAGAATTGTATATGCATAGGTCAGCTGATCATCGTAATCCATGAGCTGATGTGAACGCATGAAGCTCCGGTATCCCTTGTATATTTTTCCAATGTCGAAATCCAGTTCGTCCCTTAATGCCTCAATCTCATCATTGCCTAGCATCATATTTTTGATGAAGGTAATACTGCTTCGTACTCCCTGAATCTCTGACTCGGTAGGATAACCGCCACCAACCTTCGTATATGCCTGTCGGAGATATGCGGCCTGCATTGGTGAATAATCACTGAATGTAAAGACCCTGTTGCCGGTTTTCGCAGCATACCAGTGAATGATCTGGTGACAGATGGAATTGATGGTAGAAAAATGAATGCGTCTTCCAAGATCCTCCCCGAATTTTTCGGAGAAGCGGCGTGCCATATCATGAGCTGCTGCAACGGTATATGTGAGCACAAGAATTGTCTCTGGACTGATTCCACATCCATAGATCATCCATGCTATCCGAGTCACGAGAACCGTCGTCTTGCCACTTCCGGGTACACTAAGAAGCAGTACAGGTCCATCGACGGCCTGTACTGCTTCATTCTGTTGCTCTGTAAGATATATATGAAACTGCTGCGTAAATTTCTCGTATGTCATGCTGATAGATTCAGATTCGCTCCTATGATGCCAGCTGCCTGATCATAGGACTTCGCATTCTGCTGATATGGATTCGACTCATTCGGATATACAATCTTCGTAGTCGTATCACCGCCTGACACATATACACGCCCGCATTCAGGGCACACTGCTGTATGAATGGCAACTGAGGCCTGAAGCACCTTGCCACCGCCCTGCTTAGCCTTGCTGTATGCATTGGCTACATGCTCACCCTCATGTGCTCTGACTGCTGGTCCAGCCGCTTCCGGACTCACGTGTGCTGCCGACTTGAATGACACATTGCCCTCATTGGAGCCATCCTGATACTTTCTGTTCTTGCAGGTCTCACATTCTGCAGGACTTGATTTCCTGCCAGGCTTGACCTCTTCCGATTCGCCGGGATTCAGTACCGGCTTGTCTGTACTCTGTGCGTTGTCAACACCAGTTATTGAATAGTTCTGATATGCACCATATCCGCTGTAGCTATATCCTGAGATGCCACCTAATGCCATACCGGTACCTCCTTCTAAGTATTTGTTTTTATTTTATCACGAAAACTGGTATAATGCCATACGTGAGGTAATTTTTTATGAAAAAATATAAGAACATAATATTTGATGTCGGTAACGTGCTTCTGGTATATCGCTGGAGAGCCATGCTTACTGACTATGGTCTGTCGCTCGATGAAGCCGAGAGAATCGGTCATGAGATGTTTGACAGTCCTGGTAAGATATGGGCGAAGTTCGATCTGGGCATTGAAAGTGATGAAGAGATCATAGAAGATTTTGAAAAGATATATCCAGCTGATATTAAAACCATCCGCTGGTTCATTGAGCATGGCGAATATATGCATGTACCAAGACCGCGTGTATGGGAAATGGTTCACAGATTAAAAGAAGCCGGATACCATCTGTATATTCTCTCGAACTATCCTGAAAGCCTGTTCAACAAGCATACTGAGTATGCCGATTTCATGAAAGATATGGACGGATATATGGTCTCGTACATGATCAACAAAGCAAAGCCGGGCCATGAAATATATCAGGCAATTTGTAACAAGTATTCACTGATCCCATCAGAGTCTGTTTTCTTCGATGATCGTGCTGAAAATGTACAGGGTGCGATAGATTTCGGAATGGATTCTGAGATTGTAAAGGATGAGGAAAGTTTTCTGTTCAGGCTGAATGAACTGTTGACTGATGCTGGCTTGGATCAATGAATATAATACCCAGGTATTATTCATAAAAGAGCTGTGAGGAATTATATCATCCTCACAGCTCTCAAAAATCATATATGCAGAGCCACTGTAAACAGCGTATATCCATCTGCACTGCTCACGGAAATGGTTCCATTGTGTCTGTCGACAATGGCCTTGGCAATTGCAAGTCCGAGACCAAAGTGGCCTTCTTTTCTGTTCCTGGCTTTGTCAGCCCTGTAGAATCTCTCAAAAAGATGCTTCTGAGATTCAGGATCAATTGTCTCTCCATGATTGCCTACAGTAAAGTAAATATGCTTTGACGAAATATACAGCTTCACATCAACAGATGTACCTGCTTGTGCATGGTCGATGGCATTCTCGATCAGAGTCTCAGCCATCCTGCTGATATCAATAGGATTGCCCGTAAAGTTGATTTCAGGAGTGATATTCTGCTCGATTGTCACACCTTTTTCAAAAGCAGCAGCCTCAAACGGAAGGATGACGCCCTCGATATTCTCAGACAGGTCAAAAGTCTCAAGATTCTTCTCGGATTCACTGTCTTCTACGTTAGCAAGTGTCAGAAGTTCCTGAATCAGGCGGTTCATCTTCTTCGTCTCACCCTTGATGTATCCGAGATACTTGTCATTGTCCTTCGTGCTCCTTGCCATATCAATATTCACATCGACTACGGCAAGAGGTGTCTTCAGCTCATGTGATGCGTCTGCTACGAATGCACGCTGGCGCCTCATATTTTCCTCGATAGGCTTCACCAGATACTTCGCGAGAAGGACACTTATGATGATCACAGCATCTACTGCAATGGCACCGATTATACCCGATATTGCAAATACAGGTATCAGACGATGCCTGACAGTTGATGTGTCAATAAAGGTGATCTGTGTGAAATCCTCGACATCTCTTATTGCAAAAATATAATGCGAATACTCACCTGAATCATTACCGGTCTCCTTCATCTGAAGCGCAAGAGACGCTACATCATCCTTGTCAGAGTTGCCTTTCTGCACATAGGCAATGCCGTTATTATTGTTCTCAACCCTGACATCACCTGCATCTCCTGAAGCTTCATTGGTCATGGAATCCTCATCATCCGATGTGTCGGAATTCTCTATGAAGACCGCATACGAAGGTGACTCCGGAAAGGCGTCCGTTTTCTGCCCCTCTGGTGTATTGTCACTGGTGTCGCCATCCTCTTTCATCCTGGTCTCAAGGATACTGTCATAATACGAATCATATGACGCATCTTCTGCACGACGCAGCTGTTTGTCAAGCGCGGCTGAATTCTCATTGTACTGGGTGATCATAGTAAATGCCAGAATGATCACCACTATGGAAACCATCGTGACAGACAGTATGAGCTCAATTCTGTGCTGTAACTTCTTTATCATCTGACGCCTCTACATCAAGCCTGTATCCGACACCACGGACAGCGCGGATACGGACATTGGTCTTTAAGAACTTGAGCTTCTTTCTGATGAAAGAAACATATACTTCGACATTGTTGTACTCAACATTGTCTTCGTGTCCCCATATCCTCTCTGAAATCTGTTCTCTTGTCAGAGCCTGACCCGGATTGTCCATAAAGTACTCAAGAATCTTGAACTCTTTTCCAGCAAGTGAAATAGTCTGATTCGTATCGGTATTCATGAGTGACGAGTTCTTCCTGTCAAGGCTCAGATTGCCGACTGTGAGGACATTTTCCTCCTTGCCGTAATTCCTCCTGATCAGTGCGCGGAGTCTCGCAAGAAGCTCCTCTACCTCAAAAGGCTTAGTCATATAATCATCAGCTCCGGCATCGAGGCCCTTGAGCTTGTCCATCAGATCAGATCTGGCGGTCAGCATGAGTACCGGCGTGGTCACTCCTGCCTTTCTCATCTCATAGATGATCTCCGTCCCGTCCTTGCCAGGGAGCATTCCATCCATGATCACAATATCATAGGCGCCTGTCATGGCCTTGTCATGGCCGGTGATGCCGTCAGTAGCTATATCAACCTCGTACTTCTCCTGAGTCAGTCTGTCTCTCAGTGCATCGGCAAGAGCAAATTCGTCTTCAACGATCAGTATCTTCATATGTCCTCCAGAAACTTCTAATTCTTTTAAATACTACCTCCGTATTTTAGCACGGATTCCTTGAAAAATAAAGGTCGCAGGCTTGCAAAAATCCGTATACTGGTGGATAATTGTGCCATGAAAAAAGATATGATAAAACGACAGACATTCACACACATACCAGTCTATTCAGGTGATGTCTCGGGAGCGGCTTCAGCCCTGTATGAATTCGGCGGGATGACAGTGATCCACGACCCGAGCGGCTGCAATTCCACATACAATACACACGATGAGCTGCGCTGGCAGAAGAGGGAAAGTGCGATATACATTTCCGGTCTTCGTGAAAGTGACGCTGTAAATGGCAACGATGACAGACTGATCAGTGATACTGTTGAGGCAGCTCTTTCTCTTAAAAAAAAGCCTGCATTTATCGCTCTCTGCAACTCCCCTGTCCCTGATATAATCGGTACCGATTTCCGGGCAATTTCAAAAATAATTGAAAAAAAAACCGGTATCCCGACATTTTATGTCAGGACAAATGCAATGCATGACTATACTCATGGTGCATCAAATGCTTTTTATAAAATAGCAGAGAAATTCCTGTCACCACATGATGTCGCCAGTTTTAAGAGACACGATCCCAGCAGAAAGATCCGTGTGAATCTCCTCGGTCTGACTCCATTTGAATATCCATATGATGAGCAGACAGACAGACTATATGATCTCCTCGAAGGCAATGGATTTGAAGTCTGTGCGAACTGGGGAAAAGGGACTGCAAAGCATCCTGTCTCATTTGATGATATAAAAAAAGCACCTGAGGCTGATGTGGATCTGGTACTGTCATCATCCGGAATGAAAGCTGCGCTTTTTCTCCAGACTGCATATGGAATAAAGTATATAAATGGCAATCCGCTGGCAGGAGAAGAATTTGGCAGAATCGTGCTCGATGCATTAAAGCCTGTAAACGGATCATGGCATTGCAAAAACGTACCAATAGTGACTCTGGGTGAAACCCAGTGGAAGATAAGAAATGAAAACTATCCACAGACCGCCTTCATTGGCGAACCGGTTATAATGGGATCTGAAGCCGCAGCATATGCACTCACCCATCCTGACAGAAGAGTCTGTCTCATCGCAACGACTGAAACCACCGAACGACTAGTCTCATACGAGGTCGCCTGTCCCCGAGGAGAAGCAGAAATCGCAGAGTCACTCATGCAGATGTCTGAGATCCATGGCGACCCATTGCTGAGACATGCTGCATCTCGTGGCGTGCATGGCTTCGACCCATCCCGCCAGACATGGATAGACGAACCGCATCTGGCTATGTCAGGAAGGATGTACCTGTAATTTCAGACACAATCTGACACTGAAACGTGTCTATTTTTATTGATCTGATATGACCTGAAAAATAATAAACTTCAGGTAGTAGCTCGAATCCAGTCCCCATAATATCGGGTGGTCAGGTGCCTGAGTACGGAATTCAACCTGACGCAGGCGCTTGTGGGCAGAGGTGGCAGCCTGAGCGATCACTTTTTTGAAAAGCTCTTCTGTCATGAAATGCGAGCACGAACACGTAGCCAGGTATCCGCCATCCTTCACGAGCATCATTCCCTCACGGTTTATCTCACGATATCCCTTTTCAGCCTGCTTTACGGTATTCTTCGACTTCGTAAAGGCAGGCGGATCAAGAATCACGAGATCAAACTGCCGTCCTTCTTTCCGCATCTCAGGAAGTGCATCAAGCACATCTGCCACTTCGAATTTTGCAATATCAGACAGGCCATTGAGCTTCGCATTGTCCGTCGCCTGCTGCACTGCGAGTTCAGATATATCAAGTCCCAGAACAGATGACGCTCCGCCCTTTGCCGCATTGAGTGCAAAGGTACCCATATGTGTAAAGCAGTCGAGAACTGACTTATCTTTTGCCAGCTTCTGTATTTCCAGACGGTTGTACTTCTGGTCAAGGAAAAAACCAGTCTTCTGACCATTCTCCACATCGACCCTGTACTTCACACCGTTCTCAATGATCTCTGTAAAAGGGCTTTCCGGACGCTGTGGATATTCTTCCGAAGGATTCCATTCTCTCTCCATATCGTTGAATGGCTCATCTATGAAGCCTCTGTCAGCAGTATAGAGCCATCCCTTGAACGGCTTCATGCCTTCTTTCTTCCTGACAGAAGCATCGCTTCGCTCAAAGATTCCACGGATGTGATAACCACGCTTATCCAGCTCATCCAGAAGAATACTAAGAATCATAGGTTTTAGTTTATCAATACCAAGAGCAAGGGATTCCACGACGAGCAGATCATTATATTTGTCTATAACCATCCCAGGGAAGAAATCAGCTTCAGAGAATATGAGCCTGCATGCATTCATATCGACCACATTCTCACGGTAGCTGAGTGCATTTCTGACACGCTCCCTGAAAAATCCTTCATCAGGTTTTTCCTGTCTGTGACGGCAGAGCATCCTGACGCGGATCTTAGATACAGAATTGTAGAATCCCCACCCCATGAAAAAATCATCAAAGTCATGTACTTCTATGATCTCGCCATCTGTGATATCTCCTGACGTCTCACTGATCTCATTATCAAAAATCCAGGCACCGCCACTTTTTAGAAGACGGCCCTGGCCCTTTTTTATCTTTATATATTTCTCTGACATTTAAAACTCCACTACTGTAACTCCGGTATCACCCTCACCATATGCTGCAAGATGGAAATCCCTGATATCCTTCTGTCTTGACAGATAGTCATGAACAGCCTTGCGCAGGATTCCAGAGCCCTTGCCATGCACGATCCTGACTGTCGACAGATGTGACAGGCGTGCATCGTCTAAATACTTGTCAAGGGTACGGATTGCCTCATCCGAATTCATGCCGATCAGCATGAGTTCAGGCGACATAGTAGCCGATTTGTTCATGGAATGACGGGCAGTGCTGCGGTTCTTCTTTCCCAGAGATGCCGGATCACCGATCAGAGCGATGTCATCTATATTCACCTTTGACTGCATGATTCCCATCTGTACTGTCAGATTGCCCTTTGCATCAGGCAAGGTATGAACAGTACCCTTCAGATTCATAGACAGGACGATGACCTCATCACCGATATGCAGCTTTTTCGCATCGACCTTCTTGCCCTGCATGGCCACAGACTTCTTCGTCCTGACCGAAGCCTTGCTCTGATGGTTCTTTATCGACTCGCCAAGTGCCTGACGCTGCTTCTCCATTTCAG
Organism: Lachnospiraceae bacterium; assembly: GCA_029338735.1. Lineage (GTDB taxonomy): Bacteria > Bacillota > Clostridia > Lachnospirales > Lachnospiraceae > Weimeria. Next base: position 23,090 of record JAQYAY010000047.1, on the reverse strand, counting down.
CCATATCAGGAGTTGCTGTACCGTACTTATTGAAGTTCCTGATGACCTCATCAGCCTTGTCCTTCGCACGTTTCAGGATCTCAGCAGCCTCAGCATTAGCCTTCGCGATTATCTCATCACTTCTGTCAGAAAGAGATGCGTCCTTCTGCTTTGCACGCTTCAGGAGCTTTTCAGCCTCTTCCTTGTCATGGACTGCCTTCTCCTGCGCCTGCATTACAGCAGACTGCCTCTGCTCGAGACCTGTCACCAGATCCTCGAAGCTTGCATCTTCCTGCTTCATTCGGGAAGCCGCATCATTTATGATATCATCTGACAGGCCCAGCTTCTTACTGATTGCAAAAGCATTTGACTTTCCTGGAATCCCGATCAGGAGCCTGTACGTAGGTGACAGTGTCTCCACAGAAAATTCGCAGCTCGCATTCTCGACTCCATCAGTCGTCAGCGCATACGCCTTGAGCTCAGGATAGTGTGTCGTAGCCATTGTTCTGATATGAGTCCTGTGCAGCTCGGACAGAATTGACTCTGCAAGTGCAGCACCCTCTGACGGATCAGTTCCGGCACACAGCTCATCAAAAAGCACCAGTGCCGTGCGCTCTGCCTTCTGCGGCAGATGCACCTGTCTCAGGATTCCGACAATATTCGTCATATGAGAACTGAATGTGGACAGCGACTGCTCTATCGACTGCTCATCTCCGATATCTGCATAGACATCATTGAATACCGCAATCTCTGACCTGTCTGCTGCTGGAATAAAGAGGCCTGCACAGGCCATCAGAGTCAGCAGCCCGACAGTCTTTAATGACACGGTCTTACCACCGGTATTCGGTCCTGTGATGATCAGCTGGTCGAAATCTTTTCCAAGATTCACATCAATCGGTACCACCTTTTCAGGATCAAGCAATGGATGACGCGCCTTCTTCAGGTCGATACGTCCGTCAGTGTTGAGCAGCGGTTCCATTGCATTCTCATTCTGTGCCAGCGCACCTTTTGCAAAAATAAAGTCGAGCTCCGAGAGTACTTTAAAATCCTGAACTATCGTGCTGATATATTCGTTGACTTTCTGTGACAGCTCTTCAAGTATCCGCTTGATCTCTTCCTGCTCCCTGAGCTGCAGCTGGCGCACTTCATTGTTGAGTGATACGACTGCAGCAGGCTCTATAAAAAGCGTTGCACCTGATCCGGACTGGTCATGAACCATTCCTGGAATGCTGCCCTTGTGCTCAGACTTCACCGGCAGGCAGTATCTGCCATCCCTCATAGTGACCACAGAATCAGATAGATAGTCCCTGTGTGAATTCAGGATCTCTGTCATCTTGGACCTGATGCGGTCTCCCATGAGTCCGAGCTGTCTCCTTATCGAGCGGAGTGCAGGTGACGCATCAGATGAGATCTCATCCTCTGAGATGATACATCTGCTGATCTCATTTCGGAGAGAATCAATCGGATCGAGCTCATTGAAATAGTGTGTCAGTGAGTCCTTTGAACTGTCATTTCTTCCGGGCTCACCATAATTTTTCACCCTCGAAGCAACTGTCAGCAGGCTCACAATCTGCAGCAGCTCTGTGGTATTAAGAGAGCTTCCGATATCAAGTCTCCTGGCCATGACAGACGGGTCATGGATGCCTGAAAATGAAACCGTGCCTTTTGCAAAAATCCTTCGCAGGGCATCTCCGGTCTCTTTCTGCCTGTATCTTATTTTCTCAATATCGCTTACAGGCTTCAGGAGCATGCAGTATTCCTTTCCCTTGTCTGAGGTGGCAAAGCCCGTCAGATGCTCTGTAATCTTGTCAAATTCAAGTGTATGTAAAACCTTCTTATTCATAGCCAGAATTATATCATAAAAAGATGAAAAATGGGACGGGTCCCATTTTCATCTTTTGAAAAAAGAACCCGTCCCGGATAATCATTATGTAAAAACGTATCAGTCGTGGAAATAATCGACTGTTTCCTTCAGGCTGTTGGCCAGATCCTTCAGTGAAGAAGCTGCTTCGCTGATCACTGTGAAGGTACTGTTCAGCTCTTCCATAGAAGCATTCGTCTCCTGCGTAGATGCTGCATTCTCTTCGGAAATAGCTGACAAATCCGAGATGATATCGACAAGTGACTTCTTCGAAGAATTCAGCTCCTCGATACGCTTTGCGATTGTCTCCACACCGTCTGCAACGCTCTCGACCTTCTGGCTCATCTCCGCGAGCTCTTTCTTGCTGGCTTCAAGCTGCTGATTCTGTACATCGAAGCTGTCAGTCAGCTTGCCCATTGTAGTAACCGATGAAGCCGAATCTGACAGAAGCTTCTCAACAATCTGTGAGATCTCATCTGCGCTCTGCTTACTCTGATCGGCAAGTGTCCTGATCTGGTCTGCAACGACTGCGAATCCACGTCCTGCCTCTCCGGCTCTTGCTGCCTCGATTGAAGCATTGAGTGAAAGGAGATTCGTCTGGCTCGCGATATCTGTAATGGCTCCTGAGAACTTCGAGATCTCCTGAACCGATTCATTCGTTGAATTGATCGTGTCGCCAATTTCCCTAACGGATTCACTTGACTCTTCTGACTGCTTCACGAGAAGCTTGATCGCATCTACTGTCTTCTCGCAGGAAGCCTCCATGTCCTGAGTATAGTCATTGAGCTTGTCAACGCTTGTAGCGATATCCTCGATATTGCCGCCCATACTCGATGTATCATTGGCTGCGGTCTGGACTGAATCAGCCTGCTCTGTAGCGCCCTTTGCGATATCATCGACTGCTGATGACACCTGTGATGAAGCGGCTGATGCATTGTCTGATGAGGTAGACAGGTTCGAACTTGAATCATTGAGCTCTCCGGTCATCCTCTTGGTCTCACGGATGACACCACCGAGCTTCTCATTGAGCTTGCTGATGCTTCGTGAAATGATTCCGAGCTCATCTCTTCTCTGTACTAGTGAATCATCATGATCAAGGCTCAGATTACCATCGGCAAGCTTCTCTACGTTCTCAACAAGCTTCTTCATCTGAGCCGAAATCTTCTTCGATGAAAGCAGCCCGATAACAATTATCGCAGCTATGAAGGCAATTGCAATGATGATCATCAGTGCCACAACACCTTCCATTTCTTTATTCGCTGCGTCTGTTTCTTTTCCTGCGAATATATATCCTACTGTCTGCCCTTCACCATTCTCAAGTGCTCTGTAGTATGCACAGTAGTTCAGCGGACCAACCTTCATATCCCTTTGGAAGTAATAGCCGTACTTCTCTACGTCCGGCTTTACCTTTGCTGAGACAGAGCCATTGTACCTCTTAGGACCATCCTTCAGTGTCGTAATAGCATGCTTCCCATCGATGATGATTGAGAAATCAAGCATTGTCTCTTTCTTCAGATTGTCCAGAGACTGCATATACTGATCTGTGACATTCTGCCCGCCTTTGGATACCGTACCATCATCATTCGTGGTCCAGTATCCTTCATCGGAATTCTTCATCTGTTCACCGACTTCATAGCTCACCGCCTTCAGCTCGCTATATATATTCTTGTAATATACGGTTCGCAGCTGAGTGATTGATATCACCGTAAGCACCAGACTGACAATCGCTACTGCGATTATCATGAACCTCACGATATTCGTAATCAGATGCGTTTGCTTTTTCTTACCTTGTGCGTTTCCCATAACGCTACTTCCTTTCAGCTAGACGGGTCACAAATTACGCCCTATTATCATGTACTTCAACACTATAACACACAAAGGTGTGAAAAAGCAAAGGAATTTTTGTAAAGTTTTTATAAATATATAGAAGTTACAGAAGTATTACAATTTCAGCAGATCCGGGGAAGCAGTTCATTCGATGCTTCCGGCAGATAGGTCTCAGTGCCTATGGCTGTCTTAACAATTACATGTCCGACACGTTCTGCTTCCTTTGAAACATTTCCAATGACACAGGCTCCCTTAGTATCCTCAAAGCCCTGCAACGCCTCTACTACGCTGTCTGCCTCGTCCTGCGGCACCATGATTACCATCCTGCCTTCGCATGCCAGATTCATCGGGTCGAATCCCAGCATGTCACAGACTCCCTGCACCTGTGGCAGAATCGGCACATTCTCACGGAAAATATTGATACCAACTCCGCTCTCATGACAGATCTCATACATCACGGTTCCGACTCCGCCACGAGTTGCATCCCTTATCACATGGATGTCCGGAGCCGCTTTCAGGGCCGCCTCTATCGGATACCAGAGCGGTGCACAGTCAGATGTGACATCTGCCTCGATACCGAAGTCATTTCTCGCAAGGGCGATTGCAGTTCCATGCCTCCCGATATCTCCAGTCACGATGACTGCATCTCCATCCGCTGCGAACTTTCCTGAAGTCTCTATGCCATCTAAGATTTCTCCGACTCCGGCCGTCGTTATAAAGCATCCGTCGACGTGGCCTTTTTCAGCTACCTTCGTATCACCAGCGACTATTGATACTCCACATTTCCTGGCAGTATCCGCCATTGACTCGACTATTTTCCTTAGGTCAGCGATCGGGTATCCCTCCTCGATCACGTATGAGCAGGTCAGGTACAGAGGTCTCGCGCCCATGCAGGTGAGGTCGTTTACCGTCCCGCATACTGACAGTTCTCCCACATTTCCTCCCGGGAAAAAAGCCGGACTCACTATAAACCCGTCTGTGGACATCGCAATCCTGCCTGCAGGCTGAGGAAGTACCGCAGCATCATCTGCAGTAAAAAATTTATTATTTAAATTCTTTTTAAATATCTCTCCTATGAGCTCATTCGTCTGCTTTCCGCCTCCGCCCATAGCGAGTGTCACATGATCTGTCATCTGCTGCCTCCTACAATAGCTTCATCATCACAAACGCATCCTCCTCCGGATCACTGTAGAAGTGCCTCCGCGTCCCTGCCGTGATGAATCCGTTCTTCTCATATAGATTTATCGCCGCTTCATTAGACTCCCTTACCTCAAGAAACATCCTTGCTGCTCCATGCCCGCGCACCTCATCGAAAAGCGCAGTGAGCAGGGCATTGCCGATTCCCCTCCTGCGTGACGCGGGGCTCACTGCGATCGACGGCAGCTCGGACTCGTCCGCCGCGAAATATGATACCGCATATCCGACCGGCGTGTCATTATCATAAGCCGCGATTATCGTCGCAAATTCATTCTCCTCAGCCGATACGAAGTCCGCCTCCCTCCACGGCTCACTCATCGACGCCACTGATATTTCTTCAAGTGTCCTGAAATCTTTTTTCTCAGCCTTCCTTATCTCCATGTGGATTCTCCAGAAGATGAAAAGGGGACGGGTCCCTTTTTCATCTTTTTCATATATCGTATCACACTGTTGAAAATTTTTACAGATACGCTACAATCTATGCAGAAACGGAGGCTCATCATGAAATTCATCAAACGTCCGACAGCGCTTACGATTGCAGGGCTCGACCCGTCAGGAGGCGCAGGACTAATCGCAGATATCAAGACTTTTCTCGCCAACGGTGTGTACGGAATGGGCGCAGTGACATGCGTGACTGCGCAGAACACAGTACGGGTATCGTCTGTCAATCCTGTTGCACCAGATGTATTAAAAGATGAGATCGTCACTGCAATTGAGGATATCGAACCACAGACCGTAAAGATTGGAATGATCGGGAATACTCAGCTCATAGAGACAGTGCAGGAATGCATAGGTCATCTGTCATGTCCGGTGATCCTTGACCCAGTCATGATCTCATCATCAGGCACTCCGCTTCTTGAATCAGATGCCATTTCAGCTCTTGAAAAAATGATTCCATCCGTGACACTACTCACACCGAACTTTCCTGAAGCCGGGTACCTCGCAGGACAGTCTGATTCAGATCCTCAGTCACTGTCGCGTCTGATCGGAGAAAAATATCACACCAGCATCCTGGTAAAAGGCGGTCATCTGTCGACACCTGATGACTATCTGTATCTGTATGAAGATAAATCTGTCGTCAGATTCCCGGGGCTTCATATAGACAATCCGAATACCCATGGCACTGGCTGCACCCTGTCATCTGCAATAGCCGCCAATCTCGCAAAAGGAAATGACCTGAAGACATCAGTCCGGCTCGCCAAGGAATATGTGACAACTATCATCAGTGCCGGCCTCGATCTGGGTCACGGATGCGGGCCTATGGATCATGGAGCTGTATTAAAAGGAGATTTCACAGGGCAGTCCTAATGCTTTTCTTTTGACTATCCGCTCCATATCTTTTGGATTCTTCACTGCATCCTTCATTTTCCGAAGCAGTGATTTCCATCCTGCGACTCCATATGCACCGTCGTTTTCAATCTGATTCACGAAGTATGGCGTATTGAAGGCCCAGGCGGCACGCGGGCCGATAGCAAGGACTTTTGTCGCACCAGCTCTCAGTTCTTTGCGGAATGACTCTTCCCTGAGCCGCGGATCAATCGGATTTATAGAGATGACAGGATGTTTTTCCATAAGGCGTTCATAGATATCAGTCTCATAATCCGCTGGGCCGTCTGCTACCACTGCCGTCACATTGAATCCTCTGTCAGATAAGAATTCTGCCAGACTGTATGGGCAGCTGACAGCCATATAGTCAATGGCTATTGGCATATCACCTATCTCCTGCCTGAATGATTCAGTCGCCTCAGGATCCTGATCATCTTCATTGAAAAATGGAAGTGCAAATACATACGGAATCCCCAGCCTCTCTGAGAAATGCTTCACGCCCATATCCCCAGCCTTGTACTGACAGATGTTGAGACTCGCATTTCCAAGCTGCATATATTCTTCAAAAGTATGAATATCAGACAGCTGTCTGACCCTGACACCGGAATCCGTAAGCATCCTCATGAGATCATTATTTTCATAGGTCGCAGTGACCTCACTGCCGAGTATATTTACAATCTTTTCATCGGTATATGTCTTCGGGATAAAATCATACATTTCTCTGCGGAGCTTCTCATCAGGCATCGGCCCTTCTTTCTGCGCAATACAATCCATGTATCCATGAGTGAAAATGATGTCCGGATATTTTTTTCTTAATGAATGAAATACATAATCGAAATCACATGACAGCATCCTGTGTGAGCACACTGTAAAAAGAAAAATGACCTTTGGTACATTGCCTGCTGCCTGCAGTTCTTCTATGACATCACAGCAGCCATCGATGGTTATCGTTTCCAGATTGTCAACTATGAGATCACGCTCATTAACCGTCACGCATGAGAATCTGTCCTCTGCGCCCATCTCATATGCGGTCATCACGACACCCCGGGCACAGTTCTCTGGGCATACATATATCTGATGTGAAGAAGGCACCTGCATTGCGATATGGACTATGTTCCAGTTCTCATGAACCGGCATATTGAATTCAAGCATTTATCGTCTCCCGTATAAATAATATGCAGAACAGGCTCCCTCAGATGATACCATGCAGGCTCCCACAGGATGCTCTGGCCTACATGCCTTCCCGAAAAGAGGACATTGCTCCGATGTGCATTTTCCCTGAAGCACTTCTCCGCATCGGCATGCAGGATTGTCACGTCCCTCGATATGCGGTAATGAGAATTTCTTTCTCGCATCAAAAGATGCATACTCGTCACGAAGTGCGAGCCCTGATCCATCAATCTCCCCGATTCCGCGCCATACAGCGTCAACCGGCTCCATATATTTCCTGATCAGGTCAACAGCCATTGGTGATCCCTCAGGCTTTACAACTCTCGGATATGCATTTATGAAAAATGGCTCACCCTTTTCAATACCCTTCACTGTCAGAGCCAGAGCTACAAGGAGCTCACTCGGCGTAAATCCCGTACAGACACCGCTGATGCCATATTTATCACGGAATTCTTCACAGACAGATGTCCCTATTATCGCATGCACGTGACCCGGATACAGATATGCATCAGTTGCATCCCTCATTGCCATATATGCCTGCGGCATAGTCTTGTTCGCAGTGAGCAGTGAAAAATTGGAGACTCCCCCTGCAATAGAATCCTGCACCGTCAGGCACTCCGACGGAACCGTGGTCTCAAATCCAACTGACAGGAATACGACCTCTTCAGACGGATGCTCTGCGGCATAATCCACGGCATCGGACGGAGCATAGACCACTTTTACCTTCGCTCCCTTTGACCTCGCATCAGCGAGTGACATCTCAGAACCTGGTACCCTGACCAGGTCCCCGAAGGTAGTGATCGTGCATCCCTTTTCAAGGGCAAGCATTACTGCCTCATCTATGTAGTCGGCCGGTGTCACGCAGACAGGACAGCCAGGACCTGATATGAGATTTATCTGTGGAGACAGGATATTCCTGATCCCGTTTTTAAAGATCTCATGTGTATGAGTCCCGCAGACCTCCATGATACGGACCGGCCTGCCATCGTATCCAGCCAGAAAATCCCGTGCTTCTTCTGCAGCACTCATTTGAATGACTCCCAGAGTTCATCACTCTCATCCGAATCATTCTCTGTGATCTTTGAAATCGCAGTCCCAGCATGAACCATCACATAGTCGCCCGGACGTAGATCGTTGAGCAGTGAGGCACTTACTTTTCTCCTTGCGCCACCCGCATCAACAATCATAGTATCCTTATTTACCTTCACAACCTTTGCTGATAAACCTACACACATACTTTTCACCTGTTATATTGCATTCCGTAGAGACACTGTCCGAGCGATATTCCTCCATCATTCGGTGGAATCTCATGAGCTCTGAGCACCTTAAATCCATTCTTTTCCAGTCCATCTGTCGTGAGTCGGAGCAGCAGCGTATTCTGATAGCAGCCACCTGACAGGGCAGCCACATTGCAGCCTGACTCATCTCTTATCTTCACCGCTTCAGATACAGTCATTGAAGCGAGCTCTTCATGGAAAAAATATGCCAGCTCTTCAGTACTTCTTCCATTCATCCGCTCTTCAACAATTTTTTCAAATAGGGCATCTGTCGGAAGGATGTCACGGTCACCGGAGCGGATAGAAGAATCCAGCTTGAGGCTCCTATTTCCATGCCACCGCTCGGCCGCGAACTGAAGTCCCATCGAAGCTTCTCCCTCGAAGCTCTGACTCCTGCAGATTCCAAGCACTGCACTTACAGCATCAAACAGCCTCCCACAGCTCGTGGACTGTACTGAATTGATTCCCATGTCGTGCATTGCCCGAAGCGGCTTCACATACCTTTCATCACACAGACTGATCTGTCTAATTATATCACAAACGTCACCGTCATTATCGTATTTATCAAAGAGCATTGACAGCGCCACGCGGAACCCCTCACGGCTTGCTATATCTCCACCGGAGAATGTGAATGGTGTAATTGATGCTTTTCTGTCATAATCATGTGTATCACAGAGAAAAATCTCACCGCCCCAGATAGTCCCATCATCACCGTATCCGGTGCCATCGTATGCGACACCTATCACATGATCATAATAACGATTCTCTGCCATCACAGAAAGCACATGAGCATAATGATGCTGGACTTCAACAATTCTGGTACCGGAATGTCCCTGCGCATACTTCTCTGCAAGAGCACGGCTCCTGTACCTCGGATGCCTGTCACAGACAATGACAGAAGGATGTGCGTCAAGCATACGGAGAAATCTCTCAACTGTCTCTTCCAGAGCCTTGTCACTCTTCAGATCAGACAGATCTCCGATATATGATGACGGATACATGAGCCTGCCTCTGCCAATACAGAAAGTATTTTTCAGCTCACCGCCGAATGCCAGAATATCCCGATCCTGAGTCGCAGGCACAGCTTCAGATACAGTAACTGGCAGTGGTGCATATCCTCTCGACCGCCTGATCATATATGGTTCATCGTCATAAATATCGACCACCGAATCATCTGCCCTCGTTAGTATCTCCCTGTTATGAGACAGAATGCCATCGCACACATTGGAAAGCGTCTGTATCACATCATCCTCACTCCTGCAGATGACACCGCCGCTCCTGTTTGCACTTGTGGCAATCAGCACCTGAGGCATCTGGTCATCGAGTCCGTCAGGATATGAAAAAATAAGGAGCACAAGCGGTGCATATGGCAGCATGACACCTAGGGCTGGATTCCCCGGAGCCACATTCTCAGGAATTCCAGATTTCTTTTTATGCAACAGCACTATTGGTTTCTTCGGCCCGCCCAGAAGATCTGTCACCTGCTGCGATGGGATATCACATATTGCCTGTGCTGCTGACAGATTATGAGCCATCACTGCGAATGGCTTGGCGGGTCTTCCCTTGCGTCGTCTCAGTCCGGCAACAGCTTCTTCATCATATGCATTGCAGTACAGATGAAAACCGCCTATTCCCTTGACGGCTATTATTTTTCCATCTATTATCGCCTGACGTGCTTTTGTAATCGCATCAGCATTATCACAGACTTTTTCAAATACACCATCTGATTTTTCAAGATAGTATACTTCTGGTCCACAGTCATTGCAGCATACCGGCTGGGCATCGTATCGTCTGTCTGACGGATCGGTATATTCATGCTCACACGACGGACACATCACGAAATCCTTCATCGATGTACGTGGTCTGTCATATGGAAGCGAATCAATGATAGTAAGTCTCGGGCCGCACTGGGTACAGTTGATGAATGGATGGAGATAGCGCCTGTTATTCTTGTCATACAGTTCCCTGGCGCAGTCATCACAGACAGCCAGATCAGGCGGGATAAATACCGGTGCATCTACAGGCTTCTCTGCAGGACTTTCCGCAATAAAAAATGATTTTCCTTCTTCTCCTGATATCGTTCTGTCATCATTGAGTAAAAAGCAATAATCATCCTCTTGTATTTCTTTTATGTCAATATCAACTATGTCTGCTCTTGGAGGTGCCAGTTCACGTAAATGATAAATATCTGTGATTCCATTTTCGTCTCTGACGCAGAGATGAATCTCTACATATGAACCGCAGTTCTTTACACTGCCTGCGTATTCATCTGTACTGAACAGACGGCTGACGAACGGGCGGAATCCGACACCCTGCACTATTCCGTATATTTTTATGAGATAATACTTCACATCAATACCTCTACTGTTCATTTGCCTGATAATGCGAAATGGTTTCTCGGAATCCAGCGGCAGTGATAATCAGGAATCAGGTCTTTTAGAGCCAGATCACTGATAATAAGTGACGGTTTCACTGATGATACCAGTGAGATGAGATCATCTTCTTCCCTCAGATGAACGTCGTCAGGCTGAGTCAGAGACGGAATCATCCTGAAGAAATCGGCCACTCTTACATTTTTGCGGGGATGCGCCTTCTTTATAATACGTCTCAGTGCATTCGAGTATATCTGCTCTCCGATGATGAGCACCGGCCCTTTATATCCTGATTCCATGACAGCTCTATTCTGCATCTCATCAGATACTATTATTTCATCAGGCGCCGCATTCTCATCAGTGGCCGAATACCCCCCAACGGAAAATGCATATTTTTTTCCATCAGACGGCAGCCCGCTGCATTTATCTATGATCTCGGCCTGCTCATGAGCACTGTAATCCAGATAAGTCATGCCGTATGCACCGTGACTCATATACGGTATGTACTTCGACAGCTCTTTGTATGTCCTGATGATCCCGTCATCATACAGCTCGAGACCAGTTGTAGGAATGGCAATAGTATCGAGACCAGTTGCCTTTTTCACATCCTTTGCAAGGCCCTTCAGATCTGTTCCTATCACCGACGGAACCGGCGTCCCGACGAGTGCAATGCATGACGGCTCCAGCTGGATTACTGCTGTCTTTATCTTGAGGATCAGCTCATCATCGCGTCCTAAGACTGCATCCATATCTCTGAGACCTGCTGAAAAGAGCATTGAAGGGCGGTCATACCAGTCGGGCATATCGAAGCCACAGATATTCCCAGTGCATCCGCCGGCATCGAGGATTACGATCATCATGTCAGTGATATTCCTGAGCACCTCTACAGCGCCTGACTGATCGGGTGCAAAAGGAGTCAGAGTCTGGCGATATCCATGTATCTTTTTCCTGTTCAGAGGCACGAAATGCTGTCTGGTCTCAGTCTGTGTGAAACCGCCTCCGAGGCCCATAATCCCAAGAAGTCTCTGAGTCTGCTCATCATAATCATATTTTCCATCAGAAGGGGCATCGGGATCATTCAGATGGATCAGCTCGTTCAGCGCCTTATCATCCACATCATCACCGAGATAATGATGGCCATATGCCCATACTATTGCCGTCAGGAGCGTATTGACACAGCTATAGCCGAATGGCTGTCTGTCACTATTCCACTCAAGACTCGCAACGTCTCTGTCCCTGTAATACCATGCAGCATCCTTTCCAAGCGCGAAATTCACATCAGGATCAGGCTCGAAGCCGACCATTGTCGCATGCTGATTGAAATAGAACCTGACAGAAGGATCTTTTTCCGCGATAGCAGCTATATAGTATGCATCACTGTCTGAAAGGGTGCAGAAAACCTCTGCCACACGGAAGCCGTATTCCATAAGTGCAAGAGCCAGTTCCGGGGAATGACCGTTCAGACATTCTCCGACAGAGAATACCACCGGTTCATCCAGATCAATGATGATTCCTGACCACTTGCTGATATTTTTCTGGCATGTTTCGAGAAAGACATCGACCATTGAATCATCTGCATGAAACATCGAGAAAAATGCCCTGTACTGCGAAGTGATGCGGTCTATCCCATAGAATCTGTGCATCTCAATATATCCGGTGCCCAGATTCTTCTCCATATAATCGGCTGCGCCTCTTGCATCCGGATCTATCACGAGATTGAAATCGGCTTCCGACATATTCATGAATTCATCAAACGAACTGCATTCTGACAGTTCATGATGCTCAGAAATCCCGATTGAACGGAGCATGAGTTTCATCTCAATTGATGAGAGTCTGTCGAGACCTCCGAAATAGCCAAGTATATTTATGGCTTCGTTATTCTTTTCTCTTTTCTCCAGTAATGAAAAAATGCTCTCCCGCACCTGCACCATTGGCGGATTCACCCCGTCACGAGTCAGGGCATACATATATGCAGGTCTGACCTTCACATCACACTGATCCTCGCAGATGCGGCATACATGCTCCATATCAGTCCCAAGCAGTGCATCCGCACAGGTGGTGACGAGCATCACTGCTTTCGGCGCAGACAGTCCATGCGACGCACGGTCAGACATTATTTTCTTTACAGCTTCCGGGATCCTCTTCAGATGTCTGCCAGTCACCAGATCAGCTTCATCCATCTCCAGATAATAGAATCTGTTCTCATAGCCCTTCATGGATGAAATGTCAGATGTATTCCTCCCGCAGCATCCAGGAGAAATGATGAGTTCTACAGACTCCGGCACAGCCAGGGCTGCGCGCTTCACTCCGTATCCTTCTGCTCCTGGCGAATTGTACGCAAGAGTTGCTGGAGATGAATATACGAGACCGTCACCCACATTAAAATCAGACGGGATCCATCTGTCCCTGTTCTTCTCTATCCTGTATTCCAGTTCTTCTGCTGTAAAATAAACCGCCATGCAATGTCCTCACTTCTCATTCTATGATATTAGTTCGTAAGTGTTTTTGCAAGTTCAATGAACTTCTGACTGACTGGCAGTTCCGGATCCATCTCTATCACAGTCTTTCCCTGCTCTTCGGCTATATTGATATCGTCTGACCTCGGGATCACACTGATGATATCAAGCCCCCGCTCTGATGCAAACTCTGATACCTTCTGATCCTCATCGGGTACATTCCTTTTGTTCAGGAGAATGCCCCTTACTCTGGCATAGCTCCTGTCCTCGAAATTTTTCACAGCCTTATTGATATTGTCGGCGGCATACAAAGCCATCTTCTCACCTGATGTCACTATCATGACCTCATCAGCATACCCTTCACGGATAGGAGCTGCAAAACCTCCGCACACTACATCTCCGAGCACATCAAAAAGCACGACGTCCGGATTTATTTTTTCAAAAAGACTGAGATCCTCTAATATCTGAAATGTAGCAATGATTCCTCTCCCTGCGCACCCGAGTCCAGGTGTCGGACCTCCTGTCTCAATGCAGACTACCCCGCCGTATCCGATGGCTGAGACATCTTCTATTGATTCCGGATCGTGATCATCACGGAGCAGATCCATGACCGGTGTGAGTGGCTTTCCGCCGAGCAGATTCATAGTAGAATCCGCTTTCGGATCACAGCCGATCTGTATTACTTTTTTCCCTAAAAAAGAAAAGGCAGCCGCGAGGTTGCTAGTCATAGTAGACTTCCCGATGCCGCCTTTTCCATATATTGCAAGCTTGTACATTGTATAAAAATATTATCCTTCGTAGTTGATCGAATTACCTGATGAATAGGCGCTTGATCCGGTCTGGAAACTCTTTACTGCCTTGATCAGATCATCCACGGAGCTGGCATATATCGTCTTCGTGCCGTACATATCCCATGGAGTCACTTCTCCGGTCTCATCACTGTCCGGATCCTTCTCGATGTATTCGTAATCGTCATCATCAGACGAATCATCTGTCTTCTTCGTCGTATCTGTATCAGAAGACTTGTCGGCTGCCTTTTCCTTCAGGGCATCTGCCTTCTTCTCCTGGTCAGCCTTTTTCGCAGCCTGCTTGTCTGCAGCTTTCTTCGCTGCCTTCCTGGCAGCCTGTCTCTTCTTCAGAGCCTCATTGCTAGCAGCTGCCTGGTCACGGACTGTTGCGAAAAAGCTCACGGCACCATTGTCATTGACCTGCATTCCGATACCCTTGAGATTGCCAGTGCCGACAGCCTGCTCGAGCTGCTTCTTCAGATCCGGCAGCTTCCTGGCTGAATTCTCAATGATACCCTCGTATTTCTTAGCGACGTTCTCATCATTTGCCATCTCTTCGATCTTGTCTTCATTGATGAGAACAGTTGTCTTGTTCTTTGACGCATAAGAGGCTGCATTGGCCTCTGCCGACTGCTTCTGGTCCTCTGAGACGAGGATGAACTGCATATTGCCGAACTTCTTCTGCAGCTTCTCATAATAGTCCTGAGCTTTCTTCGAAAGGGTTGGCTTTCCGATCGTCCTGCCCTTTGCATAGAGTTCCTGATCATCAGCGCTCTGCGTGGCATCCTTCTTCGATGTCACCTTCTTCTCCTGCTCCTCTGCCCATGCGCTCTTAGTGCGGACAGGAGTCTGAGAAGTCTTGTCAGTGCTCTGTGTATCGTCTGTCTTCTTTGTCGATGTCCTGGGCTGATAGGAATATGTATTGATATTCCCGTATCCACCGATATTTCCGATTGCCATATGAATACCTCCGTGTATTATGACTCATCTGATGCTTCCGTGCATCGATTCTTACTCTGATATCTATATCGGAGCGGATTCTGAATTGTTTAGCCTTTTCGTGATTTTCCTCACCACATATATGCAGATCAGGCTCGAATATGTCGCAGCCGTAAACCACGCCGTAGGATCGGTGAAGCAGATCACCCTGAATCCGCCTGATGGCGCCAATGCAAGCGCTATGATGGTCCTCGAGACCATTTCAATGACTCCTGAGAAAATAGCCAGATTCGAATACCCGAGAGCCTGCGCTGCAAGACGGACAACATTGAGAATACCCAGAAGCCAGTAGAATATGCCATTACACCTGAGTAAAAGCGCTGAGGCATCAAGAATTCTCGCTGTTTTGCTGCCTGAATCCGTGAGGAACAGCATGGACAGAGGCTTTCCGCAGAAGATGAGCACAAGTCCGATTCCTACTCCATAGATGACACCTACTGCAACGCCCTCGCGGATGCCCTTTTTTATTCGCCCAGGATTTCTCGAGCCATAGTTCTGTCCCACAAATGTAGACACTGCAGAAGCTACCGCATCAAACGGACACATGGTCATCTGCTTGATACGTGATGCCACTGAAAATGCTGACGTATACAGTGCTCCGAGCGCATTATTGGCTGACTGCATGACCATCGAACCGATTGCCGTGATCGAATACTGCAGTCCCATTGGCAGAGCCATGTACAGCAGCTTGCCGGCCTTTTTGCCGTCAAAACCCTTCTCCTCAGGACGAACCCGCAGGATGTCAAATTTTTTCCTCATGTAAAAGAAACACAGGACTGCTGAGACCGCCTGGGATGTGATCGTGGCCAGGGCTGCTCCCTCTACACCCATGCCGAGTGTAAGGATGCAGAACAGATCCAGAAATATATTGAGGCCGGCACTGATCACAAGAAAAATAAACGGCGTCGTAGAGTCACCCACTGCCCTGAGTATTGACGACAGCAGATTGTAGGCAAGCGTCGCCGGCACACCCAGGAAAATGATGATCAGATATCCATACGTATCCTTAAAAATGGATGCCGGCGTCCTCAGAATATGCAGTATCGGATTGCAGAGCAGAGCTGTGACCACCGTGATCAGGATCATGGAAATGCCCGTGAGTATATAGCTGTTGTAGATATACTGCCTCATCCCCTTGTAATCTTTTGCCCCGAACCTTTGGGACACCGGCACTCCGAAACCTACACACATACCGATGCAGAGACCGAGAACCAGGAACTGTACACTGCTCGTCGCACCTACAGCTCCGAGTGCATCAGCTCCGAGCGTCCGACCAACGATCATGGCATCCACCATATTGTAGGTCTGCTGGACTATATTTCCAAGGAGCAAAGGGATTGAAAATTTCAGGATCTGAGGCAGAATTCTGCCCTCAGTCATAGAATTGGTCATACAAAACCTCCGGATAAATATATGGCCATCATAGGGATCCTTCCTGCCACCCCTTTCAAAATTAATATGTGGTTTATAGCTTGGCAAGCGGAACCTTATGATCCGGCGATGGAAATCTCTTATTGATCTGTTCCATATACGGACTGATATCTGCACTGATCCCGGCCAGGTCATCTTTTATATGTTTATAAGAAGTACTTCCGAACAGGGCTGATATATCATGGTTTCTCACATTAAAAGCAAGCATGACCGCGGCCACACTCAGTCCGGTCTCAGCACTTATCGCCCTGATCACGGAATCAGACTCGCATCTCTTCCTGGTGCCTGTATATGATGAGCCAAGTGATGAATATGACATAGGGATGACACCATGCTCCTTAAGCCATGGAAACAGATCATACTCAGGACCACGCTCACAGATATTGTACAGCACCTGATCAGTATAGCAGTCATCTCCATGATTCACGGCAAAGAGATCTTCCATATCGCTCACATCAAAATTGGAGACTCCCCACCTGAGGATCAGCCCATCCTCTACAGCTTCGGTCATGGCCTCTGCTACAAATGCAAGATCTGCCTTCTCCCTCCAGTGAAGGAGATACAGGTCTATGTGGTCAGTTCCCAGAAGTCTCAGTGAAGTCTCAAGACTCTCTCTGAAATGAGCCGGCCTTGCATCGTCAGGCAGAATCTTGTCCACAAGATATACATTGTCCCTGCCCACTTCTTTCACTACTCTGCCAACTGCCTCTTCACATCTGCCATTACCATACATCTCCGCTGTATCGATCATACCGATCAGGCCTTCCTGCACTGATCTCGCCATTGCTCGTTCAGCATCAGGATTCCCATACCAGAAAACAGTGCTTCCAAGGCCTGCTTCGCAGAGGCCGGATGATGTGTCTATTATGCCCATATCATTCTCCTGTGTATTGTACTTTATTCAAGAGCGTCTGCACACTGCTCCAGATAATCGCGTATCTTCAAATTCTCACTGCGTAATAACTTTCTGCAACTGGTGCACAATCATTATATATTATTTTCGATCTATTTTCATCTTTAGCTTTACAGGAAATAGATAATAATGGCAATGTGACATTCTCTCTTTGGGAAACTAAACAGAGCCAGGTCTTCTGACCTGACTCTTTCGTTTATAGCTATTTTTTCCTTAGCCATTCAGATTCATATAGCTTCCTTTTCAGGCAAGAGTAAGCAGCAGAGCCATCTTGAAATTACCGTCGGCCTTGACATAATGCGCTCCGCCCTTATCAAACTTGAAATTCTCGCCAGCTTTTATATGATACTCGTTACCCTCATATCCGATCGTACCTTCTCCATCAAGAGCAAAAATAAGAGTCTCGCCTGGTGCTGCATGTTCAGGAAGTGCACAGCCCTTTGTAAAACTCATCACAACGAATTTCAGTCCAGGATCATTTACCAGATCCATATTCACGATTTTTCCTTCCTGATAAGGCACAAGATCCTTCAGTGCAAAAACCTCTGATGACTTTAAAATGCTGTTCATATCTGTATCCTCCTTCAGTGTGATCTCAAGATAAACTGCTCCGTTCTCTGTCCTGCAGCCAACTGGAGTTCCTGTCGGTGTGACTACAGCACTGCCTTCCGGCATCTCCACATCGTCAGCTTCTGGTATAACAATCTCCATATTCCCGCTGAGAACATACCATATCTTTGGATATCCATATATTTCAGGACTGATATCTGTTCCTGCTCCTAGTGAGAAAACACTTGTGTAAAAGCCTCTCTCATCAGATAACAACTCCGAAACTGTGCATCCCGGTATCTCTTTATTGTCTTCTGCAAGGCTAAAGACCCTTCCACTGTTTTTCTTCATTGCTGCCTCCTTGCTTCTCCCTTTAGCAACAATATATCATCATGACGGATCACATGCTGTTGTAAATGCAACGATTCAGTACTAAAAAACCTTGTATGGAATTACCGATGCAGGATCATCGGAATGCTCTCCGATCATCTTTTCCATCCAGATCATATCATACCATCTGCCAAATTTATATCCGCTGTCATGAAACCTGCCTGCCAGCGCATATCCCATATGTTCATGAAACCTGGCACTGTTATCCGTCAGATATTCATCATTTTCTTTTGGATAGCCTATACAGGCATTCAGATTCAGTACATTCATCTGCTTCAGTGCGTCTTCAAGCTTCAGATACAGATTTTTGCCTATACCCTGATGCCTGACATCATGATCCAGATATATAGTGGTCTCTACTGACCAGTCATAGGCTTTCCTGCCTACAAACGGTCCTGCATATGCATATCCGAGAATCATGCCATTATCTTCTGCGACAATGTATGGATATCTTTCCAGTGTATGCTGGATCCGGCCCCTGAACTCATCTATTGATGGAACTTCCCATTCAAATGTGATTGCCGTTTTTCTGACGTAATATGAGTAGATATCAAGAAGTCTTTCTGCGTCAGTTACCAGTGCCGATCTATAATTCATAACCTGCCATTGCCCTCCCGATACTCAAGCAGCCCTTTGCATCCCTCTTCTATCTGATCTGCACATAATGCAAATCGTCTGGTATACCACGGATCATCAATCTTTATAATCCCATCTTCCTGCCCAGTGCCATTACTGCGTTTCTGACACAATCCGGGCATTCACAAAGAACTTTTCCTGTATCAAGCCCTTTAAGATCTTTACAGACTGTCGCCCCACAGCTCTTTTCAAATTCAGCAACCATTTTTCTCGAATGACTAGCCGTAGCATTGCCATCAGATAAAATTCCTGCTACCATCACCGCTCCGATCAGAGCTCCACAGGTAGACTGCATTCCACCCATACCTGCAGCAAATCCTGCTGACATCTTCATGAGTGTCTCATCATCAATAGGCAATACATCTTCAAAGACCTTCAGTACCGACTGAGTGCAGTTGCACTGTCCCGTAGCTTTCAGTTCTGCCGCTTTATCTGCACGTTCCTCTATAGTCATATCATGCCTCTTTTCATAAACTTTTCAATGAGCCTATTTTAGCAGAATCTGCCGTATAAAAAAAGATGCCGGTCGTGAAGCCTCACACGACTAAAGTCGCGTGCTTCATATAAGGAGTTCCATACCTTATAGGACTTACTGACTACAGATACAGCTTGAACCGTGCTTCCATATGCTTACGCATACAGAGCGGAGTTTAAGTTAATCAGTGTAGACAGTGTGCAGGTGCTTCTCTTTGCACAGCCTGGAACTTTTGCCTGGATGTGCTGCCTTTCCGTCGCCGGAAGGGACTTTAAAATTTCGCGCACAAAGTAGCGTGAGCCAATATTATAGCTTGCGTTCAGGTCACAGTTGTAGACCCTGCCGTTTGTGAACTCGCAGACGCTATAAGAGCCGTTCGTTTTCTGTGACTTATTACCTCGGAGAACCGCACCACTACCATCATAAGCGAGACGCGACGTACCCCACGCACAGATATGGGAGATATGTATACCAAGACGGTGTACCTTATCAGCCACCATGCGCTGAACTTCGTTCTTACGCCAGAGTGCGAGTTTCTGTTTTTTTAAACCATGTTTTCTGCCAGAGGTATCCAGATGCTCGAATACTACGGCATCGGCATCGAATTCCCGGGCTTTGCCCTCGATAAAAGATGCAATCTTTACGCTGATGTCGTGGTTTACACCATTAGCGTACCGCCACAGGTTTTTTACACACCTGGATCCATGATGCTGTGCTCGTTTTATGTGATCTATCTTGCGTTTTAGACAGTCGTATTCTTTAGGAACCTTATAAAAATATCTTCCTAAGACCGTGCCGTCCGAGCGCATGACAGTACATGTACAGGCATTATTGATGCCTAAGTCCACAGCTACTATGGTATGGTTGAAAATGTCCGTATCTTTGAGTGTAACTTTTTCCTTAAAGCAGAAGTCGAGATACCACTGTTTTCCACGTTTCTGGAGAACAGGAGCACACTCTTTACGGTCTGAGCAGTGATGTATTATATAATCCACATCGGACTTACGGAGCTTTACGATGATCCAGTCCCATGTGTTGCGGATGAAGACCTTTATCTTTGCTTCGTAGGTGTCTGTACGGATAAAGGTGTTGTCCCTGTAAAGGCATGGATATATGTGTCCGGCCTTCGGAATGCCAGGCCTTCTTCCACGGGTAGAAGGATCCATAGCTTTCCAGTTAGTGAGGCTTGACATATATGATGATACCTTGCCTAAAGCTTCTGCTATGGCACCCCGTAAAAGGTATGACGGGAACTTGTAGAACTTTTTATCGAACGGGTATAGTGGATGCGGATAATTTTTTGTCTTATGTACCCGATGTTCGATATACATCTTCCTCTGGCAGACACCATCTACAGAGATGATATCATTCCAATGGTCAATGCATACAGGGATAAGGAAGTCTACAGCATCAAGGTAGATGCGTACAGACTCTTTGAAGATGTCATTGTAGCCTGTTATCTTTACGCTGTAGAGTGTATTGATATCCATCGTGATGCCTCCTTTCCTAAGATGTATGCTTTGGCGGGCGGCCGCCCTTACCACGGGATGTCCGCTGGTTATGAATGTACTGTTCGATCTGGTCTTTTGTACGGTCGCTTGCCGTCACTATAAAGTATGACGGATTCCATAAGTGTCCTCCACATAGGCTATTCTTCAGCTCCGGATGCTTTTTGAAAAGAAACCATGCTGACGTGCCCTTAAAGACCTTTATGGCATCTGAAAGTCGGCACTGTGGTGTAGTCTCTATCAGCATGTGTACATGATCAGGCATGGTTTCCATGGCGATGATCTTTATATCCTGCTTATCAGCAATGTCTTTTAAGCATTGCCTGAAGTCATCATCTATAGCTCCTTTAAGAATCTTGTTACGGTATTTGGTGCACCAGACCACATGATACTGTAGAGAATAGACATAACCCCTGCCATGGGTAACCTCTAATGATTCCGAAAATATACCTTCATTATCCATGTTTTTATTATACCATAGGTTACTCATTCTGTAAAGACTATGAGAGTTAAAGACCGCCTAACTCATGACTAAAGTCACGAGTTAGGCGGTTAATCATCAACCAGCATCTCCAGTTTCCATATATCAGCCATGCACTATCGCAAATATCACTGTTGCTTCCGCTGAGAGTAATAGTAATCCAGATGTGCCGGAATGATCTCAAGCGTGTAAGTCACCTGTCCCAGCCTCTCACCAAGTCTTGTGATCACTCTTTTTAATGCCGGAATATAATCATCAACAGATGCAAATTCAGTATTACAGCTTCCTGTCAGCATGTACGCGTATTCACCGCCATACGGGCAGCCCTGTTTATGCATATATGCCAGTCTCGTCTGTGTGATCACGGCCGTTATCCAGATTCCACTCTCTGTATGTTCTTCCTCGCATAGACGCTGGAACATTTCGACAAAACTGCCATAATCCATGAGCTTCTGTTCTTCCAGGCTGAAACCCGGATTTGTGCCTACAGTCACCGTCCAGTGAATCGTATTGAAATATTCATTTTCTGGTATCATTATCAGTTTCTGTCTGGCCTCTTCGTCTCCTTCACTGATCTGCTCTGCAGTAGCATTTCTTCTGCTGGGTGTTGATCTCGTCCTCCATGACGAGGAGAGCACCGTTGAAGCGGAGCTTGTCCACCTCACCGGAGAGGATGCAGTAGGAAGTATAGATGCTTATACCCTCGACGAGACAGCCGTTTGTGATGTCGCTTATCACGGCTCTGATGCCGGCATCATCCATATCTTCCTCGATGATGAGGAAAGAATCTCCGTCGATACGGGATACGTGATCAGGGTCTGTGACGCGCTTTAAGACAGCAGCCACACGGACCAGAGTCTTGTCTCCCGCTTCATAGCCGCTCGTATTGTTGATATTCTTAAGCCCCTTGATGTCACAGGTGATGAGACCGACCTTCCCGACGGAAGTTCTTTGCTCGAAGTAATAGGTGAGACCGGTTCTGTTCAGGGTGCCTGTGAGCTGATCTCTCCTTGACCTGTCCGTCTCGGCGACCATTATATTCTTGTGACTTATCAGGGCGGCGAGGAAATTAGTGAGGGTCGAGAGCATATAGCCGTTGGCATTAAGCCTCTCCTTAGCGGAGTTTATCACCATGGTAAACCCGATCGGCTCTCCGTTCACAGAGAGTCTGCCTGAAATGATATTGGTGATGCCGGCCACAGGAAGCTTCATCTGCGGGTGCTCTTCGATGAAAGAAGCAAAATCCCTTATGACGGCGACCTTATGATCCGCGAACATCTCATAGAGAGGCGAGAGATCCTTCCTCGGGATGCAGGAAAGCTCTTCCTTGAGCGGAGGCACGCCTCTGGCGTTCCACTCATAGGTGCAGGAGACAGTCCCGTCGTCTCTTTCCTCAAAGATGAAGAATCTCTGTGCCATCAGGTTCTCGGAGATGCTTGCGATCGCTGTCTTAAT
>JAQYAY010000046.1 GCA_029338735.1 Lachnospiraceae bacterium | reverse complement strand
ACCGGCCGAAACGGGAGATCGCATTCGTATTTTCAAGAATCATGAAGTAGGCAAGTGATTCGATCTTCTTGTAGTCATTCGGGAAGCATACCTTCAGATCGTTCGTAATGCCAAGCTTCTCGCCAATCTGATCCAGAAGATTTCAGTATTTATGCGGCTTTCCAGCCATTTTCATAGTGGCAACATAGGTTGGAATTCCGGGAATCCAGGATACATATGTTTGTATTGACAGTACAAAAAAAGACCCGTGTCGCCACGGGCCTCATTCATTCGAAATATTTATCAATCTGTGAATCCATGATTTCTGGAATCTTATCACTGTCAGTCAGATACTTCTGATAAAAGTCAACCGTCTCTTCCATACATTCCTGTATATGCCACTTCGGCTTCCATCCAATCTCAGACTTGATCTTAGTACTGTCGAGCTTCAGAAAGTTTGCCTCATGCGGCGCGTTAATCTCAGCCCGGCTCATCCATTCAACTGATGGCAATGCAGCAGTCTTCTTCTGATTCCAGGTATCACAGAACATTGTGACCAGATCACCGGTAGTCAGGCAGTCGCAGTCATCTGGCCCGACATTGTACCAACCGGCATATTTCCTGTCATCCCATTGTTTCTCAGCGATCATCATATAAGCAGATAAAGGTTCGAGAACATGCTGGTAAGGTCTGGTGCTGTATGGATTCCTGACTTCAATCGTACCCGAATCTTCTCCATTCAGATAAGCCTGCTCCATAGCTCTCACACAATCTGGAATGATTCGGTCAGCAGCAAAGTCTCCTCCACCGATCACATTTCCGGCACGCGCAGTCGATACAGCCGCACTGTCATCATCTGAGAAAAATGAATTCACATACGAATGCACAGCCAGCTCAGCGCATGACTTCGAATTCGAGTACGGATCAAAACCATCCAGAGGCTCATTCTCACGGTATCCCCAGAGCCATTCATTGTTCCGGTACACCTTGTCAGTCGTTATGATCACGGCACTCCTGACGCTTCCGGTCAGCCTGATGCACTCCAGCACATTCACCGTCCCCATCACATTTGTCTCATACGTACACACCGGATTCCTGTACGATTCACGCACGATAGGCTGCGCCGCAAGATGAAAAACAATATCCGGCTGGAACTCCTCAAATGTCTCTTTCAGATGTGTCAAATCTCTCACATCACCACGAACATCAGTAAAAGAGCCGTGCAGTAAAGCCAGTGCAAAAAGCGACGGATCTGTCGGTGGTTCAAGCGAATACCCAAGCACAGAAGCACCGGCATTTAGCAGGATCTTCGTGAGCCAGATACCCTTGAAGCCGGTATGGCCGGTGATGAGGACTCTCTTATTTTTAAAAAAAGAATGTGTCACTTCACAGCCTCCCTGATTACAGACGCCATGTAATCAATCATTGCATCAGTCATGCCCGGATATACTCCAACCCAGAAAGTATTCTCCATTATGAAATCAGTATTATCAAGGCATCCAGCAACACGATATGCATCTGTACCCCTTATCTCATCAAAACATGGCTGCTTGATGATATTTCCACTGAACAGGAGCCTTGTCTGGATATTGTGTGACTCGATCTTTTCAATGACATCACGACGCACAAGTCCAGACTCAGGACGAATGGAAATAAGGAATCCGAACCATGATGGATCAGAATCCACAGCAGGTACAGGCAGAATGATCCTGTCCTGCACATCTTCAAGAGCCTTGTGAAGACGGCCCCAGTTGTGTCGTCTCTTTTCTGTAAATCCAGGCACCTTCTTCAGCTGCTCCACTCCAATAGCGGCCTGCATATCAGTCACCTTCAGATTGTATCCGAAATGACTATACACATACTTATGATCATATCCATGAGGCAACTCGCCATAGTCACCATCAAAACGATGCCCACAGGTATTGTCTCTCCCCGACGGACAGTAGCAGTCACGTCCCCAGTCGCGATAAGAAAGGATAAGCCTGCTGAGCAGTGGATCATCAGTATATACAGCACCGCCTTCTCCCATCGTCATATGATGAGGTGGGTAAAAAGAAGATGTCCCGATATCACACCATGTACCAGTGAGTCTGGTCACACCATCAATCGTATATTCAGATCCAAGCGCATCGCAGTTGTCTTCAACAAGCCAAAGACCATGCCTGTCACAGAATTCCTTTACGGCCTTTATATCAAAAGGATTTCCCAGTGTATGCGCCAGAAACACAGCCTTCGTCTTATCCGGATCATAAGCCTCTTCCAGCCTCGTTACATCAATATTGTATTGTGGAATCGTGACATCCACAAACACAGGCACTGCACCATACTGCAGGATCGGATTGATCGTCGTAGGAAAGCCACAGGCGACAGTGATCACCTCATCGCCTCTCCTGATCCTGCGATCACCAAGCTCAGGAGCAGTAAGTGCCGAAAAAGCTATCAGATTAGCTGAAGAACCTGAATTCACCAGATGTACATGCTTCACACCCAGGTATTCAGCAAACTCCTTTTCAAACTCGGAAGCAAATCTTCCGGTCGTAAGCCAGAAATCAAGGCAGGCATCAGTCAGAGCCTGCATCTCCTTTTCATCATATACACGACCGGAATACCCCATACGGTCGCCTGGCTTGAAATCGCTGTGATCGGTTTCCTGTTCTCTGAACTGATGGTAGAAGTCTGCAACAAGAGACCTGATCTCAGTACGTGCTTCAGATTCATTGTTCCACTTATTCATATCTTAATCCCACACTTTCCACGGAGCCTTACCTGACTCCCACATTTCTTCAAGCTTCATCTTCTGATTGAGTGTATCCATACACTGCCAGAAACCATGATGCCTGTAGCTCATCAGCTGACCATCCTCCGCCAGCTTCTCAAGTGGCTCTTTTTCAAGAACAGTGTCATCATCCTTCAGATAATCGAATATCACCGGTTCAAATACCATATATCCGGCATTTATCGGTTTGCTGTCACTCACATTCTTCTCACGGAAGGCTCGGACAGAATTATCATAAGCAATATCCAGATGGCCCTTTTCCTCTTCCCTGATCACGGAAGTAAGCGTAGCTGCCTTTCCATGACTCTTGTGAAAATCAAGCAGATCCTTGATATTAACATCGCAGACACCATCACCATAGGTCAGCATGAATGTCTCATCACCGATATACTTCTGCACCCGTTTCAGACGACCACCGGTCATTGTATTGAGCCCAGTATCTACAATAGTCACCTTCCACGGTTCAGTCTTCTTGTCATGTACAATCATCTCATTGCCCTCAGTAAAGTCAAAGGTAATATCTGATGTGTACAGATAATAGTCCGCGAACCATTCCTTTATCATATGCTGCCTGTACCCGGCACAGATGACAAAGTCATTGAATCCATAATACGAATATTCTTTCATGATATGCCACAGTATCGGCATACCGCCAATCTCGATCATCGGCTTCGGGCGCAGCGTGGATTCTTCCGAAATTCGCGTGCCCAAGCCACCGGCAAGTAATACTACTTTCATTGTCTTCTTTTCTCCAATGCTTCCAGCTGTTTGTTTATCTCCGGTATCTTCGATATATCTCTCCTGATTATATGACAGACACAGAACGCTGACATCCACCTTCCTATCGTCCATCAGTTATTACTCCGCATCATCATACATTTTCAATAATGAATCATATATCTGTTTATTCTCAGAATTATTGCAGAATGGAGTATTCTCCAGAAAAAGCCTTGTACCAGAGCATAGTAATGACGCTTTATCAATCTGCTCTGATGACAAATATCCTGATAATGTGTCAATGAACCATCTATAAACCGAATCAAAGTCTCTCTTCATAATCATCTGAGCCACTTCAACCGGCAGATCAGAATATTTATCCCATTCTGTAAGCATATGCTCTACATATTTTCGATTGCTATCATCTGAAAAGTTCAGCGACAGGAGACCATCTACTGAACCGAAAAGTGCCGGTAAACTGGTTTCTGATTTTACAGCATAATCCCTGTATTCAGAATATACCTCTGGAAGTGCCTCATTCGTTTTAGGCCAGTTGTATCCGAATAATTCTACTCCCGTATTATTGAGCCTCCAGCCACTGGGCGTATAAGTGCTTAGGATAGTACACCTTTTCTTTCCTGCATATATGAACGGAATAGTGCATGAATCCATTTCTGCAAGATAATGGAAGAACCCCATCGCATGATTGAATCCTGGCTCCGGATATCGCTCAAGGATCATATCCTCATCATAATGAGAGAACACGGTATCATAGCTGTAAATCGAGCATTGTATATCAATAGCCGACCATGCCAGATCTCTGTATAATTCAGCACAATAAGTGTAGACACTCTTGTATCTCAGAGGTGCAAACACTTCATTGGGATGCTTCTGCGATATCTCAATAGCATCACAGCCATTTATCAGATTCATATAAATCCTGATCATCAGCTCCGGGGTAGGAACCGAACGATCCTTTATAGGCCAGAAATATTTGTAACTCTCCGGGAGAAAATCCTTATGATATGGAAGAAATCCTTTCCCTTTATAGTCCGGTGAAACTCTGACATAATGGAGCCTGCTGCATAGTTGCTCATACCCTTCAATTATTTCCCTTGTCTCCGGTTCAGGGCTGGAATCAAGATAATACAGGTCAAAATCAAGTTCTTTGAGCAGTAGCAACCATTGCGGCAGGACTTTTCTGATGGTGTCGGGATGGCGATAGGTAAGGACACAGACGGCTAACAGTTTCTTAGATGTTCCCATTTAGCTTCTCCATATGGTCAAGTACATTTTCTGCTTTGGATAGATCATCATCAACTGCCTGATCAATGTCGCTCTGAAGAGAAATAATCTCCTGCGGCCTGACATCTGTCCCATCAGATCAAGCATAATATCATTCAGATCTCTGCCATGTTAGAGGCGGGTGAAAAGGGCCAGAATCCCGCTCATTAAAAAAGGCCAAAGCACCAATGCCATTTTAATCAATGTTTTACTTTGTTACATTATCTCCAGCTTCAACGGTGTATGTCGTGCAGGCATTCACCTCTGATAGAGCAGAAAGGTTCTTGAGAGCAGTGACGTCTTTTCCATGAACTCTTGAAAAGTCGTAAGTCTCAAATATCTTTGGAACCTTGGTTGGAAGTTTGCTCAGACGGAGAAGCGTGTTTATTGTATTTTCATGCTTTTTGTCATCAAGATAATGCATGACATCAAGAACCGCTTTCACCTGATCCGCGGAGTATTTATGTTCAGCCGCAAACTTTGCGAGCTCCATGCCGCTCATATCCAGCTTCAGATGTTTGGAATAATCATCCATACTTTCGTAAGAGGGGGTATCAGACATTCTTATCTACCTCCAATGATAAGTTGACAATCAGTCACTTTGTCATTATATTATATCAGTTAACTGGAGGCTTCGGGATACTTTGTGGGTAAAATCCCCACCTGCGGTTATAACTAAACATTGAAAGGTTACCTCATTTTCGGTATCATTATCAGCGACTAAACATCAACGACATCACAGTCATCGTCAACCACGATACAAACACCGTAGTGTGGGCGGCTGATGGCCACGGAAAAGCTGTGTTCTCCAAGTTCTATGGACAGCTCACAGATAAGCAGAAGGCCAGCATAAAGGTCGTCACAGGTGATGGAGCACGCTGGATAACAGACTGCGTAAACGAGTTCACGCCGGACTGTGTTAGATGTGTTGATCCATTCCATGTGGTAGAGTGGGCTATGGATGCTCTTGACGAGCTGTGCTCAGAGCGATGGCATAAAGCCAATGACAAAGTCAGAGACCTGTCGAAGAACAAGCCAAAGACAAAAGCGCGTCCGAAGTCTGATGACAAGGCTGCCGCAGATGTAAAAGCAGCAAAGGCTGAGGCGTCTGAAATCAAGAATTCCCGCTTTGCCCTTGGCAAGGCTCCGGAGAATCTTACCGAAAACCAGCAGGTAAAACTGGCAATGATACAGGCAAAAGACAGCCAGCTGTACCGTGGATACAGTCTTAAAGAGGCTCTACGCATGATCTTTAAGAGCACTGACGCTGATAAGGCAGAGACCGAGCTAAACCACTGGCTCTGGTGGGCGAGCCACAGCAGGATCCCCGTGTTTCATGATCTTTACAAGAAGATCAAGCGACATAAGGAGCACATACTGAACACCATAAAGTTCGGGCTGAGCAACGCCAGGATCGAGGCTACTAACAACAAGATCAAGCTGATA
>JAQYAY010000045.1 GCA_029338735.1 Lachnospiraceae bacterium | reverse complement strand
AAATCTCACGGGGAGTGTATCACCTATGATAGATTTCCTATCCAGTTGATATCTTTCAATGCAGCCCTCAAGCACAGCAGAAAGCAGATCATCAAGGCCTATTTCAGAATTATATGCTCCGCCTGACAGATAAAATGATATCACAGGATACTTATTCCAGGCATCACGACCTCTGGAATTTTCCTTTTCCTCGATATAGAGTCCCTTGAAGAGCTCCTTCTCTCCTGAAAAGTAGCTTTCAAGAGTAGAGATGAACAGACTTTTCCCGAACCTCCTCGGGCGGGAAAGGAAATAGCTTTTGGATCCGCTCAGGAGCCTGCATATATACTCTGTCTTGTCTACATATACATAACCATTTTCCCTTATGTTTTTAAAGCTCTGTATTCCAACAGGTAGTCGTCTTTCCATATATACCTCCGATAAGATTCTAACCTTATATTCTTATTATAGCATGAATAATATTTTTTTTCTGCCCGATCAGAAAAGTTTTCTGATCAGTGCGCACTATGACAGACCATATTTAAATCTCAAGAGAATTGGGTACAGGTGTTCAAAGAAAAGGAGAAAAGTACATGAACACAAAAGTAGCAAAGAAGAACAATAAGGGCTTCACCCTTATCGAGCTCATCGTAGTAATCGCCATCATCGCAGTACTCGCTGCAATCCTTGCTCCGCAGTATCTGAGGTATGTGGAGAAGTCGAGGGTGACATCTGATGAAGTCTACAGCAAAAGAGATTAACAGTGCTGTACAGACTGCGTGTGCTGATTCAACGGTTTTTGAAAACGTACAAAGTGGACAGAATGTTGTATGGAATAAAGGCGGTAACAAATTAACTGGATCAGCTACGGAAGTTGTAAAGGAGCTTAACACTAATACATTTCCAAGCGGAACTCCAGCAATGAAATCAAAAGTATGGCAGACACAAGGATCATATACAGTCACCATTACAGTTAGTGGTGATTCTGTCAAAATCTCAGATAACGCTCCAACTGTGTCTGGTAAGACAGTTAACTAAAACAAAAGAAATTACACATATAATATATTTATCCTCGTCCCCTGGCGAGGATTTTTTTGTAAAAAAAAATCAATCCAACCAGGGGATTGGATTGACTGTTTAATTACTTCAATTAGTATTTATGAAGGCTTGCTCTCAGTAAGAGTTACTGAGCCACTTCCAGCATCAGATACAGTTACAGTATATGTATGAGCAGCATAAGTTCCGCTTGCTTTAAGCCATTTCTGAGACTTCATCTTTGGGACTTCTTTAATTGTCTTTCCAAGCTCCGCAGCAAGTCCAGTTCCAGTTGCATTTTTTATATCTGTATTACCAACTTTAATTGTTCCAGCAGATCCATCCCAGGTTACTGTTACAGGAAGGGTCTCTGAAATATCAGGGTCAGACATTGCTGTCTGAACAGCATTCTTGATTTCCTTAGCTGTCGCTGCATCAGATGTCGCTCTCGACTTCTCCACATACCTCAGATACTGCGGTGCCAGAATTGTTGCGAGTACTGCGATGATGGCAATTACTACGATGAGCTCGATAAGGGTGAAGCCCTTATTGTTCTTCTTTTTTGCTACTTTTGTGTTCATGTACTTTTCTCCTTTTCTTTGAACACCCGTACCCAATTCTCGTGAGATTTGGATACAGAACCTTTTAGTTACTCCCCACTCTTTGATATTGTAAAAGGTGGAGCCCCGCAGTAGTCATGCAAGCCACCACGGATGACGACTTCATCGGTCCCCTGGAACACAAGAAGCCTCTTTTATTCCTTGAAATCTTCGTGAAGAATTTCTAAAGAAAATATTAACATAAAAATGCCGTTTTGTTAATAGGATTTTCACATTTTATTGTACGGTTTCCAGTACATTCTCTATTTTTGGCCATTAACAGCGTACTTTTCGAGATTCCGGTCTCTCTTGCCACCTGGCGAAATGATTCCGTTTCCAGAAGTCAATATCCTGACTAGCTTCCAGAATCACAAACACCTCAAGGCCCCATCCCCTGTCTTCACGAACAGACAGACACACTCTGTATTATTCGTCCTCGGGAACATGTCTGTACATGACAGGTGCCTGGCTTCATAGCCATGCGTCAGGAAGGTCGGGATGTCGCGGGCGAGGGATGACGGCTTGCAGGCTATGTAGATGAGTGACGGTACATCGTATGAGACTATCTTCGACAGTGCCTTGGGCTGCAGGCCTTCGCGCGGCGGATCCACTATGATATAGTCTGGTCTCTCATCAAGTCCGTCCAGTACTTTGAACACATCTCCACAGATAAATGAGCAGTTCGTAATGCCGTTTGCTGCTGCATTCTCTTCTGCTGCCTGAACTGCCTCCGGAACGATCTCCACTCCTGTCACATGCTCTGCATACGCCGACACGATCTGTGTGATCGTACCTGTGCCTGAATACAGGTCGAAGACCTCATGCGGCCTGGCACCTGCCAGAGCTTCGAGCAGATACTCCCTTGCCCTGCCATAGAGCTTCTCAGCACCGGCTGAATTGGTCTGGAAGAATGAGAATGGAGTGATCTTGAATGACAGCCCGAGGAGCTTCTCATAGAAATAGTCCTGGCCATACAGTACTTCTGTGCCTTCATCCTTTATCGTATCAGAAAGAGAATTATTCCTCGTGTGGAGAATCCCGACTATCTCTCCGTCCAGATTCAGAGCCAGCAGTGCCTCACGAAATCCTGCCATGAGCTCACCCTCATCAGCCTCTGACGAGCCGTCATAGTCAGCCGTCACAAGGTCTGCGAGTATCTGTCCAGTGAAGTGGGCGCGTCTTACCAGAAGATGCCTCAGATAGCCTGTATGCTGTCTCTTCCTGTAGAATGAAGTACCTCTCTCAGAGAAATATTCTCTTGTCGCATCAATTATCCTGCCAAAATCAGGATTGCAGATCTGGCACTCAGGCACTGATACTATATCATAGAATCTGCCCTTCCTGTGCATTCCAAGCTCAAGCGGGCCATCCTTCATGCGATTACCGAAGGTGAACTCCATCTTGTTCCGGTAGCCATCCGGGTCAGTACCCGTGATGCCTTCATACACCTCATCAAATGACGGGACCACATCTGCGAAGAGTTCCCTCAGCTCCCTGTCCTTCTGTGCTATTTCTTCTTCATAAGAAAAATCCTGATACCTGCATCCACCGCAGTTATCAGGATCTCCAAAATGTCTGCATGCCATACCTTACTTCTCCATAAAAATAGCCGCAGCATCTGCTGCGGCTTTACTCTCTGTAAAACTTCCCAGTCAGTTCTTGTCCTCTGCGAAGAGGTCATCATCCTCGTCATCGAATGCGTCGTCGAAATCATCATCGAATGCATCATCATAATCCGGTGTGAAATAACGATACAGTGCATATGCAATACCACAGATGACTGCAAGTACTCCGATTGTGATAAGAATTCCCTTAACCAGCTTCTTCATATCTGTTTTCTCCTTCTTTTTCTTAAGAACCTCTGTGCGGCTTCTGACGAGTGATACAGGCTTGTCAACGAGTGATCTGAGCTTGCTTAAGTCTATGAGTTCCGCGAGGTCATCCTTAGTCAGTTCTCTGGAAAATATTTTCATAATACCTCCTGACGTGTGCTTTAACTGAATTTCATTATATCACACATCATTTAAAAAAACACCTATATTTTCACTAACTTTGCAAATCCGGCGAAAAGTTTTCTGGTGCCGGCCGTGTCGAAATCGACCGTTACTCTGAAGTCCCGACCCATATTCTCGACCTCTGTTACAGTGCCGTCTCCGAACTTCAGATGGTGCACTCTGTCACCGACGCCGTAGTCAGGTTCAGAATCCCCGCCGATGCCTTTCTGAACCATCGAATCGAGCTTCTTCTTGTAGTCAGAAGCGGTATTGGCTGGTTTCTTCCTCTTACGACCGCTCTTATGCTGATTCACGGAATAGCCGGTGACTCCTCCGTATGCCACACTGCCATAGCCCTCATGCTGCGGGAATGATGTGATGAGCTCTGCAGGAATCTCTTTTACAAAACGGCTCACCGATGAATACTGCATCTCACCATGGACCATGCGGGCTCGGGCACATGTCAGTGTCAATGTATCCTTGGCCCTTGTGATGCCTACGTACATCAGGCGGCGTTCCTCCTCGATCTCCTCATCAGAAGAATCAGAATTGATCGACATATATGATGGGAAGAGGCCGTCCTCAAGACCTGCCAGATATACATTCGGGAACTCGAGTCCTTTTGCGGAATGCAGTGTCATGAGTGTCACACGGTTGTCATTCGCATCATCTGCATCAGCATCAGTGATAAGGGACACATCCTGCAGGAACATTGTGAGCTTCTCTCGATTCGTCAGATCCTTATTGTCTTCATCGAGGTCTAGTCTCCGCTCGAATTCGGCAGCCTTGTTGATGAGCTCGTCTATATTCTCAAGTCTCGCCTCTGATTCATCAGTGCCTTCAGCCTTAAGATCCGCTGAGTATCCAGTATCCTCTATGATATCCTTGACGAGGCCGGTGACTCCGTCAGTATCAAGCTTTCCAGAAAGAGAATCTATGAAATCCACGAATTCGGAAATCTTTTTTCCGCTGCGTCCGTACATGCCATTGGATGAACCTCTGTCGAGAGCTTCAAAGAAAGACAGCCCGTTTGACACAGCATAGTCAGCCACTTTGCCCTCGGTTGTAGCACCTATTCCACGCTTCGGCACGTTCAGGATCCTTCTCACCGACACATCATTCGCAGGATTGTCGATGACCTGCAGATATGCGAGGATATCCTTGACCTCACGCCTCTGGTAAAAGTTGACTCCGCCGACGATCCTGTACGGGATATTCTCCATCAGCATCTTCTCTTCAAGCATTCGAGACTGCGCATTGGTCCTGTACAGAACGGCGAAATCCTTGAAGTCATCCTTCAGGCTCTTTTCTTTTTTCTTTATATCATTGGCGATGAATTCAGCCTCTTCGTAGCCGCTGTCAAACTGGCGAAAACGGATCTTCTCACCCTCTCCTCTTTCGGAGAACAGGTGCTTGTCCTTCCTGCCCTTGTTGTTGCTGATCACGGCATTGGCAGCATCGAGGATTCTGGTATACGACCTGTAGTTCTGCTCGAGCTTGATGACCTTGGCATCCGGGAATTTTTCCTCGAAGCTCAGGATATTCTCGATATCCGCTCCACGGAACCTGTATATCGACTGGTCATCATCACCTACGACACACAGATTCCTGCGCTTCTCTGTCAGGAGCCTGATCAGCTCGAACTGTGCCGCATTCGTATCCTGATACTCATCTACCATCAGATAGTGGATGCGGTCATTGTAATAGTTCCTGACCTCCTCATCGGTGCTTAACAGCTCTACAGTCTTTACGATCAGGTCATCAAAGTCAAATGCATTGTTTGCCAGGAGTCTTGCCTGATACTCTCTGTATATGCCAGGCACTAATTGGTCCGGATATCCGTGACCTTGCTGCTTTTCAGCGTCATCCGGGTCAAGGAGCCGGTCCTTCAGATGGCTGATCTGATTCAGGAAATATTTCTCTTTGACCTTCTTGGTATCGATATTTTTTTCTTTTAAAATATGCTTCATCAGGGTCTTCGAATCCTCAGTATCGTAGATCGAAAACCCGCTCTTGTAGCCTATATTCTCGGCGAAGCGCCTGAGGATCCACACACAGGCCGAATGGAATGTCGATATCCATACGCCGTTGTTGCCGCCCGTGAGTCTGTCCACTCTCTCCTTCATCTCATTGGCCGCCTTGTTCGTAAATGTGATCGCCATGATATTCCACGGCGCCACTCCTTTTTCATCGATCAGATAGGCTACCCTGTGTGTCAGGACCCTGGTCTTGCCTGATCCGGCTCCCGCCAATATAAGAACGGGGCCCTCGGTGGTGAGGACCCCGTCTAGTTGTTCTTTATTCAGTATTTTATTAAGATTGTCCATAGTTGGCCTTCAGACTCCTTCAATCCTCTTCAGTACGAGCTCATATCCGTCATCACCGTACTCAAGTGCGCGCTTCACCCTGCTGATAGTGGCTGTCGAAGCGCCCGTATCCTCAGCTATCTTCTGATATGTCTCATGCGTGCGGAGCATTGCTGCGACCGAGAACCTCTGCTGCATGGCTTCGAGCTCTCCTACCGTACACAGATCCTCAAGGAAATCATATGCCTCATCGCGGTTCTGCAGTGACAGAAAGGCGTCCATCAGCTTGTCCATTTCCGGTGTATGCAGATTCTTGCTCATAAAAGTGTCACCCCATGTTCCATGGCGTACTGCACATCACAATCAGGCCAGAGCGATACCTGAACCTCTCCGATGTGGCATTTTCTCAGGAAAAACATACAGATCCTCGACTGTCCGATTCCGCCGCCGATGGTGTACGGCAGCTTCTTCTCCATGATATCCCTATGGAACGAGAGTGAGAGTCTCTCCTCGCATCCTGCTTCCTTCAGCTGCTTCGGAAGTGAGACCTCATCCACTCTGATTCCCATTGATGAAAGCTCGAGTGATATATCATCCACTGGATAGTAAACTATGATATCGCCATTTAAATCCCAGTCATCATAGTCAGGCGCACGTCCGTCATGCGGCTCGCCATTGGAAAGGGCTCCGCCGATCTTTTCTACAAAGACTGCTCCATGCTCCTTTACTATATTGTACTCTCTTTCCTTCGGAGTAGCATCCGGCCATCTGTCCAGAAGCTCCTGACTTGTGATGAAGTAGATCTCCTCCGGCAGGAAACACTCGATATATTCATAGAGATTGCTCATGTGCTTCTCTGTCACACGAAGCGCCTCATATACACTCTTCACTGTGTCAACGAGTGTGGCCTCATTCCTGTCCTCGTGCCTTATTACACGCTCCCAGTCCCACTGGTCTACGTATATGGAATGGATATTGTCTGTATCCTCATCTCGTCTGATGGCGTTCATATCGGTATACAGGCCTTCTCCTACCTTGAAGCCGTATCTGCCAAGTGCCATTCTCTTCCATTTCGCAAGAGAATGAACTATCTCTGCCTGTCTCTCGTTCTGCTCCTTTATCCCGAATGTGACCGGACGCTCGACTCCGTTCAGATTGTCATTGAGTCCTGACTCAGGTGTCACAAAAAGCGGCGCCGTCACACGATGCAGATTGAGCTCTGCTGACAGCTGGCTCTGGAAAAAATCCTTGACCTGCTTTATCGCTATCTGCGTCTCCTTGAGGCCAAGAGCTGGCTTGTAATTTTCTGGTATTTTTATTTCTGACATGATTTCTCCTTTTGTTGAGTTAAAAGTTCTTAAGTTCCAAGCTCTGAACTTTTAACTTTAAACTCTGAACTAAAGACTTTAAAGCTCACAGTTACCAACTGTCCTCGGGAACGGGATCACATCCCTGATATTTCCCATTCCGGTGAGATACATTACGCATCTCTCGAATCCGAGTCCGAATCCGGCATGGCGGGTCGATCCGTATTTTCTCAGATCAAGATAGAAATCGTACTGGCTCTCATCCATTCCGAGCTCATCCATTCTCTTTTTCAGAAGCCCGAAGTCATCCTCACGCTGAGAACCGCCGATGATCTCCCCGATTCCTGGTACGAGGCAGTCAACTGCTGCTACAGTCTTGCCGTCCGGATTCAGCTTCATATAGAAGGCCTTGATCTCCTTCGGATAGTCCGTGACGAATACAGGTCTCTTGTAGATCTGCTCTGTCAGATATCTCTCATGCTCGGTCTGGAGATCTGTACCCCAGCTCACCTTGTAATCGAACTTGTCATTATGCTTCATCAGGATATCTACAGCATCAGTGTATGTGACTCTGGCGAAATCATTGTCTACTACATTGTGAAGTCTCTCGATGAGGCCCTTGTCTACGAAATTATTGAAAAATTCCATTTCTGCCGGTGCGTTCTCAAGCACATAATTGATAATGTACTTAAGCATCGACTCAGCAAGCTCCATATCATCCTCGAGATCTGCGAATGCGATCTCAGGCTCGATCATCCAGAACTCAGCTGCATGACGGGTCGTATTCGAATCCTCTGCACGGAATGTAGGTCCGAATGTATAGATATTCTTGAATGCCTGTGCAAAGGTCTCACCGTTCAGCTGTCCTGAAACTGTGAGGTTGGTCTCTTTTCCAAAGAAGTCCTTCGAATAGTCTACCTTGCCGTCCTCTGTACGAGGGATATCATTCAGGTCAAGTGTCGTAACCTCGAACATCTCTCCTGCGCCCTCCGCATCACTTCCTGTGATAAGAGGTGTGTGTACATATACGAAGTTTCTCTCCTGGAAGAACTTGTGAATGGCATATGCTGCAAGGCTTCTGACCTTGAATACTGCCTCGAATGTATTGGTTCTGGCACGAAGATGAGGAATGGTACGCAGATACTCCATCGTATGTCTCTTCTTCTGAAGAGGATAGTCAGATGTGCTCTCACCCTCTACAAATACCTCAGTTGCCTGAAGCTCGAATGGCTGCTTCGCATCCGGTGTAGCTACGAGCTTGCCAGTAGCAATAACTGCAGCTCCTACATTGATGGAACCTAATTTAGCGAAATCCTTTGTGTCCTGTGAATACACCACCTGAAGCGGTGTGAAATATGTGCCGTCATTTACGACGAGAAAACCGACGTTCTTGGAATTACGGTTGCTCCTGACCCATCCGGCTACCTTGATCACGGTACCCACATACTTGTCTGTGTCTGTAAACAACTGCTTGACGTCAGTCAGATCCTGTCTCATGTCTATCTGCTCCTTATAAAATTTATTCTTTAAAAGTTTAACGCATTACAGTACAAAATTCAAGAGAACATTAAAGCGTTCTCTCCTCGCCGTTGACCATGGCCGTATCTGACGGATCAAGCGGTATGATAAGGCACTTCTCGCCATCTACAAAGGCTGTCGTCACGTCTGCCTCACGGTCTGCAGGCACCTTGACGTAGATATCAGATGCATTGCCATCTGTAGATTCTGCGCCTGTCTCCTTGAGCTTTTCATGGAGGACACGGACCTCTCTTGCGAGCGCATCCTTCTCATGGTGCAGGTCCTGGTTCTTGAGAAGCCTGGTATCGAGAAGTTCTGTGGCTTCAGGCACATTTTCAGAGCCTTCAAAGAAATCAGTGAATCTCTCGCCGATCTTCTCGGCCTTGTAATCCTCGACTCCGGAATCCTCCATTATAGTCCTTACATCCTCACCAGTGATCTCAATAGGCGTATCCTCAGGCTGTGTCTGCTGCTTCTGCTCTATGAAACCGCTCAGATTGTCTGCGATATTGAAATGGATAT
Source organism: Lachnospiraceae bacterium (assembly GCA_029338735.1). Classification (GTDB taxonomy): domain Bacteria; phylum Bacillota; class Clostridia; order Lachnospirales; family Lachnospiraceae; genus Weimeria. Next base: position 13,143 of record JAQYAY010000045.1, on the reverse strand, counting down.
CCTTGTCATCGTCAGGTACTGATTTGCCGACCATCTCCTCGAAGGCATTTTTCTTCTCGGCAGATGTCAGTCTTGATGACACATGGAGTCCGTTCTCCCAGAACTCACGGTGCGGCGCCTTAGGATTCTTCGCATAGACTGTGACTGTATTGAAATCCGAATTCCTCTCGGAAAAACTCGGGAACATGAATGCGCTCTCAACCGGATTCACTGTCCATTCACGTCTCAGCGCTCCGATCGCATTCTCAGCCTCTCTGTATCCGAGAGTTGACTTGGACAGATTGACAGGACAGATGGCACCGAGGATATAGTCATAGATATACTCTGAATCGCCGAGATCCTGATTATCCGTAGTCTTCATTGGGATATCATATGAATCGCTGTACAGAAGTATCAGGAAATTGCCTGTGATCAGATAGTTCTCGATCACATTGTCAAAAAATGCATCCAGAACACTCTCATCCTTGAGCTCTGTTGTACGCAGCTGCTGCAGGAGTGAATATTTATCCCCGGTCATGATCTCATCATTCGGGAACGGAAGCTGCAGTATATTGTTCCCGAGCTTGCCTGACAGGCACTTATTTGCTATATCAAGGTATTTAAAAAAGTCATCATCCGGCATCTCCCCTGGTGTCTGTGAAAAGCTGATGATCTTATTTTTCTCATTATCCACATAACAGCCTGCTATGCGGCTGAAATTGTGCTTGTCTTTCTTGTATCTTCGTTTTATCTCTAATATATCTTTATTGTTCATTACTGTTCCCTTGAGAAATTCGTCATATATACGTGCTGCGCGATCTCTTTCGTCCCGTAATCGACGACTATGATTCCGTAGCTCGTATTCGGATGCAGATCCTGCTCTAAGAGCACGTTGTTGAGAGTCTGCGCATAGGACTTCGGATGCGATATGCCACCGCCATTTGTGGTCGACAGGAAGTTCAGTGCAAAGGTAGAGTCATCCGGCTGGACATTCTCCAGCATATCGATAAAAGCGTCTTCCTTCTGTGCCACCGTGTACCTGTAACGGTCCTGAACCCACAGATTGCCGTCATCGCCGACAGAATAGTTCACATATGGCAGATCTACAGAGTCTGTATTGCCCTGATCATCCCATTTGAAATCGAGTCCGGTGGTCCTCATGAGAGGATTCTCGAAACGGCTCAGAAGGACTATTTTTCCTCGTACCTGAGAAAGCCGTGGTATCGAATCACTCAGATACCAGCTGCTGCTGTTTTTATCAATCTCATTGAAGAGCAGCTGCTCGAACTCTCTGGCATTGTCGTTCCCGTTCTCGTCCTTCACGCAGAAGAGTACTGTCTCCGACGGATGTGACTTTAGGAATGCATAGATCTGGTCGAGGACCTCATCGAGATATATCTGCTTTGAGAATATCATTCTCGATTCACGGCACTTCCCCATATTGTGCACAAAACCGAGTCTCTTGCCCTGCTTTGTATTCGCGACTGAGAGCCTGATATCAAGGTATCTGTAGCCATTGGTCAGCTGGTCCGCAATCGACATGTTCTGAGTCTTCAGCGCAAATCCCGGGAAGACATACTTCGCAGCGCTGTCATGGGTACCCGGTATGGATATCGATGAAATATAAGTATCATCTGCGATATCACGCATCCATTCGGCGGTTGACTTGTAGTGCTTAGAATCAGTAACTGCTGCCTCTCTTATCTCCCCGCTGTCTGCATTGGCACAGCAGGCGATAAGCAGGACAAGTACTATAAGAGAAGCGATCCATCTGTCTTTGTGTTCTTTGAAAAATTTAAACATAAGCTTTACCTGCAACTCGTACTAATGCTCTCAATTGCTACTGCTCCGCCTCTTACGATCTCGATCCTGTGATATGTCTTCTTGAGAAGCGCTACGAGCTCATTATTCCTGCGCTCTGTAAGTGCACTTTCAAGCAGTACTGAATCCTCTCCGATATCAATGACCCTGATCTTGAATACCTGAGCGATCCTGAATGCTTCTTCCTTGCCTGCTGCATCGATTCCATGAATCTTGGCATACAGGATCTCCTTGCTATGTACAGGTACTGATGTCAGATCCATTACCTTGATGACTTCGACCATGGAATTGAGCTGTTTCTTGATCTGCTCAAAGGTCACATCATCTGCCTGCACGCTGATCGTCATCCTCGATACATCCTCATGCTCGGTCGTCCCTACTGTCAGGCTCTGAAGATTATAGCTCTTTCCTGAGAAAAGACCTGATACCTTCGCCAGGACTCCGACCTGGTTCTCAACATATAATGCAATCCATCTATTTTTCATATTTTTTCTGGTTAACTTATAACTTTTAACTCGTAACTACTTCAAAATCATATCCGAATTTGCCATGCCGCCCTTTACCATAGGTAGCACCACATCCTCTGCTGCAATATCGAATTCTACAAGCATCGACCTGCCAGCCTTCTGAGCCTCATATGCCTTCTGAAGTGCCGGGACTATATCGCTTTCCTCGCTGACACGCACTCCGTCTATTCCATAGGCTCCTGCAATCTTCAGGAAATCAGGCACATACAGAGGATCAGCCTCTTCGATCCTGTCAGGATGCCCGGCATTCGCATCTCTTTTTCCAAGATAGGTGAGCTCATATCTCTTGCCATAGAAATACTGCTGCTGCTGACGTACCATACCGAGATATCTGTTATTGACCACACATACTGTGACCGGTATGTCAGCACATACAGATGTGGCAAACTCTGCCATATTCATCTGGAATCCGCCGTCTCCTGTGATACATACTACAGGTCTGTCCGGATCCGCTGCCTTCGCTCCAACTGCTGCCGGATATCCGAAGCCCATTGTCCCGAGGCCGCCGGAAGTGATCATCCTGGAACTGCCTCTAAGCGGCAGGAACTGTGTAGCCCACATCTGATGCTGGCCTACGTCAGTCACATAGGTGGCCTCTCCGAAGACATCTGCTATATCCTCCATGATAGTCTGCGGATTCAGTCCGCTTCTCACCTTCATATCGAGTGGATGCTCTCTCTGCCAGGCGTCTATCTGGTCCTGCCACTTCTGAGTATCCATTGGCTCAGCCCACTCGATCAGGTGGGTAAGTGCAAGAGATGCATCTGATACGACGGGTACATCCACAACTACATTTCTCGATATAGAGGCCGTATCTATATCCAGATGCACGATCTTTGCCTTTGGCGCAAATTCATTCAGATCGCCTGTGATACGGTCATTAAAACGTGTTCCGATGGAAAAGAGCACATCGCATTCCATCTCTGCCATATTGGCAGCATAGCGGCCGTGCATGCCGGAATTGCCTACATACAGAGGATCATCACAAGGTATGGAGCCTTTTCCCATAACGGTTGTACAAACCGGCACGTTCATTTTTCTTGCAAAATCGGTAAGAAGCTTCTCTGCTCCTGATATATGAATCCCGCCACCTGCCAGGATAAGCGGCCTCTTCGCGTTCTTAAGTGTCTTGTAGGCGCGCTTCAGCTGTCCGATGTGGACAGAGGTGTTCGGCTTGTAGCCTCTGATATCCACATGATCCGGATACTCATCAGGGCCTGGCTTCTGCTGGATGTCCTTCGGGATATCGATGAGCACAGGACCCGGCTTGCCGCTTGATGCGATATAGAATGCCATCTTGAGGATCCTGCCCAGGTCTTTCCTGTCGCGGACTGTGACACCGTACTTTACGATGCTTCTCGTCATTCCGACTATATCGACCTCCTGGAAGGCATCATTACCAATGAGAGGCTGTGACACCTGCCCTGTGATGACTACGAGAGGAATGCTGTCATAGTGGGCATCAGCGATTCCTGTAATGGTATTCGTGGCTCCCGGACCGCTCGTCACGAGACACACTCCTACCCTGCCGCTCTCCCTGGCATAGCCTTCTGCCTCATGTATGAGCGCCTGCTCGTGCCGCGGGAGGATCAGCCTGAACCTGTCTTCCTGCTTGTAGAGCTCGTCTATGATGTCCGTCACCATTCCGCCGGGATATGCAAAAATAGTATCCACGCCCTCTTCTGCGAGAGCCTTGACTATCAGTTTTCTTCCTGTGATGTCCATTTCTTTACTTTCTCATTCCTGTATTCTGTAAATGTATAACACAGATCAAAATATGTCTCTTCCTCGCTCTCGCCTTCAAGCTCCCAGCCATCTTCTTTATCCAGATTCGGAAAATATGCATCTGCATCATATGCGTAATCTATCTTTGTGATAAGTGCTTTTTCACAGTATGGGAGAAGCTGCCTATAGATTGATTCTCCGCCTATAATGTATATTTTATCCGGATCATAATCCTGCAGTGTGTCAAACAGTTCATCCAGATCATGGACTATTATTGCGCTTCCGCTCTTGTATTCTGGAAATGTTGTCAGCACTATATTCGTGCGGTTCGGCAGAGGTCTGCCTGCAGGGAAGCTCTCGAGAGTCTTCCTGCCCATGACGATCACATTGCCTGTCGTCTCGTTTTTGAAAAGCTTCATATCATTTGGGATACTGGTCAGTAACTTTCCCTTGTACCCTATTCCCCAGTTCTTGTCAACAGCTGCTATTGCTATCATATGGCCACCGGTATATCCTTTATCTGTTCACCTGTTTCATAATTATCAAGTCTCACATCGTCTCTTGTAAAAGAATAGAAATCCTTCTTATCCGGATTCAGCCAGAACTGCGGTGCCGGATGCTCTTCCCTTGAAATGAGTTCTTCCACAAGCGACACGTGCCTGTCATAGATATGGGCGTCTGCTATCACATGCATGAGCACTCCCGGAACCATATCCACATGGCGGGCTATCATAGTAAGGAGCACTGCGTACTGGCAGACGTTCCAGTTGTTTGCTGTCAGGGTATCCTGTGACCGCTGGTTCAGAATCATATTCAGGACCTTCTGGCCATTTTCCTCTGTCACGTTGAAAGTACAGCTGTAGGCACACGGGTACAGGTTCATCTCTGGCAGATCTGCGAAATCATACAGATTGGTCATTATCCTTCTTGAAAAAGGATGCACCTTCAGATCGTAGAGAACCTTGTCCACCTGATCCATCATGTACATCTGTCTGTCTGCATTGTACAGTACATGATCTGTAAAAAGCTTCTCCTCACCGTCATGAATCTCCTGAACCAGATAGTCATCTCCATATACCTTTTTCAGTCCGTCAGGCGTGATATCATTCCAGCAGTACTTTCTGGCCAACTGATATCCGTAGGCCTTTCCGATGCTTCCATCTTCATCTGCCCATTCGTCCCAGATATGGGAATGCAGATCATTGATATTATTGGACTTCTTCTGCCAGATCCAGAGTATCTCGTCCGTCGCACTCTTTATAGCTGTGCGCCTGAGCGTCACTGCCGGGAACTCTTCCCTCAGATCGTATCTGTTCACCACTCCGAACTGCTTTATCGTATATGCTGCCGCTCCATCCGGCCAGTGCGGCCGCACTTCCTGACCTCTGGTATCCGTACCATTGTCAATGATATCCCGGCACATTCTCTTGAAAATCTTATCAGCCTGGCTCATATCCATTCCTTTCGTCAATTCATTATATTGTAGCAAATCACAGTGGAAAAATAAAGAGCGGATTCTGACATAAAAAAAGAACCGTCACACGGACGATTCTGGAAGAAGAGCGATGGACGGGACTCGAACCCGCGGTCTCGACCTTGGCAAGGTCGCGCGTTACCAACTACGCCACCATCGCATTTATGTATCTGTCTGTCGTGGCTCTCGCTCGCGACAAGTGATAGTATACTAGACTTGTGATGAGATGTCAAGAACTTTTTTTAATTTTTTCTGATTGACATAAGACAGTACTCATGCCATAATATGAAAAGCAGGACAGAAATGAGGTGTTCATATGGATATTCCATCTTTATCAATGAGTATGAGCCAGTCGAAGACGATGGGTGAGGTCGGTACACTGATGCTCGCAAAGTCGCTGGATACAGCGAACAGCATGGCAGCAGGCGAGATCAATATGATCAATTCCGCTCCATCCCCTTCAGCAGCTGCAATGGAGAATTCAGTGAATCCTGCAGTCGGCTCGAATGTAGACATCTATTTATAAGACAAGCACCGTCGTAGAGGCGGTGCTTTTTTCATCTGAATTCAGATACATGATTGTCAGCCTTGCTATGTGCCAGTTCCACATACTGCAGGGCATTTTCTTTGTTGCTCTCTATCTCTTCCGGAGTCATCGGCCTTATGAGGCGGCACGGATTGCCGAAGGCCATATAGCCATCCGGTATCACCATCTTGCCTGTCACCAGTGCTCCGGCTCCTATGATGCAGTCAGATCCAACCCTGGCACCGTTTAAGAGAATCGCCCCCATACCGATGAGTGAATTGTCGCCTACACTGCATCCATGAACTATTGCAGAATGACCAATTGTCACGCCTTTACCTACATGGACAGTGAATCCCTTCGCACAGTGAAGTACTGCGCAGTCCTGTATATTGGTATCCCGCTCGACGACGATTGCGCCTTCATCTCCGCGTATCACCGCATTCGGAAATACCGATACATTCTCCTCCAGTGTCACATTATCGCTTACAAATGCGCCTGTTCCGATATATACTGACTCATCAATATTCATTCCATCATCCTCTGACTAAATCCACATGACTGACAGTCCCGGCAGTTCCGTCTGATTCATGCAGGAAGATTCCTGTCTTTCTGATAGCTCCATGCATCGTATTCATCGGGTCTTTAAGCGAATACTGGGTAGATGCACTGCCGAGATAAATAGCTCCGACATCTGCATCTGCAAGGCTTATAAGACGGTTATTGCCATTTTCATCATTAGTCCATATCTTTAATTTACTGAAAACGTCATCATTTTCGTCAATCCACCCGTTTCCGTCATCATCATACTCAGCCAGATCCTTAAATCCATCACCGCTCTTCGTACCAAACAGTTCGCTGCCATCATTTATCCGGCCGTCGACATTTTTATCAAGTGCCAGAAAGCCACTGCCATACGCTGTCTTTGAGATCGTATCTTCTTCTCCATCTGAATCAATATCAAAGAAAAATTTCTGGTCACTAAGCTCTGCCGAAGGCGCATCGTAATTGATGACAAGAGGATCTGTCATGAATCCCTGTCTCATTTCCTGATCTGAGAGCACATTGGTCTGCCTGATGAATTCTCTCGAGAGCCCCAGCTCCACATTGAATGAAATCTCTCTCCCATCCGTGGTCTTCGCGGTTCCTGTTGCTGCAAATGTGGTACTCTCCGCCTCGATATCAAAGGTGTCCTCTGTATCAGTTCTCTGCCAGTATGTACCTGAACTGCTATCAGTCCCCAGTGCCAGGGTATACAGCTCCTGCGGCCAACCTCTCTCGCCCTTCGTGTATCCGGCAGACTTCAGCTCCGGCTTCTTACCACATAGCATATCTATGAGCCACATCAGAAGGTCCGCCTTCATCTCATCGGGCCTCTTCACATCAAGCGACGATATCTCATCCTCGCACTGAGTCTTCAGTTCCTTCATCCGCTGTTCAAAGCTCTGCATCCGGCCCAGATTCGTCGCCAGCTGACTGTACTTTCCGGAATCAGTACCCTGTGTCTGAGTTCCGATACTCATATTGAGGAATCCTCCCGTCTGAACAGAACTGTTCCTCACATGCTGCGTGTATTTCTGCTCTACATGCGCAGACTGCATTGTTACGTTTCCCGCTCCGATTTTCATTGTGAGCTCCTTTCATCCTTTTCAGGAGAAAAAAGCCATCCATGGCGTCTGACATTTCCATCCGTAGAAATGCATAGTTACATGCCAGCACAACATGTCACACTTATAGTATCGGAACTTTTGTTATTTCTTTGAGCTTTTTTCGATCTCTTCCTGAAGGCGGCGGTGAGCATTTTTCTCTACTTCCTCATACTCGTCCTGCGCCTTCTTCGCCTTCATGACTGCCTCATTCAGGGACAGCATCTTGGCATCGAGCATTGATACGATCTGCGAGCATTCACGCAGGTCACGGCTGATATAGCCAGGCGCACTGCCCTCGAACTTGTAGTATATCTTGTGCTCGAGACTGGCCCAGAAATCCATCGCCATCGTGCGGATCTGGATCTCAACCTTCGTATCAACGACTGCATCCGAAAGGAAGATCGGAATCGAGACTATCAGATGATAGCTCTTGTATCCGCTGACCTTCGGGTGCTTGATATAGTCCTTGATAGAGATCACATTGATATCGGACTGCCTGCCGATCATATCTGCAAGCCTGTATATATCCGAGGTAAAAGAGCACACGATCCTGATACCTGCTATATCATTGCAGTGCTCCACCATATTTTCTATATTGTCCTCATAGCCGTATCTGCGGAGCTTCTTAGCGATGCTCTCAGGAGATTTGACCCTGCTCTTCACGTACTCTATGGGATTGTAACGATGGGTTTCCTGAAACTCCTCGTTTAAAATATCAATTTTGGTACCAATCTCCTTGATTGCGGAATTGTACAGAAGCATAGTACGCATCCACGTGTCGACTTCCTTCTGCCCCGCGAGATCGTGTACATATTTTACCTGATCCATATCTTCTCCTTTTCTTCTTTTAATCCTCCTCCAGGACCTCAATCTCGAGATAATCCGCGTACAGCTCTTCTACAAATGAATCCTGCGTGAAGCGGGCCTTTGCGAACCTCTGGAACTCCCTGACAGTACTGTCGAGCCAGATTGGAATCCCAATATCGAACTGGTGGCAGGCATCTTCAAGCGCACGGAATATCTTGTGTGTCCTTGTATCACAAGAATCATCGGTGATCGTCGTGTCCTTTACAATGTGATGATTCTTCATCAGCTTAAACCATATCTTCATTGTCTCTGCCTGTGTGCCTCATACATCAGAATGCCTGCTGCCATAGCTGCGTTGAGCGACTCTAGCCCGTTCTCCATAGGAATCTGCATCTCTTCGTCACAGACCGCTATTGCTTCATCAGTCAGGCCGTTGCCCTCATTTCCGATCAGAAATGCCGTACCGCCTGTATAGTCGCATCTGTCATATGACTTCTGCCCATGAAGTGAAGCGGCGAAAAAGCGTACCTGATCCTTCATATCATCATGCAGTGAAACCACATCTCTCACCCTGTAATACGGCATCCGGTAGATCGCACCCATCGTGGCTCTGACTACCTTCGGTGAAAAAATATCCACGCAGCCGTCTGTCATTACAATGCCCGTAGCTCCAGCGCCAAGTGCCGTACGGATCATCGTCCCGAGATTCCCCGGGTCCTGGACATTTTCAAGAATGAGGATAAGCGGCTTCTCTCCCATCAGATCCTGCATCGCATATACAGGACACTTCACTAGTGCTGCAATGCCCTGGCTGTGCCGTGTATCGGAAATCTCAGCAAATACGGCATCGCTCACCTCAACTACATTGTCATAATCCTTCAGCAGTCCGTGCAGCCTGTCATCAGCCTCTGTATCACCATAGGCAAAACTCTCCGACACGAATACCTGCGACAGAAGCCCTGCAGGCGTCTCCGACAGAAGTCTCCTTCCCTCCGCGAAAAACAGTCCTTCCTCGCGTCTGGCCCTGGTCTTCGTCTTTATCTTTTTGATCTGTTTAATTATATCATTATTCTTCGAAGAGATGAACATTTTTCCAAAACAGACAGGGGGACGGTTCTCCTGTCTTTTTAATTAAAACAATTTAGCTAAAAAGACATGGGAACCGTCCCCCTGTCTTGTGAAATTATTCCGTTGTATTAGTTCTTTTTGAATGGCGGGATCTTGTAATCGCTGTTGCCAAGAGTCTTGCAGATCTCAACCTGATATGGATCAAGAGTCTTTGTCATGGCAAGAGCCTCGTCGATATCGAAATCTACGAAGTCGCCGTGCTTGTGAGCCACGAGTCTGTCTGACTTGCCCTCGCAGAGGAGGTCTACTGCCATTGCACCCATTGTAGATGCATATACCCTGTCCTTGGCTGTAGGTGAACCGCCACGCTGCATATGTCCGAGGATTGTTGCACGGGTCTCAATGCCTGTTGCAGCCTCGATACGCTTGGCCATTGATGCTGAATGTCCGATGCCCTCGGCATTGACAATGATATGATGCTGCTTGCCGCGGCGTCTGCCATCAATTATATGATTTACGATTGTCTGCTCATCATAGTCGTAGAGCTCCGGGAGGAGTACATCCTCTGCACCATTGGCGATTCCGCACCATAGAGCGATATATCCGGCTCCACGGCCCATAACCTCGATGATGGAGCATCTCTCATGAGAAGTAGATGTATCACGTACCTTGTCGATGGCTTCCATAGCAGTATTTACTGCTGTATCGAAACCGATCGTATAGTCTGTACATGCAATATCAAGATCGATCGTTCCAGGAACTCCGATAGTATTGATCCCCTGTGCTGAGAGCTTCTGGGCTCCCTTGAATGAACCGTCACCACCGATGACTACGAGTCCATCGATGCCGGCCTTGCGGCAGATCTCTGCAGCCTGCTTCTGATACTCGAGCTCCTTGAACTCAAGGCATCTTGCAGTCTGAAGGATTGTACCGCCTCGTGAAATGATATCTGAAACGCTGTGGGTATCCATCGGCTCGATCTCCTCATTCAGAAGACCGGCATATCCTCTGCGGATGCCCATTACCTTCTTGCCTCTTGCTATTGCCTGGCGCACTACCGCACGGATACATGCATTCATGCCCGGTGCATCACCACCGCTGGTAAGTACTCCAATTGTATTTACTTCTTTTGCCATAAGAAAAAATCCTCCGTAAATCTTTTTTCCAATCTCTCATATTCTAAGACTTTTGCATTTAGTTTTCAATAGCGAAACCTTATTTTTCTCTATCTGAAAATGAGATATCTGATAATCCCGCCGGCCACACAGGCGGCCACGATTGCAATGATCATAATGAATACCTGATACTTGGCACGGGCCCTGCCCCACCTGGTATGCATGATACCGAGGTATATCAGAACTCCGCCGATCAGGCATATAAAACTTGTGATGACTCCGCTCCAGTCCATAGCTTTTCTCCTATTTGTTCAAAATATTTATATAAAAAGACAGGAGAACCGTCCCCCTGTCTTACCTGCCGATTGCGCCGAGAAGGCCGTAGCTCAATGACGCAACAATAACTGTTGCGATGGCTACACCCAGGAGTTCGGCTACGACTGCCTTCTTCACATCCATGTCGAGAAGGGATGCGATCAGACTGCCTGTCCATGCTCCCGTGCCAGGGAGAGGGATGCCGACAAACAGCATCAGGGCTACGAACTCACCGTTTTTGAGCTTGCCGCTTCTCCTGGCAGCGTGACTCTCTACCCAGTCAGCGATGCCGTGCAGCTTCGTGCCCTTCATCCAGTGCAGGATCTTCTTGATGAAAAGAAGGATAAAAGGAATCGGAATGATATTCCCTATGATGCACAGTGGAACCGCATGGGTGATCGGAACCTTGAGGAGAGCCGATGCTATGAGGCCTCCGCGGCATTCAAGAATCGGAAACAGGCTCACGATAAAGACTGCGAGCTCCTTTGAAATATACCGTCCCAAAGAACCGGCGAACCAGTTGACAAAAGCGTTCACGGTGTCAGTCCTCCTTTAAATACTTCTCTAAGAAATCAAACAGCGCATTCATCTGTTCCTTCGTGCCGATAGTCACTCTCAGATGATCATGTACACGCTCGCCGTCAAAGTGACGTACAAATATATTGTTTTCACGAAGCGCTGCAAAAATATCACAAGCACTCTTTGACTGATGATGCACGAAGAGGAAATTGCTCTTCGAATCAGGGAAATCAAATCCGAGGCGGGTAAACTCTTTCTTGGCCCTCTCTCGCTCATTGATGATCTCAAGACATCTCATCCTGAAATAATCCGGATCAGAAAGCGATGCCATTCCGACCTGCTGGGTAATGTAGTCCATCGTATATGAGTTGAATGAGAACTTCACATCATTTAAGTACTTAATGAGCTTTTTGCTGCCAAATGCAAATCCTATACGGCTTCCGGCAAGTGCTCTCGACTTCGAGAATGTCTGTGTCACCAGGAGATTGTCATACTTATCTATCAGAGGAAGCACTGACTCTGCACCGAAATCCACATATGCCTCATCTATTATCACGACACACTGCGGATTAGTTCTGATAATCTGCTCCAGGGCATCCACCCCTGCATCAAGTCCTGTCGGGGCATTCGGATTCGGAATCACGATCCCGCCTGCAGTCCCCTTGCAGAAGCCATCCACATCTATTGAAAAATCCTCTTTCAGAGGAACCGTGTCAAACGGAATCCTGAACTCATCGGCCCAAACATCATAGAAAGAATAGGTCACATCGGGGAAGAGGATTTTCTCTCCCGATGTAAAAAATGTAAGGAAGCTCATTGCAAGCACATCATCAGACCCTACTCCGACGAAGATCTGGTCACGCGGAACTCCGTATGTATCTGACAGTGCTCCGATCAGACCTGCTGCAGCTGGATCCGGGTACTTGCGAAGTGCCTCGTAATCAACCGAATCCAGAATCCTGTTCACAGCCGGTGCCGGAGGATATGGATTCTCATTCGTATTCAGCTTTATCACATCCTGATTCTTTGGCTGCTCACCTGGTGTGTAAGGAGTGACCTTGTGGACTTTTTCTTCCCATGTACTCATCATTTAATCTCTTTTCTTATCTGTTGCTGTTGTTTTCGTATCAGTCTTTTTATTATCTGTGGTCTTCTTCGATGTATTCTCTGTCTTCTTATCACTGCCATCGGCATCGTACTTGTAGACAAGAACCGGCATACCCTTGTACACATAGCTGAACAGCTTCTTCGCAACTGAAGGAGGCAGGTTGATACACCCGTGAGAACCATTGGTCTTGTAGATGGTTCCGCCGAAATTGCCATGACGCCATGGTGCATCATGGAAGCCAATTCCACCATTGAATGGCATCCACCACTTTACAGGCGTGGAATAATTCTCGCCATTCAGGGTAGCATCTTTTTCCTTATACTTTACCGCATATGTACCGGTAGGAGTACCGCGCTTCAGGCTCGTATTGCCTGAGACGAAATCGGACTCGAGGACTTTCTTTCCTTTTACAATGAGAAACATATGCTGCTCAGCCAGATTGACCTCTGCATAGGTATCTCCATAGTCAGAAGCCGCAGGACCGTGATTGGCAGCCTCACTGTGGTAGATGAA
>JAQYAY010000044.1 GCA_029338735.1 Lachnospiraceae bacterium | reverse complement strand
TCTCATTCCACCTGTATCTGATAAGCTGCCAGTTGTCGTCATGAAACGGTGCATCCTGATATGTATCAGGAAAAGACAGCCCCGTATCTATTGCCTGCTGCCTTGTTGTGATCATTTGTGCCTCCTTCGTATTACCTGTTTTCATGGCTTTCGTGAGTCTTTTCCACGGGTTCCTTCTGATCGTACATTTCTTCACCTCACGCCAGACATTCATTCTACCGGTTCATCATATGTACTGACAATTAATATATCATTGTTACATTTTTTCCTCAACATGGTATCAGATGTATTTATGACTACTCATATATTTCCCAGATACACGTATTTCAGATACTTTCCTGCAATGTCACACATCCGGTATATGAGAGATATCTCCGTAGCCGCAGCTTTTTCATGGTACCTGGGAAAATACCTGGTTATATGAAGCGGTATTTCAGGACTGATAGACGCAATCCACTGACATTCCTTTTCCATATCATCTTCACTGTCATTATAGCCGGGCACTATAAGGGAGGTGAGCTCGACATGGCAGACGGATGCGCTTTTTCTGATAAAGGCAAGCACACTTTCCAGATAACCACCCAATCTGCGATATACATCCTCTGAAAATCCCTTCAGATCAATATTCATGGCATCCATGTATGGAAGAAAAAGATCAAGCTTCTGCTCTGAGAGCTCTCCATTTGTCACGAGTACATTCAGAAGACCTGCTTCATGTATCAGGCGAGAGGCTTCAGTCAGATATTCCCACGAAACAGTTGGCTCGTTGTATGTATATGCCACACCTATATTTCCGCTGGTCTGCGACAGATTGATTGCCAGCTGGCAGAGATCTTCGGGAGATAAAAATCTGGTCTCAGGTGAGGATGATTCATCTGTCTGAGAAATGGTGTAATTCTGACAGAATGGGCATCTGATATTACAGCCAAAGCTTCCAACAGAAAGGATCCGCGAACCCGGATGAAATCTTCTCAAAGGCTTCTTCTCAATAGGATCAAGGGCCAGTGCTGTGAACTTGCCATAATTCAGGCTCACAATTTCGTCATTCCTGCATCCTCTGGCATAACAGAATCCATCCTGTCCCTCATCCAGATGACAGTTATGAAAACAGCCCTCACATATCTTCATGCCTGATCACCTCAAAGCGTTCAAGCTGATACGGTTCATCAAGGGAAATACCGCCCTTCTGCGCTGCTATAGAAATCTGCTGTTCAACAGAATCCACACCGTCAAGATCAGGAAGCAGTAGTCCTCTCCTGCCACCACAGCTTACTATCACACCATATCTGTGTACATCAAGCATAGCAAGAGAATCACTCTTTTCAGGTTCTGAAAGAACATCAACACTTATCTCGAGATCTGGCAGATCGTCCTTTTCTATCGGATAAAAACGCGGATCTCTCGTTGAAGCCGAGATTGCATTCTGTATGATTTCCTCAGCCACGTTCCTACAGGTTGGCCCGATAGTTCCGATGCATCCGCGTAGCTGGCCTTTTTCATGGATTGATACAAAGGTACCTGCTCTTCGCACAAGCATCTCCTGCGGCAGACCGCCAGGAATTTCAATTACTTCATGCCTTGAAATATAGGTATTTACAGTATCTCTTGCGAGCTGTACATACGGATCATGAACAGGCTCTTCTGTAAGAGCTGTATGGAAAATGCCAACTCCATAACCCACTCCGAAAGTTGCCTCATGCGAGAGCACCTGTAGAGTAATCTGCTGACCATCAAGTGCGCCACCCATTATAGTAAATGATCTGTGACCACACTCCTCTGCATCTGATAAGAATTTTTCATCAAATTCCTTAAGCTCAGAAAAAGATCCCCTGCTCATCGCATCGATAAGACGGTTGTCATATTCTGGTCCGACAGGCTTATATCCATAAGGTCCGTCTTCCTTCTGGCAGTGAGACAGATCGCCACTTGCCACATATACTACCCTGCGGTCTGTATTGGCTACCGCATCATCAATCGCTTTTCCAAGTCTCCAGTGCTCTTCAAGAGGAAGGCCGGACAATCCAAGTCTCACGAGCTTGAAATCTGTGTATCTTTTTGTGATAAAATACAGTGGAACCATAGTCCCATGATCAAGTGACGGATTCCGTTCTCCCTCAGTACCTGCGGATATATTTCTCTCATCACAGAGATGGCAGATCTCTTCCACCAGCTCATCATCATAATCAGCATCAAAAGACACCTGTGGTGCTCCGAACTGCCCGAAGTCTCCACTGACATGCTTTCCAGGTGATATATGAAAATAATCCGAATACATGATGCTGTGTGGAGATGAAATAATGATCGTCTCCGGCCGGAGTCTGGCGATATCCTTTGCCACAGCATCATACGCATCAAGCGTATCCTGAATCTTCTTTTCCTCTCCTCTTCCAATTTCATGTACTGCAATCGGTGGATGCGGCACCATATAGCCGGATATTATACTCATACACACCTCCATTAATTAAGGCTTTGGAATTATCCCTCGGGCTTTTATAAATTTTAATAACATTATATACTTCATTTACGAGCTTTTCATCAATTTTCTGATTTGCTCCACCATATGCAATAATGGGAGAGCGCGGATGGTCTCACCCGGAGTCACTATATTCTTCACTCTGTAAACATAGTCAATATTCAGTGAGCCAGAATTCAGGATCTTCATCTGTGCAGCCTCCCATGCTTAAACAATTCTCATATACCTATTCTATCAGAATGGCAGGTAAAAAAGAAGGAGCTTTGCACTCTTCAATTCCATACAATCCGAGAAAATTATACTTAAATATTTTTAACATTTTATCTTGATAAAACCTATCAGTCATGATATTATTATATTTACCAGGTAACTCATCAGACGGAGTCAACTATATGACCACGTCTGAAACATGGAGGCTTTATGAATACACGCATACTACCTGTTGGCATGCAGGATTTTAAAGATATAAGAACAAAAAATTATTTATATGTAGATAAGACAGAATATGTCTGGAATCTCTCTAACAGCAGCAAGAGCTTCTTCCTGTCCCGTCCAAGGCGTTTCGGTAAGAGCCTCTTCACCTCTACTCTTGAATGCTATTTCAGAGGGAAGAAGGGCCTTTTCAAAGGCCTATACCTCTATGATAAGGAAAATGCACGCGGAGAGGACGCATGGACTGAATATCCGGTCATCACGTTCTATCTGTCCAGCGGTGAATTCAAAGCCACCGACGGATTAAGGGATATCCTGAACAATGTCCTTGAAAATGTGATACTAGAGTATGATCTTACCGGTTCCTACGCCATTACCGGAGAGACACTGCCTGTGCGATTCCGTAACGTTTTAATGAATCTTAAGAAGAAGACTGGACAGAATGTGGTTGTACTGGTAGACGAATATGACAAGCCTCTCCTGGAAACAATGTACACAAACCCTGAGCAGGAAGAAATAAACCGTGCTTTATATAAAAGCTTCTTCTCTGCACTGAAAGACATGGACGGGTATCTGCGCTTCGTATTCTTCACAGGTATCACAAAATTCACTAAAGTGTCGATCTTCTCTGATCTGAACCAGTTGAATGATATTTCTCTGGACAACGATTATGCCGGTATATGCGGTATCACCCAGGATGAACTTGAAGGAAATTTCCAGCCTGAAATCAAGGCACTGGCAGAAGAAGAAGACTTAAATTATGATGAATGTATGGCAGAACTACAGAAAATGTATGATGGATACCATTTTTCCAAAAAAGGAGTAGGTGTATATAATCCATTCAGCCTGTTGAATGCATTCTCCAAGAGAGATTTCGGCACATACTGGTTTGGATCTGGAACTCCTGAGATCCTAATCAAGGAACTGCAGAATTCCGACATACCTCTTGCTCGTATCGGAGAGGGCGTTGAAGCCACATCAGACGAAATTGAGAATTATACTGCCGAAAACGATAACCCAATACCGCTCTTCTACCAGACTGGTTACCTGACTATATGCGGATATGACAAAGAATTCGAGCTGTATTCGCTGAAGTTCCCTAATGATGAGGTGAAATACGGCTTCCTGAATTCACTCGTACCATATGTTCTAGGCAACAGAAATGCCGAGAATCCGGTATCTCTCAGATATATGTTCATGGATCTGAAGAAAGGTAATCCTGAATCCTTTATCAACCGCCTTACTGCTCTGCTCGGCGGGATCTCATACCCTGAAGGAAAGGCTCCTGCATACGAGGGAGAATGGTCACGCCAGCTCTATCTCATCATGAAGCTCATGGGTGCACATGCCAATACGGAAATACACATGGCCACCGGCCGTGCCGACTGCGTAGTAAAGACTCCAGACTATATCTACGTCTTCGAATTCAAGCTCGATAAGCCGATTGATGATGCAATGGCACAGATAGACGATAAGGGATACACAATCCCATACTCTGCCGATTCCAGAAAGCTGTACAAGATTGGTGTAGTATTCTCTTCTGAAAAGAGGAATATATCAGGCTGGAAGATCGCTGAGACATAAACGACAATGCACCACCTAAATATATTTCCCGGTCAGACTGTCTTCACATGATTTGATCTCATCCGGTGTTCCTTCGCATACGATCTGTCCGCCTTCGGCTCCGCCGCCAGAGCAGCACTCATCAGGTTGCAAATATTCCTGTCATTATGAAAATAGCCGTAGAATGTCCTTACTGCAGCGTGTGCATCCATTTTCGGCCTCTGAAAATAAATACAGACACAATAAACCGAACGAGTTCCTCCTGCGAAAAAATAAAATAAACCCACACAATCGGCAGCCTGAAATACAACCCTGTAAGCAGAGCCAAAGGCACACCGATCAGCCATGTCCCTATTATGTCAATCATCATGACATACCTGGTTTTTCCTCCGCTCTTGAGGATCCCGCCTCCAATGATCATGTTCTGGACCTTTACCGGCATCAGTATCGCAAATACCACCAGGACCTTTGCGCCAATCGTGCGAACATCACCGGATACCCTGAACAGCACCAGTCAGTGACATGCCAGCAAGTTCATTTGTACCCATATGGCCATAAACGTACGTGTTTACGCTCTGTCCCATCGACCAGAACAGCTCACTCAAAACAACAGGCAGGAGCATCATACAGTACTGCGAA
>JAQYAY010000043.1 GCA_029338735.1 Lachnospiraceae bacterium | reverse complement strand
AGGGTATAAGGCTAAGGAGTTCCAGTACCTGAAAGGTAAGTTTGGAATTCAATTAGTCAACAATCCGTACTATAACACTCGGAATAATAATGCCAGCATTAAGGTGGTTGAGAATATCCTTTCCAATACCTATATCTGTTCGGCAGACAATTATTTTAGTCAGAATCCTTTTGAAAGAGAAGTAGACAGCGCATATTATGCAGCTATTTATAGCAATGGACCGACAAATGAATGGTGCATGGAAACGGATCCTGATGGGTGGATACGAAAGGTTACAATCGGCGGCGAAAATGCCTGGTATATGTTAGGGCATACCTTTTGGGATGAGAGGTTTTCCTCTGCCTTTCGGACAATTCTGGATGAGGTCTATAATGAGCCGGAAACGACGGATAAACTTTGGGAAGACATTTATATTGATCATCTGGATCATCTAAGTATGAAAATCCGAAAGTATCCGGCTAACTACATCTTTGAATTTGACACACTAGATGAGCTTCGGATATTTGACAAAAGCTATATCAACAACACGCATTCACGCATCTTGAAGGATCTGGCATCGAAACTTGGAGTGACAGAAGCAGATATTGTTCATATCAATTGTTTGAAGGATGCCAAATCAACAGAAGCAATTGGTTTTACTTTTGATGTAAGCGGGCATCATTATTCGTATCTGTATGATGGAGGATTGAGAGATTAGGTTTCTAGTCTCTTAATTTAAATAAGATAGAGTTTTTTACTCTTGATGTTCATGAAATGACCATATATAGATAATACGAACAAAACAAGAAGGATAAGATCATGAAAAGAAAAAAAGAAAAGGCTTCAGGACAGATCGATTGGGTTATCACACTGGTTCCGTTGATTCTGATTCTATCCCTGGCATCAGTGTTTTTTGCATTTCCGGAACAGTCAAATCAGATAGTTGGGCAAATCCGATATGTTTTCGGTGATACCTTTGGTGTTTATTATCTGATCATCGGGCTGGGAATTCTCTTCGTATCTATTTACCTTGCAGGCTCAAAGTACGGAACGATCGTGCTGGGCGGACAGGAAGAGAAGCCAAAGTACTCCTTCTGGGTCTGGGGGTCAATGATGTTTACGTGCGGGCTGGCCGCTGATATTCTGTTTTATTCCTTTGCAGAGTGGGTTATGTATGCTTCTGATCCACATATCAGGGAACTGGGATCGGTTCAGGAATGGGCGGGTGTCTTCCCTCTCTTTCATTGGAGCTTTATTCCATGGGCCTTTTATTTAGTCCTTGCAGTAGCTTTCGGTTTCATGCTTCATGTACGGAAAAGAAACCGTCAGAAGTTTTCCGAAGCATGCCGACCGATCCTTGGAAAGCGCACATACGGATGGGCAGGGAGAATCATCGATTTGCTTGCGGTATTTGCCCTCCTGGCAGGAACAGCCACAACATTTTCTGTAGCTACGCCTCTGATGGCTGCGGCAATCGAGGCACTTTTCGGGATTACAGTAAATCGAACAATAGTGACAATTGTCATTCTGATCATCACCTGCGTGATCTATACTTACAGTCTTCTGCACGGAATTAAAGGAATTAGCCATCTTGCAAATGCTTGTATGTATTTGTTCTTCGGATTCCTGATTTATGTATTGGTATTTGGAGGAGAGAGTAAATATATCCTTGAAACGGGGCTGGAGTCCTTTGGTCGAATGATCAATCATTTTGTGGACTTGGCAACCTTCACAGATCCTCTCCGTACATCCAGCTTCCCACAGAACTGGACGATCTATTATTGGGCATACTGGATGGTATGGAGCATCGCAGCACCATTCTTCATTGGTCAGATTTCAAAAGGACGTACGATTCGACAGACAATATTGGGGGGCTATGTTTTTGGTGTTGGAAGCACATGTGTCAGTTTCATTATCCTGGGCAATTATTCCATGGGAAAGCAGATGGCTGGAGCTGCAGATTTTATCGCACAGTATCAGGCAGGTGCGAATACCTATGATCTGATCATTACCATGATAAAGACGATGCCACTCGTGCCGGTGGTATTGATTTGGCTGATTTGTACGATGATCGCGTTCTATGCGACAAGCTTTGACTCCATTGCTCTGATCGGTTCCTGCTACAGCTATAAACACCTAGAGGATGGACAGCAGCCATCAAAGAAGATTGAATTTATGTGGTGCATTATGTTAATCATACTTCCGATTGCACTGCTGTTCAGTGACAGCTCAATGTCAAATATTCAAAGTGTAAGTATTATAGCGGCTTTTCCGATAGGGATCGTCATGATTCTAATCGTGGTTAGTCTATTGAAAGAATTGAAGAGCTTCTGGACGGAGAAAAATAGAAGAAACAGTTCGCATTCAGATGTTGGAAATTAGGAACTAATAACGACTGCCCATCTTAACAACAGGGACCACTGTATCTAATAATGACGTACATATCCTGTACGCGCGGCGCGGCGCGGATTGCGACAAAGTGACGCTGCGCCGGGCGCTGGAACAAACAACGCAGAAACACGGTAGCGGCATGATCCTGACAGACTATCCGGAGATTATGAAAGAGATCCGCGGAAGCGATACGCTTCGCAAGCTGTGGGAGAAATACAGCCGCGAGTATGAGTACGCAAAGGATATTTCCTTTGATGATACCTGTAATACCATTCAGACAATTATGGAAGCAATCATGGTGTAAACGAAAGGAGGCTTCTTTATGGGTTGGCTGGCAGCACAGGGCGCGATTATGGTGATTGGGCTTTTCATTGGGCTTGTCTGCTAGGTGATCAGACTATTCTTCGGGCATATCATTCTCTTTGACAGCATTGCTCTCGGCATTGCAACATTTCTGCTGCTATTGTGGCTGCAAAATACCAGCATTGGCTTCTGGCTCGTTGGCGGGCTGCTCACGCTGATCTATGCAGCGGTGTTCGGGCTACTGGCCTACTTCATTTAGGAGCATGATCCCATCTGGGGCTGGGTGATTTTCGGTCTGGTGTTCCTGGTGGTCGGTGCGCTGCACCTACGCGCACGGGATAACTGAAAGCAAGCGCATAGTCACAGCTTAGATTGCCTGTATGCCTTGCTGAGAGCGGCTTTGTAGCGCGGGAAATGCGAGGGGCGTATGTTTCCCTACCAGTTATGAAAAACAAGTTTGAAAGCGTGACAAATGAGATTGAAAGGAATGATTGTATATGTTCAAATATCCTTTGGCAGTAACGATTGATACAAACATATTTTACGCAGCCAAATTTGACCTGTGTGATACTAGTACCCTTAAAATACTCGAAAACTATGTTAAAAATGGGAAAATCAAGGTTGTTTTAAGTGATATTGTTGTACGGGAATCAAAAAGACATATTGCAGATCAGGTCAAAAAAATATGTGGGACTATGCGAAATGCAAGAGATACCGCTTTGGAGGGGTCTACTGAACATCTCATAAACACTATTGGGCTGGGCGAGATATTGAGAATCATAAAAAACAAAGATGAACTCATATCAAAAGGTGAAGAAATGTTCGATGATTTTCTCCGAACGATCAATGCCGAGATTCTTGGCGCAGATTTAATAGATGTAGGTTTGATACTCGGTGATTATTTTGAGACTAAGCCACCTTTTGAAAACGGTGAAAAGAAAAAAAGTGAGTTTCCAGACGCATTTATTGCTCAACAGATCAGAAATCGATTTGGTGAAACGGAAGAAGTTGTAATTGTTAGTAACGATAAAGGTTTTAAAAGGGCTTGCGGAGAAAGTGAAAATCACCTTTTCTTCAACTCCTTAGGCGAATTATATAACGCAATAAGTAAAGAAGATGCGGCTTATGATGAAACAATGGCTGTTATCAAGGAACTGCAATTACGCATAAGCGCTGCTGTGAACGAGTATATTAAAGACAACGAAAATATAGATGTGCATGGCCTTTCATACGACAAAGACGGGATAGAATCCGGGTACGATTACAGTGAATTTTATCTACACAGCATTTCTGATGTGACTTTTGGGGTTCATTCCGTAGAGGAAATTTCCGAAAAGACTTCAATCGTTGCTCTCTCATGTAAAGCAGATATTTCCGCTGATTGCTATTATGAGGATTATGCCAATGCCCTTTGGGATTCCGAAGAAAAAAACTATGTATTTGTTGACACAATAAAAATGCGCGAGGAACATAAAGCACGGTTTGGATGCAGAATCGAGATTGACCGAGCAGGAAAGACGTTCAAAGTGTTTCCGTTTACAGTTATTTTGGGTGGCACTTCAAGATGCAACAGATATGAGGTTGAAGAACACCCCGTCGAAGATGATGAAGAAGAAGTTCGGGATATGGACAGAGAAGCACTTGGATTCCAGGCGCTCGGAAGATATGAATCATACTTAGAGGATAATTTACTTGATTCACAATTTCACGCAGATATAATCGCAAGGTTTGAGGAAATAAATGGCTTATACCGAAAGTATGATGACTGCTGTATTAGTTTTGATGACTTGTTGGCCGAACTTAATACTGCCAATCCCAAAGAGATCATCAAACTGATATACGAAAGATTGTTGGAAGTATCAGATATACCGCACATTGCCAATATAGAAAACATCACAGATTCCGAGATTGAAGAAATCCAAGCATGGGCAAGTGCTCAATATGAAAGAGCATCTGAGATTGCGGATATAGACACGCTGCCAGATGTAATATCTTTCGGGGAAACGATTGTAATTAAGGGCGTAGACGGCGGTAAAGCATCATTGTCCATAGGTGATAATCAGATAAGTCCTGACGAGGGCAGCGAAGAAGTTATTGATATTTGCTTTTCTAACGGGGATGAAAATACGACCAGCGGATATATAAAACTGACTGTTGGCTATTTGGATTTCGATGAAGACGGGGGAGCAGTGGATGGTATAAGTGATGAGGTAGAATACGAATATGACGCTATACTAAAAGAACTGGACAGCTTTATTGATGTGCAGAATCGTATAGTAAAAAAAGATACCAAAATTGAAGAGATTATCAGCGAAGCTATAAACGCGGGTATTGACAATACCTAAAGCAAAAAAATGCAGGGAGCAGCAGCCATCGTCGGTTGCCACATCCTGCGTTGGCTTTTGCTTTACATTATCTTGCAATAAATTTGCCATGACTGTATTCGAAAAGTGACGGTGTGAATTTTTTTCTGTAAATTCAGATCTTCTATGATAATTGATGCGGCGACATCAGTTTACTGCGGGTAAGCCGTTATCTATTTAATAACAAAAACAAGCTGGTATGTCAAGAACTCCAAGTGAAATCTGGTCGTATATTTACCCTTGATATTCCGGCTTTTGTTGCTATATCAGCATTCTTTCAGGGTACATAATCTCTAATTCCCCACGAACTTTGCCCCAGTTTCGGATTGGCATTTGTAGATTGTTGAAGTGGTAAACTTATTTTAGACACGGAGGGGTTAATTTTTGGACACAGGTATTATATAATAAAGACAGAGAAGATTCATTTCTAAAACAGTTGATATTCTCTACTTGAACAAGAGGTTTACCATGAAATACACCAAAGAATAACGTCTGCAAACCATAGTTCAATATCAAAGATTGCGCTTGAATCGTAGAATCTTGAGACATACCAGTCTATGTCAAAAGAAGTGAAGCTCTTATGCGAGACAATGGGCGTTAACCGCAGCAGTTTCTACTATTGGAAGAAACGTCTGGGAGACCCGTCTCCCAGGACAAAGAATCTGATAGACAGCATACAGCTGTTTCAGGAATACCATATGAAATATCCATCTCATGGTTACCGATGGCTGAATGCCAAGATTCATCTTGATAAGTGCCTTATCATGTCTGATTCGTTTGCTCATAAGTTCTGTAAAATCGCGGGAATCAAGAGCAAATCAAAGTATTACAGGTACAAGAAACCTGAAGATCCAGGAAGAGTATTCTCGAACCTTTTATCTGCGGAACTCAACATTGACGGTCCGCTCCAGTGCATTGTCAGTGATATGACTGCATTTTTTGTGAAAGGCATATACTATGAGCTTACCCTGTACATGGATCTGTGGAACAATGAAATTGTCAGTCACGCGCAGGAACACCTACGGATAATGCTGCGATGGAATCCATTAATGGATGGATTAAAGCAGAGCTCTTCAAGGATTTTCATGTTACTGGAGAGAAACCGGTAGAACAGGAGATAGATGAACATATCGCCTTTTTCAACGAAGAGAGACCGGCATACAAACCCGGAAAGAATGCCGGAAAGCGTAGTATTTGGTTTAATGGCAATAGGAAAGATAAGAAGACTGGAATCAAGAAAGATTATTGCAAAAAACAGTTCGAGAAGTATATTGCAGCGGACTTTTCAAGATTTCATTGATTTAGGAGGAAAGCCATGATTTCCGATGACTTAAAACAGGTTATTGGCCAGATTAAAGAACAGGGGAAAACGCGTTTTCTTGAAGCGGCAACAGAAGAACAGATTGCCATGTTTGAAAGGGAAAACGATATTAAGCTGCCGACACAATATAAAGAGTGGTTACAATACTCCGATGGGGGTGAGTTATATTTGCCTGCCGGAGTCCAGCTGTACGGTGTAGCACATAAGCCGCTGATTGATAAAGATGATAATGACAGGCCAGATGATAATTACATTGTTATTGGCGCATTAGCTTCTGGTGAGCCAGTACTTTTTAAGAAGGATGAAGAGAAATTTTACATCTATGATCATGAAAGCCGGGAGCTTGATGATGTTCTGACATATGATGATTTCGTTGCTTTACTAAAGGACCTTTATGATCTTCTTGGGATAGGAGAGTGATCCTATGTCAAGAACCAGCATAAAGGAACGAAATAAAGCAATAAGGCAAGCCTGGGAAAAAGAGCAGCAATTAGTCCGAGAGGGGAAAGGAACTAGGAACTGGACGAAGGAACAGCAGCAGGACATCCTTGATCCGAATAAAGGTAAAGCCTACGATGATCAAGGGCGAGCGTTTGAAGGCCAGCATATGAAAAGTGCTGCAGAGTATCCGGAGTATCAGGGTAACCCAAATAATATTCAGTTCCTTACAAGAGAAGAACATCTAGCTGCACATAAAGGTAGCTGGCAGAATCCTTCTAATTGGTACTATGATCCTGTTACGAAAGAGTTCCACGATTTCGGGGATGGAGACATTGTCCCGTGCAAGATTATTGAACTGAGTAATCCGATTGTTGTGCTCGAATCTTCAGAGCGTAGTGACAAAACAGCTGTTGAAGATGATAAGCCAAGTGAAAAGCACAGAGAACAGTCAGTCCCATCATCAAGAGGTAATCAGGAATCATATTCTCAAAAAGCGAGGACGGAAAAGACTACTGCAAAAGCATCGGCGGCTTCAAAATCATCTGGAACTGTAAAGGTGCCGAAGGCTGAAAATGGATTCATCAAATGGATCAAAAATGTGGGGAGATTTATTATCAATCATCCTGAAGAGTCCATTGAAATTGCTGGCGTAGTAATCGGAGGAACGATTGAAGTAATATCTGCTATTGCTGGAAGTCGCAATAAGGGTGGCGGGTCGAGTACTCCTAGCCCTGGCGGAGGTAGAACAACAAGTACGCCCAAAACTGATATTGCGGCTAAGTTTGATGATATAGTAGAAAAAGCAACCAGAGCTGAAAATGATGTTTGTGGTCATAAGCAACGATATCATACGAATGATGGAGTGATATGGAAAGACAAAGCTCCATATCATAGAGGTGGGAAAGATAGCTAATAAAGATTATGCGACCCTCCGGCGTTGAACCGGGAGCCGCTATTTTCATGTCAGTCTTTTTTATAGAAATCAGTCTCGTAGCCGTCGGTACGGAGCAGGATGTCCGGCATCCAGTGTTGATTTATAATTAAAACTGACTCATGGGGGGTGCGGACGTTTTTCTGGACCAATTATACGGTCAATCCAAGCTGTCTCCGGTACTGGATAGGGCTGATCCCTCCAAGTGATATCTTTACATGACAAGGGGACGGTTCTATTGTCTTTTTATCTAAATTAATTTAAGTATAAAGACAACATAACCGTCCCTATGTCCCCTTAGCAAAAAATAGCACTTGCAAATGATTCGCAAATGTGTATAATAGATACTCGATGCGAACGGCTCGCATTTTATCATAAAAACAGGGGTGTAATACCATGAAAGATTACAGATCACAGTATAAGAGCTGGATCATCAATTATTTTGAAATGCATGAGAATGAGATTGTGTCTGCATCGCATCTCCTTGAAAAGATGCATGATGACGGGCTTTCCATCAATCAGGCCACTGTCTACCGCAACCTTGACCGGCTTGAAGAGACCGGAGTGATCCAGGGACACCGTCTCGATGATAAGGGAGAAAAATATTACCAGTACCTGAAGGCTGGCCATGACTGTCCGAATCATCTGCATCTGTATTGCCGGAATTGCGGCAAAGTGATCCATCTGGACTGCGAATTCATGCGCAGTATACAGGAGCACCTGCTCAATGAGCATGGATTCACACTTGACTGTGGATACTCAGTATTAGTAGGACTATGTGAAGACTGTAGAAAGAAAAAAGGAATACAGAAATGACAATGTTTATAGATGCGCTTGCTGACTCTCTGGCTGACACCATTAAACTGATTCCGTTCCTGTTCCTGACATATCTCGTCATGGAATATCTGGAGCACCATACTGGTCAGAAGACCACGAATATGCTTGCAAAAATGGGTAAAGCCGGCCCGATCTTCGGCGGACTGTTCGGCATAGTGCCACAGTGCGGATTTTCCGCAAGTGCTGCAAGCCTGTATTCAGGCGGTGTGATCACACTCGGTACAATGCTTGCAGTATTTCTGTCCACCTCTGATGAGATGCTGCCTATCTTTATCTCTGAACAGGTAGCTCCTGCACGTATACTGTACATTCTTGGAGTCAAGGCAGTCATCGGTGTAGTATCCGGTCTGATCGTTGATGCTCTTCTACGCCGCACCAGGTGGAAAGACAAGGGCGATAAGCGGATTCACGACCTGTGTGTGGAAGAGCATGCCGATTATGAAGACGAAGAAAAAGGCGGCATATTTAAAGCCGCCCTCATTCATACATTGAATATTGTAATATTTATTTTTGTAATAACTCTTGTGCTGACTATCCTTGTAGATGCCATAGGGCAGAAAAGAATTGCAGGCTTTATGAATGCCATACCTGTCCTTGGTGTATTCCTGGCCGCTATTATAGGAATGATTCCAAACTGCGGCGCATCAGTTGCCCTGACTCAGCTGTATCTGACCGGTATGATGTCATTCGGTCAGATGATGGCCGGACTTCTCGTTGGAGCCGGTGTCGGACTCCTGGTACTCTTTCGCACCAACCATCATCATATCCATGAGAATATCAAGATCACGATACTGCTCTACTGCATCGGAGTGTTCTGGGGATTACTCCTTGAGGCCTTCGTTCGTGGCTGATTTCCTGAGCTGTGCTGCCTCTTCAGAGAGTTTCTGAAGAGCGGCATTGACTTCATTGAATTTAGCCACTGCACTCTTCGAATCTTCTGCACCCTCATTAGACAGGGATGCCACTTCCTCTGACGATGCAGAGAGCTGGCTGATACTCTCATTGATCTCTGATGTCGATGACAGTATTGCCTGGATTCCTGAACCGATATTTTCAAAATGAGAAAGAAGTGCCGTCACATTCTGATCAATCGATTCGAAATTATCATTGACTGAGCCTATGATCTCATTCTGCTTGTCGACTGTCTCAGCTGTATGATCAGTATTGTTCCTGGCGGTATCAGCGTCGCTTGTCAGCTCTTCTATGATATCTGTGATCTTCTTGGAAGCAGTGCTTGTCTGCTCTGACAGATTACGGATCTCATCTGCTACAACGGCAAATCCTTTCCCGGCTTCTCCTGCCCTTGCTGCCTCGATAGAAGCATTCAGTGCCAGGAGATTCGTCTGATTGGATATTCCGATGATCTCTCCAACTATATTCTTGACTTCACCTACCTTGTCAGTTACCGCCTGTGTAGCCTTTACCGTCTCAGCACTGGCATCCTGTACTGCCTTTGTGCTCTGCTTCAGATCATCAATGGCCTGCTGACCAACCTGAATGGTCTGCTGTGCTTCCTGAGATGCGGTCACCATTTCTTTTCTGGCTTCCTCAGTACTATTGGCCTGATTCTGTATCTCCTGAGAACGGACAGCCTGATCCTGAATGGCTTCAGCGGTACTCTCTGTACTCTTAGCGATCTGGCTCATTCCCTCTTCATTTGAGTTGATAATTTCCTTCAGATCCCCGAGAGATTTTTCTGCCTCACGGAACTGCTCCATAATATTGCCGGCAGACTTTTTCAGATTATCATTTACTACTCTTGACTGATTGAGGTTAGCTGAAATCGTATCGTTATTCTCATTAATAAAAGTTCTTAATAGTGAGCTGACTTTCAAAGCGCTAAAAATAGCTACCGCAGTCATAATAAGAAAGACTACATCATCACGTACGATATTTCCTGCGATAATTGTTTTGGAAAAAACAATGAGGAAACTCACAACTATAATTGCAGAACCACTCCATATGAGTCTCCTGTTAAGATAAATCACTGCTGCTATCAGGATTGGCAGAGCAAGAATCACGAAACTCGTATCATTTTCTGCAATAATTACTACAGCATATGTGACTGAAGCTCCAGCCATCAGAAGCGATGCGCCAAGATGCTCATATCTATGAAACAAGAATCCATAATAGGAAATCACTGCTCCGATTACCAGTCCTAAAATTTCCGCGATGATCTTGCCATTGATTGAATGACCAACAATAGCACCTTCAAGCGTAATAAGAAGTACCGCTGCAAAAATCACATTGATCGTGACAAATGACTGTTGTGATGCACGTCCGTACTGCTCCTTGTTCATTATATACCTCCAAAAGCGATAATTGTAGTTATGAATGATTATAACATTATACTAAAGCTGAGTCTACACCAGGAATATTCCAAGTACTGCTGAAAGCAGAGCCTGTATCAGTGCAAATCTCACAACCACCTGTGTGTCGGACCAGGCTCTTCCTCCCTCAGAACGGAGCTGGTCATGAATCGGTGTGCGGATATTTTTCATGAAATTCTTCTTATGCAAAAATCTGATCACCGACACCTTGATGAGTCCTAGTCCTCCATCAATGATCAGTACCAGTGACAGGATGATATAGCTGAACGGATGCTGTGACTTCATCGCGATAAGTGCTATCGCATATCCCAGGGCTCTTGAACCAGCATCGCCCATCAGCATTGAGCTCGGTTTCGTGTTGAAGCACAGATATGCCGCCATTACTCCTAGAAGAACACAGGTATAGTCTGCATATTCTCCGAGATTTTCTTTGAAAAGAATGGCAAACGATGCTATCGTCACGAACGATACTGATGTACAGAGTCCATCAATTCCATCAGAACAGTTTGTCACATTGATAGCAGTCCATATAAGGATGATTCCAAGAATAAAATACAGAACTACAGGAATATGGAATGACAGTCCGAAGAGGTAGGCCTGCGTACCATTTTCTCTAAGGAAAATGACCATTGTGATGATAGCGATCACAAGGTCGATTGCACCTTTCTTATAGTCCTGCCATGGGATATCAGATGCGTCGTCCAGATAACCTGACAGCATCACCATATTGATCAGAACCAGATAGATGACGCTTTCTATTGAGACCGGACACAGGATCAGAGCAACTACAGAGAATACCGGAATCATGATGACTCCGACTCCTCTTATCTTACCCTTTGACTGCGCTCCGTTTACAGCAAAATCCCTGCCATGATCTCTCGGCAGAAACGAAAACCTCCTCGCCAGCAGCAGATATGCTATCACAAACCCTGCAACCGCAAACAGACAGAGTAACTGTAATGAACTGATACTATTTTCCAGATACTGATACAACATTTTTCTTACCTTCTGAATTTTTTATTTATTCTAGCATTTTTCCAAACGCAAGACAAGGGGACGGTTCTGTTGTCTTTTTAAGTAAATAAATTTAACCTTTCTGGGTAACCCGCATCTGAACTTCCGTAATATACTCTTTTATATCAGACGTCTCATATCTGTCGATATGGCAGAATTCGATGAGGTCCCCAGCCTTCTGCAGACCGTGTTCCCTGCAGTATGACAGCATCTTCGGATAATATTCTACAGTCTGGGTAAATGGTCCCCTGTATGCGAGGGAAAGGTATTTCCCCTCCTTCAATGAATAATTGGTATCGAGATTTAAGTATCTGGAATAGAAAAAAATAGCCTTCGTTGCAAAATCCCCGCACTCTCCCATATGATCTGTGTCCAGCACGTAGCAGTCACAGGCCCCGATAGTCGTAACCCTGCTGGAAGAATCGCTCCTGAACTCTGCCAGACGGTAATTGACCTCATTGTCAGGCATTTCTCCTTCTGAGATCAGAAGACATTTCCTCTCCGACAGATCCAGCTCATGAATCGTGCCTGTAGTATCGAGGCTCTCAGCCTCATTTATAGAACGAAGTCTGGAATTGATATTCCCCTTTATCTGTGACAGCTGCCTGATCTTCTCATCTATGACAGATGATTCCTTATCAAGCATCGCGGTGACGTGCTTTAAATTCCTGTCCTTTTCAAACTCAAGGATCTCATCTGTTGAAAATCCTATGGCTAAAAGTTCCCGGATAGTATTCATGGTGCGGATATCGTCCAGTGTATAGAGACGGTAATTATTTTCCTCATTCCTGACCGGATGCAGGAGTCCCACCTTCTCATAATACCTGATCGAATCCACACCAATATTAAAAAGTTTTGATATTTCGCCTATCCTGAAAAGCCCTATTTCACTCATGTAAGGCATGGTATCACACCCACAAAAAAAAGACAAGGGGACGGTTCTCCTGTCTTTTTAATTCAATTAATTTAGGTAAAAAGACAGGAGAACCGTCCCCCTGTCTGATCAGATTTCGTTGAATCGCTCGTAGCGGAGTGGCTTAATGTCGGTGATTGGTTCTTCTCCTACCACTGTCTGAGCCATGATGTAGCCGACTGCCGGAGCTGTTCCGAAGCCGTGGCCGTTGAAGCCGCAGGCAAGAATCAGACCTTCTGCCTCTTCTGGTCTGCCAAGTACGCATACACCATCTTTCGTACAGTCGAGGATTCCAGACCAGCTACGGACAATCTTCGCCTTGGCAAGTGCCGGGATCCAGCTCTCGATAGCTCTGCATGAGGCTCCGAGTGTAGCTGCATGCTGCTGTCTCTGATCGTTTGGATCCTTGACTTCCATATACTCTTCAAGTCCTGACTCAGCGCCGAAAACGAATGAGCCATGTCTCGTCTGATGCCCATAGAAATCAGCTGCTGCAGTTCCAAGCATCTGAGGGAACATCTCAGGTTCCATCTCTGTGATAAGCGCACAGTCTACAAGAGGAGTCATCGGCACATCAAGACCTACACTATTCATGATCCTTCTCGAATCATATCCTGCGGCAAGTATTATATCTCCAGCTTCAAAAATAGTACCATCCTTGAGACATACCTTTCTTACCTTGTCATGTACTTTCTCGAGATGGTCTACAAATGCTCCTGTGAAAAATCTGACACCAAGCTCAAGATCTTTCATATAGTAGGCAAGTGTTGCTACGAGAGGATTTGCATGTCCATCTGTCGGGCAGAAACTGGCACCAATTACGTCTTCTGACATACATGGAGCTATTTTTCTTACTTCATCGCCTGATATCATATCGAGCTTCAGGCCTCCAGCTTCGCAGCTCTCTTTAAGTGCTGTAAGCTTCTTGATATGGGCCTCTGTCTTGCCGAGACGGAGGTTTCCTTTCTGGGTGTACTCGACATCACGTCCGAGCTCCTCAGATAGCGTAGGCCAGAACTTCTGAACCGCTGTCATAGCGAGTCCCAGCTCTCTTGGATCACGTCCTGACTGACGGACACCGCCACCGTTACGGCTTGATCCACCGTGTCCGATAGAATCGCTTCCTTCAAGTACGATGATATCCTTAACGCCTTTTTTCTTCAGATAATATGCACTGGCGCAGCCTACGATGCCGCCGCCGATTATAATTACGTCTGCTGTTGTCTTCATCGTAAACCTCCAATCTCTGCATCTGCTTCCTTGCCTCTGTCGTTGCCGCCGATTCCCATATCTACAGGTCTCATTGGTGTACGGGCGGTAGCCATCGTCACGTCATTAGGCCTTACTCCGAGCTCCTTTGCGACGAGCCTTCTTGTAAGTGTTCCACAGGTCTGTCCCTGACAGAGACCCATTCCACATCTTAATAATCTTCTGAGTTCTTCTATAGTCGTGATTCCCTCATGCAGAGCCTTTCTGATCTCACCCTTGGTCACCTCTTCACAGCGGCATACCAGAAGGTCGTCATCATCTTCAGGCACATAAGGTCCGATTTCCTTCAGCTTTTCTTCAATATCCAGCATAGTCTTTCCTCCTTTACTGCGCCTTGTAGAAACGTGCTCTGTCTATATATTCCATTGGAACCTTCATTGTCACGAGATTCGTCCCATCGAATGCCTTGGATGAGCGGACATTTGTGATCTCTGCATCGCAGATCTTCTCACCGCTTCTCGAGAGACCATAGCCCTTATCGCCCTTCTGTGGGAGTGGAAGGAACTCATATGGAATCGTGATTTCGCCGTATCCCGGCTCTGTATCCTCAGCCACAAGGAAGATAGCCTGTCCTGAGCAGCTGGCTACGCACATTCCACAATTGATACATTCACTGCCCTCGACCGATATAGGAAGTGATGTGATGTTATCTCCAATTGAAATACAGCCCTTCTTGCATGCATCCTGGCATGGGTTACAAGGTATGTTCTGTGTACATTCGATGACCGGATGAACCTTGACCTGCTTCCTGAAGCCTGGGAATCTTGTGATCTCATCATCTGCAACAAAGCCATGTGTAAGTAGATTTTCTGATACATCAATTCCTTCGTCAGTCTTTTCAATCTTCTTGCCCCTGTTCTTCGGTGCAAACATACCCTGTCTCAGGGATTCAAGCGACTCGTCAAGTTCTTTCTCTCTGGCATCTTTAGTTGAAGCATCTGTATACCCAAGGTATTCTGCTATTGCTGCCCCGCTCATTCGGCCTTCGATCATTGCTGATGAAGCCTCTTCGATTCCTGCCACATCACCGGCTGCATAGATACCAGGAATTGAAGTAGCTCCTGTCTCATCACACTTAGGAACGAAACCACCAGTGGATGTATCCATCTCGATGCCATCCATCTTGAGTAGCTGTGCCATAGGCGAAAGGCCTACTGCCACGCAGACAGTATCGACATCGAAGTGCTTCTCTGTACCAGGTATGAAGTTGAAATGACTATCAACCTGCTGAATGGTGACTCCGGTCACACAGTCAGTGCCTTCTACTTCCTTGATCGTATGTGAAAGATAGAATGGTACTCCCGTTCTTGCAACCTTTGCTGCGTGAACTCCGTAACCACCGATTCTTGGTGCTGCATCTGCAAGTGCTACGACCTCACATCCTGCCTGCATCAGCTGGAATGATACTACGAGTCCTACGTTTCCGGTTCCAAGCATCAGAATTCTGTTGCCAGGCTTGATATGATGCAGGTTCATCATTGTCTGGGCTGCACCTGCTCCAATGACTCCCGGAAGAGTCCAGCCACGGAAATTAACCATATTCTCAGCTGCACCTGTGGCTACAAGTACTGCATCACCTTTATAATGCTTTACCTCGTCTCCCTGCTGTACGAGGACTTCCTTCTCAGGATAGAGACCAAGGACTGTTGCATTAAGGATTACCTCTACACCTGCATCACGAGCTTCCTGAAGGAGCTCCTGTCCGATACGGAAACCTCTTACCTTAGCCTTATGCTCCTTCGATCCAAAAAACTTATGGATCTGCTTGAAAAGCTGTCCGCCAGGGGCTGCGTTTTCATCAAATACTGTTGCCTTTACTCCTGCTTTTGCTGCCTCAATAGCTGCTGAAAGTCCTGCAGGACCCGCACCAACTACGATCAGCTCTTTCTTTTCTACTGACATGAACAGCCTCCTTACTTCTCAATTTCCAACGGTTTTACGCCATCCTGTGTCTGTATCTTCATGCCCTCACGAAGAGGTGTGATACAGGTCCTTACATTTGGCTGTCCGTCAACTACCATTACGCAGTCAGTACATCTGCCTATCGCACAGAAGACGCCTCTCGGCTCATGCCTCTTGGCTGTGTATCTGTGTACCATGACTCCATTTACCCTGAGGGCCGCCGCAATCGGCTCTCCCTCATATCCCTGAAGAGTCTTGCCATCATACGTGAAGTTGACGAGCTTTCCTTCAGGACTTTCTCCTAAAATCGGATGATTCTTGATTCTGTCCATGTCTTTTCCTCCATTTCTACTTACTAGGGGGTTAGGGGTTAGGGATTAGGGAATAGTACTTATCAATTCCCTATCCCCTATCCCCTATATCCTAAATCCTATACCCTATTTCCATATCCCTCTATATTTCCTAATACGGTAATACATCGGGTTTTCCATCGCTAATACTTTTTCCATTGGTACTGCCTTGAACAGCGGTATTCTCATCTTGTACTTAATCCAGAAGATCGAATACACGAAAAGGATTGCCGTTATTATGCCAGTTACTATAAGTATCTGGTTCCTTTCTACAGGATCTGTGGAAATATTAGCTATCATGAAAATGATTCCTGCAATACTGATGCACGGGAACACCGGTCCTAATGGAACCTTGAAGTTCCTCGGTGCCTTTGGCAGCTTGTGTCTGAATACCAGCAGGTCTATATTTGCCATTGCGTATGAGGCCATCCAGAACACCGATCCTACCTGAATCAGAAATGAAATCCTGTCTGATGAATTCTGAGAGATCCATGCGCAGATCATAATACCTATGGAGATAATCCAGCACCCGATGAACGGTACTTTATTCTTATTCATCTTGCCGAAGAACTGCGGCATCAGATTCGTATGGCTCATTCCTGCAAAAATTTCCGAGAGCCCCTGTACAGTAGAGTTCTGTGTACTTACTACTGCAAGTCCTGATACAATGCACATCCATATCTGTCCGACTCTGCCAAATAGCGCTTCGCCATACAGCATATGCGGTGCAGCTGAATTCATCAGATCGTCCCATTTAGTGTAGTTGTGAAATCCGAAGATCATTATGATCTGAACTACACAGATGATTCCGAGTCCCATGAACATTCCGAGTGGTACATTCCTCTTGGCATTCTTGACATCCTTTGATATAGGTATGGCATATTCTGCTCCAATGAAGAGCCAGAAGCCTATTGCGGTAAGTGACACTATCGAAAGCGGTGTCTGCCTACCTACAACTGCTGGCTGACTGACCACAGTTCCGGTTCCGAGCTTAAGTGCTCCGATGATTCCCATTACAAGCATTGATCCAAGCATCAGGTAACTTACGAGATCCTGTATCTTTGCAAACATATCTACTCCGCGAAGATTTGCGATAAGGATGATGACTGAGGCAAGCACTACCCAGAAGTAATTCGGTATTGGCAGCTTCAGGACTGATCCCATTGCATATGCGAAAATAGATGCCTCAACCCCGCATGAGAGGATATTCGATACCATGTATCCGCCTACCATAAGAACTATCGTAGGTATCGGTCCGACACCAGCAAGTGTATACTGAGCGAGACCTCCAGTCACATTCGGCATTATCGCATTAAGCTCTGCAAGTGTTGCCATCGTGATCATATTGAACAGACACGCAATGATCATCGCCGGGATGAACATCTCTCCTGCCTGCCCAGCGCCCTGCCCCAGCTGGACCAGAGTACTAGTCGCAATGACGAGTCCTACGGAAACCGATATGACGTTCCTGAGCCCTAATTTCTTTTCTTCCATAGCTTTTCCTTACTAAGTTGACAGTTATAAGTTTAAAGTTATAAACGACATTAAAGCTATCTGACTTTCAACTTTTAACTCTTATAAAGCATCCTTACCTTCGTCTCC
>JAQYAY010000042.1 GCA_029338735.1 Lachnospiraceae bacterium | reverse complement strand
AATTATCTGTGATTTTCTTTTTCTCCAGCTGTTCATTTTGATCACAGGACGGATCATAAGCATTGATGAACCTGTAGTTCCTATGACACTTGAAAGCAGCGTTCCTATGGCAAGGAGCACCACGTTTACTCCCGGCGAACCAGCGAGGTCACCGGTGAATGAGATATTACCGGCTACACAGAACAGTCCGAACAGAAGGATAATAAACGTCAGGTAGTCGTTTATAATACAGTTGAACTCGGTATGGAAGGTTTCCGCAGCGCCAAACTGAGTCGCAAACATAACTATGGAGATTACAGACCACAGTATTACCATATGAGATTCATGCTTTTCCCACCAGTTGGGTGCAAACAGCGGAAACAGCGCTACGCAGAGCAGCAGTCCGGCAAAAGGGATACAAAGCCAGATAGGCACATTCATATAAAGCCTCCTACTAATAACAGTACATCTATAACCACCCAAGTCTGTCATTATAAAACTTTTCAAGCCAAAAATAAAGACGCATTTTTCTTAAAAAATAATAAATTTGCTTTGTGTCTTTAGGCATAGTGCACGTCTTCCATTATCTTCATTGTAATAGATAAAGCAGCTCGTCCTTCGACAGATTGAAGAAGGATGTGCCATCCCCATTCAGTATCTCATCTGCGAGATCCTGCTTTTCCTGCTGCATCTTTACTATCTTTTCCTCTATCGTATCTCTTACGATAAGCTTATACACTGATACTTTCGACTTCTGGCCTATGCGGTGTGCACGGTCACTAGCCTGGTTCTCAGCTGCTGCATTCCACCATGGATCATAGTGGATCACTACATCAGCACCGACGAGATTCAAGCCCGTACCTCCGGCCTTGAGTGAGATCAGAAATACCGGCACGTCATTTTCATTGAAGGCAGACACAAGGTCAAGCCTCTTTTTCTTCGGAGTCGCACCTGTGATGAGATAATATGGTATGCCCTTCTTGTCGAGGTCGGCCTGTATCAGCTCGAGCATCGATGTAAACTGCGAGAATACAAGCATCTTGTGTCCGCCATCCATAGCCTCCTCTATGAGCTCCATCAGAAGCTCGCGCTTTGCCGACTCGCCCTTGTAGTCCTCGACGATAAGCGACGGATCGCAGCAGATCTGACGAAGCCTGGTGATGTCTGCAAGGATCTTCATACGGTTCTTGTTGAAGTCCTCCTGAGATGTCATATTGATGAGATTCTTCATGCGGACAAGCTGACTGTCATACAGCTTCTTCTGTTCAGGATCAAATACGGTATATTTTATCTCCTCGATCTTGTCCGGCAGGTCCTTGAGCACCGATTCCTTCTTACGGCGGAGGATAAATGGCCATGTCATGGCCGAGAGCCTCTTCGTCAGCTCCTCATCCTTATCATTTACTATAGGTGATTCGTAGCTCGTCCTGAATGTATCATAGTCATACAGGAAGCCCGGCATCAGAAAGTCAAATATGCTCCAGAGTTCTGACAGACGGTTCTCGATAGGAGTGCCGGTGAGTGCGAATCTGTGTGAGGCCTTTACGATCTTGGCTGCCTTGCTCGTACCGGCCTTCGGATTCTTGATGTACTGGGCCTCATCGAGCACCATGTACCCGAAATGCTTCGGCTCATACAGGTCTATATCACGACGCAGCAGATCGTAAGAGGTAATGAGCACATCGCCCTTATGGCCTGCTATTATCTTCCTGCGGTTTGACTTCGGTCCATCGACAGGGATCACATCCATAGCCGGTGCGAAATTGAAAAACTCACTCTGCCAGTTGTAGACGAGTGAAGCAGGGCAGACGATGAGACTTCTCTCAAGAGTACCGTTCTCTTTTTCATAGAGAAGAGCCGATATCATCTGGAGTGTCTTTCCGAGGCCCATCTCATCAGCCAGGATTCCTCCGAAATTGTATCCCGCAAGTGTCAGAAGCCATCTGAATCCTTCCTTCTGATAGTTCCTCAGCACCTTTTTAAGAGAAGCCGGGACCTCATAATCGGCATCCTTGCATGTTTTAAAATTTTTGACCAATGACTTGAAGTTTCTGTCCCTGTCACTCGCGATCTCATCATGCTCTTCGAGCATCTTGTTGAGATACAGAGCCCGGTATGCCGGTACTTCCATCTTGCCATCGGTGAATTCCTGAACCGACAGATGCATATCTTCCATCATCTGTTCGAGAGCGACGACAGAATCATTGTCTTCAAATGACAGGAAATCGCCGTTCTTCAGGCGGTGGTATTTTCTCTTCTGCCTGTATGAAGTCAGCACATCCGCCAGCTCATCCATAGGGATATCGCTCGACAGCACATCAAGTGACAGCAGGTCGCTCTTTACAGAGACACCAACCGACAGGTGCCAGCCGGTGCGTACCGTCAGCCGGTTGAACTGGTCAGAAGTGTTCACTTCTCCAAGCTTCATCAGGGAATTCACACCCTCAGTGATGATATTGTAAACGGTATCAGCATCCCTGTCGCAGGAGAATCTGCCGCTCTTCGCATCGTAGTCAGGGAAGAAGTGGTTCACCACATCTATGATCTGATTTTCCTTTTCTATATCCCTGTAAAAATTGTCAGC
The DNA here is from genome assembly GCA_029338735.1 of Lachnospiraceae bacterium. Classification (GTDB taxonomy): domain Bacteria; phylum Bacillota; class Clostridia; order Lachnospirales; family Lachnospiraceae; genus Weimeria. The sequence continues at coordinate 36,151 of JAQYAY010000042.1, read as the reverse complement.
ACCTATCTGCTCATTCTGATCGGTCAGGCTGTATGAATAGTCACCATATACGGCCTTGGCATCGCAGAGCACATCTTCTTCCTCCGCATCAAGGTAAAAGCTGAACTCAGCCTCCGGCGGCAGATACTCTGCGATCACATCCTCATCATCACTTGACAGGTCCACATACTTCTCGACCTGTGGCAGGATATGGTAATAGAAATCAGACAGATTATTGCGTCCGATCAGGAAATCGATATCTCCATCTTCAGACTCGTCTATAAACGGACGGAGTGCCTGCTCATTTTCCTTTGTGATCCTGGCAAAGAGACCTCCGCTCAGATAATATGCGGCATCTATTCCGTTGAAAATAGTCGGGACATAGCCTGTGAGACTGATCCCGTCGAAACTGCCATCAGAGTCATAATGCGGTATTGCAGAAATCTTTATCCGGAGTGCCCTGTCACAGACCTCCAGCGGGCTTCTGATCTCATCCTTGTAGTCTCTGGTAGAAGCCTCGACATGCTGCCCGTATATCATGTCGAAGAGATCATCAAGCCGCTTGCCATAGAGGACCAGCTCCTTCGATGTCTTCAGTGCCTCGCCATCTGTCAGTGAATCCCTGTATGACTCTTCCTCAATGTATGAGACTATGAAGTCAAAATATTTCTTCGAAGTATCTGTAAAGTCCTGTGCCGAAAAAAGTATTCCTGAAGACTTGCCGAGCCTCAGTACCTCTTTGGCGCGATACTTCTCAACAAGCTCAGTCAGATTCTTTACTATATAGAGCTTGTCTGTCCCGATCTTGAAATCAACTGAGATCTGAGGCTCACTCCTCGTGATCCATCTGGAACCAAAGAAATCCCCGACGGTCTTGCTGTCAATCCTGATCCGCGGCTTCAGAACCACATTCTTCCTGATCCTGTCATTATTAATGACGGCCGAACTGTCGAATTTTTTTAAAAAAGAAGCTCCGGCCGGATTCGTGGAATCCATTAGGAATGGCCGTTTCATCAGGTAATCATTTAAGAGTATGAGTGCAGCAATCACATGCTCGCAGAGCGGTCCGACTCCCGACCGTGGTGATATCCCGTAGATATATGTGCTCGCATACGGATCATACTGATGACAGCCATATACCCCGCATGATGCCGAGAGCAGTTTCCTGCTCGTCATAGTCAGCTGTATCTTCTGACCTTTTCTGAAAATGCTGCCATTATCATCATGATCTGCATATGACGCTGTCACAATGAGTCCCTTTGGGTTATCTTGGCCAGTCTCTGCTGCACTTAAAAACAGAAGCATCCTGGTCTCGACATTATCGAGTCTCACCTCTCCCTTTTCTACGAGCTCCTGCGCCTTTTTATAATTATCCCTGCTGATCCTGTATCCCCCAAGGGCTTTTGCCACTGAGAAATAATAATATTTCTGCTGATATGCTGGCAGCGATTTGTCTTTATCTGCAGCAGGAAATGCCTCTTCTGCTGATATGAGCTCTTCCGGATGATAATTTTTCTTATGGCCGTCTTCTTTCATCCCGTCTATCATGAAAAAGACTGATGCCAGATGCTTGCATCTCTTCCCATAAATATGGAATTCATCACAGCTGCAGTACAGCTGCGGAGGCATACGATCCCCATTGTCAATTATCTGCACCGTATAGGTATTGGTATCATAATAGTCAGAGACATTGGCCGTATACAGGTCAGACCCGTTACGGTTCTTGTCCTTTGCTATCAGAGTGACCTCTTCATTCTGAAATATCTCCCAGCCGTTTTCAATGACCTCCGATGTAAATAACTTCTTCCAGTTCATATCATTCTCCTTAATATAGTCCCTATTTTATCAGAATCCATTCTGTAAAAAAAGACTCCCCTATGCTAAAATAGGAGCATGGCATACGGAATTTACAGGACACAACTGAAGGATGGTTCTCCGAGCTACCGGGTGAGCTTTTATCATGAAAAAAAGCATATTGCGATCGGCAGCTATCCATCCGGGAAGGAGGCACAGGACGCTCTCGATGAAGCGTTGCGTTTCTATGATGACAGCAGTATCACCATTGATAATTTCAGTACGCACCTCTTTTTCATCTCTCCTGACAAGGCTGTGTCCATTCTGAACCACCGTGACAACGGCGTCTATTTCCGGACCCCTATTTACCTGATGAACGGATATTTTCTTTATTTTCTCAAGGGAAAAGGTGCGCTCAAATTCGATAATGATGATCTGTTCTACTATTCCACCCACAGGATCCTGATCCATGACGGGCATCTGTATGTCAATGACTATGGCTCGCAGTATTCACTTTTTCAAAGATACGGGATCAGGAATTATGCTGTACGCGGAACTGATTATGAATTTGCAAATGGCGATCCGCTTGACCTCAGATATGAAAATGTGATCGTGAAAAATCCTTACAACGGCGTGCGTGAAACTGATAATAACGGATTCATCAGATATGAGACCAGGATCCATGTCCGTGGCTACTACACGATCGGGACTTTCCACACGATGCAGCAGGCAGCCATTGCATATAATAAAGCCGTGGACTTTTTACAGTCACACGGCTCTAAGAAAAACTATGTAAAAAATTATATCACTGATCTCTCAGCTGAGGAATATCAGGAATACTATGATAAGATCCAGCTGCCTGAAAAGTTCGTCAGGACTTTTACGCCTTGTAAGTGACCTTCACCGACTTCTGATACCATTTCTTCTTTCTCTTGCTCCAGAAGCATACATTAAAACTCTCGTTGAGCTTCTTCACAGGAATATCAAATGCGAGGACTTCATCCCCGCCGACCTTCTCTTTTTTTCCTTTTATTGTCTTAGCTCCCTTTTTTGAAGCACTTTTTGCTGTTCCGACAAATGCCTTTGTAAGGCCTGTGCCCTTCATAGGCACATGGACAGTCATCTTACCTTTCTTTACCGTAAGAGTAGTCTTTCCATCAAGGGCATCATTGAGTCCGATCATTCCAAGGTCATCATCAGTTGAAAAACCTACGGTATATTTACCATTTTTCAGTTCAGTTTTTTTAGCTGCAACAGGAGCCTTTACTGCCTGGATGGCTGCACCTGTTGTTGCTGATACGGTGAGGCTCTTGTTGGCGGCAACTGCCTCAGCAAGATGATTGATGTAGATCTGCTCAATCTCAGGGATTCTTCCAAGGCCCTCGATCTGGCAGCTGATATTCTTGGCGCCGAATGTCTTTGCAAACTGTGACTTCCATGAATCAGAATCACTTCCGGCCATATCGTTATTTGCATGATCTCCGGCTACTACCATCAGAGGACGAAGGACTACGTTCTTGTATCCTGCTGCCTTGATCCTGGCGATGACCTGATCACATGCTGTATCTGCCGGCTTGCCTTCTACAGTTCCGATGAATACGTTCTTGTATCCGAGGTCATTAATCTGGCTCTGCATCTGATCATAGGTAATAGCTGCCTGATGTGAGGTTCCATGACCCATGAATACAAATGCTGTACCTGCCTTTGCTGCGGCATCAGGTGAAGTATCTCCATTCTCCTTTACAGCAGTGGCTGTGATTGCCTTTGCGACTGTCTCCTTATCTGCATTGACAGTTGTGGTATCCTTTCCTACCTCTCCAAGAAGCGGCTCTGAGAATGTAACCGTCTGGAACCTGGATGCGTAGGCATTTACCTCATCCTTAAGCTCGTTGTACTCCTTGCCCTGCATCAGATGTGTAGGCTGGATCACAAGATTCTTAACACCGTTCTTTACTGCACGGTCAAGAGCCTGCTGTACGTTGTCGATTTTTTCTCCATCACGGGCCTGTACATGATTGATGATGATCTGTGATGTGAATGCACGGCGTACCTTCCAACCCTGCCTCTCATACTGGTCTGCAATTGCGTCCTCTACTCCACCGATATCCTCTGCACGGCTCTCATTGAATGAGGTTCCGAATGATACTACCAGGATCTCATTCTCGCCGATATGATTCCAGTTTCTTGGATTATCAGCTGAAGCATCTCCGGTATCCCTGCCGAAGTAGTCAGGATCTGCATTCTCTCCCTCTACGAGCTTCTTCTGTGCACTGGTAAGCTTGTCCCATTCAAGCTTTGCTTGCTTACAGTCTTTGTCGGTAGTAGCTGTCCTGTTCTGGACATAGATCCTGTCGATGAGCTTTGCTACCTTGTCTGCTGCAGCCTTATCAGCCTTTGCCTTCTTCTGCTTTGCTGTAAGCTTCTTTGTGCCCTTCTTCGTTGTCTTCTTTGTGGATTTCTTCGCAGCCTTCTTAGTTGCAGCTACTGCGCTGACCGGCTCAGATACCGGCACTACTGCTGTCGTTGCTACCATTGAGAGTGCAAGCAGCATGGTGAGAAGTCTCTTTCTCATTTTGATGTGTTCTCCTTTCGCAAATAAACATACATCGTGTTATAGTTTTGCTTCCGTAGCAGGCAGGTCTCCTGGCTTGAAGATAAATGCAGATATGGCCGCCTTCCCGGAGAATACTCCAGTGGCATACAGGCCGTCTTCTCTTATCACAGTGACGGGATCGCGCCGGACTCACACCGGACTTCCCTTTTCACCGGATCATCGCATGCATGGCATGGGATTCACACACACAATATCCGACACCTACTACTAAAGGCGCAGCGATTATAGCACATAATTCCTTCACATTCAATTAACAGAATAAACAAAATATCATGAATAAGGTAAATAAGTCATAAATCTGATTGAATCTTTTTCATAATGATGGTATCAAGGATGCTCTTGCCAGCTTCGGGCTGAAGCAGGGCTATTTAACAATAACGCAAAATGCACCACCTGTACCTGGTACAAGTGGTGTATGTAATCAACCGAGTGTAGTTCCGACTACGAGAGGATGGCCGTTCAGAAAAGCTGAAACGGTCATTCTTTTTTTGCCTTCGAGCTGCACTTCATGAAGAGCCAGTGCTCCGTCGGCACAGCGGACAGCTATAGTTCCGTCTCCATCTGCATTTACAATTACGATGGTTCCAACATGAGCCCTGTTCTGGGAATCATCCAGCTCAGATTCCGCGATATATGAAGACTTGTACACCTTTAGGCTCTTGCCATCAAGAAAAGTATACGAACCAGGCCATGGATAAAGTCCTCTTACCCTTCTCTCAAGTATCTCAGCCGATACTGTAAAGTCGAGCTTGCCCATATCTTTTCTTATCATTCCGACATGAGTTGCCTGCGATTCATCCTGAGGAACCGGAGTGATCGTTCCCTTTTCAATTCCATCGAGAGTCTCCACGAGAAGTGAAGCCCCGACATCTGCGAGCTTGTCAAAAAGGCTTCCGCCCGTCTCATCGTCGGCTATCTTTACCTTCTCCTGTAGGAGTATGTCACCGTCATCAAGTCCCGGTCCCATCTGCATGGTCGTGACTCCGGTATACTCATCACCATTCAGGATGGACCACTGTATAGGTGCTGCACCTCTGTACTTAGGAAGAAGTGATGCATGTACATTGACGCATCCGTACTTCGGATGATCAAGAATCTCCTTCGGCAGGATCTGTCCAAATGCAGCTACCACGCATACATCGGCTGGTATGGTATTGACCATTTCTACAGACTCAGGATTCCTGATCCTCTCCGGCTGATATACCGGTATATTCTGCTCGACTGCCCATTCCTTGACAGGGGAATAGGTGACTTTTTTACCTCTTCCACGGGGCTTGTCAGGCTGGGTCACAACGAGTTTTACAGTGTGACCGGCATTTTTTATCGCATCAAGTACAGGAACTGCGAAGTCCGGAGTTCCCATGAAAATCACGTTCATTCGTTATCTTCCTCTTCAGAGTCTTCTGGCTCATCATAGCTGTGAAGTCTGCCTTCGACCAGCTCAGTATACATCCTGCCATCGAGATGATCGAGCTCATGACAGATGGCTCTTGCAAAGAGGCCTTCTGCCTCTATCTCATATGGCTTCATGTCCTTGTCAAGAGCCTTTGCCTTCACATGCATAGGACGCGTCACTATGCCGTACATATCAGGTACTGACAGACAGCCTTCCTGTCCTGTCTGTTCCCCATCGCTCTCAACGATTTCAGGATTCACAAGCACATATGGACCTTCGCCTACGTCTATTACTACTATACGGCGGAGCACTCCTACCTGTGGAGCTGCAAGACCCACGCCATTGGCATTGTACATGGTCTCGAGCATATCATCCACAAGCTCCTTCAGTCTCGGAGTCATCTCCTTCACAGGCTTGCAGACCTTTTCCAGTACAGGATCACCCTGAATCCTTATTTCTCTAAGTGCCATTTGCTTCTTCCTTTCTGTATATCATCTGACCTCAGTCAGGTAAAATCATACCATATATCTGCACCCTTTGGTGCATTGCTGTCAAGGACTGCCCTGTCAGCTGCCTTTCTTGCCTTAACCAGTCTCTCGATTGAAGAATCCTTGACGAGCAGCTCATAGCGGTATTCGTCCTTTATCTTTGAGATTGCGCTGACTGTAGGACCGGCTACGAACAGCTTGTCATCGGCCTGCTTCATGACAGCCTTGACATACTTCCCCATTTCAATGCACTTATCCTCTTCTCTTGAAGTGATAAGAACTGAGAGCATATGTCCGAATGGCGGATAATCCATGAGTGACCGGAATGATGTCTCTTCATCATAGAACGCTTTGTAATCGCCTGCCGCAGCCGCCCGTATCGCATAGTTCTCAGGCTGGTATGTCTGGATGATTGCCTCACCGGCATTCTCGCCACGGCCGCTTCTGCCGCATGCCTGAAGCAGCAGATCATATGTCCTCTCAGCCGCTGTATAGTCTGGAACATTGAGTGACAGATCTGCTGCCAGAACTCCCATCAGTGTAACCCCCGGGAAATCGTGTCCCTTGACTATCATCTGTGTCCCGATCAGTACATCAGCCTCATGCGCATTGAATGCCAAAAGTATCGGACGGAATCCGTCCGGCCCCTTTGTAGTATCGGCATCCATGCGAAGTACCCTGACTCCCGGGAAATTGCGGATTATCTCATTCTCAATCTTTTCAGTGCCGGCACGCATCGTACCTATGAGCTTCGAATGACATGACGGACATTCTCTCCTGAACGGAATCCGCTCGCCACAGTAATGGCAGTACAGATAGCCGTCCCTGTGCAGTGACATCGGCACATCGCAATGAGAGCATTTTATCACTTGACCGCACTCTCTGCAAGATACTGTCCCCGCGACACCTCTCCTGTTGATAAAAAGCATGACCTGCTCATGTCTTGAGAGCCTGTCTTTTATCGCATGAAAAAGAGTATCGCTAAGCATTGAACGGTTGCCATTCCGGAGCTCTTCTCTCATATCGACGACAGTCACCTTCGGAAGCGCTGCATCCTTTGCTCTCTTGTCGAGAGTGAGAAGAGTGTAGTCACCATTCATGGCATGATAATATGAATTCACGGAAGGAGTTGCAGAGCCCAGCACGACTGAAGCGCCGTTTATTTTCCCACGCTCTACTGCCACATCAACCGCATGATACTTCGGCGGATGCTCGCTATTGTAGCTCGTCTCATGCTCCTCATCCACTATGATGAGTCCCAGATTCTTAAACGGTGTAAAAAGAGCGCTCCTCGGCCCTATCATCACAGATATGTCGCCTCGTCTCGCTCTCTCGAACTGGTCACGCCGCATGGCAGGTGTCATCCTCGAATTGATGGCAGAAACCCGCTCTCCGAAGAATCTGTAGAACCTCATGATATTCTGTAGCGTCAGGGCGATCTCAGGTATCAGAACTATCGCCTGCTGCCCCTGCTCTATGACCTTCTCGATCATCCTGATATAGCAGAGTGTCTTGCCGCTTCCGGTCACACCCTTGAGCAGATAGGCCCTGCGGACGCCCTGATCCCTGTCCTCTGAAAAAGTACTTACCACCTTTTTCTGCTCATCATTCAGGACTATATCAGGCTTTCCCTCGGGCAGTGTCAGCTTTTCAAAAGGATCCAAAAGCTTCCTGTCCTTGTTCTTCGTGGCATTTGCCATAGACGGAAAGACTGCCGATAACGCCTGTCCGAAAGTACCGCCGTATCTCTCATGGATAAACCCTGCGAGTGCAAAAAGTGCTCCGTCAGACTTCGCATCGAACGGCTTCGCGGAAATGATATCCTTTGTCTGTGAATCATCTATATCCGACTGATCGTCAACAGAGACCACAAATCCTCTGAGCTTCCTCGCTCCGAACGGCACCCTGACCTCACAGCCGGGAACTACTTTCCCTTCAAGCTCTGCAGGAATCGAATATGTAAACGGACGGTCAAGCTTTGTGACACCTATCTTTATATATACGTGTGCGTACATTAACCCTTCAGTTCCTCGAGCACCTCTTTGATCAGTACTCTCTCGTCCATCGGATACTTGACGCCCTTGATCTCCTGATAGTCCTCATGACCCTTACCTGCAAGGATGATGACATCGCCCTTCTGGCCATGCTCGATTGCATACTTTATAGCATCCTTACGATCAGGGATCCTGATATATTTTCCATCTGTCTTTTTGATGCCGGTCTCGATATCATTTATGATATCAAGCGGCTCCTCGAATCGCGGATTGTCAGATGTGATAATGGTGAAGTCAGACAGTCTTCCTGACACCTCGCCCATCTCATATCTGCGAAGCTTCGAACGGTTGCCGCCACATCCGAATACGGTGACGATCCTGCCAGGATTGTACTCCTTGATCGATGTCAGCAGGCTCTCAAGAGCCATTGCATTGTGTGCATAGTCGATCATCAGCGCGAAATCATCCGATACATGGATCATCTCGATACGGCCCTTTACCTTGGCGGCCTTGAGAGCCTTCTGCATGGCTTCAACACTCACATTGAAAAAGTGGCATACAGCGATTGCACACAGTGAATTGTATACGGAAAATCTACCCGGCACATCGATCGTCACAGGGAAGTTTTCTTTTCCAGTGACATCATAATTGACTCCGAGATATCCCGGCTTGTGCACGAGCTCTATATCCTTCGCCACGAAGTCTGCATCATGGTCAATCGCATAGGTATTCACGGTGCAGGTATGACCTTTCAGGATATCCCCAAAATGCTCGTCATCTGCATTGAAGATTCCGTGTCTGCACTGCCTGAAAAGAAGACTCTTGCAGTACAGATACTCTGCGAAGTCCTTATGCTCAGCAGGTCCGATATGGTCTGGGGAAATATTTGTAAAAATACCTATCTCGAATGTCATGCCACTCACACGGTGAAGCTTCAGTGCCTGAGAGCTGACTTCCATGACAGCTGTCTCTATTCCCTGATCTGCCATCTGTGACAGATAGTCCTGAACCACGTAGCTCTCAGGAGTAGTATTAAGAGACGGTATATGCTTATCTCCTATTATTGCCTCAATAGTCCCGATAAGGCCGACCTTCTTGCCGGCATTTTCAAGAATGGACCTGATCATATATGTAGTCGTGGTCTTGCCCTTGGTACCTGTGATCCCGATTACCTTGATCTTATCTGCAGGATGGTCAAACCAGGCAGCTGATAAATATGCGAGTGCCTCTCTTGCATCATCAACTTTTATAAAAGTGACATTCTCCGGAACATCGGCCTCTTTTTCTGCAACGATTGCTGCTGCTCCAGCCTCAATAACCTGTGGGATAAATGCAGTGCCATCAACCTTGGCCCCTGGCATTGCAACGAACAGGCTGCCCTTGCCAGCCTTTCTTGAATCATATACGAGGCTCTCGATCTCTGCATCAGCAGGCCCGCTCGTGACTGTATACTGTGTATCTTTTAAAAGTTCGCTTAATTTTTTCATTATGAATCCTCCGTCATCTCCTGCATTATACTCTATTTCCTGAAATAAAAAAAGGTGACAGTGACGTCACCTCAGTGTAAATTCATTCTTGTGATATGAGATCAGGCCATCCCTCTGCATCCTTGACAGCTCCGCACTCATCGCACTCCTCTCAACCGACAGATAATCAGCGAGCTGCTGCCTGTCAAATGGTATTGTAAAATGCTTCGAGTCCTGCCTCTGTGCCTCATCAGACAGATATGCCAGGAGCTTCTCCCGGGTAGTGCGCTTGCTCATATGACTGATCTTCCTGTTCATGTAGCGGTTGCGCTTCGTGGCTATCATATACAGATTCTGGATCAGCTGGTTGTGAAATGAGCATGACCTCTGGCACGTCGTGAGAATACTGTGCATATCCATAAAAAGCACCTTGCACTTAGTCAGCGCAAGGATATCATTCGGAAGCGGTTCTGCATCAGGCGACGCATAGGACTCACCGAAGATCTCGCCCGGACTTATGAGATTGATGATGGCTGCATTGCCCCAGTAGTCGATATTTTCCACCTGGATCTGTCCCTCCATCACGACACCTATCTTCGTGATCTGCTCGCCTGCTGAAAAGATATAGCTGTTCTTATCGTATGTCTTTATCTCTCCGTGAACGCAGTCCATGAGCGACTCAATCTGCTCACCATTTATATTTGTAAAAATTCGGGCTCTTTCGAGCTCGTTCAGTTCCTTTTCATTCATGAATATATGTAATCAGCAGCAAGGGAAAAAGCAGAAACAGAATGGAAGCAGATTGAGGCAGTATCTGCCATTATCAAATGTATCATATCCATATCTGCGGGTCTGTCTCTGATACCAGTCAGGATCAAAATCATCTCCCTGACCGTATCCATAGCTACCCTGCTGATATCCGCCCTGGCTATAGCCCTGATTCTGCTGGTAGCCGCCCTGCTGATAATTCCAGCTGCTGTCCCCGTTCCGCTGGCCCTTCATGATCATATCATAGGCCTGCTGCACCTGCTGGAACTTCGCTGTAGTCTCCTCCTTATTCGGGTTGTCAACATTGGCATCAGGATGATATTTTCTCGCAAGTGTCCTGTATGCCTTCTTTATCTGTTCGTCAGACGCATCATACGGTACGCCTAGCACTTTGTATGGATCCAATACTATCTTCTTCCTCTGCCTCCTGACCCTGCTTCTTCTGCATCTTGTACTGGTGAGCCTTGAAAGCACTCCACACACCTGAATACAGGACATTCCTGAGGATTGATACATCCTGGACTATCGGCAGCACTTCAAATGATCTTGCTGTCTCAGACATCATGGATGTGAGTGTCATCTCTATATAATCCTCAAATCCCTTCGGGTCAGAATTCTGCTTTGCTATAAACGGGTTGTAACTGCCTGTCTTTCTGTCCCTGTCTATATCGAGATATGCGTCAAGCACATAGACAAACTTGCCGATATAGTAGCCCATATTCCTCAGATCATCCTGCCATTCATCCTCCTTCATGGCAAAGATCTCTGCAAGCATCTGACCGGTCTTCCCGGCAGGTATGTCTATATTCTCTTCGTGACTCTGCTCAGCCTTCGTGATACATTCAATATTGTGCGCAACTGCATTGAACTGTCTGGGATACTTTCCTTCTATCTGGTCCAGATACTTTTTCAGATAGTCGGCAAGCATTTTCTTCTTGTGATCACGCTCATCTTCATAGTCATCCATCAGATTGTAATATCCTAAAAGAATATTCATTGATGCAGCATAATCTGCAATCGGATTCGTGACCACCTTGTACTTCCTGAACGGATGCACGCTGCACTTCTCCAATGATACTATACCAGACGGTTCATATAGACCGGAAAGCAGGATATAAAGGAAGGCGACATCATAGCTCAGTACCACACTTCCCTTAAACCCTGCTATCTTCTGCATCTCCTTGCACAGGCCACAATAATATGATTTGTATTCTTCTTTTTCTTCATCAGACATCTGCTGTCTGTCTGCAATAACATAGCCAAACATCGTACTATATCCTCGAAGTGAAACAAGCCAGAAACGTAGTTATCACTTCTATTAATAATAATACTAAATGTCTGTAATTGCCATTAAACCTTTATTAAAAACTTTTTCAGTACTTTTTATTTTCCTGAATAGGCCTCTTCACAGTACTTGCAGCGATATACTTCCTTTTTCGGATCGGTCAGGACGAAGATCTGGTCGAGTCCCTGCTCAATGCTGGTGATGCATCTAGGGTTCTTGCACTTTATCACATTGACGACCTGCTTCGGAAGGGAGAGCTTCTCCTTCTTGATGATCTTGTCATCCTTTATGACATCGACTGTGATATTGTGATCTATGTAGCCTAGAATGTCGAGATCGATGGTACCAAGCGGACACTCTATTTTTATGATATCCTTGTGTCCCATCTTCTGGCTCTTTGCATTCATGATCATGGCGATCGTTGCATCGCCAAGCTCACCGAGCTTCAGGTAATCATATATCTTCATGCTCATGCCCGCCTGAATATGGTCGAGCACGTAGCCCTCGTGAATTCCACTAATATTCAGCATTTTATCTGTTCCCTCCTTCATTGGATGGCTGAGGTATGGCAGGATCCACCTGGATACCAAGCAGTGTCAGGATCAGTGCCATTCTCACAAATACTGCCTTCTTTGCCTGAGTGAAGTACTGTGCTCTCGGATCATCATCTACGTCCACAGAGATCTCATTGACACGTGGCAGTGGATGAAGGATGATCATCTTTTCTTTTGCAGGCTTCATCTTCTCCCTTGTCAGGATATAGCGGTCTTTCAGACGTACATAGTCCTCTTCGTTGAAAAATCTCTCTTTCTGGACTCTTGTCATGTACAGCACATCAAGCTGAGGCATGGCATCTTCAAGGCTCTCAACCTCTTCAAAAGTGGCTTTTGATCTGCGAAGCACATCTTCTCTGATATATGATGGAATCTTTAATTCTTCTGGTGAAATAAGAATAAAATGTAGGCCCGTGTATCTGACAAGTGCACTGATAAGTGAATGTACCGTGCGTCCGAACTTGAGGTCCCCGCAGAGACCAATCGTGAAATTATCAAGTCTGCCAATAAGTGAATGAATAGTATACAGATCTGTGAGTGTCTGGGTCGGATGATTGTGTCCGCCGTCTCCTGCATTGATAACAGGTATCTCTGACTTCGTCGAAGCGACTAACGGAGCACCCTCCTTCGGATGCCTCATTGCGCATATATCTGCGTATCCTGAAATGACTCTGACAGTATCTGCAACGCTCTCGCCCTTCGCTGCTGATGATGAATCAGCCGATGCAAATCCAAGTGTCTGTCCGCCAAGCCGAAGCATCGCGGATTCAAATGAAAGTCTCGTTCTCGTGCTCGGTTCATAGAAACATGTCGCAAGCCTCTTGCCATCACAGGCATGTGCATACTTTGCCGGATTCTCTTCGATATCAGCAGCAAGCCCCATCAGCTCGTCGATCTCATCGACAGAAAAGTCCAGCGGACTCATACAATGACGCATAAATACCTCCAGTCTCATTGATTATTTCCGTGCAAAAGTATACCACACCCATGATGGATGTGGTTGTACTTTTTACAATGTATTGACAAATCTCATGAAAGCCTCATGTCCCTCAGGAGTCAGCTTGAATACTCCGGCGTCCTCAAGCACCTCACGGAAGACCTGTCCCACCTCTTCCTTGAGAATACCCTCGATATTATCCTTATTGAAGCCCTCCGTGTACTTCGGCGTAAACTCGTCTACCCAGTCGGCATGCTTCTTCAGATCATCGATGGATCTGATATCCTTACCATTCACAAGTGCATCAGCAAGATCCTCGAAGATCTCCTTCCTGAGTCTTGATGGAAGCACTGCAAGACCCATCACTTCGATCAGTCCGATATTTTCCTTCTTGATATGATGGAGCTTCTCATGTGGATGGAATACTCCGAGAGGATGCTCCTTCGTAGTGATATTATTTCTCAGTGCGAGGTCGAGCTCATATACGTCTCCATGCTTTCTTGCGATAGGAGTGATCGTATTGTGAGGCTCGCCATCTGTCTCTGCAAAAATAAATGCCGCCTCATCTGTGTATGCTCTCCACTTGCCAAGGATATGATCAGCAAGATCAATGACTCTCTCCCTGTCCCTTCCCTGAAGCCTGATAACTGACAGCGGCCACTTGATGATACCGCTCGTCACATCTTCATATCCAGGCACTGTAAACATATCCGTGAACTCTGCCTTTTCCATGGCAAATGTATAATGACCGCCCTGGAAATGATCATGGGTGAGGATTGATCCGCCAACGATCGGAAGGTCTGCATTGGATCCGAGGAAGTAATGTGGAAACTGTGAAATGAAATCGAAGAGCTTCGTAAATGCGGCCCTGTCGATCTTCATAGGAGTATGCTCACCATTGAATACGATGCAGTGCTCATTGAAATATACATATGGAGAATACTGGAATCCCCATCTGGTACCATTGATAGTAAGAGGGATGATACGGTGATTCTCCCTCGCAGGATGATCCAGCCTTCCTGCATATCCCTCGTTCTGGATGCAGAGCTGACACTTCGGATATGATGACTGCTTCTGATTCCTCGCTGCCGCAATGGCCTTCGGGTCCTTCTCAGGCTTTGACAGATTGATCGTGATGTCAAGATCACCATAAGGAGTAGATGTCTTCCATCTCATATCCTTCTTCACTCTGTATGTCCTGATGTAATTGGTCTTCTGTGAAAAATCATAAAACCAGTCAGTTGCATTCTGTGCAGATACCCTGTACTTCTCCCAGAATACCCTCTGCACCTCTGCCGGTCTCGGTGTGAGACAATTCATGAGTGCCGTATCAAACAGGTCTCTCTCGGTAATTGAATCCTCGATGATCCCACGCTTCACTGCCTCATCGAGAAGCCCATCAAGGATCTGCTCGAGTCCCTCATCTGTGACTTCTACAGAATCATCATAGCTGTCTTCATGCATCTCACGGAGCAGTAGATTCGTCGTATAAATCCTTTCGCTCTCCGGTGTGATGCCTGAAGAGATTCCGTAATTAACGAGTTCCTTTACATACCTGTCTAGCATTGTGTTCTCCTTCTATACAACTACAAGGCTTTTCTCATACCCTTGCCATTAGATATTGTACTCTGCGCAACCGATTGGTGCAATAGTTTTATAAAGATTTTACTGCCCCGCTGCGGAGTTCCTTCGCACTCTCGATGACAGCATCTGTGATCACATCCCCGCCTATCATACGGGCCAGCTCAGTCGTGATCTCATCTTCAGAAAGCGGTCTGATGCTCGATACTGTGGAGTCATTTGTAGCCGACTTCTCAATCAGGAAATGCCTGTCAGACAGTGCTGCTATCTGTGGCAGATGGGTAATGAGGATCACCTGCCGTCCGACAGATACTTTTTTCAGCTCACGGGCTACTGCAGAAGCGGTTCGTCCGCTGATGCCTGTATCTATCTCGTCGAATATCATCGTGCCGATGTCATCTGCCGATGCCAGAACTGTCTTTAATGCGAGCATGATCCTGCTCATCTCACCGCCAGATGCAACCTGTGACAGCGGTTTGGGCGGTTCACCCGGATTGGTCGATATCATGAACTGTGCCGTATTGAATCCCCGGTCAGTGTAATTTTTTCTTGAAAGAGATACTTCAAAATCAGCCTTCAGGAAGTTCAGATTCTTTAAGGATTCTTTCACCTGTGCCGAGAGTTCTCCTGCACCCTTCTGTCTGATCTGCTCAGCCTCCATGCACAGGGCCTCGAGACGTGACTGCGCATCCTGTATTTTTTTCTGAAGAGAAGCCATATAGGCTTCATGATCATTCAGCTGTTCAAGCTTCTGATCTGCGTCTGACTTTGCCTGAATCACATCCTCTATTGTGCGGCCGTACTTCGACTTCAGATCATTGATCAGATCCAGACGCTTTGACACTTCGTCGAACTCCTGCGGATCAAATGTCAGATCATCCACCGTATCACGCAGATCATGTGAGAATCCATCGAGAATATCATATGCATCACCGAGTGTCTGCGACAGATTCTGAATGGAATCATCGTAATCATTGATCTCTGACAGTGCCCGCTGTGACTGTCCTATAAGAGACAGGACATCGGCCTGGCCATACAGGAGTCCGTCAACCTCTGAGAGGCTTCTGGCCACCTTTTCGGCACCCGACATCTTACGGTATTTCTCTTCAAGCTCTTCATCCTCACCTGGACGAAGGGCTGCCTCTTCTATCTCTTCAGATACATGGGTGAGGTATGAGATATCACGCTTCCTCTCTGACTCATCAACATCTGCTTCTTTTAATTCCTTCTGTAGAGAGGAATACTCTTTATATACCGGAGACAGCTTTTCAAGGACCGGGTCGAGATCTTTTTTCACAAAAGAGTCGAGAAGCGGTAGATGCTTCTTCGGATCCGATAGCGACTGATGCTCGCTCTGACCATATATATCAATGAGCAGCTCTCCAGCAGTCACAAGCCTTGCTGCCGGAACTGTCTCTCCATTTATCCTTGCGACGCTCTTCGTCCCCTTGATCCTGCGGGACAGCACAATCTGACCATCGAATGTCTCGAAATCCGCATCCGCAAGCTTCTTCTCTTCTGACTCATTCAGTGAGAAGACAGCTTCTACAAATGCATCCTTGTCACTGTCCCTTATCATGCCTCTGTTGGCCTTGCCACCAAGGGCCAGGTCCAGAGCTCCAAGTATTATTGACTTTCCGGCTCCTGTCTCACCGGTCAGGACATTCAGTCCCTCAGAGAATTCTATCTCTTCTTTTTCAATCAGGGCGAGATTTTCAACCCTAAGACTCTCCAGCATTTTTACTCCTCCACTATTTTGCGAAGCTTTGACATCAGATTCACTGTATCATCAATACTCCTTATGGCGCACATCACACAGTCATCTCCTGCTATACATCCGACGAGCTCCGGATAGTCCATGGAATCAAGAGCCGCTGCAACTGCCATTGCCATGCCCGAAATCGTCTTGATCACGAGGATATTCTGGGCATTGTCCATCGACAGAAACCCCTCACGGAATACCTTCCTGTACTTCTCATGCAGGTCCTCATCGCTCTCGCGGTACGCCACATAACGGAGATGTCCGTTCGCCTCGACCTTTGTGAGCTTCATCTCCCTGATATCACGGGAGACCGTGGCCTGAGTCACTTCGAAGCCAGCTTCCTTTAATTTTTCCATGAGATCTTCCTGAGTAGAAATCTCGTATCTTATGATGAGCTCTAAGATTTTCTTCTGACGTCTGTTCTTCAAATATGTCTCCTTCTGTAAGGAAGTTCTTTTCGTTAAGATCGGACTGCGACTTCGTCTCGAAGCTTTCAGTCTGCCTGCAGCTTGCTTCTGATCCTGTCAAGGAAATTGATCTGTGACAGTCTGACGAACTTCACTGTCTTGTCGGATTTCTGCACCTCGAGGCTGTCTCCATCATGAAGACTGATAGCCACGGTCCCGTCAAACGCAACTACTGCATTGAGCTCTTCCTGATTCCTGCGGTTCACATGAGCCTGCACCTGTGCCGTGTCATCGAGCACTATGCTCCTCATCCCGACCACATGCGCGTTGAGAGGTGTCATGAGTATCAGTGACGTCTGCGGATCGACGATCGGCCCGCTGCATGACAGATTGTAAGCCGTAGAGCCTGTAGGCGTCGCAAAAATAATTCCGTCACCATTGAAAGATGTGAGCTCCTCGCCATTGACATCCACACTCAGATGAACTACCTGAAGTCCATTGTGGCTTGATATCACAATATCGTTGAGTGCCACTATATCATCGCTCACCGGAGTTCCGTCAGCAGAGACTACCCTGCCTTCGAGAAGCATTCTCTCCTCGAGTTCGTAATCACCGTTTATGATTCTCTTCAGTGCATCCTGATATGAATTCTCGTCCAGATCACACAGATATCCCAGATGGCCCTTATTGATCCCGATCAGCGGCAGGCCGCTGTTTATCGTACGCACTGCCGCTCTTATCATGGTGCCGTCGCCACCGACTGTCAGTATACAGTCACACCAGTCCGGTACATCTATGGGCTTCGATGCGTTCTCTTTTTTCAGAACTCCGTACTGACCTTCTGCACCATGTTCCACGAGGAAATGCAGTATCTCCTCGAGAAATCCGTGCATCCTGTCGGTGTCTTCTTTTGTGAGTATCAGAAAGTTTTTCATTTCCTGTCCAATTCCTTATGAGCCTCTGTCACCACCGAATCGATGAGTGACGTCATATCTTCATCGACATGCGGTTCCTTGCTGATATACATAAGGTACTCAATATTCCCGTTCGGCCCCTTGATAGGTGAGAATGTAAGTCCCTTTATCCTATACCCTATCCCCTCTGTAAAGCCAAAGACATCACTTATGACCTGCTTATGTACCTTCGGATCACGAACCACACCGCGCTTGCCTACATTCTCCCTGCCAGCCTCGAACTGAGGCTTGATGAGGCATACCATCGTGGCATTATCTCTCATCAGCGGACAGATGGCCGGAAGCACTTTTGACAGTGAGATAAAAGACACATCGCATGACGCGAAGTCAAGCACATCATCTATATCATCCGGTTTCAGGTAACGGACATTAGTCCTCTCCATCAGAACCACCTTCGGGTTCTGCCTAAGGGTATAGTCGAACTGGCCATAGCCTACATCTACACTGTATACCTTTTCTGCACCATTCTGCAGCATGCAGTCCGTGAATCCGCCTGTCGAAGCGCCGATATCCATGCACACAGCGCCGTTCAGGTCTATCGGGAAAGTCTTCAGAGCCTTCTCGAGCTTCAGCCCGCCACGGCTCACATATGCCAGCTTCTTGCCATGGATCTCGATCTTCTTCGTTTCTTCAAAGGTGCTGCCGGGCTTGTCCTCTCTCTGCTCATCTACGAATACCTTGCCCTCCATGATGTATGCCTTGGCACGCTCACGAGAAGGCGCAAGTCCCTTTTCTACGAGAAGCACATCAAGTCTCTTTTTCATGAAATGCCTCCGTTCATTTTTGCATTTTCTATCTGTCTGATAATAGTTGAGGCCACCGAGACAGCATCGAGACCAAGTTCTTTCTTCAGATCATCACAGCTGCCGTGAGGTACGAACTGATCAGGTATTGAGATATTCAGGAATTCTCCTCTGTATCCAGACTCCTCAAGCACTGAGAGCACATGCTCCCCGAATCCGCCTGACTTCACATTTTCTTCCATTGTGACTATCAGATCATATCCATGGGTCTCATGTGTCAGGAGATCAGTATCGAGCGGTGCTGCAAATCTCGCATTTACTACGCTTACAGATATCCCGCTTTCCTTAAGGATCTGGGATACCTTTTCAGCAGTTGCTACCATACTTCCGATTGCAAACAGAAGGATGTGATCACCCTCTGACCTCGATATGATCTCAGCCCTGCCGTACTCTATAGGGTCTGACTCACCGAATAGTCCTGCATCTGACAGATCTTCCGCCTCTCCTCTCGGATATCTGACTGCGACCGGCGAATTCATTTTCTCAATCGAAAATTCGATCATGGCCTCGAGCTCTTTTCTGTCTTTTGGAGCCATGACTGTGAATTCCGGGATCATCGTAAGATATGATATGTCGAAGATGCCCTGGTGGGTGATTCCGTCTTTGCCCACTATGCCGGCTCTGTCAACCGCAAATACGCAGTGATATCCGCCGATTGCCACATCGTGGATCAGCTCGTCGAATCCCCTCTGCAGGAATGATGAATAAACTGCAAAAACAGGCAGCATCCCGCCTGCTGCAAGCGCTGCCGCAAAGGTCGTACCGAATCCCTCTGCAATTCCTACATCGAAGTATCTCTGTGGATACTTTTTCTTGAATCCGCGAAGACCTGTACCAAGTCCCATTGCTGCTGTGATGGCTACAATCTTCTCATTCTTTGCAGCTTCTCTTACTATTGCTCTGGAAAAAACATCAGTATATGTCGGCTTCTGTGAGACATCGAGAGGCCTGCCTGTCGACAGATCGAATGGTCCTATGCCATGGAAAAGTGCCGGATTCTGCTCTGCCGGGAGGTATCCCTTGCCCTTCTTTGTCACCACATGGATGAGCACAGGTCCCTTCACATTAAGTGCCTGCCTTATGACGCGCACCATTGCCTGCATATCATGACCATCCACAGGACCCAGGTACATGATACCCATATTCTCGAAGATCATGCCTGGTATCAGCAGCTGCTTGATGCCGTTCTTCGTGCGGCGGATTCGTCTGATCATTTCTTCGCCGCCAGGTACCTTTCTCAGGCCTTCCTCGACATCATTCTTGAAGCCCTTGTACCCTGTCGATGTGCGGAGTGCAGACAGATGAGAACTCATGCCGCCGACATTCTCTGAAATGGACATATGGTTGTCATTCAGGATAATCGTCAGATTGCTCTTAAGTCTCGATGCGTTGTTCAAAGCCTCGTATGCGAGACCTCCGGTCAGCGCACCATCACCAATGACTGCGACTATATTTTCATTGCCGCCAGTGAGCTCTCTTGCCTCAGCAAATCCCAGAGCCACTGCAATCGAGGTAGAACTATGACCTGAAATAAAGGCGTCACAGTCACTCTCATCAGGATTCGAAAATCCGGAGATACCGCCTCGCTGTCTTAGGGTGTCGAATTCATCCTTTCTGCCAGTGAGGATCTTGTGGGTATAGCTCTGATGACCCACATCCCAGATGAGCCTGTCCTTTGGAAATGACAGGGCCCTGTGAAGAGCTATGGTGAGCTCTACATCTCCGAGATTGCTGGCCACATGTCCGCCTGTCACGGACAGCTTCTTCAGCAGAAAGGTACGGATCTCTTTTGCGAGAAGGGGCAGTTCCTCTGCGCGCAGTCTTTTCACATCGTTTGGTTCATTTATCTTTTCTAAAAGCATCAGTGATTTCTTTCCGTCAGACTGTCAAAAAGATCCATGATAAACAGTCTCTCCTCTTCATCCTTGACATTTTTCAGATTGCCGATGTCGGTCTTCGCATCCTCTGTGAAATCCTTAATGATCTCCTCGCTGTCCTCTATTCCGTGGATTGATACAAAGGTGCTCTTGCCGTTCTTTGCATCCTGTCCTGTCTCTTTGCCGAGGACCTTCTCATCACCCTCTATATCGAGGATATCGTCCCTGACCTGGAACGCAAAACCTATCTTATTGCCGGCCTTGCCAATGAGATTCAGATCATCTCCGACCTCGCTTCCGCCGAGCACTGCCCCGGCCATCATTGATGCAATGAGAAGTGCAGAGGTCTTGTGGCTGTAAATATATGACAGCTCTTCTCCTGTCACATCACGCCCGGTCTTGTCTGTCTCGACATCGAGACTCTGGCCTCCGACCATTCCGCCTATTCCTGCATTATGCGATATGAAGTTCGTCGCATACAGCGCAGAGATCACATTGTCAATAGAATTGGATGGATCATCATCGCTGGTGAGTGCCTGAGTCGATGCTTCAGACATGATATCAAAGGCAGTATTCAGAAGACCGTCTCCTGCAAGAATGGCCATGGCCTCACCATACTTCGCATGAGTCGTAGGATTGCCACGTCTGAGCATATCATTGTCCATTGCTGGCAGATCATCATGGATCAGTGAATATGTATGGATCATCTCTATTGCTGCCATGAATGGCTCAAGGCTCTTCGGATCTGCTCCGTACATGAGTCCGAATGACTGCAGCAGTATCGGACGCAGTCTCTTGCCGCCTACACGCACACTATAGTTCATTGCCTCAAGAAGAGTCTTGTCAGGGCCTTCTTCCTTCGGCAGATATTTCTCGATTATCCTGTCTGCTTCTTTTTTTCTATCGTCTAAAGTCTTCATGATCCTGTGCTCTCAAAATCTGTAACTGTTCCGTCTTTCTCCAGCTTCTCCACTCTCTGCTTCACACTCGTGATTGCATCATTGCATTCCCTGATACGTCTGATCCCCTCTTCATACAGCCTGAATGAATCTTCCAGGCTGACATCAGGATCTGACATCTGTGCTGCTATCTTGTCAAGCTGAGAGAGATTCTCTTCGATTGTTGCTCCCTTATTTTCTGCTGCCAATGTCTTCCTCCTTCACATCTGTGACTTTCGAATCTATTATTCCGTCCCTGAGTCTCACCATCATGCTGTCGTCTCTTGCAACCTGCTTCACGCTCGTGATCCTGCCATGCTCACCCTCGACATACGCGAATCCATCACTTATTTTCTTAAGCGGAGACGAATACTCCAGTTTCTGTGCCGACAGCTTCAACCTGCTCTCCCTGTCCTCAATTTTTCTCTCCATTGATACCGGGAGCTGTTCTGCCACTAGCTCTACTCTGTGGCTGGCTGCGTCTGTCTTTTCCTTCATGGAACTCTTCAGATATGGCAGATACTTTGATACTCTGTTGATTCTGTCAGTGATCCTGGCAGAGAGCAGATGCCTCAGATTGTCCTCGATATTCTCGAGTTCTTTGCCTGTCTTTACAAGCCACATCTTCGGTGAACCCTTATCCACCTGTTCCTTTACCCGTCTCAGGTGCAGCTCTTTTTCCATGAGCTTGTGACCCAGCTGTCCGCGCAGGTATGCACGACGCTGATTCAGATCCTCTTCGAACTTCTGATATTCAAATATCTGCATGGCTGCGGCTGTAGGAGTCGCTACCCGCAGATCTGCCACGTAGTCTGAGATTGACACATCCGGCTCATGCCCAACGGCAGAGATAACCGGTGTCTCACAGTTGTAAATGGCATCTGCCACCTCTCTCGAGCTGAATGCCATCAGGTCCTCAGGACTGCCTCCGCCTCGTCCACAGATGATCACATCCATACCGAGCCTGTCTATTATCATAAGACTCCCGGCAATGGACTCAGGGGCCTCGTCTCCCTGTACGAGTGCCGGCACGAGAAATATCTCTATATGTGGATTCCTGATCTGAATATTCCTGATGATATCGTGAATTGCCTCTCCCGTAGGTGATGTCACCACTCCGACCCTTGTGATATACTTCGGTATCGGCTTCTTGTGCTCTGGTGCAAAATATCCCTTATTCCGGAGTTCCTCCTCAAGAGCCTTCTTCTGTGCCTCGAGCCTGCCTAGTCCGGCATTCTCAATTCTTGTCGCTATGAGCTGATACTGGCTGCGCGGGCCATAGACTTCGAGTCTGCCGGTGACACGGATATTGTCACCATTCTTCATATCGTAGGTGAATCCGCCTCTTGCAACCGTGCTCTTCCACATGGCACATGACAGCTTCGCCTTCTGATAGTCAGGGCTCGGATCATCGGGATCTATAAGTGTGAAATATATATGCGAAAAACGGGAATATCCCTTCGGTCCGAGAGAGACATTCCCTTCTACTACTACCTGAGGCTGAAATGCTGGATCATCCTCAATAAGGCCTGATATGTAATTATTCAGCTTTGCTACCGTCCAGACCCGTCTGTTCACTATCTGCTATTCTCCTTAGTACTCCGTTCACAAATCCGCCTGACTTCTCGGTGCCATACTTCTTGGCGAGCTCTACTGCCTCATTGATGGACACCTTGACAGGTATATTGTCCTCGTACTTTATCTCATATACTGCGAGGCGGAGCACTGTCAGATCGACCTTGGACAGTCTGTTCGTCTTCCAGCCCTGCATGCTGGCATTAAGAGTGGAATCTATATCTGCTATATGCTCTCTTATGGCATCGACCTTGTCATTGATCATTGTGAGATCTGCTTCCTTGATCCCATTTCCGAGCTCCGGCTCTATATATGGATGCACCTCTGCCTCAGGATCAAGTGTCTCCAGCTCATCTGATGCCTTCTTCACTTCATCGAACTGCTCCTGTGGATAGAACTGCACCATGAAAAGTCTCTTGAATGTCTCTTCACGTCTTCTCGTCTGGTTCATACCTTGGCACCTGTCTCTGTGACTTCTATTGATGCTATACGGACATCTACTTCTTTGACCTTGATGCCTGTCATGCTCTCCACATTTGTGGTCACCTTGTCCTGGATCGCATGGCATACCTTCGGCACTTCATATCCATACTTCAGCACGATTGCTAGTCTGACTGTAACCGAACCGTCATCTTCCCTGATGATATGTATTCCCTTTGAAAGCTTGCTGGCTCCGGCCTTTGTGATATTCTCTCTTGTGAGTCCGTTCCCGATATATGCTATCCCCTCTACATCGCTTGCTGCAAGTCCTGCTATAGTAGCCATCACCTCATCAGTAATGGTCACACCCTCTTCTATTGTGAATGTATTTTCTGCCATATCTGTGACCTCCTAAAATTATCTTGATTATATCAGAAAACGGGGTAGGTTGCCACTACTATTTTTTGTGGGTGCGAACGCCGGAATTGTCAGAGAGCGTATTCACCCGTGTTTCTGCATCAAAATCACCCGTTGTTAATGTGCTGGTTTCACATTAGACGGATCACCCGAATTATTGCATCAAAAATGGCAGCGGCTCTGCTGCGATTCTCGCAGAGAGCGTATTCACCCGTGTTTCTGCATCAACAGAATTGATGCAGGATTGAAAGAAATTTTCATATTGTGAAAGTTACATCCATAGGCGGGCGGCAATGTAAATCAGGACATAATTTTTTTGATGCAAAAAGTTTATATTTTTATCTAGTGCTAAAAGCGGCGCCCGCATATATTGCTCAGTGATGCTTATTTTTCAATACTTTTCCCTATGCGAGAACGAAAAATGGCAGTATAGTTTGCAAGTCAAAAGCAACTAATATAATAAAGTTCTATTAGTGCTGCAATATCCTGAACTTATAAAGTGACCACACCTTCTTAGTAATCCTCAGTAAAGAAGTGTTTCACGCCATCCTTCTTATAGGCAATAATTGTTGACAGATTCACGTTCTCAACGCTTTTGAAGATATTCTTCTCTACATTCGGGTTGACTTTTTTCAGTTCACGGATCAGCTGCTTGATTTCCATCCTCTTGGAGTTCGTGTGCCCCTCCGGATCAATTGAAGAACAGGTATCTGTGAAGTGGCATGCACACTGGATGAAGTGAAGCCCGTTTGTGTCACGCCACAGCTTGATATCATCCTCACGAATCAGATACAGCGGGCGTATCAGCTCCATACCTTCGAAATTGGTTGAATGAAGCTTTGGCATCATTGTCTGTACCTGGCCGCCATAGAGCATGCCCATGAGAATAGTCTCGATTACATCATCATAGTGATGACCCAGCGCAATCTTATTGCATCCGAGTTCCTTTGCCTTCGAGTAGAGATGTCCTCTTCTCATACGAGCACAAAGATAGCACGGGTTCTTCGGAACAGTATCAACTATATCAAAAATATCCGAATCAAAAATAGTAAGCGGAACATCCAGAAGTCTCGCATTTTCCTTGATCACAGCAAGATTGGTGTCATTATATCCGGGATTCATGCACATGAATGTCAGGTCAAAATCAAACTTGTGATGTCGCTTGATTTCCTGAAAAAGCTTCGCCATAAGAAAAGAATCCTTGCCACCTGACACACATACTGCCACATGATCTCCTGGCTGAAGAAGGTCGTAGGTATTGAGGGCTTTTGCAAATTTTGAAAAAAGTCTCTTGTGATATGTCTTCCGGATGCTTTCCTCGGCCTGTTTTTTCTTCGACTCACAGTGCTTTATATCGAAGACGACCCATGAAGAATATCCACCCTTAAGAGAGTATGCTTCCACACCCTCTGACTGCAGTTTTTTCACAGGCTCTACTGACTGCTCACCTGTCATACAGTAGACAATGACAGGGATTCCGATACCTTTCCATTCAGCCATATGATCTTCGAATTCAGATACCTGAATGCAGACCGCTCCCGGTATGGTGCCATAATCAGTTGCACTCTTATTTCTCATATCAACCAAAATATAAGAGGAGAGTCTCATTGTGGACATCTCCTCTGGTGTAATCTCAAGCTTCATACGGCCTCGCTTTTATCCGAATCATCAGTGGTCTTCTTGTTGCTGGACTTCTGCAGCTTCTCACGCAATGCTCTTCCAGCGCGGAACAGCTCACGCTTTTTCAGTTTCTGCTCGAGATCCGATTTTTCACGAGCAGCATGATCAAATCCGATCAGATCCGATGCGACCTTTGAAGCGATCATGAGTCCGGCTGCCGGTGGTACGAATGGAGATGATGACGGGATGGCACGCCTGTCATTACATGAACGTGGTGAATTCGGAGGGCATACACAGTGCTCACGGCAGCTGATCTCCGGATCTTCGATCGGTGTCAGAGCTGTCTCTGTAGAGAAAAGCACGGTGCATTTCTTAATTCCACGTTTCTTGAGTTCACGACGCATGACCTTTGCGAGAGGGTCCTTCTCTGTCTTATAAATATCTGTGATATGCAGCTGCGACGGATCGACACGATTGCCGCATCCCATACATGAAATGACAGGGACACCAGCCTTCTGCGCCTCTTCAATGATGAGCAGCTTCGCTGTGACTGTATCGACAGCGTCTACCACATAGTCATATCTGGTAAAATCAAATTCGTCCTTTGTATCCGGAAGGAAAAATGTCTGGTGAGTCTCAACCTCCGCATGAGGATTGATGAGCAGGATTCTCTCCTTGCTCGCCTCTACTTTGGGATGACCAATGGTTTTGATTGTGGCATGGATCTGCCTGTTGATATTTGTCAGGCATACCACATCATCATCTATCAGGTCAAAATGGCCGACACCCGCTCTGGCAAGTGCCTCAACCACATATCCTCCGACGCCGCCGATTCCGAAAATGGCGACTCTGCTGTTTTTTAACTTGTCCATTGCTTC
Organism: Lachnospiraceae bacterium; assembly: GCA_029338735.1. Lineage (GTDB taxonomy): Bacteria > Bacillota > Clostridia > Lachnospirales > Lachnospiraceae > Weimeria. The sequence goes on along the minus strand of JAQYAY010000042.1, from coordinate 9,624 downwards.
TGCGCCCAGAAGCAACTGTGTTCTTGAAAACTGATTCTGCATAGTAAATCTATTATAAACGAACTGTCAAATCTTGCAAGAATTTCAGAACAGAATATAAATTCTGATATGGAGTCAGGCTGATTTGAAAAGGTATGAGTCGAACACTTTATAAACCCAAAGTCTTATTAAATGGCTAGTAAAGAATTATCATAATCGTTGTATTTACTTTATAATCTATACTGCTATTTTTCGTTCTCGCATAGGGAAAAGTATTGAAAATTCAGCATCACTGAACAATATATGCGGGCGCCGCTTTTAGCACTAGATAAAAATATAAACTTTTTGCATCAAAAAAATTGTGTCCTGATTTTCATTGCCGCCCGCCTATGGATGTAACTTTCACAATATGAAAATTTCTTTCAATCCTGCATCAATTCTGTTGATGCAGAAACACGGGGGAATACGCTCTCTGCGAGAATCGGAGCAGAGCCGCTGCCATTTTTGATGCAATAATTCAGGTGATCCGTCTAATGCGAAACCAGCACATTAACAACGGGTGATTTTGATGCAGAAACACGGGGGAATACGCTCTCTGCGAGAATCGGCTATTTTTGATGCGAAATAGTGCAAATACCCCATGTTGCGAAAATAACACTGCACTTCAATGAAAAGCGGGGCTTCCGGAACGGAAGCCCCGCCTGCGCTATCTCTAATTGCATACTGATGCACAGTAACTATAATGCTGTTACACTTGCAGCGATTCAGTAATTTACAGTCATGCAAGTGCTGCTGTGATGATTGACATTGAGTATACCTCAAGGCCGTTGCATCCACGGGAGAGGTCGTTGATCGAAGCATTGAGTCCGAGAAGAATAGGACCATATGCATCGAAATTACCAAGACGCTGAGCGATCTTGTAACCGATATTTCCTGCGTTGATGTCAGGGAAGATAAAGGTATTGGCATGTCCGGCAACCGGATCGCCAGGGCACTTTGTCTTTGCGACACGAGGTGCAACTGCGGCATCGAACTGGAGCTCGCCTGAGATAGGGATATCAGGATACTTCTCCTTTGCCTTTGCAGCGGCATTTCTCATCTTGTCGACATCCTCACCCTTTCCTGAACCAAGGGTAGAATATGAAAGGAATGCAACCTTCGGATCAATACCGAAGATCTTCGCACAGTTAGCTGCTTCGCCAGCGATCTCAACAAGCTCATCCTCTGAAGGCTTGATATTGATAGCGCAGTCAGCGAATGCAAGAACCTCGTTCTCACCAGTAGCTGAAGGACGAACAAGAATGAATACTGAGCTTACGATCTTATTGCCCGGCTTGGTCTTGATGAGCTGAAGAGCAGGACGAACAGTATCAGCTGTTGAATATGTAGCACCACCGAGGAGGCAGTCTGCCTCGCCCATCTTTACAAGCATTGTGCCGAAATAGTTGGCACCCTTGAGGATCTCCTTAGCCTGATCAGGTGTGACACCCTTCTTCTTACGAAGCTCGCAGAACAGGTCAACCATCTCATCAAATCTGTCGTAATGCTCTGGATCAATGATACGGGCACCACGGATATTGTAGCCAGTCTCCTCTGCTGCTTTCTCGATCTCTTCAGGGTTGCCGAGAAGGATAGGTGAAAGGAAATTGGAAGCAAGAAGCCTTGAAGCTGCTTCAAGGATTCTTGGATCTGTACCCTCAGTGTAAACGATTGACTTTGGCTCTTTCTTGAGCCTTTCGATCATGCTGCCAAAACCGAATTCCATTGTTTTATCTCCTTTTATAATTATTGTTATATATACCTAACACTTGTCAGGCCATTATTATATTAACACCACAAGACTCAATTTTAAAGTACTATGTGAAGTACAAAAAAACATGGCAAAAACACAGTACTATCAGAAATCAGGAAGGCAATTTTTCAGTAAAAAGGAGCTTCGTAAAAACACAGCTCTCTCCATTATTTCATTGTGATGAGTTCGTATTCCCTGCTTCCAAGGCCGATCTTCTCACCCTGCTCCAGAGTCTCTTTCCATGCAGTATTCGGATTGCTGTTGAGCCATACATCATGATGGTCATGGAAATCAGGACTTGCCATATTGTCTCCGAGCTGGGAATTCCTGATAGGAGTTGCCTTCTGGCACAGATCCACGCAGGCCTGGTCGATTGCAACAGGATCAAATGAAGCGAGCATTCCGATATCAGGAAGAATCGGCGCATCATTCTCACCGTGACAGTCGCAGTTCGGTGATACATCGGTGATCAGACTGATATGGAAGCATGGTCTGCCATAGCAGACAGCCTGAGTATATTCAGCCATACGTCTGCCAAGGAGTGCCGGAGCATCCCAATTGTCATTCTCTATAGCATCAAATGCGCAGGCTCCGATACAGCGGCCGCAGCCCTTACAGATCTCAGGATCGATATATGCCTTCCTGACTTTCTTTCCGTCAATCTCCTTCTCAGAATATGAAATAGCATCGGAACCGCATTCCCTCGCGCATCTCTGACATCCACGACACTTCTCTTCGATCACATGAGGATGACCACTCTGATGCTGCTGCATCTTGCCGGCGCGGGAACCACATCCCATTCCGATATTCTTGATACAGCCACCGAAACCAGCCTGCTCATGGCCCTTGAAATGTGTAAGTGAAATGACTATGTCAGCATCCATCACAGCACGACCGATGAATGCGGTCTTGCAGTACTCTCCGTTGTGCACAGGTACTTCCACATCATCAGTGCCACGGAGTCCGTCACCAATAATGATCTGACATCCGGTTGTCGTCGGATTGAAACCATTGAGATTAGCACAGTCAAGATGCTCAAGTGCATGCTTTCTGCTGCCCGGATACAGGGTATTACAGTCGGTAAGGAACGGAAGACCTCCCTGCTCCTTTACCACATCTGCAACTGCCTTCGCATAATTCGGGCGGAGATATGCGAGATTGCCGAGCTCACCGAAATGCATCTTGATCGCTACGAACTTGCCCTGCATGTCAATGTTTCCAATGCCGGCCTTTTTGATCAGCTTCTGCAGCTTTTTCGTCAGAGGAACGTCAAGCTGTGTTCTGAAATCTGTAAAGTAAACTTTTGATTTCTCCATTACATTTTCCTTTCCATAAAAAAATACTTCTGCAACATACTTGTATACAAGTATATCACAGAAGCATTCTTAAAAACTATATAAATCTATAAATTCGGCAATTTACAGGTCAAGACTGTCAAAAATTTCCTTGAGAGTATCTGCTGACTTGTGCAGCTGTGCAAGCTCCTCGTCAGACAGCTCATATGGGATCAGGCAGTCTACTCCGTCTGATCCGACTATCGTCGGCATCGACAGGCAGACTCCGTCAAGTCCGTATTTTCCTTCTATGTATGATGAAACAGGCAGGATGGACTTCTCATCACGGACAACCGCCTCGCAGATACGGCACACGCTCATGCCGATTCCATAATAGGTAGCACCCTTTTTTTTGATAATCTCATATGCTGAATTCTTGACCTCTTCAGCTATACGAGTCGTCTCTGCATCGTGGTCTGTGTATCCTCTCATCTCGCAGAACTTGTGTATCGGCACTCCGGATACATTGGCTGATGACCAGGCTGCTATCTCTGAATCTCCGTGCTCACCTATGATAAAGGCATGCACAGAACGGCTGTCGACATTCAGGTGCTGGCCAAGCATATACTTGAATCTCGCTGAGTCAAGTGTCGTGCCGCTACCGAATACCCTGTTCTTCGGATAGCCTGAGAGCTTCAGGGCTACCTGTGTCAGGATGTCTACCGGATTGGCTACGACGATCATGATGGCATCCTTATTGTACTTTACGATCTCTGGTATTATCGACTTGAAGATTGCTGTATTCTTCTTTACCAGATCAAGCCTTGTCTCGCCTGGCTTCTGGGCTGCTCCGGCACTTATGATGATGACTCCTGCATCTGCCAGATCCGGATAGTCTCCTGCATATATCTCCATCGGCTTCGCAAATGGAAGGCCATGACTGATATCCAGTGCCTCGCCCTCGGCCTTGTCCTTGTTCGCATCGATCAGCACTATCTCTGAAAACACTGATGACTGCATCAGTGAATACACGCTTGCGCTTCCTACAAATCCGCAGCCGATCATGGCTGCCTTTCTCATGTGTACACCCATTTTAGCACCTCCGTATGTTATATGACTTCCAAGGCAATCCATGCACATGCATTATATTGCCCTCATCACATTATTAATATACATTCATTCTAATTAATAGTCTGTTGTATTTGCAACATTCATTTTTTCAACTGTCTCCTGACCCTGTTAATATGTCTCTCAAACTCCCCTGAATTCAGCAGTTCGCGGAGCACTGCCTGGTCGAGTACCGGGACTGTGCATGAATAGAAGTCCACCTTCGAGAGCATATCAGATGCATACTCTGATGGAAGCACCATGTACCCGATTCTTGTCGCATGCGATATCGTGCGACTGAACGTATTGATGTAGATGATATGCTCCATCGGCTCCATTGAAAAAAGCGTGTCCTCACGCCTGCTCTTCACCGTGAATTCCGAATCATAATCGTCCTCGACTATGAAGCCGCCACGGCGCCTCGCCCAGTTCACATACTCTGCCCGCCTCGTGGCATCTGCGGTCACCCCTGATGGATAGCTGTGAAAAGGTGTCACGTGAAGTACACTTGCGTGTGCTCCCAGCAATTCTGAACTCAGGATCCCGTCTGGTCCCATTTTTAATTTCTCAACTGTCACTCCATTCTGGTGATATATTTTCTCTATCATCTCGTATGACGGATTCTCTACCGCATAGATCCTGTCACGGCCTAGCATGGCGACTGCCATGCCATACAGATACTCAGCTCCGCTTCCTACCAGTATCTGCCCCGGACTCACATTCATGCCGCGATTGCGCATGAGATATGAAGCGATGGCCTGTCTCAGATCGTACCTGCCCTGATTCTCTGACTTCACGAACAGCTGCTCACCGTCATCATTCAGAACCTTACGCACCGCCCTGGCATATGAATTGAAAGAAAAGTCAGGCACTGGCGGCACTACAAAATTCTCATGGTACTCTTCTTTCTGAGGCTCCTCCTTTCCCTGTGCTGACTGCGCGAGAAACGGATCTGCATCATTGTAGCTCACATAGTATCCGCTTCTCTCCCTGGCCTCTGCATATCCCTCATCCACCAGCAGCTCATATGAATGACCTATTGTGATCACCGACACATGCATCTGGTCTGCCAGCGCCCGCTTTGAAGGAAGTTTCTGCCCGTATGCATATGCTTTTTTTACAATGGCATCTCTCAGCTTGTAGTAGATTTCAAGATATGCCGGTTCCTTTTTCATATAGATCTCCTATGAATTCTGGTCATATAAAATAAATCGAAACTGGATATTTCAATGATATCATAATCTGAGTATAATTCAAGGAAAACATAGGAGGAAAAAGAAATGGTTACACACATTGACTCAGGAAAGGCACAGACTGAAGTGTCTTCATCAAAGCTGAGACTCGCCGTGACATCGGCACTGTTCGCAGCGCTCACCTTCGTAGGTACATTCATTATCAAGGTGCCTACAGTCACAAACGGATATATCCATCCGGGTGACGGATTCGTAATACTCTCAGGAGTCTTCCTCGGACCTCTCTGGGGCGGACTTGCAGCTGGATTCGGATCGATGCTCTCTGATCTGATTGGGGGCTACATCACCTACGTCCCAGCGACATTCATCATCAAGGCACTCGTTGCCGTGATCGCAGCTGGAATCACTGCTCTCATTCAGAAGCTCATACAGAACAAAAAGAATGTGGTCCCTGTAATCGCCGGAGGAGTAATCGGAGAGATCTTCATGGTAGTAGGATATTTTGTATTCGAGACATTCCTTGCCGTATTTACTACTGGAAACGGCTTTACTGCCACATCATTCAATTCAGCACTTGCAGCTAGCGCTGCCGGTATTCCTGCCAATATCATTCAGGGAGTATTCGGAATCATCATTTCAGCGGTCCTGTACCCAATACTCAGACCGCTCGTCAACAAAGCGTTCAACTAATTCATAGTTTTGTCCATTTCCTTTATGAAAAGAAGGGCTCCGGTGGGAGTTCTTCTTTTTGTGCTCTATGATGCCACAGTCAGATCCACTGCCATGTCAATTGTGTTTCCTCCTTTGTCAACGTTTTTTATTAAAGTTCATCAGAATCAAGCACTATCGTAAATGGTCCATCGTTCGTGAGTGTCAGCTGCATATCTGCTCCGAAAACTCCTGTCTGGACTTCATAGCCTGCATCACGGCACCGGGATATAATGCGCTCGTAGAGCGGAACCGCGAGCTGCGGGCCTGCTGCCTGCAGGAAATTCGGGCGATTGCCATGGTGATAATCAGCATACAGGGTGAACTGCGACACCAGAAGCAGGCTTCCATCCACATCCTTAAGTGCCAGATTCGTCTTGCCATTTTCATCTGCATTGATACGAAGCTTCAGCATCTTATCTACCATTTTATCAGCAATTTCCTCAGTATCGTCTTTTCCGATGCCAATAAGTACTGCATACCCTCTGCTAATTTTCCCAGTGAGTTCTCCATCAGAAACCACCTGTGCATTTTTTACAACCTGAATTACAAATCTCATTTCTGCTCCTTGTATTATCGATGCCTCTCATTCATCTGTTCACAAATACAGATGGTGTCCTGATGATCATTTATTCCATATATACTTTCCCCTGTCATCCAGCTTTATCGCTTTCCGTCCATCAGTCATCTCCTTTGCACTGATGTCATTCAGCTTCTTGATGATGCGGGTGGCCTCGCTGCCCGTCGCTGGCGTAGGGCAGAAATCATTGTGACTGTCTGTAGAGCTGAGCTTGCACGGAGTGATGTCCAGATCGATCTTCTTTAGCATCTTTTCATTCTTGAACCGGAACGTCTCGGTAAGGATCATCGTATCCTTGTCATCAGGATTCAGATTCGCTCCAAAGCAGAAATTGCCGCCGCTGTAGCTGATTACTTTTCCCTTGTATCTCTCTAGCCCCTGCAGGCAGTGGGTATGGCAGCCGAGCACGAGATCGGCTCCCCAGTCTATCATCCTATGCCCGAGGTCCTTCTGATATGCCGTCAGGTCAAAGGTATGCTCAATGCCCCAGTGCGCCATGACAATTATCACATCAGCCTTCTGCTGCTTCAGGCTCTCGATGCCCTCTTTTATGTAGTGCTCCCTGCTGGTCGCGAGGACATTGACAGCTACGACGCCGACCTTCAGGCCATTATCAGCCTTTAGAATCATCGTCCTGTCATTATATGCATACGGAATCTTTGCCTTATCCAGTGCACTCCACGTATCCTTCGCGCCCTGCTCTCCATAATCGAAAATATGGTTGTTCCCGGTTCCTACAGCATCTATTCCTCCGGCCAGAAGAATTGATGTATATTCTGTCGGACCCTTGATATTGAACTTCTTTTCCACCTTACTCCTGGCATCCGTGAAGGTTCCCTCGAGATTTGCGATAGTGAAATCAGATTTGTCAAATATGCTCTTTACATTTGAGAAAAAATATGATGCACCGTACCGGTCATAATAGCTCAGGAAAGAGCCATCATATCCGTGCTGTTCAATTTTTCCAAGAGCACAGTCTCCAACTGCTGAAATAGTGACCTTTTTCGATACCGAAGGTTTTTTCTTCGCTGATGTCTGTGCATCGCCTGACTTCTTCGACGGGATCTCGACAGTGAGCACTACAGGATTGTGGTCAGAATGGGCAAATCCGAGGTCAAGAGTCTCAACCTTCTTCACCCTGATATTCTTAGAGACGATGAAACCATCTATCATATAGTACTGGAAATTGTTCTTGTCAGCCCCGGCATACGGCTGGTCAAGAGAACGGCAGGTCGGGTGAGTGGTATCCATCTCAAACTGCCAGTCAGAACTGAACTCCGAACAGTCCAGCTGGCCGCATTGCCACTTGTCTGCCTGCTGTGGGTACATGCTCGTATCCACATCTGAAAAAGTCTGGTTGAAATCCCCGGCAGCTATCACATAGTTCCCGGACTCATACTCCATATCGAGATAATCCTTCAGGATCTTTGTCTGGGCCTTCTTGCCGGAACCATTATCATAGGCCTCCAGATGCAGGTTCACGAGGGACAGATTGTTTGAGCCGCCATTGATTGAAGCCTTATTGATGCTGATGCACCTCTTGAGATTGGCAACTCTTGTCGGCCAGGTAAAAGGACATGGCAGTGCGACTCTCTCCGCGCTGTTCAGCTGCAGCTTGGACAACGTCTGGATACCACCGTCTACCTTGCCTATCGGCGGCCACGGATATGGCACGAATGCACATCTGTAGTTCGTGGCAAAGGTATCACAATAGTTCTTGGTATTGTTCTCGATGAAATATTTCTCATTGATGAAATGTGATCTCTGCGAGCTCCTGTCCACTTCCTGAAGGAATACAACATCAGGATCAGCCTTGCGGATCTCCTTCGTGATAGCGTACATATTGGCATGCGTCTGATCCTTCGTAGCGGTCGACACCTGCTTGCCACCATCCATGAAAAAATCAGCATTCTCACCCAGGCACCCATATCCGATATTCCAGGTCAGAAGCTTCAGTTCTTTTGTCTCACCGGATGATGTTCCCCTGTTTTCGACCTTCAGATTCTCAATGGCTGAAGGCTTGTACTCTGTTGCTGAGAGAAATGCAACCAGTGCTCCCACCGCCAGTATGATAATGAGAACTATGATCAGGATTACTTTTAGAAATGTCCTTAATTTAGAATATCTTCGTCTTTTCATAACCCGATTATAGCATAAAAAAAGCGGCGTGAAAACCACGCCGCAAAGTATGGATAAATTACTTCTTTTTCCCGAATCCGAACAGGCCCTTTTTCTGAGGAGCATCGACTTCTTCTACATCAAGAAGCTTGTATCCCATCGGATCGAACTCTGCCTTCAGATCATGCCTGACCATCTGAAGTGGTATATCCTGATCGAGGATAAATGATGCCTCACCTGTCGTATGATTGGCTGTCATCTTCTTCGCCTCCGGGAACTTCTTCCTGATAGCATCCTTGATATGTGCCTCACACATACCACACATCATACCGTCAATTGTCAGTTCCACTTTCTTACTCATCTGAATCACCCTTTCGCATTGGCCTTCTGTCTGGCCTTCAGGTCTTTGATGGCCTGCTTTATTTCTTTCTTCGTCTGCTTTGACATATGCTCAGTATTCACATGCCCGCATCTGCCTCTGCACACTCCGTCACCGCACACATAGCCGCAGGTCGCACCGTTCTTCCTGTCTCTTATCACTGCCCATGCCGCCAGCACCAGGAAAAATGCCAGCACCAGAATCACTACAATATCAGCTATATTCATAGTTTCTGTCACCTTTCTGAATCCGATTCGCGATCGTCTCTCTTGTCTCCGCCAGCCATATCCTTATTCTTCACTATCGGCTTTTTGAAAAATCCTCCATTCCGCAGCCGGCGCTTATATACCCCTTAGGGGTATCTCTGATTACTCTTATACTATACACCCTTTTGGAAGAAATTCAAGTACTTATCAGCATACAAAAAATTAGTTTTGTCTAACTAGAGTTCAGGCCTTTACAGTCTCTCCACGATCGATTTCGACATACTTCTT
>JAQYAY010000041.1 GCA_029338735.1 Lachnospiraceae bacterium | reverse complement strand
TCCTAAGCCCTCTATCAAGTTCGAACCGTACAAGATAAAGCTTAGCTTTCTTCTTTACTGTTCTTAAAAGGTTTCGAGTTGCACTCGAATAATTCTCTTAGAAATCTTTCAAGGTTGTTTCACTGTTCAGTTGTCAATGTTCTACGCTGCTCAGAAGCTCTTTGTTTTGGCTCCCTCGCGGCGACAAGTGATATATTATCACCGTAAATCACATAAGTCAAGGACTTTTTACGAAATTGTTCGAAGTTGTACTATTGTAGCAATTATTTATCATTTACAGACAATTCAAATAACTTTATCACAGGCTTCCCGTATGCTCCTGACACCTATCAGTTCTACCCCATCAGGTGGTTCATCTATAGAGGACAGACATGATTCAGGCAGTACAATAGTCTTTATTCCCATCTTCATTGCCTCATTAATCCTCTTTCCCGGCATACTCACAGAACGTGCCTCACCTGAGAGTCCTACCTCACCAAAAGCCATGACATCATCTGATATAGGTCTGTTCTTGAAGCTCGATACAAGAGCCAGTACAAGCCCCAGATCGACAGACGGTTCATTTATGCGTAGTCCTCCGGCAATATTGACATATGCGTCGTATTCTCCCATAGTAAGGCACATACGCTTCTCTATGACGGCCATTATCAGATTGACCCTGTTGTAGTCATATCCTACAGCTGTCCTGCGTGGCATACCGAAATTGCTTTTTGTGACAAGTGCCTGTATCTCAAAAAGTATAGGTCTCGTGCCTTCTATAGTACAGGTAATCACAGAACCCGAGCTGCCCTCTGGTCGGCCTTCCAGCATGAATTCAGACGGATTGAGTACTTCTGACAGACCAGTGCTCTTCATCTCGAACACACCTATCTCATCTGTGCTCCCGAATCTGTTCTTCACAGCTCTTATGATCCTGTATGAAGCATGTCTGTCACCCTCGAAATACAGGACAGTATCCACCATATGCTCAAGTACACGTGGCCCGGCTACAGTCCCTTCTTTTGTCACATGGCCCACGATAAATATAGCTATATTCTCAGTCTTGGCAAGCTTCATAAGCTTTGATGTAGATGCCCTCACCTGTGATATGCTGCCTGCTCCGCCAGTACTCTCATCATTTACCATTGTCTGAATCGAGTCAATTACAGCAACAGCCGGCTTTTCTCGACGCAGTACCTCTACTATCACATCCAGATCAGTCTCAGTAAGAACACGCATATTGTCAGAGAATTCACCTATTCTCTTAGCACGCATACTTATCTGATGTGCAGATTCCTCTCCGGATACATAGATGATCTGATTGCCATCTGATGACAGATTCCTTGCAACCTGAAGCAGCAATGTAGACTTACCAATGCCAGGATCTCCGCCTATCAGAATCAGTGAACCCTCTACAATGCCTCCACCAAGTACTCTGTCCAGTTCGGCCATATCTGTGGAAATTCTTTTCTCTGAAAAATAAGAGATTTCCGATAGCGCCATAGGGCGTGCATCGGAAACCTCCTTCGTCAGAGACCTGTTCTTCTTGTCTGCCCGGACCTCTGTCATGGTATTCCACTCATGGCAGGCAGGACACTGTCCTAGCCACCTTGGGGATTCATAGCCACAGTTCGAGCAGAAAAATACACTCGTCTCTTTTTTTGCCATTTATTAATCCTTTTTGATAGATACGTCTGCAGGCTTGCCATCCGACAGATCAATGCTCAGAGTGATCTTGCCACCGAGATTGGTCTTCATGACACCGTAATCCTCTCCTGCAGCTGAAACCTGATACTCTGTCTCTGGTGCAAGGCCTACAGTAATATCTGTATTGGCATTACCCTCTACACTGAAGCTCACTGAGTTGTCATCATACTTCATGTGTGAGACTCTTGTCCCCGGCTCTGACTCATATACAAAGAGATCATTTTTCTCAAGCTTGGTCGTAGTCTTGTAGCTCTTCACATAGAGCAGATCCCCCTTGTACTTGAAATCCTTCACCTTTGTCTTCTCATCAAGCGTGTAATCGCCGAATGTCAGTGTTCCGTCTTTTTCACTGAGTATCAGATCTTTTGCCATTTTTTTCTCCTTTTACTGAAGCTTTTTTATTGCCTGTGATACTGAAACTTATTGTATCATTTTTCACTGAAATAGTCACCCTGTCTCCGGACTTTATTTTGCCGGAAATGATCTCATCGGAGATAGGGTCCTCGATATCCGACTGTATCCGCCTGCGAAGAGGTCTTGCACCGAACTTTGGATCATAGGCCTTGTCTACAATATACTTCCTCACCTGAGGCGTAGCATGGGCAGAGATGCCTGTATTCGTCTTCAGACGGTCACAAACCTCATTGATCAGAAGCGTCGTGATCTTCGTCAGATCATCCTTATCAAGCATTCTGAAGCAGATCACATCGTCAATACGGTTCAGGAATTCAGGTCTGAAAGTACGCTTGAGTTCTTCATTGACCTTGTCCTTCATTGCATCATAATCGCTCTTCCTGTCATCGCCTGATGAGAATCCGAGACTCTTGTGATCTGAAATATCCCTGGCTCCTGCATTAGAAGTCATGATAATAATAGTATTCTTGAAGTCAACAAGTCTACCCTGCGAATCGGTCAGGCGTCCCTCATCGAGCACCTGAAGCAGGATATTGAACACATCCGGATGCGCTTTTTCAATCTCATCAAAAAGAATGACACTGTACGGATTCCTGCGAATCTTCTCTGACAGCTGTCCACCCTCTTCATATCCTACATATCCCGGAGGCGATCCGATAAACTTCGAGACTGCATCCTTTTCCATATATTCAGACATATCGACTCTGATCAGAGCCTTGTCATCACCATACACTTCTTCAGCCAGAGTCTTTGCTACAAGTGTCTTGCCGACTCCTGTAGGCCCTACAAAGAGGAATGATCCTATTGGACGGTCAGGTGATTTGAGACCAGCCCTGCCGCGTCTCACGGCCTTAGAGACGGCCGTTACAGCCTCATCCTGACCTATTACCTTCTTGTGAAGGGTCTCTTCCAGGCTCAGAAGTCTCTTTGATTCTTTTGTATTGAGATTGCCGACAGGAATATGTGTCCAGTCTGAGACTATGCCTGCGATATCTTCTTCAGTGAGAACTGGAGCATCTTTTTCAGTCTTCTTTTCAGCTCTCTTTGCCTGTCTGTCAAGCTTCTTTTCATCTTTCAGCAGCTCCTGATGCAGCTGTCCGGCTGTACTGTAATCACCATTCTTAAGAGCTTCTTCGAGCTTATCAGACAGTTCATTTTTCTCCTGACGGAGTTCATAGTTCTTAGAATTGCCCTTAGTATTGTACAGTCTCTTTCTCGCGCAGCTCTCATCCAGCAGATCAATAGCCTTGTCAGGAAGAAATCTGTCATGGATATATCTCTTCGAGAGTGATACACAGGCTTCGAGTGCGCCATGAGTTATCTTTACATGATGATGGTTTTCATAGACGTCTTTCAGCCCTTCAAGAATTTTTATCGTCTGTTCTTCTGACGGCTCTTCAACCATTACAGACAGGAATCTTCTCTCAAGAGCAGCATCTTTTTCAATTCGCTTACGATACTCTGTAATAGTAGTAGCTCCAATGATCTGCAGCTCACCTCGAGCCAGGGCTGGCTTCAGGATATTGGCTGCATCCATTGCTCCCTCAGAGCCGCCGGCTCCGATGATCATATGAAGTTCATCAATAAAGAGGAGAACATTCCCTGCAGCAACCGATTCATCTATTACATTTTTGATGCGCTCTTCAAACTCACCTCTGTACTTGGTGCCGGCAACCATGCCTGACAGATCAAGAGTCAGGATTCGCTTGCCAATAAGAGTAGACGGAACCATTCCTGCGACAATATGCTCAGCCAGGCCCTCAACAATAGCAGTCTTTCCGACACCAGGCTCGCCTATGAGACATGGATTATTCTTTGTCCGTCGGCTTAGTATCTCTATTACTCTCTGTATTTCTTTTTCCCGGCCTATTATTGGATCAAGAGTCCCGTCTTCAGCCATAGAAGTGAGGTCTGTAGTGAATTCCTCAAGAGCAGGGTATTCTCCTTCATTGCCGCCATGGCCCATTGCATAGAGCTGCTGTCTGTACGCATCTCCCTCTTCTCCCATAGCATCCAGCAGATTATTAAAGATTGTCTGCAGATCAGCATTGGCAGTTGAAAGAATTCTGGCTGCACCACAGTCAGGCATACGAAGAATAGCAAGTACTACATGCTCAGTCCCTACTGTCTCCATACCGCACATCTGTGCAATAGCCTCTGCATTCTCCATCAGCACCCTGAGCTTCGGAGATGCAGTATCTTCATTCTTTGCCGGCTCATTGTGGGTATATACCAGCAGTTCATCGATGACCTGAGTAGTCAGTTCTTCTGTCACTCCTGCATCATTTAAGATCTCACTGGCGAGATTCGGAGCACAGTGCAGTATGCCTAAGAGAATATGCTGCGTACCGGTGTAATGCCCCATTTTCTTTGAAATCTTTATAGCATAATCATAAGCCTTCTGCAGGCTTTCTGTATATTTCATATATCTTCTTTCATTAAAAATCAGAGATTATTCAGATCCTCAAGTTTCAGCTTTTCATTAGGCCTCTTCGGTGCCTTAGGCATCGTAAGCTTCTCCTCATCTATTTCAAAGTCAGGATCATATGGAGTCTTTGGCTGCTGTGACTCATTATTCCTGTCTGTGACATGCTCTACGAGTCTGTTCTTCTCTTCCTCTTCTTTCTCAGCGATATTCTTTTCATTCTCATCAAAATCTATGTCATCATCGTCGTAATCAGTCCCGGTGAGAGCATAATGAAGAGTTGTGATCCTGATGATAAGAATAATGATAACTGCCAGAAGAACTGCAATCACAAGAATCATTCTGCGGTCAAGAATCAGCTGCTTAAAAGACAGATCTGATGATGAGATGCCATGCTTTGATATATCAGTCTCATCGTCGTCTGATACCTGTTCTGCTGTATCAGAAGATGAAGAGACTTCAGCAGAACTATCTGAAACTGATGATTGTGATGCAGAAGCAGTATCTGCATCATTATCTGTACCAGCATCTGAATTTCCATCTGTTGCAGCCGCAGCTGTCTGGGTATCATCAGAAGTATCAGATGCCGCACCAGCGGCTATTTTTACAACAGCAGAGCTTCTCTCAAACTTGTCTGAAGATGCCACAAATCCGGCATTCCCCTCCTGCTTCGCTGTAAATGTAAATGACACACTCTTAGCTGGAATGGTAAGGGTATTGCCATCAAGAGTAGCTCCCTTCTGATCCTTCAGAGTGACCATGGTGCCGTCATAGTGCAGTGACAGATTAGAACTTTCTGCCCCTGACAGGCTCACTGTAAAAGTATCTCCTACCTTGATATCATTGGTTGATAGTCCGAGAATCACCGGAGAAGCCAGCGCATCGACTGGTAATGCAAGAGTCACTGCCAGGATGAGTACAGCCGCAATTGCGTACATTTTTTTCTTAAAAAATCTGTTCATGTCAATCCTTCCGTCCCCTTAAAGTAAAGTATAAAAGAATAAGGTTTTATTGTCAAACCTGTCTCAGAAATGAAATCTCCTCTTCAGCTCTGCCCTTGCATTGGCTCCGCCCATGATCAGTGCCACAAGGAACAGCAGTATTGATGAAAGAAAAGCTATCTCTGACAGCAGCGGATCAGTCACCAGTCCGTAATGCATGAACACAAGCGGCAGTATGCCCAGAAGAATCGGCAGAACGATAAGGATCATATAGCTCTCCCATCGCCTGTGGTTTACAAACATCAGGATGATGATAAATATATTGAACATGATAAGTGCTGTTGGCAGACAGTAATTGAGTGACCATTTCTGAAAGCCGCAGGTCACATCTATTACCACGACATACAGTGCTGCTAAAAGCAGCGTAATAGTGATCTTCGCCACAATTCCGAGATCCGGTGTAAAAAATGTATAGAACTCTATAAAAACATACATCAGTGACGCCACTACAATCACTGCCCACGGAAATCCACCGTTCATCATATTGATCGCAGCTGCTACAATACTGCCACCGGCACATACGCAGAGCAGCAGCCTTAGGAAAAAGGTAGTCTTCCTCCTCTTGGCAACGATATCCGGATATCCGTTGTATTTTACCCTGTCACAGGATTCCTGATCCTGAAGAGAGCCACCACATAACGGACATACTTCTGCCTTCTCATCAAGAACAGTAATCCCACAGTGCATACATTTCTTACTCATAAAACACCCCATTAGTCTCTATAGATGCAGACACTCCCAGCTGTGACAGTTTTCTCAGATAATCCATTATCAGAGTAGTGTCCCTGAATTCTGTTGAAAATGACAGCGTGAGCACATCCTGGAATGAAGCGATACCAAGCTTCAGTCCCTGTCCCTTTGAAAAAGAAAGGAAACACTGAAAGCTCTCTATATACTCTGCATAGTCATCCGGCACTTTTATCTGACCCATATTAGTGACAGTCGTAGTATTGGCAAGAGCACTTCGTGAATATATGGCACGAAGCCCTGCATTCTTGAATACGAGCGGTATCGTCCGTGCCAGCAGGATCTGCTGCCCCGATACATTGTATGAAAAAATGGATTCCAGATTATCCTTATTGATCTGCTTTCTGAGGCTGTCTCTGGTGATAGCGGCTATCTCCTCGAAAGTGTAATCATCCTTGGTCGGAACGAATTCAGCAGAAACCATGACAAAGAAATTTTTCGTCGTATTTGAATCAAAATATGGCCTCAGATTCACAGGAACTGCTACCCTGATCGGCCTCTTTTCCGATACTCCGTGACGATATGCCCTGTAAGTACTGTATATGAAAAGTGCTACACACAGCTCGTTAATAGACACATCAAGCGAGTGGGCAAGATTTTTCATCTCTTTAACACTCACATGTGCATTCACTACTCCGAATCCCTTGTACGCAAGCTTCTCACCCTTTATAAGAAAAGCCCTTTTCACGGCATATGATGACTTACTGGCCTTCCTGTAATTTCTTACAAAACTGTCATCCCTGTTGATAGATGTATCTGCTGAAAAACTGCCTTTATGAGCCTCCATCAGCGCATCATGGCTCAGTCTCAGATATGCAAATGTAAGCTCCTTTAAAAATTCGAACCCGCCTGTTCCATCTGCAAGCACATGGAAGACCTCAAGACTGATACGCCTGCCATAGTATGTCACTCTGAACAGGTAGTTATTGTTGTCATTAGTGCGGGTTGAACGACATGGATATGTATCCTCTTCATGAATCCTTGGAACCGGATAATCATTTTCCTCCAGATAATACCAGAAAAAGCCCTTGCGGAGCCTCTGTCGAAATCCCGGAAATCTGGCAAGGACAAACTCGAGAGCCTGCTGTAAGAGCTCTCCGATTATCTTTTCTTTCAGAATGACAGACAGCCTGTATGTATTCGTCATGCTGTCTGTTGCTATTGCAGGAAAAAGCATTGCGGAATTGTCAAGCTTCTCCCATCTCCTCATCTTGTGCGCCATTGCTCTTCATACTTTCAAAAATAAAAAAAAGCGTGACAAAGGGGACAGCCCCTCTGCCACGTCCAAATAATTCGTGTAACTCTGTGTCAGGCTGTAGTACTATAACTGGACGAACCTGATGCAGCATAATATCCTGATGATGTATATGTACCATTGGATACTGCTGAATTCGCATAATACTGTGCGAGTGATACATATGTTGCTGCAGCACTTCCATAATTGCTGCCACCGCTGAACAGATCCTTTACCGTATCTGTATCAGCATTCTTCAGTGCCTCAGTATCAACTGTCAGTCTGCCATCACTGCCCGCAGTGACTCCTATGCTCTTAAGCGAATCCTGATATCTCGAAGTCGTATTCATCAGATACCTGGTGGCTGTAGCTACGCCACTGGCTGTAGACTTCTTGCTGGCATCTATCAGACTGTTGTAATCCCTGGCAAACTTCTGTACATCAGCTGTAACTGAATCCTTTACCTTGTCTGCTGTATTCGTATCACTAGTCTCATATGTCTTCTTATTCATCAGTGCATTGAGTGATGAAGTAAGTGCAGAGGCTGATGTGGCTGCTGTCTGATTGTTCTTCAGGGCATCCTGCTCATACTTTGTAAGCGATGAAGCCTTTGTCGATGATACTGTAGAATCAGCAGAATCGGCTGAATCAGTGCTCTTCGTATATTTGCTTCTGATCTGCTCCAGGACATCATAGTCCGATACAGGCTTCGTAGCAGAAGATGAAGCAGACGAAGACTTGCCGAATTCACTGAAATACTGCTTCGTCAGCTTGTAATAATTGCCGCTTGTAATACTATTATACTCTGAGAGACTTGAATACAGTCCGTTCATCCAGTTCGAACTGCTCCCTCCGAACAGAGTCGATATAAAACTATTACTCATATAAAGCTCCTTTCTGGCCATCCTTTGCCAAAACAAAACTTTCTCTTAATTATTATATCGGTTTTCTATTTGCCAGTCAATAGGGGCTATTCCGTTCTGACTGAGGTATTCATTACACTTTGAAAAATGTCTGCATCCAAAAAAACCGCGATACGCAGACAAGGGACTCGGATGCGGAGCTTTAAGCACAAGATGCTTCGGATTCTTCACAAGAGGAGCCTTCTGCTGGGCATGAGAACCCCACAGCATAAATACCATTGGTCTGTCTTCTGCCTCTACGGCATCAAATACCGCATCGGTGAACTGCTCCCAGCCTATATTCTGATGACTGTATGCTCTGTGTGCCCTCACTGTCAGCACATTGTTCAGAAGCAGCACTCCCTGTCCGGCCCATTTCTCAAGGCAGCCATTATCAGGTATGTAGCAGCCCAGATCATCATGAAGCTCCTTGTAGATATTCTGCAGTGAAGGTGGAATCGTGACATCAGGACCTACTGAAAATGCCAGTCCATTGGCCTGTCCAGGCTCATGGTAAGGGTCCTGCCCTATGATCACGACCTTGACCTGATGAAGTGGTGTCAGATGTAATGCATTGAAGATCTTGTCAGAAGGCGGATATACTACATAATTGTGATACTCTTCTTTAATTGTCTCAAAAAGCCTTCTGTAATATGGCTTTTTAAATTCTCCTTCTAGCGGTTCAAGCCAGTCTCCGTCTATTGCTGCCATTATATTCTCACCGGAATCTTTCTGTCTCTTAAGTATCTCTTCAGATCCATGATATCTAGCTCATGATAATGGAAAAGTGATGCTGCAAGCGCTGCAGATGCATGTCCCATTTCAAATGCTGTATAGAAATCCTCTTTCTTTCCAGCTCCGCCTGAGGCAATAACAGGAATTGGCACCTCATCCGCTATCTTTCTCGTAAGAGGAATATCATACCCGGCCTTCGTTCCATCACAGTCCATGCTGGTAAGCAGTATCTCTCCGGCTCCGAGCTCATATGCCTTTCTTGCCCATTTTACAGCATCAAGACCTGTATCTTCACGTCCTCCGTACTTATAGGCATGCCAGGTACCGTCCATCATCTCTTTTGCATCAATTGCAACCACTACACACTGATTGCCAAACTTCTCAGCTGCTTCGCTGATCAGCGACGG
The DNA here is from genome assembly GCA_029338735.1 of Lachnospiraceae bacterium. Taxonomy (GTDB): domain Bacteria; phylum Bacillota; class Clostridia; order Lachnospirales; family Lachnospiraceae; genus Weimeria. Next base: position 83,898 of record JAQYAY010000041.1, on the reverse strand, counting down.
ATTCTCAATAGCTGAGGAATTGATGGAAATCTTGTCAGCACCAGCTCTTAATATCTCACGGAAATCATCAACTGTCCTGATACCGCCTCCAACAGTAAACGGTATAAATACCTGTGATGCGACCTTCTCGACCATATCCACTACAGTATCCCTGTGATCGCTGGATGCGGTTATATCAAGAAAGACCAGCTCATCAGCACCTGCTTCATCATATGCCTTCGCTGCCTCGACAGGATCTCCGGCATCAGTCAGATGTACGAAATTGATTCCTTTTACCACTCTTCCGTCTTTTACATCAAGACACGGTATGATTCTCTTAGTAAGCATTATATCTCCAGGAAATTATTTAATATCTGAAGTCCTGTCCTGCTGCTCTTCTCGGGGTGGAACTGGCAGGCAAATACATTGCCGCTCTCTACTGATGCGTCAAAGGTGATACCGTATTCACACTGTGCAGTGACAATTGACGGGTCATCAGCCTTCAGATAATATGAATGAACAAAATATACAAATGATCCTTCCGGAACTCCCTTAAACAGCCTGCCTTCATGCGGGAAACTGATCTGATTCCAGCCCATATGCGGGACCTTGAGATCTGGTGATTCATGGAACTTTACGATATGACCCTTGAGAAGTCCAAGTCCCTGTACACCCGGAGTCTCCTCACTGTCTTCAAAAAGCAGCTGGAGTCCAAGACAGATACCAAGAAACGGAATACCGGCATCCTTCACCTGTCTGATCACAGGAATCAGTTGTCTGTCATTCAGATGCTCCATGCAGTCGCCGAATGCCCCTACTCCTGGAAGAATCACATGCGATGCAGAAAGAATCTCCCTTGGATCAGATGTGACCTTTGCCTCTTTTCCAAGAGCAATACAGGCTTTTTCGACGCTTCTTATATTGCCGGCATCATAATCTATAATTGCGATCATCAGGATACACTCAGCCCTTTCTCTGCAAGTACTTCATCAATACGCTTCGTGTACTCTGTCCTGTCGCTGATCTTTGCAATATCAGCAGCCTGTGACTCTGACAGTCCAAACTGGTCACGAAGTGCATCAACGATTCTGGTTCCATAATCATTGTAGTATTTTTTGATATCAAGCCTGGCCACTCTGTCCTTATTGTCAGTATATGCCTTGTAGCCACGGATCAGAGCATCCAGTGCATAGTCATATGCCTTGCGCTCCATGGCTCTCTCATATGAATTGTACTTGAGAGTAATTGATGCCGCATATCTTGATGAGGTACGTCTGGCCTTTTCTTCCTTATCCGGCTTCAGCAGAACGGCATAGTACATATACGCATCCAGATAATCCTGCTGGGTATAATGCTCTTCTGCAGTCTGCCTTGCCTGATTGCCTGGCAGTACTGTAATTCCTATATATGCAAGTGCAAAAATAGATATAGCAAGGAATAAGAATACGCCTATGACTTTCCCCGGAATAGTCGGAGAATTATCTACAGGCTTCTGTTTTTTAGGCTTTGCCGGCTTTGGAGCCTTTGGCTTCTTTTCTTTCTTAGGCTTTGGCTCTTTCTTTTTCTTTTCTTTCTTTGGTTCTGCCCTGGTGGCTTCATCAGAGAAATTAGCCATTATCTCGGCGTTTTCATCGGCCAGTTCTTCCGGTGAATCTGTATGATCACTCAGAATATCATTAGTACTCAGCTCGTCATCTTTATTCTTTGAAAAAATAGCACTTATCTTTGCAATAAGACCTGCCAGAAAGCCTGGTTTTTTCTCAGATGAGCTATCTTGTGGCCTTTTACCAGAACCGTCGGAATCAGCCTCATTTACTTCGACCTTGTCAGCACTCTCCTCGAATGAATCCCTGCTCTCTGGGAGCTCTGTGCCATTCTCATCTGCATCCAGCAGCTCTCCGATATCTGACAGATCATCATCACCTGAGAGCATATCAGACAGATCACTGCCGTCACCGGATTCATCCATCAGATTCACATCTTTGGCAGATGTGTCTGACATATCTGCCTTATCGAGATCTATATCATCGAGAATGGGTTCTTCGTCATCACTGTCGATGACACTTTTCTTTTTATTATCTGACTTCCTGGCAGAACTGTCAGAGATAATGCTCTCTCCGGCCTTCTCTTTGGCATTGGACACGATTGAAGAAATATCGTCCATCAGATCATCCTTCGGACTGTCTTCTTTCTTCTTCTCAGGCTGGCCAATTTTTGAAAAATATGGGCTGACATCCTCTCCATCAGGCAGACTATCCCCTTGTTCTGCTGAAGTGTCATTATCTGTATCAGAAATAGAATCTATATCAGAAACAGGAGCAGAATCAGAATCAGTATCATCAAGCATACTCTCAAACTCTGAGAGGAAATCATCCTCTGACAAGGCTTTCCTGAGATTCTTTCTGCTGCTTCGTCTTGGAGCGGCGTCTGAAAGTCCGCTCTTCTCTACAAAATCATCGTTCGGTCCTATTTCTGCTCTTTCTCTGGCTTTCTTTTCTGCCTCCTCAGAATCCTTTCTGTATATATCATCTACTTCCTGTCTTGCTTTGGAAATAGAATCAAGAAGGTTCTCTAAGTATTCTTCTTCCTTTGGCAAAATTCAAACCTCAGAACTTATTCTCTTTGCGGGCATCTTCATACTTGTCCACAAGACCATCTATAGCATCCACCAGCTTGCCGATCTCAGGCTTTGTGAGCTGTGCATCGGCTCCGACACTCTCTCCCTTTCTTCTAATGTCATCATTGATCAGAGATGAGAATATGATAACAGGTATATGCTTCATCTTGTCATCGTCCTTGACCAGCTTGCAGAGTCTATGACCATCCATCTTCGGCATCTCAATATCTGTCACGATGCAGTGTACATCATCGAGAATTGTACCTTTTTCCTTCATCTCACAGAGCTTATCCCAGGCTTCCTGACCATTGTTATTGATATTTAGATTGGTATATCCTGACTTCTTCAGGCACTCTACAATGAGCTTGGACAGAAGTGGTGAATCCTCTGCGATCATGATTGGTGAATGTGATCTGTCTCTGTCCTCCGGTTGTCTGTCATCAATATCTGAAACTGTAAGTGCTGTATCAGGATTGATCTTGGATACGATCTTCTCAAAATCAAGAATGACTACGAGATGATCCTCAAGCTTGATGACACCTGTTGCAACTCCGGTAGCTTCTGAAGAAATGGTAGAATCCGGAGTATTGATATCCTCCCATGAAACTCTGTGTATTCCAAGTACCTGGTCCACATGGAAAGCAGTATTGAGATTATTGAAATTGGTAATGAAGAAAAGTCCCTCAATATCAGGATCATCAGGATATCCAAGACACTTTCTCAGATTGATAACAGAAATAATAGTATCTCTAGGCATGAAGATACCCTCAACAAACGGATGAGAATTCGGTACCGGTGTCACATGCTGATAATTAAGGATCTCTATGATCTTCGCTACATTGATACCGTAGTAATTGTCTGCTACCTTAAACTCGAGAATCTCAAGCTCATTTGTTCCTGATTCAAGTAAGATATTTGTGTCCATAGGTCTAACCTCCCTGCCCGTTTAATTCTTTTTTGATTTAGCTTTATCTATAGATACAGTAGTGCTGCCCTTCCTGACTGAATACTGCACCTTATTTACATCCTTTACAGTCCCCTTCGGGAACTGGAACAGAAGGAGCATATTCCTTCCTTTGCCTGCCTTGAATGTACCCTGATATGTGGTCAGGTCATTCATCAGAAGCGTCATATCAGACGCAACAGTCTGATCACCATATGATGCCTGAAAAGTCATGTTCTGTGAAGGCATATCAATACGAAGGCTCTTCTTTGTCGTATTCTGTGCCTTGATACGGACTACAAGGAGCTCATTGCCCTGATCTGCTGTCAGGTCATATGCATGGCCCTGCTGGTATCCACTCGCCGTACGTGCATCCCTGTACAGGAACTGCATACCGCCAATGCCAATAGCCTCAGTAAAGGTACCGGTTTCCTGATTCTCATTCGATTCAGATGATGTACTCGAAGCATTCGCCGCTTCACTGGCATCTGCTGTGTCCTTCTTCTCATCATCTGAAGATGACGAAGCAGTCTCATCATCAGATGACTCTGTCTTCTTCGGGATACTCACCAGCCCTGTATTATTGTTCTTATTGTACTTTGACACAACCTGGGCACAGTACGCAACAAGTCTGCTCTCATCTTCATCAGAGAGCTGTGTGAGCTGCGATCCGCATCCTGTTGATGACAACAGTACTGCTGAAAGAACCCCAAGTATTACAAGTCTCTTCCGCATCCGGCAAAACACCTTTCAGAAATCTATGTTATACCTTACTATACTATCATTTATGCCTATAAATTTCAAACCTTTTTTATCACTTATCAAGGTCGAAGTAAAACTCTACACCATTCTCATGATTGATGACTCCGCACTCCTTGTGCAGGTCATCCATTATGGCCTTTACAACGGAAAGTCCGATTCCGCTTCCACCATATTCACGGGTTCTCGCCTTATCAACCTTGTAGAATTTCTCCCACAGATGTGGCAATGATTCTTCAGGAATAGGATTGCCTGAATTGAAGACACTGATCCTGTAATCCTTGTCGCGTTCTGCTATCTTTACCTCGATCTTTTTCTCTTTTTCACAATAATGGATAGCATTTGAAAAATAATTGGTGATGACCTGTTCAGTAAAAAACGGATCTGACCAGACATACGCAGGACCATTATGAATAAAGGAAACTGTAATTCCTGCTTTGTCAGTCATGATACTGTTGGATTTGATCACACCGGCGATCACTTCAGTGACATCAAAGCGCTCGAGATTCATGATCTGCTCACCGTATTCGAGATGACTCAGATCGAGCAGTTCCTTTACAATACGGTTCATCTTGTTGGCTTCGTCCATTATGACGTCACAGTAGAACTTCCGGTCACAAGCATTGTCATCAGCAACAGCGTCCTGAAGTCCCTCTGCATATCCCATTATAAGAGCAAGCGGAGTCTTCAGCTCATGAGATACACTTGAAGAAAATTCGCGTCTCATCTTTTCGCTTTCTTCACGGGCCTTCAGATCCTGACGCAGATCACTATTGGCCTGTTTCAGCTGGAGAATTGTCTGTTCAAGAGTCTCAGACAATTCATTCATGCATTGGCCAAGTTCATCTATTTCATTAGGCTTCTTTCCGGCCTCGAACTTCGCATCAAAGTCTAGCGAAGCCATCTGTTTTGCAATCTTTGTAAGCCTGGTGAGAGGATCTGTGATGTGCCTGCTGAAAAAAATGGATGCAACCAGTGCGAGAATAATAGCAATGAGTCCGGCAAGCAGGAGTACCTTGCTAGTAAAATTTGCAGATGTACGGAGTGATCCGAGTCCTGATCTGATAATGATCAGATTGCTGTCGGGAAGTGTGCCCCACAGAATCAGAAACTCTGACTCCACCTCAGGATTCCTGAGTCTCAGTATCGAATAATCCGATCCGGACTTCACTATCTCACGATTGTCCTTGTCTCTTGACAGCATTGCACTGTAGAGCTGTGTCATCATGAGACGATTTGACCCCTGTGAAGACATCACAACAGATCCTGATGGCTCAGCTATCAGGACCTGGAGATTGTTGTTAGAACATAGTGTCTCAAAATAGTCCCTGTACTTGTCCTCGTACAGAGTCCCTGCCTGAGCCTTTTTGGACAGAGATGCAAATGCATCTTCGAGAATGTTCTGTCGTCTGAGTACAGAAAATGGCAGCATGAAAACTGCATTCAGGATGAAACTGATCAGTATGGCTCCGAATGCAACAAGCACCATATAAGTACAGATCTGTGTACTAAGAGAATTTTTTCTTTTCTTATTTACTTCTTTTCGTATTTGTGACATTTATGCTGCTTACAGTATTTCTGTGCCGTCGGATCTGTAGAATCCCAGGTATGCCATACAGGCAGCTTCCCGATAGAAGGCTTGCTGAATGGTTCATATCCGGTCTTCGTATGAATGACGACTGTTGTACCTACTTTACAGTGATCATATATCCACTTTGCTGCATATGCCTGTACCCTGATACAGCCATGAGAACAGGTAGTTCCTAGCTGATTGTAACCTCTTACAGACATTGTATTATTGCTGTTCGGCTTGCTGGAAAAGATTGAATGGAAATAAATGCCGTTATTTGTCACTCTTGTACACCACTGTCCCCAGCATGGGCCCATCAGCTCATGCCATCTGAACTTTGCGAGTGTCTTGTGCCTACCGACAGGAGTGGCACTTCCAGGTGAACAGATAAAAGCCTTGACAGGTATCAGATTCTTGCCTGATACAGCGTAAGCAGTCACATAATCCCTGGCCTTATTGACATAGAGGACATATTTATCTGCTTTGATGTCAACATACTCTTCAGGATCTTCTACGACTTTACCGTCACCATATTTATATACTATCAGAGTCTTTCCATAAAGAGCAGACTTCTTGTCCTTTACATAAATCTTCTCCTGATGGATGGACACCTTCACTTTGACAGCTTTAGTGAATCTGCCATAATGAGTCTTGTTCTTCGAATCAGTATAATATGCTCTGGCCCTGTATTTATATGTATGGCCGTACTTTACATTTGTATCTTCATATACAGCTCTTCCCTTGCTGCTGATCCTGGCCTTGCGGACCCATTTATTCCTGCTGTTCTGCTTGTATACGACAAACCCACTGATCTTTCCCTTTCCAGACGATGACAGGCGCAGCTTCACACTTGTCTGGCCAGGAATGACTGACTTGATACTCGTATTCTTTACATATACTATTGCCGAAGGTGTCACTACGACAGCGCCACCGGTTGCTGCAACTGCAGAACCTGAGGCAGCGACGGAGTTCGAATAATGCCTAGTCTTCGCTGACCGCCATGTGGCGTAGGCATTTGTCTCACCATAGGTAAAAATGACTGCTGTCAATAATAAAACTGTTGTTATCTTTGTAAATAATTGTCTCAAAACTTAGTCCTCTACATCAAATTTGTATCCCATGCCCCATATGGTATGGATATATTTGCCACAGTCTCCAAGCTTGCTTCTCAGCTTCTTCACATGAGTATCGATGGTTCTTGCATCACCGAAATAATCGTAATCCCATACGCTGTTCAGAATTTTCTCCCTTGAGAGTGCAATGCCTCTGTTTCTCATGAAATACGCAAGCAGCTCAAATTCCTTGACAGACAGCACTACTTCCTTTCCATTGGCCGTGACTGTATGTGCATTCTCATCAAGTACGATTCCACCTGCCTGAAGTGGTCTTGCACCTGTATCATCATTTTTCTCACCGGTATCACGGTTGATAAGTGCCTTGACTCTTGCCACAAGCACCTTAGGAGAAAATGGTTTGCTGACAAATTCATCTGCACCTGCCGTAAATCCCTCAAGTGCATCTTCTTCTTCAGACTTTGCAGTAAGAACTATAACCGGTACATGTGATTTTTCACGGATCTTTTTAAGGACTCCGTATCCATCAAGCTTCGGCATCATCACATCAAGGATCACCAGAGATACATCCGGATTCAGATCAAACTGAGCCAGAGCCTCCATCCCATCTGCTGCTTCCAGAACATCAAATCCATCCCTTCTGAGATAGTCCTTGATGAGCTTTCTCATTCTTGACTCATCATCCGCTATCAGAATCTTATTTGCTGCCATATGCGCTACCCTCATCAGTTGTGTTAGTGCTGTTTTCTTTTTCCAAAAGTTTTTCCTCCTTCTCCCTCACCTGTTTCTCACGCTTTGTGAGACTCTCATCCCATTCGGAATAGTGATTCTCAAGCTTCTCTTTGTAATTAATGATATTCGGGCTATCCTGTGTAGCAGTGAGTACAAACATGAAGGCTACACACGCAGCCAGAGCTATTGTCACAATCACAAGTCCACGGAACCTGCCTTTCCATACAGGCTCTTCCATTTCTATCTGATGATGTCTGACCTCAGATGCATCATAGACAAGAATTGGCGGGATCTCAGTATTATCTACCGAATCATCGGCAATCAGCTGTTGCTGAATATCCTTAAGAAATGAATATCCTTCAGCTGTATCAAAGACCTCTTTATCTATCAGCTCTTTGTATGTCCTCAGGAGATGGATACCATCCATATCTGATAATTCGGTTCTGAGATAGGCAACAGCATTCATTTCCTTTTTTGCCTTTTCCGCGATCATCTCATTGGAAAAGATAAAACCGGCTGCTGTCAGCTTATCATCCTTATCGTCTGTATCTGACATATCTTTTCTCCTTTTTGGCACTATTAAGTATCATACCAATTTTGCGGCGTGATTACAAGTGACAACAATGCAAAAAAGTGGATCCCCTTTCCACTTTCGTGAAAAAGGAACCCACCCATAAATCTTATATAATACTCAGATCAAAGCGGATAAGCCTTATTCTTCGTATCTGCCTTTGCAGGATCAACCTTTGTCTGCTGTGCCTCACGGTACTTGAAGAAATCAGTAGCTACCTGTGGGAACAGAGCATATGTAAGGACATCCTCATCCTGCTGCTTGTACTGTGCCATCTCTTTCTCAATGTCAGCAAGCTGTGGCTTGATGAGATCTGCAGGTCTGCATGTGATTGCATCCTTTGCCCCATCCCCAAGGCACTTCCTGACAACTTCCGGATTAAACGGTTCTTCTGTCTTACCGTACTTTCCAAGAAGGAGATCCTTGGACTGCTGTGTCACAACCTTGTATCTCTCACCCATGAGTACGTTGAATACAGCCTGTGTACCAACTATCTGTGATGAAGGTGTAACAAGAGGTGGATTTCCGAAATCCTTACGAACTCTAGGTACTTCCTCGAGTACTTCCTGGAGCTTATCTTCCTTATGCTGATCCTTGAGCTGTCCGATGAGGTTTGAAAGCATTCCGCCTGGAACCTGATACAGAAGAGTCTTGATATTGACACCAAGAACCTTTGTGCTCATGCGGCCATTGTCAAGGTACTTCTGTCTGATCGGAGCGAAGTAATCAGAGATCTGTGACAGAAGATTCATATCAAGGCCTGTGTCATAATCAGTATCCTTGAATGCCTCTACCATAACCTCTGTTGCTGGCTGTGATGTGCCAAGAGCGAATGGTGAAATTGCTGTATCAATGATATCTACACCAGCCTCAACTGCCTTCATGCATGTCATTGAAGCAACACCTGAAGTATAATGGTTATGAAGCTCGATTGGGATATTAACAGCCTGCTTAAGAGCTGGAATCAGCTCTGCTGCCTGCTTCGGTACAAGAAGTCCTGACATATCCTTGATGCAGATTGAATCAGCTCCGAGTGACTCAGCTTCCTTTGCCTTCTTTACCCAGTACTCTGTGGTATACGGATCACCAAGTGTGAATGAAAGGGCGATCTGAGCATGTCCGCCTTCCTTCTTGGCCGCCTTGACAGCTGTCTCAAGGTTTCTCATATCATTTAAGCAGTCGAATATACGGATGATATCAATTCCGTTTGCGATAGACTTCTGAACGAAATACTCTACCACATCATCTGCATATGGCTTGTATCCGAGGATATTCTGTCCACGGAAAAGCATCTGCAGCTTTGTATTCTTGAATCCGGCTCTGAGCTTACGAAGACGCTCCCACGGATCCTCATGAAGGAAACGCAGGCAGGCATCGAATGTAGCTCCGCCCCAGCACTCTACTGCGTTGTATCCGACCTTGTCCATTACAGGAACGATCGGAAGCATTTCCTCAGTTGTCATTCTAGTAGCGATAAGAGACTGATGTGCATCACGAAGCACAGTCTCTGTTATCTTTAATGGTTTCTTAGCCATAGTTTACATTTCCTCCTTATACACCGAAGATAGCCATGAATACACCGGCTGCTACTGCTGTTCCGATAACACCTGCTACGTTAGGTCCCATAGCATGCATCAGAAGGAAGTTCGTAGGATCAGCCTCGGCACCGACCTTCTGGGATACTCGTGCCGACATAGGTACCGCAGATACACCTGCCGAACCAATGAGTGGGTTTATCTTTCCATGTGTCGCCTTACACATTATCTTTCCGACTATGATACCAGATGCTGTAGCTACTGCGAATGCTACAAGTCCGAGTACAACGATCTTTAAGGTAGATGCATTAAGGAAAGCCTCTGCTGATGTAGAAGCACCTACTGATGTACCAAGAAGAATAACTACGATATACATCATGGCATTGCTTGCTGTATCAGTCAGCTGTCTGACAACTCCGCATTCCTTGAACAGGTTTCCAAGCATCAGCATACCAACAAGAGGCGCTGTTGTAGGAAGGATCAGACATACGATAACGGTAACAACGATAGGGAAGAGAATCTTCTCCAGCTTACTAACCGGGCGAAGTGTCTTCATACGGATCTTACGCTCTTCTTCTGTGGTAAGGGCCTTCATGATAGGCGGCTGAATGATAGGTACAAGTGACATATACGAATATGCCGCTACTGCGATAGGTCCCATCAGTGCCGACTGTCCCAGCTTACCGGCCAGGAAGATTGACGTAGGTCCATCAGCTCCACCGATGATAGCGATGGCTGCGGCTGCCTTATCTGAGAATCCGAAGAGGATAGCCAGAAGGTAAGCCATATAAATACCGAACTGTGCTGCCGCTCCGAGAAGGAACGATATAGGGTTTGCGATAAGAGGCGAGAAGTCTGTCATTGCTCCGACTCCCATGAAGATAAGTGATGGAAGTATCGACCACTCATCGAGCTGGAAGAAATACCAGAGCAGTCCGCCAGTGCCATTGCTTGTCTCCTGCGGGCTTGCAATGATAGCAGGGTAAATATTAACGAGGAGCATTCCGAATGCGATAGGCACAAGGAGCAGCGGCTCGAAATCCCTGGCTATGGCCAGATAAAGGAAAACGCAGGCCACAAGTATCATTATGAAGTTTCCGACAGTAAGATTCGCAAATGCAGTCTGATGGAGCAGATTGCCCATCGTCTGTGCAATATAACTCATTTATGAATCCTCCTTAGTATCAGTCCTCGTTCATTGTAGCAAGAAGATCACCAGTATCTACGGCATCTCCTTCCTTACAATCTATTGTAGCAACTGTTCCTGCCTTCTGGGCAACAACAGGTGTCTCCATCTTCATTACCTCAAGGACTACTACAGGATCGCCAGGCTTTACATGAGTTCCTGGTGTTGCTGCGATCTTGAACACCTTACCCTGAGCTCCTGCCTCAATACGAAGGCTTCCTGCTGCTCCATTTGATGCAGGAGCTGCCTTTGGAGCCGGTGCTGCAGCTTTTGCAGCAACTGGAGCTGATGCAGAAGAGCCTGTCTCTTCTACGGTTACGTCATATGCCTTGCCATTTACTGTAATGGTATAATTTTTCATGATTTTTCCTCCAAAAAATTAATATCTTCTCTTGATGTTTCTCACCACGAAAGAATCCGTAGAAGCTCCCGTTGATGCTGCAATTGCTGCACTGATTACTGCTACCAGATCTCCTGGATCTTCTTCATCGGCAGGTGAAGCCTGTGGTGCTTCTGCAACCGCAGCCTCTGTATCAGCCTGCTGTGACTTGTCGAATTTCTTCTGGAGATATGGGATGATTCTGAATGCATAGATCACAAGGCAGATAAGGATAAGCACTGCAAATACTGTTACCATACCCATTACCACATTGAGCGCTGCCTTGCCCATTGTCTCGCCAAGAGAATAGATTTTCTCGAAGTTCATCGATGTGACCTTCATGTTGTAAGTCTGGTATACGAATATCAGTCTTGCATTTCTCTTGGAATAATTGAGAATCTGGGTCGTAGTGATAGTCTTACCAGACTTTGCTACTGTGAACTTGCCAAAACTCTTGAATTCACCAAGTCCCTTAGTATTCTCTCTCCAGTTGGAGACAAGCTCCATATACATCTTTGCACTGTCGTCATCTTCATTAGCTTCAGACTGCTGCTTGTAATACGAATATGCCTGCTTCAGATCACTATTCGACATTGAAAGAAGCTGCTGTGCCAGGCTCTGCTGACTGGCCTGAAGTTCGTCTACCGAATGTCCGCCGTAGCTTGTGACCTTCTTGCCACATGATGCCATCAGGCACATGCAGAGAACAAGTGCAAGGATGAGTCCAATTTTTTTCTTCATCGAATATGCCTTTCTCGTTCTGTTACTTGGTTACATGCTTTCTGTAAGCTTCATCAACCTTCTTTGTGAAAAGGACTTCGAATGCATCTATGAGATACTTTCTGATATCGGCTGCATTAACGAATCTGTCTACATAGCCTCTTCTGGCTGCATTGTCTGCTCCGCCAAGCTTTGCCTGATAATCAGCTGCAGAAATACCTGCAATCTTTGATGCCTGATCTGCTGGAAGTGTTCCCATATCAGCATCTGTGAATGCATAAACGATATCTGCTCCTGTTGAGTGTGTTCCCATAAGGAGTGCTGCTGAAGTATATGCCTTAGCAATTACTGATACCTTTGGAACCGATGCACCTGAATATGCATTGATAAACTCTGCTGCTGCAGAAGCCAATGAAGCCTCGGCATGAATTGTTGTCTTGAATCCCTCTACATTGACGAGAGAAAGAAGGGGGATATCAAAAGCGTCACAGAACTTCACAAAATCTGCTGCCTTCTTAAGTCCCATAGGACACAGACGGCCATCAAGCTTGTCATCATCCTTCTTTACATTATTTCCGAAGGCTCCGACTGTTATTCCGTCAAGTTTTATAAAGCCACACGCCATACAAGGTGCATATGCGGCCTTTACAGCTATGAACTGCTTATTATCTGAAATCTCTGTAAATACATCAGCTGCATTTTCATAAGCTGCACCTGCAATATCCGCTGCTCTGTTCAGATCATCTGTGCAGTCATCTACACAGCCTTCCTCTATATTGCTTCCTGGAAGAACCGGAACGAGCGTCCTGATAGCACCAAGTACATCTGCTTCTGAACCTGTGCCGTCAACTCCGCCGGCCTTTGTGCTCCTGAATTCATATGAAGATGTGTCAGTATCCTTATTGCCTGTGATGGCAGATGGTGAATTGAAGTATACCTTTGCATCATCAGTCATATAAGTGAAATCTGCAAGTGAAAGGAGAGCTGAAAGTCCGCCTCCGCAGTTTCCAAATACTGCCATGATCTGCGGGATCACACCGCTTGCCTCGGAAGCCTTTGCAAGAACGCTTCCTAATGCCTCGATCGCATCATATGACTCTAAGAGTCTGATTCCCGTGCTGTCTAAGAGTCCAATAACCGGTGCTCCTACTGCAAGGGCCTGCTCATAGATGCGAAGGATCTTCTTTGCATGCATCTCTCCGATAGATCCGCCAAGTACTGACGGTTCCTGGGCGAATACGAAAACGAGATTTCCATCAATCGTTCCGTGTCCTGTCACTACACCATCGGAAGGTGTTTCTTCTGCTCCTGTGTTGAAATCCGTATTACGGGCTGTAACTGATGCTCCCAGCTCTACAAAGCTGTTCTCATCAAGTAATCCCTGGATTCTCGAGGCAGCAGTAAGTGCTTTTTCCTCACTCATGTCTTAATTCCTCCAACGTCTGTTTATATTGCCTTTGCGAAAAAATCGCAACTTCTCATATGATAACCTAAATTCAACATATATTCAAGGGTTTTTGCTTAAAAAATACGGGCTGGAAAGCATATGCTTCCCAGCCCTCGTATTGCTTTTATACAAAAAGTCCTGCTCCATCACACCTCAACTTCCTCATTCTCTGCTTCTTCGTTTGCTTCTTTCTTAAACTCGGCTATCTGTTCGTCGGTGAGGGATGGCAGAGATGAGAGGGAGTCGATTCCGAAGACACGCAGGAACTCCTCTGTAGTGCCGAAGAGGATCGGGCGGCCTGGGGCTTCCATACGGCCGACTTCTTCAATGAGATCGTATTCGATCAGCTTATTTAATGCTTTGTCTGAATTCACACCACGGATCTTTGCAATGGCTGAACGGGTGACTGGCTGTCTGTATGCCACGATTGAAAGAGTTTCAAGCAATGTATTTGTAAGTACTGCTTTCTTTGGCTGCTTTGCTATTTTGATAAGAGATGGATAGATATCACGGGCTGTGCACATCTGGAAACTGTCTTCAAGGCGCACAAGGCGGATACCTCTGTTCTCATTTTCATAGTCGTGTGCCAGCTCTTCTGATGCCCAGATGACCTCTTCCTTACCTACGTCAAGTGCCTTGGCAGCATCTTCTGCCGGGAGACTTCTGCCCAGGGCAAAATATATTCCTTCAAGCTCTTTCTTTAGTTCCTTTACATCCATTACGCTATCTGTGACTCCATTTCGATATCTCCGAATATTTCTTCCTGTCTCGCCCTTATCTGTCCTGTCTTCATCAGTTCCAGAACTGCCAGAAATGTAACTATTACTTCTGTCTTTGTCTCCGATCTGGTGAGTATGCTCCTGAACGAAAAATGATGATGCTCTCTTGCAAATGACAGCAGTTCACCTGTCTTCTGTTCAAGTGATACTTTTTCTTTCTTTATCGAGCCAAAGCGGCTTCTGATCGGATCAACCCTGTTCTTCTGACGCCTTAATACGTCATTAAAAACTTCGTTTAATTTTTCCAGAGTGATTCCATCAAGCAGTTCTGCAGGATTGACCTGCGGCTCATAATTTTTTACTTCATCAGGAATTGTAGGATCCTTATACAGGACCAGATCTGCCTGTCCCTGTCGCTCAGCCAGTTCGCCTGCCAGTTCATGATACATCTTGTATTCAAGAAGCTGTTCGACAAGCTCTGCACGAGGGTCTTCTTCCTCTTCTTCGTCATCCTCCGTTTTCTTCTCAGGAAGAAGCATCTTTGCCTTTATAGAAAGAAGAGTCGATGCCATCACAAGAAATGCACTCATGGTGTCCAGATCAGTATCGCCCATTTTATCCAGATACTCCATATACTGGTCTGTAATCGTAGCAATCGGAATATCATAGATGCTGACCTTGTTCTTGTCGATCAGATGCAGGAGCAGTTCAAGCGGACCGGAAAATGCCGGCAGGCTCACATCAAGTGCTGCTTCCATTATGCTCTCCCTGTAGAGCCGAATCCGCCACGGGATTCATCACTCAGATGGTCGCATTCAACAAACTGAAGAGCAGGCTGATGCCTGAAAATCCTGAACTGACAGATCCTGTCATTCACAGAGATATGTACGTCACGAGTGGCATATACCGGCATCATGAGAATATCGTCATCACCACAGTAGCTCTCGTCTACAACGCCAATGCTGTTGGACTGAAGCAGGCCATAATTCTTGAAAGTAGATGATCTCGGAGCAGTGATCATCTCATATCCCTCAGGTAATTTCACCGAGATACCAAGGTCAATAAGAGCAAAATCACCCTTCTTTAAGTCATAGTCCTTAGCGACACGCAGATCAATCCAGTCGCTCTTGCCGTCAATATATCTGAGCTTTTCAATTTTATCTGTATGATATTTAATCTTGATTTCCATAATTGCTTTGTAAACTCTTACCCTTCCGCCTTTCTATCTCTGCACATCAGGTCGTGTATCCCTTCTTTTACATCCTTGCCATCGAAAAGCACCTTATTCACCTCAGTGATGATCGGCATCGAGACCTTGTACTTGCGTCCCAGCGCTAAGGCAGCTTTGGCAGAGTATACACCTTCTACCACCATATGCACCTTGTCCATGGCTTCCTGATATGTAGCACCCTGACCAATGAGCACACCGGCCTGATGGTTACGCGAATGCACAGAGGAGCAGGTCACTATCAGATCACCGATGCCGGCAAGACCGTTGAGGGTCTCCTTTTTCCCGCCCATTGCAACAGCAATAGCCGTAATCTCACGGATACCTCTGGTGATAAGCGCAGCGCGTGCATTATCACCATTGCCTACGCCATCTGACATTCCGGCAGCAAGGGCAATAACATTCTTAAGCGAAGCTCCTACTTCGATTCCGATAATATCATTACTCGTATATACCCTGAAATTCTCATTCATGAAGGTATCCTGAACAGTTCTTGCAAGCTTCTCATCAGCAGAACCAGCAACAAGCACGGTCGGTAGATCTTTTATTACCTCTTCAGCATGCGACGGCCCTGAAAGTACAGCAGTTACCGCTCCCGGTACCTCATCCTCTATTATCTGCGTCTGGGTGAAAAGTGTATCCTCTTCAATACCTTTTGAAACAGACACAATACCAGTATCTTTTGTATAAAAATGAGCATATTTCTCAGCTGTTGATCTTGTTGCAACAGATGGAACCGCAAAGACTACCAGATCAGAACCTGATACAGCCTCTCCCATATCATTATAGAATTCTATTGAATCATCATAGAAAAATCCCGGCAGTTTTTCAATCTTCCTGCCGTTAGCCTCGATCGAATCAATCTCTTTCTGTGAAAAAGACCAGATCCGGACCTTGTGCCCGTTTTCTGTCAGCACATGAGACAGGGCGCTACCCCAGCTTCCTGCTCCAAGAATGGTAATCTGTGCCATTTATTTTCCCTCCTTGCTTTTATGATGGAATGAAAACTTGTTTTCGCAATGCGTTGCGAGACGCTTTATATTACTTCTATGACGGATGATTGCAAGTATCCCTACAACAAATGATAATAC
This sequence comes from Lachnospiraceae bacterium, assembly GCA_029338735.1. Lineage (GTDB taxonomy): Bacteria > Bacillota > Clostridia > Lachnospirales > Lachnospiraceae > Weimeria. Next base: position 67,349 of record JAQYAY010000041.1, on the reverse strand, counting down.
GATAATCTCCGGTGCCTGTGCCATTGTAAATGCCGTATGACCAGTGACGATCGCAGCCCACGCCATAAAAGGAAATGAAGCCGCGCACAGAACTGAACCCAGAGATACATATCTGGTACATATTACTGTTATTAAGAAAACAGCTATCTGTGCCGGAATTATGACTGGATATGCGATAATAAAAAGACCAAGCGAAGTTGCAATTCCCTTGCCGCCTTTCAGCTTCATTGTAATAGGGAAATCATGTCCGATGACAGCCCCGAATGCCGTATAAAACATATACACGGCTCTCATATCGCTGCCTTTGAAAACAGCACCTATGATAAGAGCAGGAATCACACCCTTCAGGCAGTCAAAGACCAGGCATAATGCGCCGTCCAGATTGCCAAGTACACGAAGAGTATTCGTGGTCCCGATATTTCCGCTTCCCTGCTTTGTGATATCGACATGCTTTGCCTTTCCCATCAGATATCCTGATGGGATATTTCCAAAGCAATAGCCTATGATGAATGCCAGGAGTCTAAGCATTACTCTTCCTCTTTTCTCTGTCTCACAATAAAGTGTATAGCAGTTCCCTCGAATCCGAATGCTTCACGGATCCTGTTCTCAAGGTATCTCAGATATGAAAAATGCATCAGGTTCTTGTCGTTTACAAATATTACAAATGTTGGCGGCTTTACAGATACCTGCGTCGTGTAGAATATCTTGAGCCTTCTGCCCTTGTCCGTAGGAGGCTGCTGCATCGCAACTGCCTCTGTAATGATCTCATTCAGTACACCTGTCTGTATACGCAGATTCTGGTTCTGAATGACCTGATCTATGAGCTCATACAGTTTATTCACTCTCTGACCGGTCTTTGCCGAAATATAGACAATCTTTGCATAAGGAATAAACGACAGGATCTGTCTGATCTTATTCTCATGCTCCTTTATAGTGTGATTGTCCTTCGTGATGGCATCCCATTTGTTAACAGCAATAATTATGCCTTTGCCTCTGTCATGTGCGATTCCTGCAATCTTGGCGTCCTGTTCTGTGACACCCTCTGTCGCGTCTATCATCAGGATCACGACATCAGCCTTCTCAACTGCTGCAACGGCACGGATAATGGAATATCTCTCCAGATCTTCCTTTACCTTGCTCTTTCTTCTGAGTCCTGCTGTATCAACGAAAATATACTGTTCTCCATTGTACTTCACGAGCGAATCCAGAGTATCTCTGGTCGTTCCTGCAATATCAGAAACAATAGCCCTGTCCTCGCCTGTCAGATAATTTACAAGGGATGATTTTCCTACATTAGGCTTTCCGATAATAGCAATACGCGGGGTATCGTCATCACCATCTCCGTCCTTGCCAGTTGGAAAATCAGCGCATACCGCGTCAAGCAGATCACCGAATCCGAGATTGCTGGCAGCTGATACCGCGTGAGGATCACCTATTCCAAGATTGTAGAACTCATAGATGTCATTACCCTGCTTCTTGAAATCATCAATCTTGTTCACGCAGAGGACTACAGGTTTTCTCGAACGGCGGAGCATATCGGCTACCTTGCCGTCAGAATCGGTAAGTCCTGTCTTTCCATCTACTACGAAAATGATGACATCAGCCGTATCAATTGCGATCTGAGCCTGATCTTGCATTCTTGAAAGCAGGATATCATCTGTATCCGGCTCAATACCGCCTGTATCAACGAGTGTAAACTCATGATCCAGCCAGGATGCATCCGCATAGATTCTGTCTCTTGTGACACCCGGAGTATCCTTAACTATTGATATTCTCTCTCCTGCTATTGCATTAAACAGTGTCGACTTTCCTACATTAGGACGTCCGACAACTGCAACTATTGGTTTTGCCATAATTATTCTCTCTTATCTTTTTTATCTAAAAGGGCATCAAGTAAATCCTGCCCGCTTGATTTTACAACAGTGACGGGAACTTGTAAAGTTTCTGAAAGTTCCTGTACAGTCACATCATCAAGAAATACCTCTTCATTGCTGCGCAGCATATTTATAGGGATCAGGAGCCGTTCACCCACTCCATGTTCTGAAAGCTGCTCCTTCAGATCAGTCCCCGTTATAAGGCCTGACACCGTGATCTGCTCGCCAAAATAGTGATTGATTATAGTCACGACTTCGACCCTTATCCTAGGATATTTTTTCATGAAAAGTGCTGCCAGCTTCGTAAGAAAAGGTGCTGCCAGCACACCTGTAGCAATAGTCACACTCTTATGCTTAAAAGGATGCATGCCTTCATTGTCAAGTGCTTCCTTAAACTCATCAATCAGGAGACGAAGCATCCCGACGCCGTTCTCAAGCTGTCCGAAGCCATCATAGATCTCTTCTCCCGGCAGATCGCGTCCGGCCATCAGATACCATTCGTCAGATGCAAATACGAAGTGTTCGCCATGCTCTGCGTATATCTTTTTCTGCCAGCCTTCGATCTGATCAATGACTTGCTCTGCATCTTCTTTTTCAAAATGATCCAGATGGTACAGACCTTTACGAAACTTCGTAAGGCCAACGGGCACTACCGAAAGAGAAGTCACCTGAGGGTAGAACGATACCAGATCACTTATCGTCCTGTCGAGTTCCCTGCCATCATTAATTCCCTTGCAGAGCACGATCTGCGTATTCATCGTCAGGCCTGCATCTGCAATCTTCTTAATGCGCGGCATGATGCGGGCAGCGTTCTTATTTGCGAGCATCCTGATGCGAAGATCAGGATTCGTCGTATGAACTGAGATATTGATCGGAGAAAGTCTGTATTCTATCACGCGGTCAAGCTCTTCGTCACTCATATTCGTAAGAGTCACGTAATTGCCCTGAAGGAATGAAAGTCTCGTGTCGTCATCCTTGAAATAGAGAGTATCCCTCATCCCAGGCGGCATCTGATCGATGAAGCAGAACATGCAGTGATTCGCACATGATCTGTAATCGTCAAGAAGACCGTTCTCGAAGGTCAGACCAATGTCAGTATCCTCATCACTCTTTACAATGTGATACTGCTGCTTCGTGCCGTCCTCATGACCGATAAGGAGATCAAGCTCGGTATTCTCCTCATAGTAATAATAGTCAAAAATATCATGAAGAGAGCCCTCTCCGATCATAAGCAGCGCATCACCGGCCCTGATTCCGGCCTTATCCGCAGGCGACTCCGGTCTCACATATGAAATTCTATGGTTATCTGTATTCGAAGGCATTTCTTATATATCTAATCCTATCTGGTAAAATACTCACAACATCATACCTCATATTGCACTGAATATGATGCGAATAAATATAGTAGAGGGAAGTTCTGCATATCCTCTGCTGCTTTTTAGGAGTAACACTCTCCTCGGGATATCCGAAACGCAAAGAACTCCTGTACTTCACTTCAATAAAGCAGAGAGTGTCACCATCATAGGCAATGATATCAACCTCGCCCTGACGGCACCTGAAATTTCTCTCAACAATACGAAGCCCCTCTTTTTCTAAAAATTCCGCTGCAAGCTCTTCCTTCTGCGCCCCAAGGGCCCTTGTATTCGTAGTCATAATATAACCCTGTCTTTTTATCTAATCATGTAGTAAGGTCGTCGTCGTCTTTGATGGCCTGTTCAAAGCATTTAGGCCGTTCCCGGCGCGCAGCCAAAGCCATGAAATGGCTGAAGGCGGAGCGCATAGGCCGGCTTTGGACAGGCCAGTCAAAGACGACGACCACTACTATCTAAGCTTTGACCGCAGCTTATCCATCTTGTCCACGAACACGAGGATCTGTGCCACGACCTCGTAGAGCTCCGGCGGAATAGCCTCCCCGATCATAAGCTTTGACAGCGTCTGCGCAAGCGCCGAATCCTTGTAGAATGGCACATCAGCTTTTTTAGCCTCTTCTATGATCCTGTCAGCGACTTCCCCGACACCAGTCGCCACGATCTTCGGAGCTTCATCACCCACATCATACGACAGGGCAACCGCCGTTTTTTTCTCTTCGTCTGTATCAGCCATATTCATGCCCTCACATCAAATGAATATCTCATGATCTGCTTACCATTGATCTTTGTCTGCTTCACATCCTGCTTCAGAAAATCATCAACGAAGTCCCTCTTCACATCAGCATCAGTCACCGTCACATTGCAGGTGAATCCCATTGATTCAAGCTTTTCCTGCAGAAAATGGATATTGTTCTCGATGAGATCATATGATATATCATCAGCAAGAGCGAACTTCGTATCCAGATTTTTCTTCAGAAGCTTTATCGAAATATCTGTAGACCCGAGATTCTCCAGATCAAAATGCAGGAAAGCTGTGATCGGTTCATCGGGATTCCACTTCTTTTTCTTCCTGTCAGCATAGACATATAGCTGACCGGTCGCATTCTGGTTCGACAGCTTCAGCGGAATCTGGATATAATTATATACTGTATTCACTTCTTTTACAAAGTTCACATTACTGTTCACAGATTCAGCAGCCACAGACAGCTTCTGGACCAAGGTATCCGGAAGCTTTTCAGCAGCCTGCTTCTGAATGGAATCCATATCTTTCTGAATGCTGTTGTATGAGTCATTTACTGACTCTTTATTTACGATCTGCTCAGGAGTCAGAGTATATTTATCCTCCATTATGCCCTTTAGCAATTCACCGAAGCCGCTTGACTTTATATGTCTGGCTGTAAAATCATTGCCACTTGCATCAAACAGCCACTTTACAGCCAAAAACACATCAGACGTCTTTGCATCAGGCTTCAGACTGCCGTTCTTATCGAAAAGTCCAGGGAAAGTATCCTTCATCGTCTGATTCGACTCCAAGAAATCAGCAATCTTCTGGAAACTCTTTCCATCCAGAGTATTTCCAATTGTGCCTTTAGGCAGATCTTCCCGGTTCCATTCTGCTACAGCCTGATTCCCTGTGGCTTCAGTCCGGGCATCCTCTCTCACGTCTGTCATGGAAAGAGGCATATCAAATCCTTCATCCGTCTCAAGCGTCTCTTCAGCGGGATTCTGCTGCGCAAGTATTCCATCTGAAATTGAATCGTCTCCGTCCATATAGACATCGGTAAAAATATCAGCCACATCATCAAGAGTCTCTGGATTTGCAGCAATTATATCAGCCGCCTGCTCAGACAGATTCTCCACATCATTAAAGATAGCTCCCCCACCCTCTTTATAATTGCTGACCAAAGACAGCATCTCAGAATCAACTGGCAGGCCAAGACCCTTGAGTACAACAGCAGCCCTGGGATCAGCTTCAGGATTCATGAGAACGGAACGACCCATCTCAGCAATACTCTTTGAGTCTATAGGCAGATGATTTTTTATCATCTCATCAACCATGGCAATAGTCTGGTCATTTACAGGAAGAGAAGCACTCTTTAATGCATCACTGATTATAGGATTACCGGAAGAAGCTCCTATAGAAACCGGCTTTATAGTGATCTCCTGTCCATCATTCTTTTTTACCTGAAAAAATACAGACTCCCCGACTGACAAACCAACATCTGCAAGCAGTCTCGCAGTGATATTCTGTCCGCTTGAGAGACCAAGAAGTACCTGTGAACCCCTGATACTGTTCACTGTCCCTTCAAATACCGTTCCTGCCTTCAGCGCGTTCAGTGCCTGTGTCAGCTGTTCTACGCCCTGTGGCTGTGTAGCCTGGGAACTGTTATTATTCACATTGCTGTAATACTGATTTATGAGATTCTTTATTTCCATAAAATCACCTCACCACAGTAAGACCATACTCTTTCAGAAAATCATCTGCCAGATCAAAAGGATCCGGAAGGTTCACATCATTTTCCTTAACAGACAGCGTGCCTGCTTCAATCCTCTTCGTAAGAAATGTCCTCCGGTAGATCGGAAGCACTCCGTATTTTTCCAGCACCTCATAATGAGCCTTTGTCGGATAGCCTTTATGCTTCGCAAACAGATACTCGGGAGAGAACTTGTCATACTCCCTCATGATATGATCCCTTGTGACCTTTGCAATAACAGAGGCTGCAGAAATGCAGGCAATCTTTGCATCACCCTTGATGACTGGCTCCTGAGGTATTGCAAGGTCCGGAATAATAACCGCATCATTTATCACATACTGTGGGCGTATCTTCATCGAGGCAATGGCACGTCTCATTGCGATATAGTCCGCATTCAGGATATTGACCTCATCTATCTCCTTCTGGTCAGCAAGTCCCACACCAACGCTTACTGCGCTCTTTATGATCTCAGGAAAAAGTGCTTCGCGGCGCTTCTCTGACAGCTTCTTTGAATCATTGAGATATGTAAGATAATCATCCTTCGGAAGTATCACACATGCAGCAACCACAGGCCCCGCAAGAGGTCCTCTGCCTGCTTCATCAATTCCGCCCACATATTCTATTCCCTGATCATGAAGTTCATCTTCACGTCTGAACAACTCATGCAGTCTGTCACTTTCTTCTTGCTTTTTCTCGTCTGTCATCTGACCCTGCCTATTCTATTCAAAGGGAAAAAGCGGAATACCGCCTTTCCAACTATCTGCTCACGCCTTACATCACCCACATCCGGAAATCTGCTGTCTTCGCTGTGATTTCTATTATCTCCGAGTACGAAGTATTCACTTTTACCAAGCTTCTCTGTATATGCTGCAAGACCTGGATTTTTAATTTTCTCATTGCCATAATGTTCTGTGAGCCTGGTACCATTGATCAGGATGTCACCATCATCAGTGATCTGTACGGTCTCACCCGGCAATCCTATGACACGCTTGATATAATAGGTGCCTCTTGAGTTCATATAAGAAAAAACCACGATATCATAACGCTTCGGATCATGAGAAGCATATGACACGCGGTCTATTATCAGATTGTCACCATCATATAGGGTTGGCTGCATTGAACTTCCGCTGACCACTGTTCTCTGAACCAGAAAATGTGCAGCAAGAAAACCAGCTATGAGAACTATACAGATGAAAACAGCATATTTTATAAGTCTTACATTTGTACTGCCATTTTTCATTATGGTCTCTCCAGCGATATTCTGCCGAGCTTTCCTGATCTCAGGTCATCAAGAAAGAGATCACATGCCCTCTTTGTATCGGCCTTTCCTTCCTTCAGCACCAGATTCTTAGCCGATGCAATCTCTGTAAGAACATCACAATCTGCCAGATCTTCACTGATATGATAGATTTCCGCAAGTCTTCCAGGATAGTTCTCTGTCATGATATGATAAAGTACCAGCGACAGCTCCTCCTTCTCAAATACATTATCGGCAATTGCACCGAAAAGAGCAAGGGCCTCACCCGTATGAGGATCCTCGAACTTCGGCCACAGTATGCCCGGAGTATCAAGCAGATCCAGTCCTTTATTCACATGGATCCACTGCTTGCCTTTCGTGACACCAGGCCTGTCACCGGTTTTCGTGCTCTTTTTCCCAGAAAGTGAATTCGTGAGTGTCGACTTCCCGACATTCGGAATACCTGCGATAAGAGCTCTTACAGGACGGTTCTTTATTCCTCTCCTCAGATCTCTCTGACGCTTCTCCTCGGTCGCCCTCATTATTGCATCATTTATCTTCTTTACATCTCTCCTGTTACGGCTGTCAATTGCAATGGCTTCGGTTCCATTTTCCATGAAAAAGCTGATCCATTCATCCGTCACTTTCTGCTCTGCAAGATCAGATTTATTTAAAATGACAAGATGAGCCTTGCCATTCGTCAGCTGTCTGATCTCTGGATTACGGCTCGATAAAACTATTCGCGCATCACAAAGCTCTATCACGAGATCTATGAGCTTTATATCATCTTTTATCTGGCGAAGGGCCTTGGTCATGTGCCCCGGATACCACTGTATATTCATCAGTCAATCACTCCGAAATTCTTAAGAGATGCGTCAAGCCATATCCTGCCTCTGATCTGGCTCTTCAGTATATTGCCAACGCTTGTATATCTGCTGTCCTCACTGACATCGCGATTGTCTCCAAGCAGGAAATACTCGTCCTTCCCAAGAGTGATCTCAGATGTAGCAAGACCGGCGTCCTTTATAGTTGTTGTCTGAACAGGTGCTGCATAGACCTTGTCATCTACGTAAACAGCACCACCCTTTATGGAAACCTTCTGACCAGGCGTTGCTATTACTCTCTTCACTGAATATCTGCCTGAGAGATCACCAGGTGATGAAAATGCAACCACATCTCCCTGCTTGGGATCCTTGATCCTGTATATCACCTTGTCTATCAGAAGTCTGTCCTGAGACATGATCTGCGGCTCCATTGACTCTTCTGTCATCACGACCTGAGTGCAGAATGCTGATATCAGAAGATATGCAACAGACATGACAGCTGCAATCTCAAGAACCAGTATGAATACTTTTCTCAGTTTTCTGATATCGGGCCTTGTCCTGCGTTTTCTGAAATCAAGCGACCTGCTGGTCGGTACAGGTTCCGCCGCAGCCCTTTTATTTGGAATGACTCTCATACAATAAACCTATTCTAAAAAAAGGTGGTCAGAAGGCCACCTTTAAAAAATCTGATAAATGAAGTTCGGCAGGCCTCAGATAGACTCCTTAACCTTAGCGCTCTTACCAACACGATTACGAATATAATTGAGCTTTGCTCTGCGGACTTTACCTTTTCTTACAACATCTACATTCTCTACATTAGGGCTGTGAAGTGGGAAAGTCTTCTCTACACCGACACCACTTGAAATCTTTCTTACAGTGAATGTCTCACGGTTTGATCCGCCCTGCTTCTTAAGAACTGTACCCTCGAATACCTGGATACGCTCTTTGTCGCCTTCCTTGATCTTATTTGATACACGAACTGTGTCGCCTACGTTGAACTCAGGCACTTCTGTCTTCTTCTGTTCGTCTTCGATCTTTCCAATGATCTCTGTTGCGTTCATTATTTTTCCTCCTGCTGCTTTTCACAGCAACTATGATATTTTATCACAATTTTCTTCTGGTTTCAATAGCTTCCGTCTCAGCCGGTTTGACAATGACTTTCTGAGTCCCGGCAATGCCCTGCTGAACAGGTCCGGTCGTAAATCTCTTGTACGGCTGATACTCTGTTCGAGTCTCCACTCATCTACAAGTCTGTGATTCCCTGACAATAGTATCTCAGGAACATGCCTGCCATTCCACTCTTCAGGTCTCGTATACTGAGGATATTCAAGAAGGTCATTCTCAAAACTCTCGGTAGATGCAGAATCATCATTCCCCAGTACACCTGGTATAAGCCTTGCCACGCAGTCTACAACGACGCATGCAGCAAGCTCGCCTCCAGTCAGCACATAGTCTCCGATAGAAATATAATCAGTAACTATGGTATCAAGTACCCTCTGATCTATTCCTTCGTAGTGTCCACAAAGCAGTATCAGATCCTGGTTTATTGCAATCTCTTTTGCAACAGACTGTGTAAATGTCCTGCCCTTCGGAGAAAGCGCTATCACCGGACAGTCATGTCCGATCTCCTCATGAATATGAAGATAACAGTCATATACCGGCTGTGCCTCTATGACCATGCCTGCTCCGCCACCGAACGGATAATCATCAACCCTGTGATGCCTGTCCTGTGTAAAATCACGGATATTCACACAATTGAGCTCTAATAGTCCTTCATCAATAGCCCGTCCTGTGATGCTGGTGTGGAGTGCCTTCTCTACCATCTCTGGGAAAAGAGTCATCACATAAACTCTCATCACAGATCCTCCAACCCCGGTATCAGATGTACCTTCATCTGTCCCTGGTCCGGGTCAACAGCAATGATACACTGCTTTATAGCAGGTATGAGAATCTTCTTCCCGTCATCTCTTGTGACTTCATAGACATCGTTGGCTCCCGTCGGAATGATGTCAGTACACTTTCCTAAAAGCCTGTCGTCTTCATCATAGACGCTGATTCCAAGTATATCTCCGATGAAAAACTCATTCTCCTCAAGAGGTATTGCCTGACTCCTGTCTATCATGATCCGTGCATTACGAAGTGTGTAAGCACTGTCCATATCGTCAATCCCGTCAAATCCAAGGATTGCCTGATTCTTGAAAAACTTGACTGATCTGATAGTGCGCTTTTCTTCTTTTCCATTTGAAAAAGAAAGCGTGACCTCTGTCAGATCCTTGAATCTCTCAATATCATCAGTTGTCGGACGAACCTTGACCTCACCGTGCACACCATGGGTTGTCGTTATGATGCCGACCTGTAAGAAACTATTTTTCACTTGTCTTCGATATCGACATAGACCTTCTTGTCAGTCTCTGTCGCAGCAGCCTTCACTACTGTCCTTATGGCCTTGGCGATCCTGCCCTGCTTTCCAATGACCTTTCCCATGTCGGAAGGGGCTACAGAAAGTACAAGCCTGATCACATTGTCATCCTCTGTCTCTGTCACTACGACAGCATCAGGATCATCGACCAGAGCCTTAGCTATTACTTCTACTAGTTCCTTCATATAAGACCTCCCTTGAAGCCCGTCTTATTTCTCGATTCCGGCATTCTTGAAAAGTCTTGCAACTGTAGCAGTCGGCTGTGCGCCATTAGCAAGCCACTTTCTGGCAAGGTCAGCATCGATATTGACAGCTGCTGGCTCCTGATTCGGATCATAAGTTCCGATCTGCTCGATGAAACGTCCGTCTCTCGGTGAAGATGATTCTGCAGCGATAATTCTGTAGAAAGGGTTCTTCTTCTTACCAATTCTTGTGAGTCTTAACTTTACCATTTTGTTCCTCCATTTTCTGTTGTGTCTTTTATAGTTAAAAGTTATGAGTTCTGAGTTCGACTTTGAACTTTGAACTTTAAACTTAGAACTTCATTAAATTTTAAAAGGCATCTTGCCAAAGCCTCCATGACGTCTGCCCTTCATGAGACCAGGCATCTTTTTCATGAGCTTCGCCGATTCATTGAACTGCTTGATGAAGCGGTTCACCTCAGCTATATCAAGTCCGGCACCTTTTGCGATACGGTTCTTTCTCTGTACCGACATGAGCTTCGGATTGGCTCTCTCTTCAGGAGTCATCGACATGATGATGGCCTCTGTATGAGCTATTTTCTTGTCATCGACTGCGTTCTTCACTTCATCCATCTGGCTGGAAGAGAGTCCCATACCAGGCATCATGCCAAGAATGCTTCCGATTCCACCCATTTTCTTCATCTGAGCCATCGAGGTCAGATAATCATTGAAATCGAAGGTGCCCTTCTTCAGAGCCTTCTGACTGATCTTCTTTGCTTCTTCCTGATCGAATGAATCCTGTGCCTTCTCAATCAGGGAAAGCATATCACCCATTCCAAGGATTCTGCTTGCCATCCTGTCCGGATGGAAAGGCTCGAGGTCTGAAAGCTTCTCACCCATACCTACATAGAGAATTGGCTTTCCGGTGACTGCTCTTATTGAAAGGGCTGCACCACCTCTTGTATCACCATCGAGCTTCGTGAGGATCACTCCGTCGATTCCTATCTGATCATTGAATGACGTCGCCACATTGACTGCATCCTGTCCTGTCATGGCATCCACAACGAGGATTGTCTGATGCACTTCAACAGCTGACTTGATATTCTGAAGTTCTTTCATCATATCATCATCCACATGAAGTCGTCCTGCCGTATCAAGTATCACGACATTCTGATTGTTCGACTTCGCATGAGATATCGCAGCCCTGGCTATATCTACAGGAGAATTGTCTGTACCCATTGAAAATACCGGCACATCCTGCTTCTGGCCATTGACCTTCAACTGGTCTATGGCAGCAGGCCTGTACACGTCGCAGGCTACAAGCAGTGGTCTCTTGCCCTTCTGCTTCATCTTGCCGGCAAGCTTTGCTGTGGTCGTCGTCTTACCTGCACCCTGAAGACCACACATCATGATGACTGTGATTGCCTGTCCCGGCTGGTACTGGATCTCTGTGATATCAGAGCCCATCAGAGTAGTAAGCTCTTCGTCTACAATCTTGATGACTGTCTGGGCAGGATTCAGGCCTCCAAGAACTTGGTCTCCGACACATCGTTCTGTGACTGTATTGATAAAGTTCTTGACTACCTTAAAATTGACATCTGCCTCAAGGAGTGCGAGCTTTACCTCTTTCATCGCTTCCTTGACATCCTTCTCAGAAAGACGCCCTTTGCCGCGAAGTCCCTTGAACACGTTCTGAAGTTTTTCTGTCAGACTGTCAAATGCCATTTACTATCCTCTGATACTGCTACAGCAGCTCTAATATCTCTTTTGCCTTCTCATGACAGGCCTCTATATCATCACTTACCTCTATATCCTCTGCAAGTGTCTTCACCTGTCTGTACTGGGCTTCAAGTCCTAACCGCTCTTCATACTCACGGAGATTCTTCGTCGCCCTGTGTATCGTCTCACTGATTCCCTGTCTCGTCATACCGAACTCATCGGCCATCTCCGACAGTGACAGATCCTCGTACGCATAAGCCCTGTATATATTCTTCTGCTTCTCCGAAAGCAGATCTCCGTAAAAATCAAAAAGCAGTCCGTCACGAACTTTTTCTTCCATAACGAACTGCATTATACTATTTATTTTATGTGGTGTCAAGCTTTTTTGTTGACGGCGTATTGAATTAGAACTGCAAATCAGCTACAATATATTGTGATTTTGGTTTTTACAGAAAGCACAAAGAGGCATGAGCATCAGATGAGTACCAGCATCAATACAAATACGATAATTGAGTATTCATCTCTCCTTGACCGGATTCCAACTGACTTTTCAATGGGATTCCTGCGTGAGGAGATAAAGTACTATTCTGCTCTCAACTCAAAGCCACTTCTGACATTAGGAGAGAGCTTCCTGTTGACCTGCCTTGGCAAAAGACTTCAGGACAACAGAGCTGACAAGCTATATGAAGAGATAAAAAGTGATCTCACTGATTCTCAGAAACTTATGATACATACTCTTGAAGTCCGTACCTCGAGAGAGAGGATGGACGAAGCGCTCTCTCCGATATCAAAAGGCGAGATGCCATCAAAGCTCTATTTCACACTTATTGATGATCTGGGGCTTGACTGCCTGCATTATGCAATAATACTCGAGCAGAAAGAACTTGCGACAAGGCTGCTCTCCATGAAGAACTGGGGTGAGGGACAGCCTGACTCTTCTGTCGGACTCTGCAATTCATTCTATAATTACTTTTTCCTTGCGGCTATTCATTTCAATGACACAATGTTCTTAAAAGAAATATATATGAGAACATCCAAAGATGCTTCTGCGCTCGTCACCGTTATGAATCGTATCAATAGTCTGCTCGAAATCGCAGTTTCCAGAATGACATTGCTGAATAATCGGCTTGCTTACATTACTGACCGCAAAGAGCAGGCTCTGCATAATGGAAATACCATTGCCTTTCTTGATTATGAAAACCAGATCAATGAACTACTGGCTGAGAAAAGTGACATCACTCTTGAAATCAAATACCTGAAAAACTGGCAACTGAAGAATGATGCCGATATAGATGATGTATTTAACAAGGCACTGACAAAGGCGCGTGGAATGGCTGATATTCTGAGATCAACCCCGCATCCTCTCGTACAGTTCTATTTAAAAAATCTGGGTTCCGCCGATGCCTTCCTTACATACCATGCACTTCCAGCCGATACATACTGTCTGTTGGGATACAGACGATTCTGCTTCCTTGGAAATGAAATCCCTGATAAGGCCATATCATGTCATGAATACTCAGACATCGTAAGAGGAGAAAAAAAAGATCGTGCATCGCTCTTCTCCTCAGCTGTGCCAAAATATAAGAATCCATGGATGGCATTCAGCCATACAGAAGAAAAACATGAAGAAAAGCATACTTCTGAACCACCAAAAGAAGATACCAATGAAATCCGCTGGTTCTCTGCCGAAGCGCTCACAGATATGGCTCAGCTCAAGAGAGAATTCCATATTCTGATCAAGCGCTACCATCCTGACGAAACCGGATATGATGCAAGCACTAATACGCTTCGAGAAATCATAGAAGAAAAGGATAAGATCCTAAGATATACTACATCATTGTCTTGATCTGCTCATAGTCATATCCTCGTCCCAGCAAAAATCGGACTAGCTTTGCCCTGTCCTTGACCGAAGCAGTCTTTGGATCATAATGCTTCTTCACTAGAAGTTCCTGTATCTTGTCTTCCTCTGAAGTCAACTCTGCCTCATCCAGGCACTCATCTATGACATCGGCTGAGATACCCTTGCGCAGAAGGTCCTGCTTCAGGCGGCGACGGCTCTTCTTCTCCTGATGGAAATATATGAAATTCGCTGCATACCGCCGGTCATCTATATAACCATAAGAGGCCGCATAATCTGCTGCGGCCTCTGCTATCTCTATAGGATATCCTCCCTGAGTGAGCTTCATGATCACGTCTGCTCTGGTACGATCCTGCTTCTCTAACAGATGCAGGGTACGCTTCTTCGCCCTGGGAAGAAGAATTCTTTCACAGATCTCCTGATAATCATCATCACTTAAGAAAGCTCCTTCTTTAAGCTCCGGATGCTTTCTTATCTCCCCTGCATATAGCACAAATGATTCTCTGGTATCAAGAGTGATTCGTCTGCGCTTTTTTGATGCTGGCAGTGGCTCTATACTGATGATCTGCATCAGTATTACTCAGCTGCTCCATCGGTTGAAGCATTCCCTGCATTTGCATCATCTGACGCATCATAAGAAGCAGTGTCATCCTCATCGAGTCCGTAATGAACCCTGATCTGATGCTCTACTGTATTCATCACATCTGGATGCTCTGAAAGATAGGTCTTCGCATTCTCACGACCCTGACCGATCTTCTCGCCATTGTATGCATACCAGGCTCCTGACTTGTTGATGATATCAAGATTGGCGGCGAGATCAAGAATGTCTCCCTCTTTGGAGATGCCTTTGCCGAACATGATATCAAACTCTGCTTCCTTGAATGGTGGAGCTACCTTATTCTTCACGACCTTAACCTTGGTTCTGTTGCCGATGACCTCTCCCTGCTGCTTTAGTGACTCCACGCGGCGTACATCAAGACGAACAGATGCATAGAACTTAAGAGCTCTGCCACCTGTAGTAGTCTCAGGGTTGCCGAACATGACTCCGATCTTCTCTCGGAGCTGATTGATGAAAATCACTATGCAATTGCTCCTGCTGATTGCTGAAGTGAGCTTCCTCAAAGCCTGTGACATGAGTCTGGCCTGCAGTCCTACGTGGGAATCACCCATATCTCCCTCAATCTCAGCCTTCGGTACAAGAGCTGCAACCGAATCGACTACTATGATATCTACAGCCCCGCTCCTGACCATGGTCTCAGCGATCTCAAGTGCCTGCTCACCACTGTCAGGCTGTGATATATAGAGATTGTCGATATCTACACCAATATTCTTCGCATATACAGGATCGAGCGCATGCTCTGCATCTACGAATCCTGCTATGCCACCACGCTTCTGAGCCTCTGCAACACAATGAAGTGCAAGAGTCGTCTTACCAGAAGACTCTGGTCCGTATATCTCTATGATCCTGCCCTTTGGCAGTCCACCCTGTCCTAATGCTATATCAAGGCTGATAGAACCAGTAGGAATGGTCTCTACCTTCATCTGGTTCGAATTGTCTCCGAGCCTCATGATAGAACCTCTGCCATACTGCTTCTCAATCTGGGCTATTGCCGCATCGAGTGCCTTTAACTTATCGTCCTTCTTATCATCCTTTGCCATTTCTATACTCCATTTCGAAAAAATGTTTGTTTCTGCCTTCAATAATAGAACATATTAGCGATATTGTCAAGCATTTGTTTATGCCTGGTATTAACAGCTGCATCTGTTCCGGATAATACCATGAAAAAAAATCCGTGGCAACAGTTTTGCCGCGGATTTAATACTCATTTTAGAAAGTTTATACTCTGTTTATCTTACTAAACAAATCTAAACAGAATATAAAGAAATTTCTAATGAAAATTTCCAATTAATATCAGTATTCCATCTTTTCCTGACCGAATTCTGCCAGAACAAGACCCTTGTTTCTCTCCTCTACCATGCCTATGGACCACTCATTAACAAAGAGAAGCAGCGGTCTTCCTTTAAGATCTTTAACTTTTTTCATATCGGATGTACCGTTAATTGTGTCCATATCGATGTCCTTATTTTCTACCCAGCGGACATATTCATATGGAAGGCTCTCCATGATGATATCGACCTTGTACTCATTTTCCAGGCGGAACTTGAGCACATCAAACTGAAGGACACCGACTACTCCGACTATGATCTCTTCCATTCCGGTATGATACTCCTGGAATATCTGGATAGCACCTTCCTGAGCTATCTGCATGATACCCTTCGTGAACTGCTTTCTCTTCATCGTATCTACCTGACGGACACGGCAGAAATGCTCCGGAGCAAATGTCGGGATACCTTCGAACTTAAAATGTTCCTTAGCAGTAGTAATTGTATCACCAATCGAGTAGATACCCGGGTCAAAGATTCCTATGATATCACCTGCATACGCCTCTTCTATCATCTTTCTTGAAGAAGCCATCATCTGCTGCGGCTGTGACAGACGGACATCCTTGCCTTCCTGCACATGAAAAGCAGTCATCCCAGCCGTGAACTTGCCTGAGCAGATACGCATGAAGGCAACCCTGTCGCGGTGAGCCTTGTTCATGTTAGCCTGAATTTTAAATACAAACGCTGAGAAATCCTCGCTATATGGGTCAATGATTCCATGATCACTCTTTCTTGGAAGCGGCGGTGTCGTCATCTTCAGGAAATGCTTAAGAAAAGTCTCTACGCCGAAGTTCGTAAGAGCTGATCCGAAGAATACAGGAGTGAGTTCTCCCTTATCCACCTTCTCCTGGTCAAACGGTGCACCTGCTCCATCAAGAAGCTCCATCTCATCCATGAGAGTATCTCTCTTGTCTTCACCAATGGCAGCAATCAGATCAGGGTCATCAATAGGATAGTCGGTCTCTTCACCCTCTTTTGTACCTTTCATGGTATCTGAGAAAGTAAGCACCTTCCTGGTATTCCTGTCATAGACGCCCTTGAATTCCTTACCGCTTCCAATAGGCCAGTTTATAGGACAGGTCGCAATGCCAAGCTCATTTTCAATATCATCCATGAGCTCAAATGTATCCATGGCATCACGGTCCATTTTATTTATAAATGTAAAAATAGGTATATGACGCATCACGCATACTTTGAACAGTTTGCGTGTCTGAGGCTCGACACCCTTCGCACCGTCGATAACCATGACAGCTGAATCAGCTGCCATAAGTGTTCGGTATGTATCCTCTGAGAAGTCCTGATGTCCAGGTGTATCAAGAATATTGATACACATCCCGTCATACTCGAACTGAAGCACCGAGCTCGTCACCGAGATACCACGCTGCTTCTCTATCTCCATCCAGTCTGATACAGCATGCCTTGCGGTAGCTTTTCCCTTGACTGAACCAGCCTCATTTATCTGTCCGCCATATAAAAGAAATTTTTCTGTAAGTGTTGTCTTTCCTGCATCAGGGTGAGAGATGATTGCAAATGTACGTCTCTTCGTGATCTCATCCTTTAATGTACTCAAAATGATTCCTCCAACTATGATTCCAAAACTATATTATTATATTGGAAATCATTAGCGAGGTCAAGTACTCTTCCGGTCTCGATCTCTACAACCTTCGGACGCATTGGATAATCAGGATTGTTTGCAACCACTTTTGCCAGAAGTCCATTGGACAGCTTGACTATGCTGTCAACCGGATACAGAATGACACTCTTGGAGAAACATTCAAGCGCCTTGATGTCGAGATCATTACCCATAGCCAGCACCATCTCCATTGCCTCACGCTGACCAAACGGTTCCTTGTACGGACGCTTCGTGACGAGGGCATCATAGATGTCTGCAACAGCTATGATACGCGGATACAGACCGATTTTCTCATCTGTGACTCCCATTGGATATCCTTTGCCGGAGAGCTTCTCATGATGCTGCAGGACTCCCAGGAGAATATCAGGTGAGAATTCATGCTTTTCCTTTAAAATATTGTATCCTAAGAGCGAATGAGACTTCATTATCCTGAACTCATCATCAGTAAGCTTTCCAGGCTTGTTCAGGATTTCATTCGGGATCTGTGATTTGCCCATGTCATGGAGAAGTCCGGCTACAAGGATCTCGTGAAGCTGCTTTTTATTGAGGCCGTATTTCTGGCCAATTATAGCAGAAATGGTCGCCACATCAACAGAATGCTTGAATGTGTACTCATCACTGGTCTTAATGGTACGGACATCTACGGCTATGGAACTATTTGACAGAATGCTCCTGGACAGATCATCTGCAATGCTGTTCGTTGCCGTAGTAAAATCCTTGCTCGAAGTATCATTAAAAAGATAGGCCACACCCTGACCTACCCTTTTCTTTACATCTTCAGAAATGCTGACCTTTGCAGGATCATCCTTATGATACTTCTCGATCACTCTCTTTGTTGCATCAGGTATATTTATTTTTTCTTCTTCGATATCAGGAACGCCCTCATAGATGTAGATTCCCATGATGCCTCTCTTCTGGAGGTATTCGATCTGGAAATCATCAAGATATGCTCCCTTCTTGATCATCTCTCTTCCGGTTCTGTCAATAATAGTCTGATCTATTTTATCCCCGGCATGAACCGTCCTGGTACTTACAAATCTTCGTCTACCCATTGTAACTCCCTGTTAACACCTGATAATTCTTATAGCTCATCCCCTGTATATCATTTATGAACCTGACCGGCATTTGCGAGCATATCCATCTTCATCTCATAATACTTCGGGCTCATATCTACATAATGCCTGTGAGGATTTTCAAAACGCTGTTCCTCAGGCCAGATCTCATTATCAAGCTGCTCCCTGACGTATTTCTGTATATCTTTTACAGCTGGAAGTGTCCTGATCAGCCTTCCATTTTCAATCACCTTCTGCTGAAGTGATTTCTTCGTACAGTCAGAGAACTCCCTTACCTTCCATGGCTCTATAGGATCCACAAAGCGATACGATCTTTCTACATCGACATCCTCTCCATGACCGGTGATAAGGTCTGCTATTGCGTGACCCTGCCTGTCATAGATACGGTATACATCCTTGAGGCCAGGATTGGTGATCTTTTCAACTGAATCCGAAATCTTTATCCTTGGTGAGAATTTACCATTTTCCTCAACAGCGCAGAGCTTGAATACTGCTCCGAACACAGGCTCAGAACGGCTCGTAATAAGTCTCTCACCTACACCGAATGAATCCACCTGACCACCCTGATCAAGGATCGACTTGATCGTGTATTCATCCAGACTGTTGCTGATCACAATCTTAGCATCAGTAAATCCTGCTTCATCCAGCATCTGACGCGACTTCTGAGTCAGATATCCTAAATCTCCTGAATCAATTCGAATTCCATAGTTACTGCTCCCTATCCCCTTTTCCCTCATTTCCTTAAATACCTGAATAGCATGAGGAACTCCCTGTTTCAGCACATCATAGGTATCAACTAGCAGAATACAGTTATTCGGATAGATAGAGGCAAACTTTCTAAAGGCCGTGAGCTCATCCTGATAAAACATGATAAAGCTGTGCGCCATCGTGCCTCCGACAGGTATATCAAAATACTGTCCTGCAGAAACTGTAGCTGTGCCCTTTACGCCACCGATAAATGCTGCCCTTGCACCATATATGGCTGCATCATTATTGTGAGCTCTTCTGGCACCGAAGTCAGAAACTGCCCTGCCCTTTGCAGAACGTACTATTCTCTGTGCTTTTGTAGCGATCAGGCTCTGGTGATTGACCTGTGCCAGAATCTCAGTCTCGACAAGCTGTGCCTGTACAAGAGGCGCAACAACTGTGACTATTGGCTCACCCGGATACATGATCGTACCCTCAGGATATGCATATACATCACCGGTGAATCTGAAATCAGACAGATATTCGAGGAACTTATCATCGAACTGATTCAGGCTTCTCAAATAATCAATATCCTCTTTTTCAAAATGCATTCCCTGCAGATATTCGACTATCTGCTCGAGTCCTGCAAAAATAGAGAAGCCTCCTCCATCGGGATTCTTCCTGTAGAATACATCGAATGCCACTCTTGTATCCTCATTCTCTGACAGAAAATATCCGTTGGCCATAGTCAGCTCATACAGATCCATCATCATTGAGATGTTGCGTTTGTCATAGATATTCATTTATCTTCCTCGTTTCCAGCAAGAGCGAACAGATGCGATACATTGATCTCCAGCTGCTCTCTTGACACAGTTCCAATCTTCAGTCCGGATAAAATATCCTCATAATCATGTCTGCTGCCAGGCATAAACAGTGAATTGCCAGCTGCAGCAACCTTTGCAGGATCAGGATAGTGATATGCCGAATTCTTTGCAGCCATATCAGGAACTACCCAGTCTGTCATCACTGCACCATTAAATCCAAACTCGCTGCGCAGGATATCTGTAATAAGTCCATATCTTTCCATTGAATGGACACCATTGATCAGATTATAGCTGGACATCACGGTTCCAGGATGAGACTCTCTGACTGCAATCTCAAATCCACGCAGATAGATCTCCCTCATGGCTCTCTCAGAAACCACTGAATTATTGGCAATTCTGTTGGTTTCCTGATTGTTGGCTGCATAGTGCTTGATACAGGTATATCTGCCAGGATGCTTCTGGACACCATTTGTAATAGCTGCTGCAAAATATCCTGCAACAACCGGATCCTCTGAATAGTATTCGAAGTTCCTGCCACATCTGATGTCACGCTGTATATTAAGCGCCGGAGCAAGCCATACATCAACTCCGAATATCTCCATTTCACTTCCGACTATATCTCCGCACTCCTCAGCAAAAGGTATATCAAAGCTCTGAGCTATTGCTGTCCCTATAGGAATTGCTGTAGCAAACTGATACTTTATCTGTCCGCCCTCTCTGGTACGCTTCTCTGCGTCCCTGAGCCTGATACCAGGAATCATCTGGGCAGCCTTCGGCAGGAAATCCATAAAGTCATTAAGCATAGGATTGCCATATGAATAAACACCCTTGCTGTCTTCACCGATCTTTCTGTCAAGGCGCAGTCCTGCAGGTCCATCTGCCAGAACCAGAGCTCTTATTCCTTTATCTTCAAACTTAGCACAGGTCTCACCAGCACTGCCAGGTACCTTAAAGCCCTGATCACCAATTACAAATCCCTTTTTACTGTCATCAAAATAACCTACAGACAGAAGCGCCAGATCCTCATCTGACAGATCTTTTACGCGTGGATCAATCTCTTCTTCCTTGTCATAATCTGCCTTTATGCATGGGACCATCTCCTGAGTCAGCTCGATCACAGGAAGTGATGTATCATACTTTCTGTCTTTTATCTCAGGCCTGTAATCCTGGAAATCCGGAAAATCAAGAAGATTTTTTACATCCTTTGTCACAATCTCTTCAGCAGCATGAAGAATGCACACTTCTGTCGTACCCTCCACGCTGTCACCAGCTGATACGATATAATCGCCGGCAGGCAGTATGTATCTCGCATTCTGTGTATCATATGTAGCAATATCACTGAGATTGATCTTTACACTGACAGTATCCTCTTCACCAGCTGCTATTGTCTCAGTCTTTGTGAATCCGCCAAGCACCTTTACCGGCTCATCGAACTTATTGTCAGGAACAGATACATATGCCTGAACCACTTCACGGCCATCATAGTCTCCGATGTTCTTAACCTTTGCATCTACTGTAAGTATACCATTGGCTACGGAAGCATCAGAAGCATCCACACTGAAATCAGTATAGCTCTTTCCATATCCGAATGGGAAAAGTGGCTTCACTCCGGCAGTCTCATAATATCTGTAGCCGACATAGGCCCCTTCCTCATAATGTGTATCATCCTGATTGCCAAAATCTCCTATCTGCTCATGGTCCTTCCATGAGATCCAGGTAGCAGCCAGCTTTCCTGACGGATCAGCCTTTCCCAGAATGATATCAGCAAGAACCACACCGGTCACAGCTCCGAGCTGTGAGAGAAGGAGAATATTATCCACTGCATCAGCAACAGGAGACAGATCTACAGGCGCTCCAACATTGAGTACGAGCATGAACTTCTTATAATTGGCCTGAATCTGTAATATATCGCTGATCTCAGTCTTTGTAAGCAGGATATCCCCTCTTACAGGCTGCCTGTCATTCCCCTCACCACAGACACGTGAAAGGACATAAATGGCTACATCTCCGCTTCCCACTGAAATATCATACTCCGGCTCAGGATCGACCTTGCCCATGGAATAGGTGGCTACATTCATGCCGGCCTTCACGGCCTCCTGTCTGATTCTTTTTATAAAAGCTTCTCTTTCAATAGCTCTTGCCTTATCATACGCATCCATCCATTCAGGATTTGTGATCGTAAATCCTGCCCTGGCAAGACCCTTTTCAGCAGTCACATAGAATCTTGAATTGACCTCACCTGAACCAGTTCCGCCTTTAAGAGTATGTCTTGCTCCGTTACCATAAAGAGCAATCTCACAAGGTGCTTCAAGTGGAAAATCTTTATTTCTCTTGAGAAAAAGAGTGCATCCCCCTGCATCTCTTCTCATAAGTCTCAGATGTTTCTTTTCATAATCGTAGAGCTTCATGATAACCTCCTTCAGTCATTTTCCCTGTATCTCTCCATCATTGATGCAAAAAGCTCCGCCGTACCTGGCGGTGTATAAGTGATGGCATTGGCTCCAGCATCAACAGTCTCTTTGATATGCTCAGGTGTATTTCCACCGCTCGCAATAATAGGCACATCTGGAAAAGATTCCCTGATATGTGCTACAACCTTTGGAGTATCTGCTGCGCAGGCCACATTCAGAATAGATGCTCCCGCCTCAAGCCTTGTCCTGATATCTGTCTTAAGGCTTGTAACTGTAATGACAACAGGTATATCGACAGCCTTGGATACTGCCAGCAAATTCACGTTCTTGATAGGCGAATTGAGCACTATCCCCATAGCGCCGCTTGACTCCATGTCCTTTGCCAGTCCTATGGTTCTCACCCCATGTGTCGTCCCGCCGCCTACTCCGGCAAACACCGGAATATATGAATACTTGATCACAGCATCACCAATTGCTGTCTGCGGTGTGAATGGATATACTGCAAAAACAGCATCTGCATTGCAGTTCCTGATAATCGCAAGATCTGTAGTAAATACAAGAGTCTTAATCCTTCTGCCAAAGATCACGATTCCTGATGCTGCCCTTGCCTCCTCCGGAATGGCAACTATATTATGTCTGAGCTTCGTCTCAATGACAGGCCTCTTCTTTTCGGTCTTTATTTCCTCAGCCAATTCATCCTCCTTTTTATTCCCTTATTTTTTCAGCGCTTCAAATACATTGATTTTCGCTGCTATTTTCTTGAGATCTTCAAGATTTGTCTTCATGTAAAAATGCAGTGCCGCTGCTTCCTCGTCACTGAATCCATCATTCTTCGTGATCTCACATGACGGAATCTTCCCCTCGGCACTTCTTGTCCCGTCTGAAAAGGTCACATATGCGTACTTTTTCTTTCCTGACTCATCCGTACATATAGGAGATACTGTCATCTTCAGTTCTTCGCCCATAGTGGCCTCCTTAAGAGAATATTTTACAATAAAAGAAACCAAAAATAAAGACCGGCAGGAGCTTTTCCTGTCGGCCTGAAAAATTTAGTTTTCCCTACTATCGATTAGTACATTCCCTGCTGCTGTGCTGCAGCTGCTGCGGCTGCATCAGCCTTAGGATCCTTGATATCAGCTACTGCACTCTCTGTTGTAAGGAGTGTGCTTGCTACTGAGCATGCCTGCTCAAGAGCTGTACGTGTAACCTTTACAGGATCAATGATGCCGTTGTCAACCATATTGACATACTTCTCATTGTAAGCATCGAAGCCCTCACCATCTTTAGAATTCTTTACATTGTTGATGATGACTGAACCTTCAAGTCCTGCATTGTCAGCGATGTAGTAAAGAGGAGCATCAAGAGCCTTAAGTACTACATTAGCACCTGTCTTCTCGTCACCATCAAGTGACTCAGCGAGTTTCTCAACATCCTTCTCAGCATGGATGTAAGCACTTCCGCCTCCTGCGATGATACCTTCCTCAACGGCTGCCTTTGTAGCGTTGACAGCATCTTCCATTCTGTACTTGGCTTCCTTCATCTCTGTCTCAGAAGCAGCACCTACACGGATGACAGCTACGCCGCCAGCAAGCTTAGCGAGACGCTCCTGAAGCTTCTCTTTATCGAAGTCTGAAGTAGTCTCTTCAATCTGCTGTCTGATCTGGGCAACACGGGCCTCAATATCCTTCTTGTCACCTTCGCCATCAACGATTGTTGTATTCTCTTTTGTGACCTTGACACTCTTTGCACGTCCGAGCTGATCCATTGTAGCATCCTTGAGCTCAAGACCAACCTCAGATGAAATAACTGTACCACCTGTCAGAGTAGCGATATCCTGAAGCATTTCTTTTCTTCTGTCGCCATATCCAGGGGCCTTGACAGCTACTACATTGAATGTTCCACGGAGCTTATTCAGGATAAGCGTTGTAAGAGCCTCACCATCAACATCCTCAGCGATGATCAGAAGCTTTGCGCCGTTCTGTACGATCTGCTCAAGAAGTGGAAGGATCTCCTGAATATTAGAAATCTTCTTATCTGTAATGAGAATATATGGATCATCAAGAGTAGCTTCCATCTTCTCATTATCTGTTACCATGTATGATGAAATGTATCCTCTGTCGAACTGCATTCCTTCTACAAGGTCAAGCTCGGTCTGCATTGTCTTGGATTCCTCGATAGTGATTACACCATCATTTGAAACCTTCTCCATTGCATCTGCAACCATCTGTCCGACTTCTTCATTGCCGGCTGAAATAGCTGCAACCTTAGCGATCTGCTCTTTGCCTGATACCTTGTCAGACATCTTCTTCAGAGACTCAACAGCTGTATCACAGGCTTTCTTCATTCCTTTACGAAGGATGATTGGATTAGCACCTGCAGCGAGGTTCTTCATGCCTTCCTTGATCATTGCCTGAGCAAGAACTGTAGCTGTTGTAGTACCATCACCAGCGACATCATTTGTCTTCGTAGCAACTTCCTTAACGAGCTGTGCGCCCATGTTCTCGAACTCATTATCAAGCTCGATATCCTTGGCGATTGTAACACCATCGTTTGTGATTGTCGGAGCACCATAGCTCTTATCAAGAACTACGTTTCTTCCTTTTGGTCCAAGGGTTACACGAACTGTGTCAGCGAGCTTGTCAACGCCGGCCTGAAGTGCCTGTCTTGCGTCAGCACCGAATTTAATATTTTTTGCCATGACTATTAATCTTCCTTTCTATTATTACTCAACAATAGCAAGAATATCATCCTGCTTTACAATAATGTACTCTTCATCATCAAGCTTGACATTGGTTCCGGCATATTTACTGTAAACAACCTTCTGTCCGGCCTTGACCTGCATTGTGACATCCTTTGTTCCAGGACCAACTGCAATGACCTCTGCCTCCTGTGGCTTCTCCTTAGCGCTGTCAGCAAGGATGATGCCTGACTTGGTCTTCTCCTCAGCCTCTAACTGCTTTAAAACTACCCGGTCTGATAACGGATTCAGTTTCATGATGAATACCTCCTTGTGCCTTAAATATTTATCTCTTTAATCTTGTTAGCACTCAATTTAGTGGAGTGCTAACTAACAAGATATATAATAGTTTTTTATACGCGTGTAATCAAATTCAAAAATCTATGTATATTCTGCAATAATCATCATTATTCTTGTTAATTCGATGTATTACTCTTATTTTCATAAATTTGCAAAAAAAGTAAAAAATATGACAGTGAAATAATCTTCCACTGCCATACATATTAGCTACTGCAACGGCCACATCTGACGGAACAGTTTCTTTCCGGTCTCAGTCCTGAAAATCTTTTCAAAAGCATTCTCACGTGCCTTTTCATCCATATCATCCTCGTATATATTTACAAGGAAATCAGCCTCTACAAGAATCTGATAATCAATCCCATCTATATTAGTATATGTATGATGATGTCCTACAAGATAGGACACACGGTTTACGACCTCATCAGGGAAGCCCATATCACGAAGCAGCTTCACTGCCTCAGGCGCTCCAAGCTTCTCCTGCAGCCTGCCAGCTGTCGAATGGAAGCTCTTCTCAGCCTTGTGAATGCCGATATCATGAACCATTGCAGCAATTTCCGTGATCTGTCTCACCTTAAGCGGCAGATGCTCTCCAACAGCAATCATATGTGCATAGTAATAGACCTTGGTGAAATGCTGAATCCTCTTCGGATCACCCTCGTCGTAGTCAGCCATTGCCATATACACATCTTCTATTGATGGTTCTTTTTCCAGAGAGATCTCTTCAGCCTCAAAATCATAGACCTGTCTGTCAGGCACACAGAATCCTATATACGGTCTTGTATGTCTTGCCCTGAGTGCCTCTCCGGTATCTATATCGCTAAATATCAGATCTTCTTCGGCACCACCCTCTGCAAGTACCCTGCCATCAGGGTCCACAACAAGTGAATCTCCGGCAAATGTCAGCTCATTTTCCTCACCGACACGATTGGCCATGGCAATGAAAACATTATTCTGATATGCCTCGGCAATGATCTCAGCCTTGAATACATCAAGCGGCTCTGAAGTCAGATTGGCAGTCGGGATCAGTATCAGCTCAGCACCGGCAAGAGCGCAGGCCCTGATACTTTCCGGAATGTGCCTGTCAAAGCAGATCACGACCCCGATATTGCCAAATGGCGTTGGGAACACACGGAACGGCTCCTCTGACGGATGATAGTAATCACCTTCATAGAAATTCTCTGCTGTGAAGATATTGTGCATATCACTAGTCCCAACAAGTCTTCCGGTCTTTTCAAAGAAATATGACCTGTCGAATAATCTGCCTTCATCCTCTTTCACATAGAAATTCGGAACAAGATAGATGCCGTTTTCCCTGGCAGCATCTGAAAACTGAGTCAGAATCTGCGCATCTTTTTCAATAGAAAAAGCATCCGGCTTTATCCCCATCCCTTCAAGAAGTCTCGATGGATACTGAGGAAAGAACGGAGTCAGTGTCAGCTCTGGGTACAGCAGCAGATCAGCCCCGGCCTTAGCCGCCTGAGTCGCGATTGCAAGTGATTTCTTTTCATTGACTCTCTTGTCGATGTCCATCTGCATCTGTGCAAGTGCTATCTTCATGCTTTTTTGCCTTCAGCTTTCTGTACAAACTTATCATCAGTAACTATGAATCTCTCATGAGTGCCTCTGCCGATAAGACCAGCCTCATCATAGGCTTCCCATGAAAATGTGAGCTTTCTTCTGTCAACGGCAGTAAGAGTCGTCTTCGCAGTCACCTTCAGGCCCTTCGGCGTAGCAGACTCATGCGAAAGAGTCATTGCAGTCCCAACAGTCGACTGTCCGTCTTCCAGCTCAGAAGCCACCGAACTCCATGCAGCCTTCTCCACAAGAGCCACCATCGCAGGCGTCGCAAACACCGGCAGCGTCCCGCTCCCCATATTTATAGCAGTATTTTTATCATTAACAACAGCACTGGCCTCACCAGTAATACCTTCTTTTAACATATCACAATTTCTCCTTTCGGTTTTTACATATAATAACCAAAAATCACAGTCATTTCAAGCCGTCTATGCGTCCGCTGCGTCGAGAACTAAGCAAGAGCGTGTCCTGAGCAGTTAATATATTATCCTGATGCGTAGTTTGAACGGTTATAGTGTTAAAAGTATGTAAAATCAAAATTAACTGTTGCAACTGACACCAAAATCATTTAAACTCTGTATGTAATTTCCGTGTGAAATCTATGTAAAGAGAGAAGAAAATGAACATTATTATCTTACTGAAACTCATTGGCGGCCTTGTCCTGTTCCTCTATGGAATAGAGTACTTAGGCGAAGCACTGAAGAAGGTATCCGGCGGCAAGCTGGAAAAGATCCTCGAGGGCCTGACCAACAATAAATGGAAGGCAGCGCTTCTCGGAATGCTCGTGACAGCAGTCATCCAGTCATCCGGCGCTACGATAGTCATGTGCGTAGGCTTTGTAAATTCAGGAATCATGAGCCTCGAACAGTCAGTCGGTGTCATACTCGGAGCCAATATCGGAACCACAATCACAGCATGGCTCCTATCACTATCAGGAATACAGAGTGACGCACTGCTGCTCCAGCTGTTCAAGCCAGAGAACTTCGCACCGGTAATCGGACTCATCGGACTCATAATGCTGATGACCAGCAAGAGGGAGAGACATAGGAATGTCGGTGCCATCCTCCTTTCATTCGGAATCCTTCTTATAGGTATGAGTTCAATGTCAAGCGCCGTATCACCGCTCGCAGAAAACAAGACATTTACGAGCATTCTCACAATGTTCTCGAATCCGTTCCTCGGACTGCTCGTAGGACTTGGCATGACAGCTATTCTCCAGTCCTCATCCGCATCAATCGGAATCCTGCAGGCACTGTCTACATCCGGAACAGTAACTTTTGCTACTGCAATCCCAATCATCATGGGTGAGAATATCGGATCAGCTATCACAGGAATCATCTCATCTGTCGGAGCCGGAAGAAACGCAAAGCGTGCAGCCTGGATGCAGATGTTCTACTGTATCATCAAGACGACAGTATTCATGGTAGTCTTCTACTCTCTGAATGCCGCCATACATTTCGAATTCATGACAAAGCTTGCTACACCAGTTACGATAGCAATCTTCCACAGTGTATTCAATATCGCAGCCGTGACGATCATGCTGCCGTTCTCAGATATCCTCGTCAGGATCGTCAAGAGGGTATTTCCTATCACAGAGGATGAAAAGAAGGAAGCTGAGAGCATGCATACCTTCACAATTCTTGATGACAGATTCCTTTCATCACCTGCCTTTGCCCTGAATCAGTCCAAGACAGTTCTCGTAGAGATGATGAGACACAGCAGTGACGCTATGAAGAATGCGATCAGTCTGCTATACGAATACGATGAGAAAACAGCTCATGAAGTCGTAAGGCTTGAGGATCTCGTTGATGAGTATGAGGATCATCTGAATACCTACCTGTCAAAGATTGCCACTGGTGATCTGTCAGACAGAGAAGGCCACGCTCTTGCATCGCTCATTCATTCAACCAATGACTTCGAGCGAATCAGTGATCATGCCCTGAATATCAAGCAGTCAGTTGACAAGATGCATGAGAATAATACCATATTTTCAGAGAGTGCTCTAAAAGAACTCAGGGTATTCACAGATGCAGTCGAAGAAATCCTTGATATTACAAGCAGATCTGTCAAGGATGATGATATAGAAATGGCAAAGAGGATTGATCCTCTTGAAGATACGATTGACTCCATCAACCTGATGATGAACGAGCATCATGTACAGCGTCTCCAGTCTGGAGAATGTACCCTCGAGCAGGGACTCTACCTCTCAGATATCACGGTTGATCTCGAGCGTGTGGCTGACCACTGCTCCAATATAGCAGCCTATATCATTTCTGCTATAGACGGTACCTTCGATATGCATGAATACTCACAGAAGGAACGCGAGGCCAGAAATGACAGCTTCCAGCTCATGGAAGAAGGATATCATGCAAAGTACGAACTTCCTGAATATGAACCGCCTAAGAAAAAAGATGAAGAAAAAGAAGATGTAAAATCCAGATCTGATAAATCAGATAAAAAGGACAAAAAAGATAAGGATAAGAAGAAAAAGAAGAAAAAGGACAGATAAAAGAGCCGCGGCCGTTGAAGCCGCGGTATTTTTTTGCGTAAAATTATTTTGCGATCCAGTTCTCCCAGTCCTTGATGATCGAATCATCATCAAAGTAATTGATTCTCATCTTCTCCTGCATCTCGTGGAGAGTCTGGTTCGTCTCAGCAACTGCATGTGCCGTACCAGCCTTCAGGATATCATAGACATCAGGAATCCTCTTCTCCCATTCATGTCTGCTCTCACGGATAGGATCAAGCACACGGTTCAATACCTTGATCAGGAACTTCTTGCAGTCCATATCTCCAAGGCCGCCCCTTGTGTAATGAGCCTTGAGCTCATCGAGATTCTCATATTCAGGCCAGAATGCCCTGAAATCATCATCGGTGCAGAATGCATCGAGATAGGTGAATACACAGTTGCCCTCGAGATGTCCAGGATCATCCCTGCGGAGATGCTCCGGATCAGTATACATGCTCTTTACCTTCTTCTCGAGCGAGGCTGCATCATCAGAGAGATAAATAGCATTACCAAGTGATTTGCTCATCTTGGCCTTGCCATCAATTCCTGGAAGTCTCATTGCAGCCTTGGTATCAGGAAGCATGATCTCAGGTTCTACGAGAACGTCTCCATAAGTGGCATTAAATCTGCGGACAATTTCCCTTGCCTGCTCGATCATCGGCTCCTGATCCTCACCTACAGGCACACAGTTGGCCTTGAACGCAGTGATATCAGACGTCTGTGATACAGGATAGGTAAAGAACCCAGCAGGAATACCCTCGCTGCCCGGCTTGTCAAAGCCACGCAGAGTGATTTCATTCTTGATAGTCGGATTTCTTGAAAGACGCTCAGTCGTCACCATATTCATGAAATAAAAAGTCATTGCATGAAGAGCCGGAATCTGTGACTGTACACAGATAGTCGTCTTGTCTGGATCAATGCCGACAGACAGATAATCAAGGGCAACCTCAATCATATTGTCCCTGATCTTCTGAGGATTCTTCGCATTGTCGGTAAGAGCCTGATCATCAGCGATCAGGATATTGATCTCATCGAATTTGCCACTGTTCTGAAGCTCCACTCTTCTTCTGAGTGATCCTACATAATGTCCCAGATGCAGCTTCCCTGTAGGTCTGTCACCTGTCAGGATAATATTTTTTTTGTTTTCCAAAATCTTGTCCTCCTGTTATATTTTCTTCAGGATCAGAGCTGACAAAGGCTCTGAAACTATTTTCTCGTTCTCGATGTGAGGCTTTTCATTCTCCCAGTATGTGGAGCAATCTGTATCTGCAAGCAGCTGCCACTGACCTGATGGAAGGGACAGCTTCCTGCCGTATTCAGATCCATTATATACGAAGAGCAGATGTCCTGAATCATCCTTCGCCTGAACGAATACAAGACCTTCTGGCAGGCCATCTTTGCTTCCACCTGATATCATATAATCATCTGAGAGATGATCATCTTTTCTGCCCAGGATCGGCAGCTTCTTTCTGAGTGCTATCAGCCCTTTGTAATACTTGATCAGATCTTCATGCTCATACAGCTGATCCCAGTGAACTGCATTCTCTTCAATCGGCGCGTTGTATGAATTCTCATCACCATTCTTGGTCCTGGCACCCTCTTCTCCTATGAAGAAAAACGGTCTGCCCGGAGTCATCAGATATATGGCAGCTGCAAGTCTGTTCTGTCTGAGTCTCCTGTCCTCTGAATCACCGACCGGATGAAGTCCATTAATCTTTGAAAGCTTGTCCCAAAGCGTACGGTTGTCATGGCATGATACAAAGGTAATGCTCTGTGACGGATTTGAGATAATACCATCTCCTCCAAGGCAGGATGCAATTCCCTTTTTCAGAGCTTCCTCATCCTTTGATCCATCGACAAATCCTGCGTCATCATCAATAAAAGCACATCCAGCAACAGAATCCCTGATGATATCATTGAAGTAGCCGATTGATGGATCAAGCTTCGTGAAATGTGACTTGTCAGACATCACTGCATCACCATACGCATGTGTCTGCATGTCCCATGCCTCACCATAGATCAGCTTCTCTCCCTTTCCGAATTCATCATCCAGATGCCTTCTTATATCATTCATCAGGTCTGTATCGAGAAGCCCCATTATATCAAAGCGGAATCCGTCAAAATGATATTCCTTTGCCCAGTACATGACACAGTCCAGTATGAACTTATGAGTCATAGGCATCTCAGATGCCACATCATTACCGCAGTGTGATCCTTCTGAGAGACTTCCGTCCTCATTCAGACGGTAATGGTACCATGGAGCCGTCTTCTGAAGCGGTGTATCAGTCCCGTAGGTATGATTGAATACCACATCCATAATCACACGAAACCCGGCTCTGTGAAGCGCCATAATGGCCTCTTTAAGCTCTCTGACACGAACCTCTCCACGATATGGATCACTGGAGAGTCCGCCCTCTGGTGAGAAGTAGTTCCTGGGATCATAGCCCCAGTTATACGGTTCACCAGCATCAGTTCCCTTCAGATTGTTTGAAAAGGCTGCTGCCTCGTCAACCGTACAGTAGTCATACACTGGAAGCAGCTGGATATGTGTGACACCCAGATCCTTAAGGTATGCAAGGCCTGTAGGCTTCCCATTGTAGCTCGTATGCTGTTTTGTAAAAGCAAGGAAACGACCTCTGACATCATCAGGAAATCCGCCAGACTTGTCCCATGAGAAATCCTTCACATGCGTCTCACAGATGACGGTCTCAGGTGTCTTTGCAGGTGGTCTGTCTTCTACCCATCCATCAGGATCAGTAGACGTCAGATCAAGGATCTGGCCTCTCATACCGTTTACTCCGCATGAGACTGCATAAGGATCGACAGTCTCAACAGTCTCATCCTCATACTTGATCACATAGTCATAGTATCTGCCAGAGAGATTCTGTCTGCTGTTTATCGAAAAGACACCGTTTTTTCCATACTGCATGGTATAGTCAGAAGCTGGCACATCGCCTTCAGTACCGTCTTCACTGGCCGATCCATGATCAAAAAGCCTCAGATGGACTTCCTGTGCCATCGGGCTCCACAATCTGAAATGTGTCCCTTCACTGTCTACCCAGGCACCCAGGCGGCCTGAGTAATTATATTTTGCAGAAAAAGAACTGCTTGTATAAAATTCTTTCCATTCAAGTGGTGTACGGCTCATTACTGCACTTCCTTACTTATATTCTCTCACATGATGATCCTCAATGCGTCCGGCACTGACGATATTATGATAACCTTCTTTTCTAAATGATCTGGCATATTTTAGAGGACGGGTGTATTCATCACCATAGATATAAAGCCTGGTGTCGGTATCAGGAATCCTGCTGTGTATCGTCTTTATATTATTGAATGGTACATTGATGGAACCAGGAATATGATCTTTTTTATATTTTTCCTTGGTCCTGATATCTACAAGCACTGTATTCTCTGTTGTGCGGGTGATATTTATCGCATCATTTAATGTGATGTCCTTAGTCCTGTTAAAAATACTCATAACAATAAAACAGGGACGCATAGGCGTCCCTCTTAACCTCTTATAAATCAGTCAGTCTCTTTTTTATCCGGTCGAGGACTTTCTCAGGAACCGTACCATCGTGGTAGAGATCTTCGAAACTGCTCTCTGAATCAAGCAGGGCTGTCACATCAAGCCACCCACCATTCCGGAATTCCTCATCGAAAATGCCAAAGACCTGTCTGTCAGACAGCAGATTCTTCAGAGGAATATCTTCATACTGCATCTTTACAATCTCCAATCAGACTCTCTTCAGATATTCTCCTGTACGGGTATCGATCTGAAGCTTGTCTCCTGTATTTACGAAAAGAGGTACCTGAATCTCTGCACCTGTCTCAAGAGTAGCCGGCTTTGTAGCACCAGTTGCTGTATTGCCCTTGAGTCCCGGCTCAGTATCTGTGACCTCAAGCTCTACGAAGAGAGGCGGCTCTACGGCGAAGACATCACCATTGTGTGAGCAGATCTTGACCATTTCGTTCTCTTTAACGAACTTCAGGGAATCACCGATATCTTCCTTCGGAAGAGAAATCTGATCATATGTCTCTGTATCCATGAAATAGTACAGATCTCCATCATTGTACAGATACTGCATATCTCTTCTGTCAATGTGAGCCTGTGGGAACTTCTCTGTAGGACGGAAAGTAGTCTCTACTACTCCGCCATTCTTGATATCCTTGAGCTTGGTACGAACGAATGCTGCACCCTTTCCTGGCTTAACGTGCTGGAACTCGATAATCTGATAAACTCCGTTATCATACTCGATTGTGATGCCGTTTTTGAAATCGCCGGCTGTTACCATATCTGAACCTCCTTGATTCTTTTCAAAATTTACTAAAACATTTTACACGATTGTGCATATAAATGCAAGCTTATTTCTCTTTCATCATTTTCTTGAGTTCATTCATGAATGAATTAACATCCTTGAACTCCCTGTAGACAGATGCGAATCTGACATATGCAACCGGATCCACATCCACGAGCTTGTCCATTACTATCTCTCCAATGACAGAACTTGGAATCTCACGCTCTTCACGGGCAAAGATATCTTTTTCAACCTCGTTTACGATCTTTGTGATCTCCATGGCTGATACTGGTCTCTTATGGCAGGCAACGAGAATTCCCTTCTCAATCTTCCTTCTGTCATACTGCTCACGGCCCATATCCTTCTTGATCACGATAAGAGGGATTGTCTCTACCTTCTCATATGTCGTGAACCTCTTATTGCAGTCATCGCAGTGTCTGCGGCGTCTGATAGAGGTGTTGTCGTCTGCTGGTCTTGAATCAATGACTCTGGTGTTGTCTGATCCACAATACGGACATTTCATCTTCGTTTTCCTTCTTTCTTATCACACATTGAACCTGAACAGGATTACATCTCCATCCTGAACCACATACTCTTTTCCCTCTGTACGTACCAGTCCTTTTTCTCTGGCGGCCTGCATTGAACCGCAGTCCATCAGATCCTTGTATGCAACTGTCTCTGCACAGATGAATCCTCTCTCAAAATCTGAATGAATCTTTCCTGCTGCCTGCGGAGCCTTCGTACCCTTGGTAATGGTCCATGCCCTTGTCTCGTCCTCACCTGTGGTAAGGAATGAGATGAGACCGAGAAGTGAATATGATGCCTTTATCAGCTTGTCAAGTCCTGACTCTTTGAGTCCGAGATCTGACAGGAACTCCTTCTTCTCCTCTGGATCATCAAGCTCTGATATCTCCTGCTCGATCTCAGCACTTACTACAAATACCTCAGATCCGTCTTCCTTTGCGGCCTCTCTTACAGCCTGTACATGCGGATTGGATGCCCCGTCATCTGAGAGATCATCCTCTGCGACATTGGCAGCATAGATTGTAGGCTTTGCAGTGAGGAGATTATATCCCTTAAGCAGAGCTTCTTCGTCCTCATTTTCACACTCGAATGCCTTGGCCATCTTTCCCTCTTCGAGGAATGGCTTGAGTCTCTCAAGAAGAGCCACCTCAGGCTTCAATGTCTTGTCCATATTGGACTGCTTCTTGATCTTCTGATATCTTCTGTCAAGAACTTCCATATCTGAGAAAAGAAGCTCAAGATTGATCGTCTCTATATCTCTCTTCGGATCTATATTGCCATCTACGTGAACGATATTTGAATCCTCAAAACATCTGACAACATGGATGATTGCATCACATTCCCTGATATTGGCAAGGAACTGGTTGCCAAGTCCTTCACCCTTGCTGGCTCCCTTTACGAGTCCTGCAATATCTACGAATTCAATAACAGCAGGAATAGTCTTCTTGCTGTGATTCATCTCTGTCAGCTTCTCAATACGCTCATCAGGTACATTTACGACTCCGACATTCGGATCGATCGTAGCGAACGGGTAGTTGGCTGCGAGAGCCCCCGCCTTTGTCAGTGAATTGAAAAGTGTACTCTTGCCTACATTTGGCAGGCCTACTATGCCTAGTTTCATTGCATATTACTCCTTACTTCAAAATCTTTATAATTATATCTTTCTTACTGTGAAAATGCAAGGATTTACAGCAGTTCCCTGAGGTCTGCAATCTGTTCTTTTATCTTCTCTCCGTTATCAGAATCTGCCACAAGTATACGGTTCTCATTTTTCTCCACAAGCCTTGAATCAGACTCGATATCCACATTGCCTGACAGTGCCGCCTCAACTCCCTGGAACGGTTGATGAGCCTTGAGCCTGAGCCCATGAGAATTGTATATCAGTGTATATCCTGCTATTCCCGTAGTCTTGTGCATCGGATTCGAGAATCCTCCGTCTATCACATAGAGTCTTCCGTCTGCACGTACAGGCTGTTCTCCATCCTTTACATGCACAGGAGTATGACCGTTTATGATATGCGTATGCTCTCCATAGAGACCGAACTCACGAAGTATCATGTCACAGGTTCTCCTGTCTCTGTAAAAAGTATAATACGGATCCTGTGGCTCGTTCCATGATGAGCTGTCATATATGAACTCTCTCTCAAAAGTCTTCAGAATCCTTCCGCACAGAGGTGACTTCGGGCCTCCCCATAGAAACCACATGAAGTCCAGATCATTCTTCTGTTCTTCACTCATATGAGGCTCGAGTATTCCGGTTGCATGAGACTTCTTCCATGCTCTTCTTGCCCTCTTCTCAGCCATATCCAGATATTCCCTGCCCTTATACGTATGACCATCATGGGTGATTCCTGAAAAATTACCGTCTTCATTCATCGGTATACACCCATGATAGAGTAAATTGCCGTTATGGATCAGGTACATGCTGCCATTGTCATACAGGAACTGCACATGCATCTGCAGTCTCGAAGAATTCCTGAAATCATCTGCAGCAGCATCTATTATTTTTTCTTCATCATCGGAAAGAGCGCATGGATCATTCTTATCGATTGTCGGGAAGTCATGAGTATTCAGACTATACCCGTCAACTGAATAGCTGTCCCAGTCAGTCTTCGAGAGCATATTGCGTTCCGCCATATCATAGTCAGGATGATCAGCTATTATCTGTCCTTCGAGCTTTAAGGCAATGATGCTTACAGCTCTGTAGGCACTGTCGATCGGGTCATCAGAAGGATAATACTTCATTCCGAACAGCATCAGTCTGCGCAGAGAAATACCATATCCCTTTTCGAGGATTTCTGTATTCTTGTATTTCAGATTGTTCTTCAGTACATTTGCCACACAGGCCCTGCTTCCGCAGGCGGCTCCCATCCACAGTATATCATGATTGCCCCACTGGATATCGAGTGAATGATGATGCATCAGCAGATCCATGATACGGTCTGCCGATGGCCCTCTGTCAAAGATATCTCCGACAATATGGAGATGGTCTACGGCCAGCCTCTTGATAAGAGATGAAAGTGCCTTGATGAACTCGTCAGCATTATGCAGACTGATGATGGTATCGATGATCTCCTGATGATATCTGACCTGATTGTCATCCTCATCCTTCTGCATATGTATGAGCTCATCTATGATATATGCGAAGTCCTTTGGCATCGCCTTCCTGACCTTGGATCTCGTATACTTGCTTGACAGCTGTCTTGCCAGTCTGATCAGCTCATTAAGCGTTACCCTGTACCAGCCGTCATTTATCCTGCCCTCTTTTTTTAGCAGATGC
Organism: Lachnospiraceae bacterium; assembly: GCA_029338735.1. GTDB lineage: Bacteria > Bacillota > Clostridia > Lachnospirales > Lachnospiraceae > Weimeria. The sequence goes on along the minus strand of JAQYAY010000041.1, from coordinate 30,094 downwards.
ATTTTTTCTTCAGGATAATAGACAAGAGTTGCAAGCTCGTATATCTCAGAATCTGAGAGCTCATCCGAAAATATCAGCCTGATCTTCTCCCTGATGACACCGGAACAGCTGTTAAGGATATGGTAAAAAGCTTCGAAATCCCCGTGCAGATCACTCATGAAATGCTCAGTGCCCTTTGGCAGATTCAGAATCGCACTCAGATTGATGATCTCCGTGCGCACTGACTGCGGCGTAGGATACTTAGTACGTAAAAGATCCAGATATTTTTCATGATCAGATGGCATATGCACCTCCTGCAATTTCAGTCTTTAATTTCTCTCCAGATTCGATTATAATGTTTAGCGAAGTGTTTAGCAAGATTATGATTATTTACTAAGGAGGCTTGCTATGAATAATTTCGTATATGATATTCCGACAAAGGTATATTTCGGAAAAGATGAGGAACTGAATGTCGGAAAATATTTAAAGGAATTCGGCGCCACAAAGGTGCTTCTGCACTATGGCGGTCATTCTGCCGAGAAGAGCGGACTGCTAGAGAAGGTAAGAAAAGCAATGACAGATGAGGGAATTCCATTTGTAGAGCTCGGTGGTGTAAGAGCCAATCCGACTATTGATCTCGTAAGAAAGGGTGTCAGGCTCGCTGTCGATGAAAATGTCGACTTCATCCTTGCAGTAGGCGGTGGATCTGTAATTGATTCATCAAAGGCCATCTCTCATGGTGCCGCCAATCCGGACGTGGATGAATGGGATCTGCAGACTCAGAAAGTACCATTTACAAAGTCATTAAAGAAAGGCTGCATACTGACTATTGCAGCCGCAGGCTCAGAGATGTCCGATTCATGCGTCATTTCGGATGACAAGATCCATGCGAAGAAAGGTATCAACTGCCCTCAGAACAGAATGAACTTCGCAATCGAAGATCCGTGCCTGACATACACTGTTCCTGCATTCCAGACCGGATGCGGAGCCGTGGATATCACAATGCATACTCTTGAGAGATTTTTCGATATAGGAGATCATACAGATCTGACAGATGCAATTGCATGTGCAGTAATGAGAGAAAATAATAAGGCCGGAAAGAAATGCATCGAGGATCCTACAGACTATAATGCAAGAGCTACAATGATGTGGGCAAGCTCTCTTGCACACAACGACCTGACTGGACTCGGAAGACACAAGTTCCTTCAGCTCCATCAGTTCGAGCACCCGCTCAGCGGTATGTATCCTGAAATAGCTCATGGCGCTGGTCTCTCGGCTCTGTGGCCTGCATGGGCAAGATACAATATGCCATATAACAAGACTCGCTGGGGCAAATTCGCTCATGATGTATGGGATGTTGATGTAGACAGCGATCATCCTGAAATCGGTGCTTCAAAGGCCATTGATATGCAGGTAGACTATTACAGATCTATCGGAATGCCTGTCACTCTTCGTGAGCTCTCAGACAAGATCACCGAGAACGACCTTGTGACGCTTGCTGATATAGTCTCACAGAATGGCAAGCGAGTCCTTGACGGACCAAAGCCATTGAACCGTGATGACATCCTTCAGATCTATCGTGAAGCATACTGATACATATTTTAGCAGAAATAAAAAAGAGGCAGTGAAGCAGATACTTCGCTGTCTCTTTATTTTTATGATTCCTGGAGAAGAAAGCGCCTTATTCCTTTCCTTCAGTTTGACCACCTTATCTGCTGTCCCTCGACGAGAGGGAAACTCACCAGATCCGCTGAGTCGAGATCCTCGTGATGCATATCGCAGGCAGTGATCTGGCTGTTCTCGTAAGTCGTATAATAATAGATTCCCTTATCCATATTACAGCATGATGAATAAATTGTGATCTCATATTTGCCACCGCCAAGGTGACAGCATCCTCTCTGCTGCTCCACTGACCCAAGAATATGGAAAAACTGGCTTATGGATGCTGATTCATCGTCTCCGGACAGAGAATTCATTTTCGTAAAAGCCACCTTTACGAACCTGGATGCAGACGAGAGATCTCCCGGTATCCCAATGCCGCCCATTCCTCTGCTGTACTGCTCAAGAGGAAGTCCTTTAGCAAACCTGTTCTCTGCCGGATCCTTCGAGACCGCCTGATAGTCATTTAGCCTGAACATCTGAAAGTCAAAGGTCGGATTATTAGTCATCACTCCGACAGGATTATCATAGACATGTATCCCGTCCTTTACCGACTCTACGACAACAGATCCATTCTGGTCTGCAATCATCCAATGCAGCGGCGTGATCGGCAGACTGTCACTGAACGGGATATTGACAAGATTTATGCGTGAAAGTAAGGTCCTTGCCTCAGACAGATTACGGCACTGCCCCAGGATCCATGGAATAAATTCAAACGGTGCAATATTATCCTTGTCATTTTGCGGGTCTGTGAAATATCCATTCCCGGGGAAATTAAGTCCGGCCATCGACAGTCCATACTCATTCGTGGCGTCATAATACAGCGGATATCCTTCGTTCACGAACGCCATTCCAATGATAGCAGGATGAGTGTCTATCGTCTTTTCTTTTCTGAATGTCAGCGGAAAATTTCTCGGAGTGACCGTTACAGTCTCATGATAGGAATACTCCAGATCCAGATTTCTGCCAAAGTAATGATCTTTTGTCGCATATGTCGCACATGTACACATAAAAACACCTCCCGGTAATTACTTACCAATCAAACATTAAATATATCTCATTTATCTCAGTCCTTCGGTCTCATCAAGGCCTAAGGCTATATTCATATTCTGTACTGCGGCTCCTGAGGCACCCTTACCGAGGTTATCGAAGACGGCGGTAACTGCTGTATTCTCTGCATCTCCGCTGACATATATCTTCAGATAATTGGTCCCAGCAAGCTCATTCGCGTATACTGTACCAGGCTTCTCCTCGAAGTCAGCTACTGAGATGAATACCTCGCCCTCATAGAAACTGCGAAGGAATGCCCAGATTTCTTCTGCTGTCGGCTGTCCGTGGAGCAGACGGTTCTGAAGTGTGAGCGTCCCTGCCATGCCCTTGTAGTAATCATCTACCACAGGGAGAAATACAGGATCATGCTCGAGACCTGTATACTTTACCATCTCAGGTATGTGCTTATGCCTAAGAGTCCTGCCATAGATACCAGGAGATGAAAGTACTTCTGGTCTGTCTGGCTTCTCATAGTCAGCTATCATCTTCTTGCCACCGCCCGAATATCCTGTCAGTGAAAAGAAGCTCACCGGATAGTCCTTCGGAAGGATTCCTGCCTGTACAAGCGGAGAAACTGTACTGATAAATCCAGTAGCATGACAGCCCGGATTAGCAATCCTGTGTGCCTGTGCTATGGAATCCCTCTGACCAGGTCTCAGTTCCGGAAAACCATATACCCAGCCATCAGCTGTACGATGAGCGGTTGAAGCATCGATTATCTTTACATTATCATTTTCTACAAGCGATACCGCATTGATGGCTTCTGCATCAGGCAGACACAGGAATACGATGTCTGCTGCATTGATGTATTTTTTTCTCTCTTCTACATCATGACGCTTCTCTGGATCAATCGTCAGGAGTTCCAGATCATCACGGCTTCCGATACGGTCATAGATCTGAAGTCCTGTAGTACCACTCTGTCCGTCAATGTAAATCTTTGGTTTCACTTTGTGTCCTTCCCGGATGTATCATCATCCGTTTTGCTGTCATTACCTGTATCAGTATCAGCCTTATCCTCTGCCTTATCAGAATCGGTATCTGATGCAGAATCCTTATCTTCTATCGGTTCATTCCACGGCCTTCCTGGATTTGGTTCAGGCGGAATGTCAATTACTGTAAACGGCTGATCCTCGAGATTTCTGTCGCGTGAACGCTTGACATCAAGATATGTCTCGACATACGGCTCATCCTCTTCATTTCTCTGGGCCGAAAGAGCCAGATAGCGGTCATACCTGATGCTTCTCACAAATGTCATCAGTAGTGAAAGTATGCCAAGGATCCCGGCGCACATCAGGCCCAGATAGATATATCTTAGATTGGCTATTACCTGCTTAGGATCGAGTATGAATAATGCCACTCCAAGAGCTATCATTGCAACCGCGATCACGAAATTGAGAAAGGCTGAAAACGGGCCTCTCATAAATGCACACTGCAGGAAAAACTGAAGTGTAATGACTCCAAGAAGTATCAGAAGGCAGGCTATCACATAGATGAAATACGATAACAGCTGGTCGCCCATGATGATCAGCAGTACGCCAACGGTGATCAGCAGGATTCCCAGTGAGAAATCATAGTTTGATACCGACCTGTACTCTTCTTTCATGAAAAAGCGTAGCACCAGCCAGCAGCCGCCAGCTATCGCAAAACCACTTGTCACATAGATGAATCCCACTACAGGAAATGATGGATTTATCGCAAGCAGAGCTCCTGTAATGATAAGAAGTACTGAAAGCACTATGACAGCCATCATTGCGGCATAATTTCTGTTTACACGTTTGCCTTCCATAGTTTCTCCTGTTTATTTCTTTGAACCAGTTCCACCTGGTTTGCCGACATTGAATTTCTGGACCTCTTCACTGTCATCTGACATAGTCATGACTTCAGAAACCGAATCACCCTTATGCAGCTTGATACCGGTATTACCTACAGATGTCTTGTGCATTGAAGGGAAGTCATCTGCCTCAAGACGCAGGTGGTATCCATTTTCTGTATTTATGACAACCGAAGTACCTGAGGTGGCATAATCAACAGCTACCAGAGAATCATCATCCCTGAGCTTCGTAGCGGCTATCGTCTTTCTGGTCGAATCGAATTCACTTCCGGCTACCTTCTTTATCATACCCCTTTTTGTGACAAAATACATCTCTTTTTCAATAATTTCTGAAAGTGGCGCCACAAATACAGCTCTCTCATTCGCACCATCGAAATTACTCACGTTATCAACTGGCTGTCCCTTGTCACGGAATTTGCCTAACGGCAGATCAAGAACTTTCAGCGTATCTGCTTTGCCTGTATCTGTAAAGATGATCAGCTTGTCAGTATTCTTACAGAATATGACTCGTCTGCTCTCATTATCGGCTGCCTCTTTATTTCTCTCATAGGTCGCTGTATCAATTCCACGGGCATAGCCGAATCTGTCAATCAGGATGACTTCATCCATCTCTTCGAGCGGCTTTTCTACAATTACTGCTTCCTCTACATTATCGATTGTAGTCTTTCTCGGAACTGCGTATTCTTTCCTGAGCTTTTTCAGATCATCTATAATGACTTTTGTCATAGAATCACGGTTTTCGAGAATATCAGTATATACAGCAATATTCTGCATCGTCTTGTCATAGTCTGCGCGAAGAGCTGCAATCTCAAGGCCTATCAGACGATACAGCCTCATATCAAGAATTGCGTCTGCCTGTCTCTTTGTAAAAAGAAGGGTCTTTGCAGCTTTTTCAGACTTTGCAGTCTTGAACTTAATTCCTTCTGTCTTTCCATTTACGAGGCAGTTTTCTGCCATCGCGCGGTCTTTACTGCCACGGAGAATCTCTATGATCAGATCAATGCAGTCACAGGCCTTGATAAGACCCTCCTGCACTTCCTTCTTCTCACGCTCTTTGCCCAGGAGCGTCGTATATTTTCTTCTGGCGAGCTCGTACTGGAAATCCACATGATGCCTGATGATAGGAACGAGTCCTAAGGTCTCCGGACGGCCATCACAGACACAGAGCATATTGACACCAAAGGTATCCTCGAGCTTTGTCTTCTTGTAAAGTAGATTGATGAAATTCTCTACATCAGCACCTTTCTTCAGGTCTATGACAATTCTAATGCCCTCTTTAGATGACTGATTGGAGATATCAGAGATATCATTAGTCAGGTGATTCTCCTGAAGTGCTGCCGTATCAGCAAGGAATTTTCCGATTCCTGAGCCAATCATTGTATATGGAATCTCTGTGACTACAACCTTGGTATGGCCTGCCTTCCCCGGCTCAGTCTCCACACGGCCACGGAGCTTTATTTTTCCCTGACCCGTTGAATAGATCTCGAGCAGATCATCCTTATTTGTCACAATGCCGCCTGTTGGGAAGTCAGGCCCCTTGACATACTTCATGGCCTGCGCTGTGGACATGTCAGGATGCTTCATGTAGTTGATTACGAGATCAATGACCTCGCACGGATTGTGCGTAGGAATAGATGTCGCCATACCTACGGCAATTCCCTCTGCACCATTGATCAGGATATTCGGGATCCTCACAGGAAGTACAGAAGGCTCTTTCTCTGTCTCATCGAAGTTCGGAACGAAGTCGACCACATCCTTGTCGAGATCTGACAGGAATACCTCCTGAGTGACCTTTGCCAGACGCGCCTCAGTGTATCGCATTGCTGCAGCGCCGTCACCCTCGATAGAACCGAAATTACCATGACCATCTACGAGAGGCATCTCCTTCTTGAAGTCCTGTGCCATTACGACAAGCGCATCATAGATAGATGAATCACCATGTGGGTGATATTTACCCATTGTATCACCTACGATACGGGCACTCTTCCTGTATGGGCCGTTGTACCTGATACCCAGCTCGTACATGTCATAGAGAGTACGTCTCTGAACAGGCTTCAGGCCATCACGTACATCCGGCAGAGCACGCTGCACGATGACACTCATAGCGTAGTCAATGTATGATTTCTGCATAATCTCGGAATATTCCGAGTGAATAAGTTCCTGTGGCATATTTTATCCTTCTTACAAATCCAGTTCTGCTTCAGTCGCATGATTGTGAATGAAATCACGTCGCGGCGTGACGTCATTACCCATTAGCATCTCCGTCACATCACTTGCCATGCGTCCGTCTTCAATCTCGACCTTCCTGAGCTTCCTGCGCTTCGGGTCGAGAGTTGTCTCCCAGAGCTGCTCGGCATCCATCTCTCCAAGTCCTTTATATCTCTGCAGGGTAAATGGTCCCTTGTGCTTCTTTCTGTATTCTGCAAGTGCTTCATCGTCATACAGATACTCTTCCTCGCCCTTCTTCGGCATAGCCTTGTACAGAGGCGGCATGGCTATATACACATGCCCCTCATAGATGAGCTCCGGCATGAACCTGTAGAAAAGTGTAAGCAGCAGAGTCGCGATATGTGCACCATCGACATCGGCATCAGCCATGATGATTATCTTGTCATAGCGTAATTTGCTGATGTCAAAATCATTGCCGTATCCTTCTGAAAATCCGCAGCCAAAAGCATTGATCATCGTCTTGATCTCAGCATTTGCAAGAACCTTGTCAATAGATGCCTTCTCGACATTCAGGATTTTTCCACGGATAGGAAGGATTGCCTGATACATTCTGTTACGTGCAGTCTTGGCTGAACCTCCGGCAGAATCTCCCTCTACGATAAAGATCTCGCATTTGCTGGCATCCTTGCTCTCACAGTTTGCGAGCTTTCCGTTCGAATCAAAGGAATACTTCTGCTTTGACAGAAGATTGGTCCTGGCTTTTTCCTCAGTCTTTCTGATCTTGGCAGCCTTCTGGGCACACTCGATCACAGCCTTTAATGTATCGACATTACGATCGAAATACAGCACCAGTCTCTCATTTACAACAGATGAGACTGCCTTTGCTGCATCCTGATTATCGAGCTTGGTCTTTGTCTGTCCCTCGAATCGCGGATCCGGATGCTTTATTGAAATAACGGCTGTCATTCCATTACGCACATCAGCACCTGTGAAATTAGGATCCTTATCCTTCAGGATGCCAAGAGTCCTGGCATATGAATTGATGATCGTGGTAAAAATAGTCTTGAATCCCGTGATATGTGTTCCACCCTCTGCATTGTAGATATTATTGCAGAATCCCATGATATTCTCATGAAACTCATTGATGAACTGGAATGCCACATCTACCTGTATTCCGTCACTCTCACCACTCAGTGTCACGATATCGGTGACGGGCTCATTATTGGCATTCAGATCCCTGATAAATCCAGAGAGTCCGTCCTCTTCATGGAAGGACATATGCTCATCCATTCCGGCACGGTCATCATCATAGACGATAGTCAGATTCGGATTCAGATATGCAGTCTCATGAAGACGGTTCTTGATCTCATCTTCTTTGAATCTCGTTTTTTCAAAAATAGTCGGATCTGGCAGGAAAGTAATCTTTGTCCCTGTCTGTCTGGTATTTCCAATAACAGGAAGAAGTCCGTTTTCGAGCTTTTCAGCAGGCTTGCCCTTTTCATATCTGTCATGATAGATATGGCCGTCTCTTCTGATCTCTACATCCATCCAGTCTGACAGGGCATTTACGACAGAAGAACCCACACCATGCAGACCACCTGAGGTCTTGTAGACAGAGTGATCGAATTTGCCACCGGCATGAAGCGTAGTGAATACCACTCTCTCTGCAGAAACTCCCTTGGCATGCATTCCAACCGGAATTCCACGTCCATTATCCTCGACTGTACATGATCCGTCGTCATTCAGTGTGACATGAATAGTATCACAGTATCCTGCGAGATGCTCATCGACTGAATTGTCGACTATCTCGTAGATCATGTGATTCAGGCCCTTCCTTGTGGTAGAACCTATATACATTCCAGGGCGGACACGTACCGCTTCTAGTCCTTCAAGGACCGCGATACTGTCCGCACCATATTCTTCCTTTTTCTTAGCCATCATTTCTCCTGTTTATAAAATCGTCCTCACGATCTTCGGCTTATATCCGCCCTTCTCAAGTGCATCCATGATCTGGTTCTTGTGATCAGTGCCGAATGCCTCAAGAGTGATACGAAGCTCTACCTGTGCGCTTCTGTTCACAGCTACGAACTGGTTGTGCTCGAGCTTGATGACATTGCCCTGCTCTCTGGCAATAGTCTCGGCAACAGATGCGAGCTCACCCGGCTTGTCCGGAAGCAGAACAGAAACTGTAAATATACGGTCTCTCATGATGAGTCCCTGCTGTACGACAGATGACATCGTGATGATATCCATATTGCCGCCAGAGAGGATGCAGACCACATTTTTATTCTTGCATTTCAGCTGTCTGGCTGCGGCAACTGACAGGAGTCCTGAATTCTCGACGATCATCTTGTGATTCTCGACCATATCGAGGAAGGCAACGATCAGCTCATCATCGCGGACAGTCAGGATATCATCGATATTCTTTTTGATATATGGGAAAATATGCTCTCCCGGAGTCTTCACTGCTGTACCATCTGCGATGGTATCTACATGGTCTAGTGTCGTCACCTCGCCATTCTTAAGAGACGCCTTCATGCAGGCAGCCCCGGCAGGCTCTACTCCGATGACCTTTATCTTCGGATTGATAAGCTTTGCAAGAGTTGACACTCCGGTAGCCAGTCCGCCTCCACCGATCGGTACGAGGATATAGTCAACAAGAGGAAGCTCCTTGATGATCTCCATTGCGATAGTACCTTGTCCGGTAGCCACTACAGGATCATCGAACGGATGAATGAACGTATATCCGTTCTCTTTTGCAAGCTTCAATGCATATTCACATGCATCATCATATACATCGCCATGCAGCACAACTTCGGCGCCATAGCTCTTCGTGCGGTTCACCTTGATAAGAGGTGTCGTAGTAGGCATCACGATCACTGCCTTGCAGCCGAAATGCTTTGCAGCGTAAGCCACACCCTGGGCATGATTTCCGGCAGATGCAGTAATAAGACCCTTGGCTCTCTCTTCTTCAGAAAGTGTAGAAATCTTGTAATAAGCCCCTCTCACCTTGTAAGCACCTGTTCTCTGAAGGTTCTCAGGCTTCAGGTATACCTTGTTGCCAGTCTGTGAACTGAAGTAATCACTGTATACGAGCTTCGTCTCCAGTGTCACCTGATGCACTACATTGTAGGCCTCATCAAAATCTTCTCTTGTAAGCATAATCTTTTTTCTCCTTATAGAATCTATGTTCTGTATTTTAGTATAATGAACCCATGAATGTCAAGAAAAAGGAAGTCAATCCACATGCCATTCATCAGGATGCAGTTCCTGCTCGTTGGCCTCTGGCTCTTCGAGCTCGAAAAGCGCCTTGGCAAAATCACAAGCATTAAATCGTTCAAGATCTTCGACTTTCTCCCCAATGCCAATGTACTTCACAGGGATTCCAAGCTCTGATGCAATTGCAATGGCAATACCACCCTTAGCAGTTCCGTCCATCTTCGTAAGCACTATTCCAGTGACATTGGCGACCTCCGAGAAATCCTGCGCCTGATGAAGCGCATTCTGTCCTGTCGTGGCATCGACAACGACAAGAGTCTCACGGTATGCTTCCGGGAACTGCTTGTCAATAATCCTGTTCATCTTGGCCAGCTCGTCCATCAGATTCTTCTTGTTATTGAGACGACCGGCCGTATCAATAAGCAGGCAGTCAGCATGACGGGCCTTGGCTGCAGCAATTGCATCATATACTACTGACGACGGATCCGCTCCCTCACCGGCACCAATGATCTCTGCTCCTGCCCTGTCAGACCATACCTCGAGCTGCTCTTTTGCAGCTGCACGGAATGTATCAGCAGCTGCTATCACGACCTTCTTACCCTGATCATGAAGCTTTGCTGCGAGCTTTCCAATGGTAGTCGTCTTTCCTACGCCATTTACGCCTATCACAAATACAACCGATGTCACTTCAGTGAAATGATATGCATCATCAGGAAGAGCCATCTTTTCAGTTACATACTTCACGAAATACTCACGGAGCGGACCAGGCTTCTTGATATGCTCTTTCTTTGAAGCAGTCTTCAGCTCTTCGATGATATTTTCTGTCGTATTGACACCGATATCTCCCATGATAAGGGTCTCTTCAAGGTCATCATAGAAGTCATCATCGAGCTTGTCATGCCCCATGAACACGGCATCCATGTCAGCCACAAAGCCGCTTCTCGTCTTAAAAAGACCGTCTTTTAATTTCTGAAAAAATCCCATCTTTTTCTCCTATTCGCTTAGTTGGTCAGCTGATCCTCAATCAGATTTACAGACACCAGCGTCGACACACCCTTTTCCTGCATCGTGATTCCATACAGCCTGTCTGCCGCATTCATCGTACCACGACGGTGCGTGATGACTATGAACTGTGTGTGGTTCGTGAGTCTGCTCAGGTACTGTGCGAAACGGTCTACATTGGAATCGTCAAGCGCTGCCTCGATCTCATCGAGAAGACAGAACGGTGACGGATGCAGATTCTGTATTGCAAAAAGCAGTGCAATTGCTGTAAGAGCCTTCTCACCGCCTGACAGCTGCATCATATTGGTGAGCTTCTTGCCAGGAGGGGATGCAATGATATTGATCCCAGCCTCGAGAACGTCTTCATTTTCATCGAGAGTGATCTTGCCATGACCACCACCGAACAGCTCCCTGAATGCCTTGTCAAACTCAGTCTGGATATCCTTAAATCCTGCATTGAACTGTTCAGTCATTCCTCTGTCGAGATCATCAATGATCTGAACCAGCTTTTCTTTGGCATTCTGCAGATCATCATGCTGTGAATTCATGAATTCATATCTCTTCGACAGTTCTTCATATTCTTCTACAGCATTGACATTGACATTGCCCATGCCACGGATATCGGACTGAATCGACTTTGTCTCTTTCCTGATCTCTGAGAGATCGGTGAGAGTCTCATCTTTCTGGTTCATGGCCTCATGCTTTGTGATCTCATACTGGTCCCACATATAGTTCGTGAGTTCATCGAAACGTTCTTTATTTTTCTCAGAACGCTGTTCCAGCTTCAGATTCTCTTTTTCAAGGACAGAAATCTCCTGTGAAATGCCCTCACTCTCATCAAAGATGCTCTGGCTCTTCTTGTCCAGCTCATCCTTTTCTGAGACTATCTGCTTTATCTTATTGCTCAGTTCAGACTTGTCATTCTTTCCCTGATCAATAGCTGACTTCAGTTCTTCGATTTCCTTTTTCCGGTCTTCTGACTCCTTCGCACCTGATTCCTTTCTGTTCTTCAGGTCTTCGATGAGCTTCTTTGCATTTTCTTCACTCGTCTCGAAACGTGACAGACGCTCATTGGCAGCATTTACCTTTTCAGAAAGAGATGCTTTCTGCACCCTTATATCATTAAGCTTCGTGGAAAGTCTCTCTATACTGCCTTCGATACGCTTTTTCTCTTTTTCGAGTTCTTCTGTCCTGACAGCGATATCGCTTTCCTTCGTCTGGATCTCAGACAGCTTCTCATCATATGAGTTCTGCTCTTCTTCCATGTCCTGAAGCTTCTTTTTGATTTCAGCCTCTTCCTTTATGATATCCTCATATGCCTTTGTCTCGTCAGACTTCTGCTCCTGAAGGAGTGTCAGATCATGCTCTTTATTTTTCTTTTCGATCAGAAGAGAATTGTACTCATCACGCTTCTCTTTTTCAGCTGAAAAAGCTTCTTCACGTTTCCTTGTCGAAGCGTCCATTGATTCGTTGATCTCAGTCAGACGATGCTGCAGCTTCTGACACTCTTCACTCAGATCATCGAGCTGTCTCTTCCTGCCGAGCAGGTTCTCTGACCTCCTGTAGGCACCACCTGTCATGGCGCCACCCGGACGTACCGTATCGCCCTCGAGAGTAACGAGATTCAGGCTCTGATGATATTTCTTCTCGAGAGAGACGGCATAATCGATATTCTCAACAACAATTGACCTTCCGAGAATATATGCAAAAATACCATCATACCTGCTGTCGTGCTTCACGAGTGTATCTGCGGTCCCAATGACTCCACGCTCATTTAATACGCCTGCTGGAATTCTGGCATTGCCATGCACCGAGCTCACTGGCAGAAAAGTAGCCCTTCCGAGACGCTCTCTCTTCAGATATGCTATGAGTTCCTTTGCAGTATTCTCAGTATCTACAACGACATTCTTCACACTGCCGCCGAGTGCGATCTCTATTGCTGTCTCGTATCTCTTGTCAGTACTCACAAGATCAGCCACGACGCCATAGATACCGGGATTCGTCTTCTTACGGTCCATTACTGACTTTACAGTATTGCCAAATCCTTCATACCGTTCAGCAATATTTCTGATAGATTCAAGCCTCGTGTGAGTGACACTGTACTGCTGTGTCTTTTCCTTCAGCTCATTTTTTAAAGAATCACGTTCTGCCTCAATAGACTGCTTACGGGATTCAATTTCATCTATTTCCTTCTGGATCGAATCCAGCTGTTTCTGCAGGGAATCGTTCTCTTCCTGAGCATCCCTGATCTGCTCATCAAGATCATCATTCTTTGCCTGACGTGAAAGAAGCCGGCCTGCTATCTGACTCTTCTGCAGTGTCAGCTGTTCCTTCAGAGTCTTATTGCGAAGCACCATTGCCTCATGACGCGACTTGAATGTAGATACCTCTTCCGATGCCTTGTTTATCGTGTCGATATCTTCTTCCAGCTCTGTTGCAGATTTTTTCGCATTGTTGAGAAGACGTGTAGTCTCTTCTTCATTATCATTTATCGAAGCGAGCTCATCATTAAGCTCTGCAAGCTTCTCTTCCTGTTCCTTTTTCTCCTGCCTATGAGCCTCAAGAGTATCCAGAGTCTCCTTCTGACGATTCTCCAGGTCCTCTGCTGACTGCTTCTGGTACTTGAGCTGTTCCTTCAGGAGATTGATGCGACCTTCACGTTTTTCATTTTCCACATCGAGATTCTGCTTTTTCTCACGCAGTTCATCGAGCTCTGTCTCTTTATTTGCAGATTCTTCCTTCAGATGATGGAATGATTCTTTTATCTCATTGCTCTTTTTATAATAATCATCGAGCTGTGATTTAGTAATTTCCTGATCCGACTTTATCTTCTCTTCATCGGCCGAAATGGAATCTGTCTCAAGAAGGAACGAATTGATATCGAGCTGTCTCAGCCTGTCACGCTTGTGCAGATATTCTCTTGCAGTCTCTGCCTGCTCTTTCAGCGGTTCCTGCTGTCTTTCGAGCTCCGAGAGGATATCCTCAATACGAACAAGAGAATCCTCTTCATCCTTTAATTTTTTCAGGGATTCGGCTTTTCTTTTTTTATATTTTACGATTCCGACGGCCTCATCGAACAGCTCTCGACGCTCTTCAGGCTTGCCTGAAAGGATCTTGTCGATCTGGCCCTGTCCGATGATTGAATATCCTTCTTTTCCGATTCCTGTATCGTAAAAAAGCTCAGTGACATCCTTCAGACGCACTACAGCCCCATTTATCAGATACTCGCTCTCACCAGAACGGTATACCCTTCTGGCAACGGTCACTTCATCAAAATCAATCGGAAGTACATGATCAGAATTGTCGAGAGTAATTGCAACATAGGCATAGCTTAATGGCTTTCTCGCCTCGGTTCCTGAAAATATGACATCTGTCATTGCCTGGGAACGGAGCGTCTTCGCAGACTGCTCTCCCAATACCCAGCGAACAGCATCTGCGATATTACTCTTGCCGGATCCATTCGGGCCCACTATTCCTGTTATTCCGTTATGGAATTTAAGTACGATCTTGTTGGCGAACGACTTGAATCCCATGAGTTCCATGCTCTTTAAATACATTCGCTTCCCTCAGTCCTTCAGTACGTCTGCCTTGTCTTCTTCATGGAGAGACACAAGGGCATTGAATGCAGCTTCCTGCTCGGCATGCTTCTTGGAGCTTCCGATTCCCTTGCCTATTATCTTCTCTCCGACCTTGGCAACAGCTGTGTAGACCTTGGCATGGTCAGGTCCGGATTCGTCAATTACTTCGTATGTGAGTGTAGAATTGTGCTTTGCCTGGACGATCTCCTGAAGAGCGGTCTTGCAGTCGTGATATAGCTTTTTGTGCTCTATATCAGTGAGTACAAATCTCCTGATAAATGTACTTGCCGGTTCAATGCCGCCATCAAGATAAATTGCTCCTATGACTGCTTCGAATGCATCAGAAGTGATGGACTTTCTGGTCCGTCCGCCTGTAGCATCCTCTCCTCTCCCGAGAAGTATAAAGCTGCCAAGATCTATGTCCTTGGCACAGAATGCAAGTGTCGGCTCGCATACAAGTGAAGCACGAAGCTTCGACAGATCACCCTCCGGCATATCAGGATAATTCCTGTACAGGAAGTCACTGGATACCACTTCAAGAACAGCGTCACCTAAAAACTCCAGACGCTCGTTATCAGAAAACGGCTTCAGGTTCTTCTCATTCGCATATGAACTATGAGTCAGCGCGTGTAAAAGAAGATCTGCATCATTAAACTGATATCCAATACTATCCATTAATTTGTTCAGATCATGTTCCAATGTAATACTCCTTAAAAAGCCCCCTTACGGGGGCTTAACCTCAATCTTCTCCCTTTGTCTTTCTGATGAGCTCTACTGCATCACCTACTGTAGAAATCTTCTCGGCATCCTCTTCATTGACCTCAATGCCAAGCTCGTCCTCTACTGCCATGATGATCTGGTATACATCAAGCGAATCAGCTCCGAGATCATCAATAAAAGTGGTGTCCGGTGTGATCTCGTCAGGATCTACCGAAAGCACATCTGCAATAATCTTTTTTAATAGATCGAGTTCCATTCTACTGTTCCTCCTTATTTATCCTTTCAAGAATTTTTCCATTGATATCTGCCTTTGAAAAAGTGACACACTGCAGTATTGCATTCTTTATCTCTACAGCCTTGCTCGAGCCATGTGCCTTTACCACAAGTCCCTTAAGGCCTAAAAGCGGTGCTCCGCCATATTTTGATGCGTCGTACTCTTTCAGTCCTTTCTTCAGAGCCGGAAGTGCAAGCGCTGCTCCAAGCTTCGAACGTGTCGTAGAAGTGAGACTTTCCTTCAGCACTGATGCAAGCATCTTTGCAGTACCCTCATACATCTTGAGTGCGATATTCCCTGCAAATGCCTCTGTCACAACGACATCGGCTGCTCCGAACGGTACATCACGAGCCTCAACCGGACCAATGAAATTGATATCTGAGCACTCTTTCAGCAGCGGGAGTGTCTCTTTCACAAGAGCATTGCCCTTTTCTTCTTCTGTGCCAATGCTCAATATCCCGACTGTTGGGTTAGGCTTCATCAGGACATTCTCCATGTAGACAGATCCCATCTTTGCAAAGGATAACAGATGCTCCGGTCTCGCATCCACATTGGCACCACAGTCTATAAGAAGTGAAACACCCTTCTTCGTCGGAATCACAGGTGCAAGCGGCGCACGCTTTATCCCAGGCAGCTTGCCGACTATCAGCTGTCCTCCTACAAGAATGGCTCCTGTAGAACCAGCTGATATAAATGCATCCGCATTGCCTTCCTTCACCAGGGTGAGTCCCTTCACAATCGAAGAGTCCTTCTTGTGACGGATTGCCTTCACTGGCGGCTCTGCCATCTCTATGACCTGAGTAGCATTGCAGTATGACAGTCGCTCTGTCGGCATATCCTGATATACGGATACCTTCTTCTTCAGGTCTTCCTCAGGGCCGGCGAGAATAATCTCTATATCATTTCTTTTCTTAAGAGCCTCGTAAGCTCCCTTGATGATCTCGTCCGGTGCATTGTCCCCACCACACGCATCAAGAACTATTCTTGTATTCTTCATGTATCACCTCTGAATAACAGAGTCTAATATACTATAATTGTTAGCGTAATGCAAATACATATTGATGCTGCTGTCACAGTGTACTCATCATCTTGCTGATGAACTCGCCATTTGTCGATGTACCTGAAATAGTAGCAATGATCGTCTCAGCACTCTCTTCACTCTTGAGACCTGACAGATCACGTCTGAGCTTCTCAACAACCAGCTGCTCATCCTCGGTATAGAGCAGATCATCACGGCGTGTAGATGACTTCGTGAGATCAATTGCCGGGAATACTCTCTTCTCTGAAAGACTCCTGTCGAGTACAAGTTCCATATTACCGGTGCCCTTGAACTCCTCATATACCACATCATCCATTCGGGATCCGGTATCTATAAGAGCTGTAGCAAGAATTGTAAGAGATCCTCCCTCTTTCATATTTCTGGCTGCTCCGAAAAAGCGCTTCGGCATATGGAGTGCCGCAGGATCGAGACCTCCTGAAAGTGTACGGCCTGATGGCGGTACTGTGAGGTTGTATGCTCTTGCCAGTCTCGTAATGGAATCAAGAAGTATCATCACATCCTGTCCGAGCTCAACGCGTCTCTTCGCATGCTCGATGACCATTTCTGAGAGTCTCTTATGATTCTCAGGCATCTCATCAAATGTCGATGCAAGTACCTCACAATGACCTCCGAAATTCTCGACGGTCTCCTTCATATCCGTTACTTCCTCTGGTCGCTCATCGATCAGCAGAATGATCAGATGGATCTCAGGATTATTCTTCATTACAGACATTGCTACCTGTTTCAGAAGGGTCGTCTTTCCTGCCTTCGGAGGCGATACGATCATTCCTCTCTGTCCCTTACCGATAGGAGAAATGATATCCATGATACGTACAGCTACAGATCCGCCTGGTCTCTCAAGCCTGATCCTCTCATTTGGAAAAATAGGTGTCAGCTTCTCGAAAGGAGTACGTCTCGTGCAGGCATCAGGATTAATGCCATTAATATTCTCGATGAAGAGAAGGGCTCCATACTTGTCATTCGGGTTGTTCCTTCTCGTCTGACCAGTGATCACATCACCTGTACGCAGTCTGAATCTCCTGATCTGTGACTGGGATACGTATACATCATTCTCACCCGGGAGATATCCTGCTGTACGCAGAAAACCATATCCCTCGGCCATGATCTCAAGCATGCCCTGACATGGCTTTGCATCATCATAATGCGGGACCTCAGCAGGCTGATCTGTCCTGGCATTTACCGGTGCTGTGGTCTCAGGTGCCTTCTGTACCTCTTTATTCTCTTCGTGAATTGTGGAATTGGAATTATTGTTCTGATTCTGCTGGTAGAGTCTGTGCTGCTGATTGTACTGGCGGTGATCATTATTTCCTGTATTGTTCCTGCCCCTCTGCTGCTGGCGTCCCTTGCCTCCATGCTGGGAGTTCTGTCCGTTATACTGAAAACTCCTGTTATTCTGATCTTTTTTATGATATGGACGTTTCTGCTTCTGAGGCTCTGCTGAATGATTGTCCGTTTCGTCTTTTTTATCCCCGGACTTCTCTTCAGGCTTTTTCTCTTCCGGCTTTTTTATTTCTTCTGTTTTTGCCGGTTGCGTCTCCACCGTCTCTTTTACTCGTGCCGCTCTTGTCTTTGCAGGCTTTTTATCTGAATTCTTCGAAGGTCTGCCCCTCTTTTTAGCGGGATTTGCTATTCCGGCTGGATCACTCTCTCCATTGGCAACAGCCTCATCATACCTGGCGTGTACTTGGCCAAGCGCGGCCTTGCTCATGCCGGTAACTCCCTTGATTCCACGTTCTCTGGCTAAGTCTTTTAATTCCTTAACCGACATGGAATCGTATTTTGTTGTTTCCTTCATAAAGTTCCTTTCGTGAAAGATCTGTACATTGTATTCATCCAATCGGGATTTCTCTGAAAAATGAAAATAAAATCTTTTGAAAAATGAATCTTAAATGAATTATAACTAAACATTAGTCCGATTGCAAGCGTTTCTTTTTTCTGCTATCATTGTACTGATGCGTTCGGGGCTTATATGTCCTCACGCATAGCCAGATAACAGAATAATTCACTCTATAAAAAGGAAAAAGGAGCGTAACATGGACATTAATGAAGAAGCTATGAAAATGCACAGGGAATGGAACGGGAAGATTTCGACGGAGCCGAAAATGGAGGTCAGGACCAGACACGACCTGTCTGTGACCTATACTCCGGGAGTTGCTGCTCCGTGTCTTGAGATCGCCAGGGATCCTCATCTGGCTTATGACTACACCATCAAGGGTAATACGATTGCTGTTGTTTCTGATGGTTCTGCCGTTCTCGGACTTGGAAATATCGGACCTCGGGCTGCTCTTCCCGTCATGGAAGGTAAATGTGTACTGTTCAAATCTTTTGGCGGAGTCAATGCTTTTCCTATTGTGCTTGCTACACAGGATACTGAAGAGATTATCGCTGCTGTAAAGGCTATCGCTCCTACATTCGGAGGCATCAATCTCGAGGATATTTCTGCTCCGAGATGTTTCGAGATCGAGGAGAGGCTCAAGAAGGAGCTTGATATCCCTGTATTCCATGATGACCAGCATGGTACTGCCATAGTACTTCTCGCCGCAATGATCAATGCATTAAAAGTCACACACAGAACTGTCGAGAATACAAAGATTGTAGTAAATGGTGCCGGATCTGCTGGTATCGCCATCACAAAGCTTCTCCTGACATATGGCTTCAAAGATATCACTATGTGTGACAAGTCAGGTATTCTTTCCAAGAAGAGCAAAGACCTGAACTGGATGCAGAAAAAAATGATGGATGTCACCAATCTCTCTGGCAAGACCGGAACTCTGGCTGATGCTCTCGTCGGTGCTGATGCATTCATAGGTGTTTCCGCTCCTGGAATCGTCACCACTGAGATGGTAAAGACCATGAATAAAGATTCGATCATTTTTGCAATGGCTAATCCTACCCCTGAGATCATGCCTCCTCTCGCAAAAGAAGGCGGTGCTGCCGTCGTAGGTACTGGAAGAAGTGATTTCCCGAATCAGGTAAATAACGTAGTTGCCTTTCCTGGAATCTTCAAGGGTGCATTAGAGTGCGGTGCAAAGGCCATCACTGAGGATATGAAGCTCGCTGCTGCCAAGGCAATTGCATCTCTTGTACCTGACGATGAACTCACTGCCGACAACATCATGCCTCAGGCATTTGACCCGAAGGTAGCTTGTGTAGTTGCCAAAGCTGTAAAAGATAATTACATCAAAGAAGAGGAATAATGGCTGAACTTGATCTGATATTTGAAATGACAGAACTTGGGCTGATCTCGAAATCAGACGATCCCGTCAGGGGAATCACTATCGTTTCATTCATGACTAATTACGAATACTGTGATTATTTCAAGGCTGCCCTTGCGCTAGAGACACTGCGCAAGGCTGGCCTTGTGCATGATTCAGGTGACGACAGATTCACGATCACAGATGAAGGCCTCATGACTCTTGATGCTCTACATGATCGGATCACACCTGGCATGGAAGCTGATTACAAGGATTTCTTCAGGAAAAATGATGAACTCAACGAAAAAAAAGGCACCGTGACAGCCAATTACGACGCTCTCGCGGGTGGGCGCGGCTATCAGGTGCACCTGTGTTTCAAACAGCACCGGCGTGTCATCTTTGAGATCAACATGCATGTGATGACAAAGGAACAGGCCGAAAATATGTGTGTCAATTTCAAGGTCCGCTACAACGATCTGTATGGAACTGTGATGGATGAGCTCATGAATTGATATAATTCACAAGGCCGCCGGCATCAATGAGCTTCTGCATGAACTCAGGAAATGCCTGGCCCTTGAACTGCTCACCTGTCGTCTCATCTGTGATGATGCCGTGATCGAAATCAACCGATACGGTATCTCCTTCTTTTATCTTCTCAGAAGCTTCCCTGCTCTCAATGATCGGAAGTCCGATATTTATTGCATTTCTGTAAAAAATTCTTGCAAATGTCTCTGCTATTACGCAGCTTACTCCTGCAGCCTTTATTGCTATAGGCGCATGCTCTCTTGATGAACCGCAGCCAAAATTTTTCTCAGCTACTATGATATCCCCTGGCTTTACCTTATTTACAAAGTCCTTATCGATATCTTCCATGCAGTGCTTTGCAAGCTCTGCAGGATCTGAAGAATTCAGGTATCTTGCAGGAATTATGACATCTGTATCTACGTTGTCTCCGAATTTATGTACAATACCTTTTGCTGATTCCATGTCAACCTCCTTATACAGTTGCCGGGTCTGTAATCTTTCCAGTAAGAGCGCTTGCTGCGGCTACTGCTGGTGATGCAAGATAGATTTCTGAGTCTGTTGCTCCCATTCTTCCTACGAAGTTACGGTTCGTTGTGGATACACACTTCTCACCGCTTGCAAGAATTCCCATATATCCTCCAAGACACGGTCCGCACGTAGGTGTCGAAACTACTGCACCAGCCTCTATAAATGTCTTTATATATCCTGCCTCCATAGCATCGAGATATACCTGCTGGGTTGCCGGTATCACGATGACACGCAGGCCTTTCTTTACCTTTTTGCCCTTCAGGATATCCGCTGCGATCTGAAGGTCTGACAGACGGCCATTCGTACAAGAACCGATTACTACCTGGTCTATCTCCACGTCTCCTGCCTCGTCTACCGTCTTCGTGTTCTCAGGCAGATGCGGGAATGATACTGTAGGGCGAAGCTGTGACAGGTCAATCGTGTACTCTGCTGTATATTCTGCATCTGGATCAGCCTCATAGACTACAGGTTTCCTGTCTGAATGCTCACTGATATATTCAAGAGTCTTGTCATCTACAGGGAAAATACCATTTTTTCCACCAGCCTCGATTGCCATATTGGCAATTGTGAATCTGTCATCCATTGTGAGATACTGAAGTCCGTCACCGACAAACTCCATTGACTGATACAGGGCACCATCGACTCCGATCATTCCTATGATGTGAAGGATGATATCCTTGCCACTGATAAACGGTGCAGGCTTTCCAGTCAGTATGAACTTAATGGCTGAAGGAACCTTGAACCAGGCTTTGCCTGTTGCCATTCCGGCGGCCATATCGGTAGAACCTACGCCTGTAGAGAATGCTCCAAGAGCTCCATATGTACATGTATGGGAATCAGCTCCGATCACGGCATCTCCTGCTACGACCAGTCCTTTTTCAGGAAGCAGCGCATGCTCAATTCCCATCTGACCTACGTCATAGAAATTTGAAATACATTTTTCACACGCAAACTCTCTTACTTCCTTTACATGCTCGGCACTCTTGATATCCTTGTTCGGAACGAAGTGATCCATGACAAGTGCAATCTTGTCCTTGTCGAACACCTCCTGATTCTTGAGCTTCTTCATCTCGTGAATAGCCACAGGGGATGTGATATCATTACCAAGCACGAGATCCAGGTTCGCTTCAATCAGCTGTCCGGCTTCGACCTTGTCAAGCCCTGCATGCTTCGCGAGGATCTTCTGTGTCATCGTCATTCCCATAATACTTTCCTTTCCAGATGAAAAAGGATACAGTCCCTGTTTCATCTTTTCATTTTCCAACGCAACATATTGTATTATATCAATTCATCATGAAAAAAACTAGTATTTACGGAGTGTTTTATACAGCCATTTTCCAGACTTTGTGAGGTCTGACTTCTTCCATCCTGATGTCTTTTTGCATGAACTCTTTATGATAGATGCGGCTTCATTCTTATTGCACAGACTCCAGTTCACATAGCTGATGTGCAGCCTGTCAAGAATCCTGATCCATTCGTCCGTCTCCTTCGTATCAACACCGCTCTGTCCATCAGCATTGCAGGTTCCGAATTCCGAGACAAAGATTGGCAGGCCGTTATTGTGTGCTGCCATCATTTTATTTCTCATGTCAGATTTGTGCGTGCCTGCATAGAAATGGAATGCATACATGACATTCTTGTATTTCAGCGGGCTCACTGCGGCCTGTGTCACTCCCTGAGACCAGGTAGGTGTACCTACTATAATCACTGAATCAGGTGCATTCTTCCTGATCACAGGGATCACTGCATTTGCGTACTTTTTGATGTCATCCCATGAAGTATTGCCATTTGGCTCGTTGCAGATCTCATAGATCACATTGTCATACTTTGCATATTTTTTTGACATCTTCTTGAAAAATTTCTTTGCACAAGCCTTATGATCAAGTGGATTCGGATGCTCATTTAAGACATGCCAGTCAACAATGACATACATTTTATTTTTTACAGCGGCTTTGACTCCGGTATCTATTACTTTTTCAAGCTTCTTTTTGTCCCCACCGTTGCAGTAACCACCGTACTCATCTGTATAACAGGCAATCCTGAATACATTTGCATGAAAAGTCTTTTTAAGACTCTTCATCGCCTTCGCATTTACGTATTCCGGAAACCAGGCTATTCCATGTGAACTGACTCCACGCAGCTGCACCTTGTCATTATTCTTATCGACAAGATCTGCTCCCTTCACGTGAAGTGCGCCATAGTACTCTGCCGATTCAGCCTCTGACTGTACAGGATTTACCAGTACGAGTCCCATCATGAGAACAGCAGCAAGTACAGTTGTTAGTATGAGTTTGATTTTTCGTTTCATAAAGACCTCCGATTTTATAAGTCTGAAGTTCAAAGTTTAAAGTTATAAGTTAAAAGCCCCTCCGGGA
Organism: Lachnospiraceae bacterium; assembly: GCA_029338735.1. Taxonomy (GTDB): domain Bacteria; phylum Bacillota; class Clostridia; order Lachnospirales; family Lachnospiraceae; genus Weimeria. The sequence continues at coordinate 6,931 of JAQYAY010000041.1, read as the reverse complement.
ATTCATCCCAAAGGGGCTTATATAGCTTCGCAAAGCAAAGCTAAAAACTTTTAACTAAGAACTTCTGACTCTTAACTCTCAACTCTATTAGTTATTGATCAGCTTGTCCTCGCCGTCATTCCAGCTGTAGAGCTTTCTGATCTGCTCGCCGACCTTCTCTGATGGATGCTCAGCTGCCTTCTGACGAAGCATCTTGAAGTGTACCTGACGTCCTGCCGGGCTCATATCAAGAAGGAAGTCCTTGGCGAAGGTACCATCCTGGATATCTGAGAGAACAGCCTTCATATTCTTCTTGACATCCTCAGTGATGATCCTAGGTCCTGCCATATAGTCACCATACTCTGCTGTGTTGGAGATAGAATATCTCATGCCCTGGAATCCTGACTGATAGATCAGGTCTACGATGAGCTTCATCTCGTGGATGCACTCGAAGTATGCGTTTCTCGGATCATATCCTGCCTCGCAGAGTACCTCGAATCCTGTCTGCATCAGCTTGCAAACGCCGCCGCAGAGAACTGCCTGCTCACCGAAGAGGTCTGTCTCTGTCTCTGTACGGAAGGTTGTCTCAAGAAGTCCTGCACGGGCTCCGCCGATTCCTGCACCATATGCTCTTGCGATATCCCATGCCTTACCAGTAGCATCCTGCTGTACAGCGATGAGGCAAGGTGTTCCCTTTCCTGCCTGATACTCAGAACGTACTGTATGTCCTGGTGCCTTAGGAGCGATCATTGCTACATCTACATCTGCTGGTGGAACGATACAGCTGTAATGGATATTGAATCCATGTGCGAACATCAGCATATTTCCGGCCTCGAGGTTCGGCTCGATATCCTGCTTATACATGTCAGCCTGTTTCTCATCCGGAGTCAGGATCATGATGATGTCTGCCCACTTAGCAGCTTCCGGAGTTGTAAGAACCCTGAGTCCCTGCTTCTCAGCCTTCTCCTTTGACTTGGATCCTTCATAGAGACCTACTACTACATCGCATCCTGAATCCTTGAGGTTTAAGGCATGAGCATGTCCCTGGCTGCCGTAGCCGATGATAGCTATCTTCTTGCCCTGAAGGTATGACATATCACAGTCCTGCTGGTAAAAGATCTTTGCTTCTGACATAAAAAAGTCCTCCTTAAAAAGATTGATTAATATATGTGGAAGAGGCTAAAGTGAACGCCTCTGACCATCCTCATCTATCATGACTACGTCCCTCGTGCCACGGGTGAGTCCCGTGAGTCCGGTACGTGCCAGCTCTAGTATCTCATAGTCCTCAAGCATATCAAGGAAACTGTCGAGCTTGCCTGCCCTGCCTGTGACCTCGATGACCATTGAATCCTTCGTCACATCAACGCATTTGCCATGGAATATCTCACAGATGGAAAGCACCGACTGCCTGTCAGTATCTCTAGCTGAAATCTTTACAAGCATCAGCTCTCTTGTGACTGAATCCTTCGGATCAAGTGTCTTCACATCGACCACGTCACAGAGCTTTGCGACCTGCTTCTCGATCTGCTCGAGTATCATATCATCTCCGTGTGTCACTATTGTGATCCTAGTATATCTCGGATCAGCTGTGACTCCCGAGGAGAATGAATCTATATTGTATCCTCTTCTTGAGAAAAGTCCGGATACATGACTTAGAAGTCCCGGCGTGTTCTCTACGAGGATTGATAATACTTTCTGCATTTCTCTTTCCTTTCTGTAAGTTGTTTACATTCTAGCACTCTTTTGTATGATGTCAAGAGTTTTTTTCAAGTAGGTGATGAATTTAATTCAACTTTAATATTTACTATTGTTTTGGCCTCAAAAGTTTTCACAATACGCTCGGTTTTTCCATTCTGGCATCAATTTTTTAAAGTAAACTCTGTCTATTTTCACAATACGCTCGATTTTTCCATTCTGGCGTCAATTTTTTAAAGTAATTTCTGTCTATTTTCACAATACGTCATATTTCTGATCAGCAACATCAAAAAATAGATGCCTTTTATTTCATGATCATTCGTATTGTGAAAAAATGCATACCCAGCTCCTTAAAACCTGATGCCACACTCACTGTTTTTTATCTATAGTGAAAAAACACGTTGTCATCACATAATTTTTTGATGCCATATACATGAAATCTTCCTTATTGTGAAAATATCCTGCAGGCGCAGCTGATTCAGTTCCATTTTCTCTCAGTGTCTGCGCCAGTGGAACCCGCAGTGCCTTCATCCTGGCCTCCTTCTGTGTCCAGAGGTTTAGGAATTCAATTGTCGGATCCTCTGAGTCCCGAACCCGGATAAATTCCTTCTCCGGGAAAAAGCGCTTCGCGATTCCAGGTATATTTCTTTTTCTTGCTCTTTCTATTTCTTCTATATCTATCCCTATTGACAGTTCAGGATTGGTTGTTATTGCGACTACTGTGTAGTGACCGCTATGACTTACTGAGATATCGCCTCTGCCATCTGCTATGTACGGTCGACCAGAATCTGCTTCCATATAGAGTTCCAGCGGTAAACCATGCAGACGGAATGCCTCATATATGAGTGCTGAGGCCGATCTATAATCCCACGTCGTACTGCGGTTCCGGTATGGCTTCATCATCGGCTCTGTCTCTTCAACTGCCTGTTCAGAAATTTCATTTTTTTCACACAGAAATATTGACGTATCCGCGGTCTTATGAATATGAAACCACGGAATGACTGTATCCTGACTCATTGCTCCTCCATCGCAAGACAAGGGGACGGTTCTGCTGTTTTTTTAGCTAAAACAATTTAATTAAAAAGACAGCAGAACCGTCCCCTTGTCCCCTGTCTTTTTCTGTCTTACTGTTCTTCCATCGCGGAGATCAGGGCCGGGATCACCTGTTTCTTGCGGGATACAACGCCCGGGAGCAGGATGAAGCGACCATTGCCATCCTCGAGTACCGGCTTGCCAGAAAAGGCACTGCGGGCGGTCTCTTCTGCGTCCTGCCCGGCACAGATCAGGCGTGATGACTGATCTAGAATATTGGTAAGAAGCACATAGACCTGCTTTAAGTTGCGGTCTGCAAGGACCTTCTCCATATAGTCACCAAGACTCTTCCTGATGCTGTTCAGCTGCTTGTCTGTCACAGCCGAAATCTGTGACACACCGAAGTCTATATCACCCTGACTGAAAGTCTTGAAATCCTGATAGAATATCTCAGCAGTTGTCTTGCTTGAGAAATTGCTGCCTGCCTCAAACATTGCCATGGCATGCTTTTCTATGTCAACTCCTGCGATCCTGGCCAGCTCTTCTGCAGCTGCCCTGTCAGTATCAGTACACGTCGGTGACTTAAAAAGCAGTGTATCTGAAAGAATGGCAGAAAGCATGAGTCCTGCCATCTGCGGATTGACCTTGACCTTTCTATCCTGATACATGCCATATATAATCGTGGAGCAGCAGCCAAGAGGCTTATTTGTAAAATATATAGGCGATATCGTCTCGAGTGATCCTATCTTGTGATGATCAACTATTTCAAGGATTTCTGCTTCATTGATCCCATCAACAGCCTGACTCTTCTCATTATGATCTACCAGGATCACCCTCTTCTTCTCAGGATTGAGGAGATTACGTCTGGAAAACATACCCACGTATCTCTGATTGTCATCAAGAATCGGGAAATCACGGTGACGGACCTTGCCAATGACCTTAGTCACATCATCGAGATATTCTGATTCATCAAAAGTGATCAGGTCATCCTTTGTCATGAAGTATCTGATCGGTATGCTCTGATTGATGAGTCGTGCAGTCGTAAAACTGTCGTACTCAGTCGTGATCAGAACGCAGTCAATAGCCTCAGCAGTCTTTATGACCTCCGGATCAAGAGACTTGACACCTGTGACTATCATGCATCCAGGAATCTCTTCAAGTACAGCCTTCTGGCGGCTCACAACATTTCCAATAATTACAAGATCGTCACCATCTACCTCATTACGGATAGTCTTCACATCACCAGACGCCACAACAACCTTGCCATGGTTGAAATATGCATGCTCATTGCCACAGACCAGATGACCGTTCAGTGTCTCAATGATATTCTTGTACTGAGTCCTTGCACGACCTAGCTCGCGGTTGTCATACACGTCCATATAAGAATAGGCGATATCGCCATTTACGATAACGCCCTCTAATCTGCCATCCGGCTTCACGACAGGAAGAGTCACTACATCGAGCTGTCTCATGAGGCCCCAGGCCTTCTTCAGAGACAGGTGTTCATCGACTCCCTCTGTCCTTCTATAATCCATATCCTTGATCTGTGTTCCGACATTGCGCACAGTCTCAGGCTCAGTCACATGAAAAGTATCCAGCACATATCTGGTTTCCTCATTTATCGGACCTGCCTTCTTGGGAACGAAATCTCCATCCTCAGTCTGATTTTTGAGATTAGCATATGCAATAGCCGCACAGATTGAGTCCGTGTCCGGGTTCTTGTGACCAATCACCCAGACAGGACGTTTTCTTTTTAATTTTTCCATTGAAAATTATAATCCTAAAAGACTCAGAATATTCTCCGGCACTATGCCCATCCTCATAAGAAGCATGACTGCCGAGATACCTAAGTTCACAATAAGCACAATAAGCATAAAAATGGAACGATGCTTTAAAGATCTGTATTTTTCATCCATAGAAATGTCCAGCTGCTCGCTGTGATCCATTTCCTTCATCGTATCCTGAATATTCCTGTAGACCTTGACATTCTCAGAATGAATCTTCTCTGACAGCTCTTCCTTCACATCTGAAAGACTGATATCATCCTGTAAATGAGCCAGATATTCCTTGATCTCAAGAACTGAAGAATTGACCTTGTCCATTACACCTGCAATCTTTGCAGACTCTTCCTTATTCTCTCTGGACATCTTGTCAGAAATATCAGCATTAAGTGATGACATCTCCCTCTTCACGGAGACGAGCATTCGGTCAACCTGAGACTCTACTGTAGTAACAAGAGCGTCAGCCTCTTTCTGCTTCTTAGAAAGCTCTTTCTGAAGTGAAGCAATCTGTCTCTCCTTATCAGAGATCTGACCTTCCTTCTTCTTCACCTCAGCCTCAAGAGACATGACCTTCTTCTGATTGGCATTTATAAGGCCTGAAAGTCTGACAGCCTTGTCCCTGAATGCGTCAATCTGTACCAGAAGCGCATCCTCTGTACTATCTGAAGATGCAGGAGCTGTAAAGTCAGTGTCATCTGCCGCACTGCTATAATCAGAATAATCGGAGTCATATGAATCCGTCTCAGCGTCTGAAAAATCATCAGAACGATGATCATCATTGCTCGCCAGTATATCATCTGCTGAAGACTCATATGGTGTCTCATCAGCCAGAATACTTGCTGCCGAATCAGTCACCTTCTCATCATCTCCAAGAAGATCTGTTGCCGATTCACCATCATTCTTCCTGGTGAGTTCCTCTGCAGGTGACACATCCTGATTGCTCTTTTCAGCCTCATGCTCTAAAAGCGCACTGTAGGTCTCGTCTGTAGAAAATGTATCATCCTCATCCTTCGACTCATTCTCTGTCAGACTATCACAAGCAGGTGTAGAGAAATCCTCATTATCTTCTGTCTCAGTCTCAGGCTCTGTCTCTTCAGCCTCCTGAGATGAACCGGATCCTTTCAGCAGATCAGCTGCCTTGACACTGCGGATCTCACCCTCAGCAGGCTTCGCAGGTCTCTCAGCCTTTTTCTCGGCGAGTACCTTGTCAAGAAGAGAATCAAGATCTGAAATCTCAGAATTCACATCAGCATATGAAGGACTCTTGTCATCAGACCCTGTATTCGCAGATGTGTCCTCGGTGTCATTTACTTTTTTAAAAAAACTCATATATACTCCAGCGTTCTTATTACTGCTTTATGCAACTCTATTTATTTTAACATTTCACAAAATTAAGTGCAATAGAATTTTAATATAAAAAAAGAACGGCACCATCTCTGGTGCCGCCCTGAATGAGCTTTTATAAAAGGTATTATTCAGCCTTATAAAGATCAACCATCTTTGTAAGGTACTTATAATGCTCTTTTGACTCTTCCTCTGACTCAGCGAAGAGCTTGGCTGCCTTATTAGGATTGAACTTGGCAAGTGCTGCATATCTGTTCTCGCCCTTCAGGAAATCCTGATAGCTGCCTGTTGGTGCCTTAGAATCGAGTGAGAATGCATCCTTACCTTCCTTGGCAAGCTGTGGGTTGAATCGGAAGTTGAACCAGTAACCTGACTCTACTGCAAGCTTCTCCTCTGTCATAGCCTTGCTCATGCCCTTCTTGATACCATGGTTGATACATGGAGCATAAGCGATGATTACTGAAGGACCTGGATAAGCCTCAGCCTCTGCAATAGCCTTGACAGCCTGAGCCATATTTGCGCCCATAGCGATCTGAGCTACATATACATAACCATAAGACATAGCCATGCCTGCAAGATCCTTCTTCTTGGTCTCCTTACCGCCTGCAGCGAACTGTGCTGTAGCTCCGCAAGGAGTAGACTTAGAAGACTGACCACCTGTATTTGAATAAACCTCGGTGTCGTAAACCATGATATTGATATCCTTGCCGGAAGCGATAACATGATCGAGTCCGCCGTATCCGATATCATAAGCCCATCCGTCACCACCGAAGATCCACTGTGACTTCTTGGAAAGGAAATCCTTCTCAGCAAGAACTGCCTTTGCAGCCTCGCTTCCGTCCTTCTCAAGCTCAGCTACAAGCTTATCGGTAGCAGGTCCGTTAAGGATTCCGCTTGCGAATGTATCGTTCCACTCCTTGATAGCGTCTGCAAGAGAGCCTGTGGCGTTCATGTCATCGAGCTGTCTCTTTAATCTGTCACGGATAGCTCTCTGAGCAAGAAGCATACCATAACCGAACTCTGCAGCATCCTCAAACAGTGAGTTGGACCATGCAACACCCTTACCCTCGTCATTTACAGTGTAAGGAGTAGATGGTGAA
>JAQYAY010000040.1 GCA_029338735.1 Lachnospiraceae bacterium | reverse complement strand
CTGGCATAAATGTCTGCGGTAAAGCTTCCCTGAACCTTTGCGACAGCTGATTTTTCTGGATTAGATACGGCATGCCTGAATACTTCCGGCTGCACATTTTGATTAAGCTGGCTATATCACAAAAGGGAAGCAGGACGTTTTTAGTGACTAGCTTATCGTTCGATAGCTTAAAAAGAGCGGCGTCCTTACTTTTACCCAGACCTTTCCGGTATATGCCTATACGCAGGAAAGGCCAGGAATACACCCAGGTAATCCTGACCTTACAATTGTAGATTCATATACTAATGACAGCTCAATCAGGACTGGATTCTTCCTGATTTCATAATAGAAAAAAGAGTATCAGATTGCTGAGCAGACTGTGACGTCAGATCCGTCGTCATTGACTATTGAGCTTCAGAACGTACCTCCTTTAAGTTATGGCAACGTTGGTCGGTCGGAAATCGATGCAGGAACCTATCAGTATGTTTCTGAAGAGTCTGAGTCTGAGGCAATGCCGCCGCGGACCGCATGCTCGATTTCCTATGACAATAGCAATGGGACCATGAAAATCACCTGCACAGATGATCTGTTTGGCCAGCTTTCTAATGATTCCTCTCTAGACTTAAATATTTTTAAGCTTAATGGGGAATGGTTAACAGGAGGCCGGCTGCTTGATTACGAGCTTTCTGAGAATAAGGATTTCATTATCATTTCAGACACGACCTTAAAGTACAGCGGCATTTCCATTCCCCAAGATGACTATGAGATGACTTTGAGCTATCGTGGCAATGGCAATAGAAAGTATGATCTTGGTAAGATAACAATTCCTGAAGACATGAATGTTAAGAAGCAGGTTCCTTATGGTGTGAAGGTGGACGCTGATCAAAATGGTATTTATGTAACCTGTGATCAAACAAATAATGCTAATGCTAATACCTGCAGTGCTTATCTGAATCATTTCTATGAAACAGCATTTAAGAAGGAGGAACATCCTTCGGGAAGAAATTATTATTACTATTACAGTCAGCTGGAGCTATATACGAAAATTCAGGGCCCAGGCGGCTGGTTTCCTTACTGGTGGGATGATACAAACCCTTTAGAGAAGATTCAAGATTCTAATGGGCTTACAACACGTGTTTATGTGCCTACCAGCCATATCAATAAAAAGCTTCACCTTCCTGCCGGAACAACATTCGTCCGTGGAACTCTTCATGTGATGGATTATTCTGATGTAGATATTAATTACAATGTAGTACTGAAAGCAGGGGTTACAGTCATTGATGTGAACTCGATTCATCTGACTGCAGAACAGCTTGGCGAGGCGGATGCTTGGCAACTGAAAATCACAGCTGATCATACGCCGGAAGCAGAAAAATATCTTTCTTCAATCAACGGTCTTGAAATGGATCGCCATGGTGCTGGGCTGGAAAAACAACCGCCCAAATTGGAAGGAGATAAGTATGTTTTGCTTGTCCCTGCTACAAATCTGATTTCTTCTTTTGCAATTGATGAGAATGAAGCAGGGAAAGAAAAAAAGGACCTGATATTGTCAACAGATGATCAATATGCTAACGTAACTATTCCTTGCAAGCTTTCCAAAGACAATCCCTTCAGAACAATGCCGGAAAATGTACAGATTTCCGTGGTTGGGGACGGCTTCAGAATCGCAGTTCTCAGCGATAAAGATAATGGGCTTCTAGATGTCCTTGATAAGGAAAAGTATCCTAAGGCCTTTGAAGGATATACAAAGATTTACGGTACGATAGAAGATAAGAAGGTTCCCAATGGGGACGGCAATGCGTTCTATAAATATTATGATGCTAAGAAGTGGAATATACAAAACGATCCAAATGATCCTACTAAGCGTTATGTCCTGGTATCAGCCGATTACGATGAGCTTGGTCTTGATAAAGATAGAGATCTGAATAAGAGCTATTATTTCCGGTTGATTGATTCCTATTACGGAATGACGGGCCTTTCGAATTACAGTCAGTCAATCAATCCTCTGATTCTGGCTCAGGCTGCCCGCAGCGGAGATCCTGAATCTGCCGTCGCTGCAGATAGTAAGTTTGATGCGTTGAAGAAACTGGATGGCTACAGCATTACAACAGACGGTAATTCCGGCGAATTTAATGGCGGACTGAAGAATGTTAAGGTATCTACTTCCAAGACCGGAGAAGCGAAGGATATAGTTGACATTGATGGCGCAGTTGCGGCGTCTCTCACCACCAGCAATAAGAGAAACCAGGATGGAACTGTTGAGCCGGATCTCACTGATATCAATTATGCGTATTCTGCCAATTCTTCAGATCAGTCTGCCGATTCTTCAAATTCGAAGGTTTCCATTACGGTGAACCAGAAGATTGATAAATTGGATGAAAGTACAGCACAGGGTATTGTTTCCAGGCGGGTAGACTCTTCTTCATTAACAGCTACAGACGTTGGCTTTAATGTTACTCTTTCCAAGTCCTATGAGAATGTCAAACGTGGCGACGTCTCAGTTTCAGAGCTTCCTTATGAAGCAGCGCTGGTTTTTGACCTTCCTTCTGAAGATCTTGCTTCGGATGAGAAATACGTTGTGCTTCGCGAACACAACAGGCAGGTAGATGAGATCCCTGTTGAAGTATTATCGGATGGCAAGGCTGTTGCCTATACGGACCGTTTCTCTTCTTTCGTGCTAGCGAAAAAGAAGATCTCCAGTAATGAATCCAAGAGTTCTTCGAAGGTATCGTCAGCCGCAGGCTATGATGATGGCAGCCCGTTTACCAGAGATGCCAGGGGAAATGTATATGATCGCTGGGGTAATAAGATCTGGGCAAATGCGGATGGATCTGTGACCCGGAAGGATGTTCCTGCAACAGGTATTTGTGAATGATGAATAAGGCAGTCCGGTGCGGACTGCCTTTTCTACGCCGCAGAAGAAATGAGCAGAAAAATGAAATACAGAACAATAGAAAAAGATCTCCTTTCGAAGATGCGGTTGTTCGGTCGTTACGTTACGCCCGGTCAGAGAAATGCGATTTGTTGAAAACCACGACTTTCTTCAACTGCTTATGATCCATATCATCGGATAAATATCGCCATCCTCATGAGAATACAGGTGAAAAACTTAAGGGTTGTCAGTGATCAGGGTTTGGGGAACCGGAATCATTCATTTCCATGAGCCCGGTGTCAGGCTACCGATGCATGATTCCAAAGAGAATACCGAGTTATCTTTTTCTTCTTCATCATTTCCATCAAGTCTATCAACTGATCGTGATGCAGGTTTATGCATGCTGCGAAAAACACTTTGGAGCCAGGCTATATATGAAATGTTGAACCAGGTTTGATAAGCAGTACACCTTTCACCATTGGATCAATCAATGGGTGGGACTGCATGATCCTTTGGTGCAGGGACCGTGACAACCGCAATATCATCCTACCTTTAAATTGTGATCTAAAAGATCAATCCACGTTTTTTGAGAAACAGTATCCCGTGGCACGAATGAAGCTGTAACTCTCATGGATTTGGCTTGAAAAACCGCTCAGCATTAACAGCCGGGCGGTTTCTGTGTTATGGCGGAGAAGGAGGGGTTCGAACCCTCGCACGCTTGCACGTCTGCTGGTTTTCGAAACCAGTCCCTTCAGCCTCTTGGGTACTTCTCCAAACGTTGCCTGTCGATTATAGCATAAAAATT
>JAQYAY010000039.1 GCA_029338735.1 Lachnospiraceae bacterium | reverse complement strand
GCCATTCCCATCATAGGATTCCGGCGCTTTTACGATCTCTATCTCAGGAGACGAAATATTTACATATCTTGAAACAGTAACAGGTGTGACCTTCTTTGACTGCCATACATTATCATAGCCTATTGCCTCAGTCAGGAAGCTATAAAGCTTCGAAAAATAATCAACATGTATGGTACTTATCGAGGCAGCTTTGGTCTGTCCCAGATTCAAAGGATAAGCACCAGTCCTTCCGTTTTTACTAGAATTATCCGAAATAGTAGTGCTAGCAGTAACAGATGATGTCACCTTCCATTTATTGGAGGCAAACCTTATCTCACCACTGTTCTTATCCTTTGCAAAGGCCTGGATAACTGAGCCATTCTTCCAGCTGCTGATATCAGCTGTCGCACCCTTCACCACTATTGACGGATCATTTACATCCTGCCAGTAGTAGTCATAATCCTTGACGTACCAGCTCAAATCATTATTGACATAGTATGGCGGTATTATTTTATGGCTTCCTTCTTCATAAAAAAAGTTCTGTTCTGGATAAGCCCTGTTTCCATCATCCTTTATAAAATATGACCCGCTTCCACTATCAGATGCATAATAGGTCGCTGAAAAATCAGACGGAGCTATAATCTTGCTTACAGGTGCATTATTGCCCATGATATCAAATTTCTTTCCAGCTACAGAAACGCCTGTTATCTTACAGTAGTATGCAGGATAAGACCACTTATTCTGATCAGCTGATGGTATCAGATAGCTGTCGGATACCGCTCCATCTATAGTTTTAAAATCAACGTATGATTTTTTGTTATGATAATTATTTACAACTGTACCCTTATACCACTGATAACTGTACTTCACCTCTTCCTTTCCGAAATTTTTTACAATAGGAGTGACTTTTAGTAAGGCCTGGCCAGTCGATGTGTCGAGACTGATATCAGAAAAGCCAACAGATATCTGACTCGTATCCTGCATCAGATCATCTGATATGATCACAGGATGTCCAGCCCTTACAAAGGTCTGAAGCTCCTTAAGCTTTCTTGGCGTGATATCATTTCCCGATCTGCGGTACTGGGCACTTCCGGTCCATTGCTGATAGTCGGTCACGTTCATACCGATAGTCGCTGTAGCAGCTCCAAAATTACCATCAATATTCACACGGTTATTCTGGTCTATGTATGAATAATCACCTATATTATAGTAATAAAGGCCATCCATTGCCGTATCAAAATATTTAGGTTTACGAACAGTACCTTTACCTACATATACCAGATCATAGTTTTCAGATATGTCCTCTGTCTTTCCGACAAGCTTTCTTGTGGACATGGTTGTAACCGTAATGGCATCTGGATTGAAGGAGTCTCCAAACCAGTTCTTTCTCAGTTTATCATTAAGCTTTCCATTCTTATCAGTTATCTCAGACGTCTCCTCCGGCTCTATGTCAAGGATCCTGACCTTTGTCTTCTTATTCCTGACTGTAGATACATTATAGCTAATGATATATTGGATGCATGAGGCCATGGATACATCCTCAGATAAAAGGTCAGAGGTATTCCTGTTCTTCTGCTTACGAAGGAAGTTCTCCTCCTCTATGTTCTGATAGACATCATTGAAGGCTGAGCCTGAATCCTTATAGTCATTATCGTCATACTTTTTAGTAAGATCAGATGTGACAAGCCCCTTTCTCTCGTTCTGGCCTGTCCTTACCAGATATACGTTCTTATCGACATATCCGTTTTGATAGCTTCCGCTTATCTTATCTGATGAAACTCCGGCTGAAGTAAGGAAATTATTATCAGGAATAGCCCTGCTGTCTATAAGAAGGGCTCCCTTTTTATTTGCATATTCAGCAAGAGTTGCCTTTGCATCAGTAGAAAGGCCAATGTCCGTGCCATCCGAGGATATGACCACAAGACCATATGAGCTGAGATCAGCCGGTACCGATAAAGGGGATACAACTGTCACATTTATCCTGCTGCTTATAGCATCTATATCAGAAGTTTCTGAGCAGTCGAGGATCTTCTTTGCAAACCAGTTGTTGTTGGTATATCCTCCCTTGTATCTGATCTGATCATAGATTATCGTGTATTTACCACCCTTATCAGGAGAAGCACCGGTAAGGTCATAGTTTCCGTTTCCTTTTCCCACATACTTAAATGAGGAAAGATCCAGATTGAAATATCCTCTCTGTCCAGAACCTGCCTTGGTAAAGCCCTTTACAGTATCTATCTGGGCAGCATACCAGCCAGCCTGTTCAAGATCAGTTAGAGATCCCTCTATATCGGATCCTGTCTTTACTTCTCTAATAGTCTCTATTGCAAAATACTGGTTGCCGACCTTGAACTCCCTGTCCTCAGAAGCAGCCTGATCAAAGACCTGCTTTCCATCATCAGAGAGACTGTAGAGAGGCAGATTTTCTTCAGCCGAGAAATGGAAATAGGAGCTATCCTTTGTTCTGTCTATCTGATTTACATCCTTTTTGCTGACAGATACAAAATCAGGCTTATAAAAGACATAGCTGCTCTTTCTTGAGGCAAAATCAGAATCATTCGCGAACTGCGAGCTAAGAGAATCTAAAGGATTGGAGAAGCTTATGTTCTGAACATAGTCTCCCCCGCTCTTATTGAACAGAAATGAGGATGAATCTACAGAAAAGGCTCCACCCTCAGTCTCCACAGGAGTACCATTTGCTTTCATGGACTCGTCGCTTCCCAGAGACAGAGTAGAATAGTCACCTGTCGGAAGGTCTTCCCACGGATAATACTCTGTATAAAGATCATCAGATTCATTTGTCAGAGAAGTAAGAGGAGCATTGCCATCAGACGAGAGTATACCCTTGTCCTCAAGGCCTTTCAGATATTCATTGGCCCATTTTTTTCTATCGTCGATACTGGTATTTTCTTTTAGAGTATCCTCAAACTTAACAGGCTCCTGACCGGCTACATAGTATCCGAACTCACCCTTTCCTTCTGGTGCCACCTCAAGGATATTGTAGCTTCCTGATGGCCCAATGAGAGAGCTTATGATATTTTCTATACCAGGGAGGGAGGTCGCTGCCTTTGCCCTCATCATTCTAAGGTTTCTCCACTCTGCTGCTGTTGCTATCATGGAGGCTGCAAGTACTGTCGGCAGCACACGTTTTAAGATTATCCGTTTTACTGACTTACCTTTCATTGACTTCCTCCAAATATGGTTTAGTACTAAGTTGCTTGAAGTTTTCTGTCCAGACCGTTCTTCCTCTGAAGGTCGTATCTGTTACACTCTTAAACTTTTTATCCCTCTTTTTCAGGGAAAGACTCATGGAAAATCTATCAGCATATACTATCTGAGGCTCATCTTCCAAAATATCGGAAGCTCGTTTCGATACCTCAAGATAAGCTGAAAAACCATTGTCATCAAAGTTTTCGCATAATGTCTCATATTTAAGCGAAAATCCAGACACAGACACTGATGCTGCATAAGCCTGTTCAAGTGTCATAGGAGACGTCGTCTGTCCGTATAATAGTGTCTTTGTAGCATCGTCATACTTATAGGCTCTGATGATGTAGAGATTACCATTTGGATCATAGGCTTCAGTCGTATTATAATGAGTAGACGAAGCTGCCTGGTACTTTCCTGTATATTCAACAAAATATACGGGTGATTTCCCATCAAAGGTTATCCTGTCACCACTCACTGTACCTCCCACTACCGCTGCAGAGCTGTCTAAGGAGTTTTCTGACATCTGCTCGCTCACCTGCTTTGATGCCTGAGATAGGCTTACGCTTCTCTGGAGAGTGGAATAGGTATTGGCAGAGGTGACCATGAACTGTCCGCAGATCAGAATGATGATGGCCATTATCGCCATTGAGATGATCAGCTCAAGAAGAGTGAAACCCCTGTTGTCAAAAGATTCTTTTCCTGACCCTGTATTCATAGTTGCCTCCGTTTATTTCCTTACCATATCCACTCTGCCGGTGAGACCGGATATGCTCACCTCGTAGGTTGAGCCTCCCGCAACGATCGTTATTACTCTCGAATTCGGATCACCGGACTTTACGACCGATCGATAAGAATCGGCTGTGCTAAATATCTCGGGTGCCCCGCTTCCTTTGTCGAAGGAAACGAAAAGCTTATCTCCAGTCAGGTTGCGTGTCCCGTTATTAAAGGTAACACTTACCTTTCTTGTCGAGATGGTTCTTGTATCGGCAAGCTTATTATTGACATAGAAATCAGCAGTCAGATCATCACCTCTGGTAAGAACCATATAAGTGCCGTTATTACCTCGTGTCATGCAGTACTGCTTACCTGTAAGCAGTGCATCTCTGGTATTTACCGCTGCCTTTTTCGCTGCTGTAGCCTGAATAGGGTTTATTGAAGCGATGATCACTCCTGTCAGTATACCCATGATAGCGACCACAACCACGATCTCTATCAGGGTAAAGCCCTTATCAGTCTTTCTTCCAGTTCTCATAGGTCACGTCCCTCCATTTGGATGTCTCAGATGCATCTGTGCTGCCATGGAATCCTGCCCAGAGATCCGTTTCCTTCAGAGCCTTGACACCAAGGTTTTCGATCTTCACATCCGACTGACCGATCTCAAGTTTCCCCGAACAAAGGATTATCCCTTCGAAGTTGCCGGAGAGACGTACATTCCCATCTACCACGTATGCATTGCAACCATTGGAATATCCAGGTGCTGCTGGATAATTATCTCTGCCATATGTTTGAACAATAGAACCAGAACCAATATGCAGATCACCCCAGAAAGCCTGTACCTTAACCTCATTCTTATTATTATCATAATATACAGGCTTATTGAGCTTTACGGTGACAGGTTTAGTTCTGTCACTTTGACAGAGTTCATGAAGCTTTTTTACATTGATAAAGCTGTAGAATGGAGTAGATTCGCCTTCAGAGGTGGTCGTAAGAGTCTCTGAGAGCTTCCTGTAACTTTCGTTATATGATGCCGCCTCATCGGAAGGAGACGTTCCTCCGCCGGTTACTCTGTAGCTGCCAGACTTTCCCTCAATCGTGGTTCCATCAGTCCTTACTGCAGCTCCCTTTTGATCAAAGCCTATAAGAGAGGCATATCCCTCGATATAACTGTTCACTGTCTCCTTATTATTGTCAAAGAAGTCCTTGAAGTATTTATTAGCATCATCCTGATTATTAAAGCTCAGGAAATAATATCTTACACACTGGCTTGCGTTTCCCGGCACATTATAAGTCAGCACCTTGATGTCAGACTTACTTTTTATTCCATAGTCCGACAGAGGCTTTGGCAGGAAGCCGTTCTTCTTTGTAAAGACTGAATCGCTTATTGAATTAAGAGCCTTATCATTATCAACATTGTTTGACTCATCAGAAGGATCTTCAGAGGCAGGAATTATCCTTGGATTCGAATAGGAATCACCAGTGCTGCTTTCATCTGTATTAAAGAAGCTGTCAGGAACAAGATAAGCCAGCTGCTCCGAACGTGTCGTTATCGATGAGCCCATTCCTGAGTTCTTTGCAGAGGAGGTCGATGACTCTGTAACGAAACTCTTCCCGGCAATTGTCAGACTTGAGATGCCACTGATATCAAGGGTTCCCTTCCTGTTAAAGATGATGGAGCTTGAATCCAGTGGAGAGGCACTTGGATTGCCATACAGATCAATACCGCTTCCGAAACCGTAGTAGTTTCCTCTTAGAGTTGCAGTACCTCCTGTCTCAAAATTCAGATCATTTCTTATATAGATATGGGAATTATCATCTGCGTTCAGGACAGATCCCTTGTTAAGGCTGATATTGTTCGCCCAGAGAGTCGCACCCTTCTTGACCTCAATCTTTCCACCAAAAGACGAAGCAGTGCTCTCACTAGCATCCGAGTTAACAAATGTAATATCTCCTGACGTCCTGCTGTCTTCTGATCCACGTTTTTTTACTTCAACTGTACCATCAGAATTTATCCCTGTTACCTCGCGGGTACGGCCGATAATGAGGGTCTGGTTCTCATTTACAATGATAGACCCGACTCCAATGGTCGCACTTCCTGCATATCCGCTGCCTTCAAAAGTACTGCTGTGAGGATTATGCCCCGTCTCTCCATATCGATAGATTGAAAGGCCCTGATCTGCGATGAAATTGTAGTCCTTTAAGGCATCATTGAATCCGATGTACTTAGAACTGATGGACGCTGCAGGGACAGACATGCGAAAATCCGTAGTGATCTGCTCTTCATAGCCATTCTTCTTGTATCTGAGTCTTACTCCACGGAGTATCAGATCATTATCCTTTGTTACATAGACCGAACCGGTATCAGCTGACTCACTTCCGTCTACTACGGCCGTAAGAGAATAATCCCCCTTTGATCTGCCCTTAAGAAAAGCGTCGAGTGCAGCAACGCTGTACTTTGTCGGCTTGACTTTTCCCTTGAGACTTGTATCTGCCTCTGGAAAGAGAATCTTTCCACTATCAGCCTTTCCGGATCTTACAATCTCACTGAGATATGCATCTGCAAAGGTCGCCTTATTTGCAAGCTGATCCTTGCTGAAGCTCGAAAGCAGTGCCTTGTAACCTGCGGCAACTGCATCGGAATTTACTTCTGAAAGACCTTCACGTATCAGATCCATCCCGGTCTCTGCTGAGGTGAAGGTCTTTTCGCTCTTTCTCTGACTGAACCTTAGCACTACTGCTGTATAGCTGGAGTAAAGAATTCCGAGCCCCAGGAGAAGTACCACTAACATGACAACAACGACAAGAACCAGAGAGTTCCCGCCGTTATTTCCACGAAGCAATGAAGTAAGTCTGCCTTTTTTCTTTTCCCGTTTCATATCTGCCATAATCGCACCACCTGTTTATCCGCGCTTGATACCGGTCAGCGTATATCTCGGTTCAATAGCAACTGATGAGTCATAGTAATATCCGTTTTTCCAGTTATAAGTAGTACCAGTCCGAAGCTGCAGACTGTCATATATTCGTATGGTAACGCTGTATATATGCTCTTCGGCATTTTTGTTGATTAGATTCCTGAAACTCACATCCCTGCTTCCGTCCACATACCATATATCAGGATCAGATGCACTACGGGCTCCGTAAAAATCACCGAGTTTCTTATTATCTACATCATAGAATTTTCTGAAATCAATCTTTCCTGATGCTATAGGTGTCTCCATATCTTTCTTAAGTCCCATATTAGTATGAATATTAAAATCAAATTTTGTTTTATTATCTGGATGATTTTCTACAAGTCTGACAACACCTGAATATGGTTCAGAGTCATCCCCATTCTGTTTCACAAGATATACGTCACCCTTGAGTCTTTCTATATTGTCGATAACAATATTGTCCTTTATATTTGATTTAGAACCATAATATGGCTGGAAGCACAGATAGAAATTGATAGGATCTGTCTTCACCTTGCCATTGGTGTCAGTATACTTATACTTTATTCTTGAAAAGGAAGAATCAATATATCCTACTGAAACATCATCTCTCCGAATCCGAATACCATCGACGTCTTCATAGGTATTAAATCCTGTAATGGAATTATCTGATGAATTGTAATCCGGAACTGAATAGAGACGGACTCTCTTTCCATCTGCTGAGGTATATGTAATATCATAGCAGTAGCATACTACCGGCTGTACGTAGGTAGTTGTATCAGTAGTGCCCATTGCACCATCTTTAGAGATCGAAACAGATGTAGTAAAATGTACGTATATGGTTCGCTTCTTGCTTACGATCATACCACCTCTGCTCGTTACTGCTGCCTCAGCAAGCTTATCAGGATCTATGCTGGCATCTGTTGGCTGGACAAAGATATTATCAAAGACCATCGGCTGTGTGCGTGGCTTCTCATTCATATCAGACAGTATCTGACCCAGGTCAGCTGTGGTCTCCGTGCCTGTAGGTTTATTTCCTGTACCGGCCTGAAGAGTCACTGCAGCTGAATACTTCAGTGCACCGTTCTGATAGATATTCGGAAGTGACAGATAGACTACATCACCATGATTGTCCTTCTTATTCGTTCCGTCCCAGCTGTTCTGCAGAAGAGTAGTGGTAGGAACCATTGATGGATCAGCAGATGTGCCGAAATATTTCAGAAGGTCATTATAGCCCTTCTCCTTGTCTTCAGCCGATACCTCATCCACCTTTGTATTCTTCTTGTCATTGCCACGGACCCACCTGTAGAAATAATCTCCAGGCTCGGCCTGTATCTTCTCATACACATTCTGTGCTGCTGCATTCTGGTCTGCGAGTCTTTTCGACTTCGATACAGACTGAGAAGAGACCACGAATGCTGACATCAGAGGTCCTATGATGATCGCAAGGATTGCGATCGAAATGATCAGTTCAAGGAGGGAAAAGCCCCCGTTACTGCGAACTGAAGAGCTATTCAGTTGTCTTACGCTCCTGACCTTCATCATATAGACCTCCACACCTTCATACCTTCCCCGTTATCATCAGCGTTCTCTGGTGCCGAATGGATTTGCCACTCCGGTATCTACCTCAGGTACCTCGTGATCAGTCTTAGGTGCACCATCATACGTAGCATAGTAGGAATTCACCGACATCGTAACGCTCAGATCACGGTTCTCGGCATCATAGTCAGCCGTGATCGTATCGAAGCCCTTCAGTGTCTCCTGATCTCTGATATAGTCCATGCCATCCTTGAACTGATCATAATCCATCTGCATTGTAAGCGTCAATGGCTTCTTATATACAGTCATATCGACCTGTGCGTCCGGATCATCAATAGTATCCTCTGTCACGCTCTTGAACTGCTCTACGACCACAGGATCAGAGAACGATTCCTCTGTCACATTGACACCGAGGTCATTCTCGAAGTTCTTTGAAAAAACTACCTCGTCCTCTGTCAGCACATCTGAAGGAAGTGTCGTCAGGACTGCACTTATATTTGCCTTGGCAGTCTCCGCGCCCTCGAGGTACTCCTGCTTGTGTGCCTCATACTGTCTCAGCTGGTCGAGCTCAGGCTGAAGCTGTGCTATCTCAGCATCAGCGGCCTCCTTCTTGTCTGTGAAATTCTTATATACCAGAAGGTAGCACAGAAGCAGGATAAGCACTCCTGCAAGTACTATTAATATCTTTATGTCTCTCTTTGAAAGCTTGGTTGTCATCTCTTCTGCTCCTCACTTTCCTACTGCTGTGAACTGCTCGTGCTGCTCGATGAGCTGCTGCTGGATGAGCTGCTGCTGGATGAGCTGCTCGTTGAATCTGCAGCTCCCTGCGTCTGTGCAGTTGTATCAATTCCTGCGGCTTCATTGCCTGCCATTGATCCGTCATTTGCAAAGGTGCATGTCACCTCGAAGCTGAGCATCTTCGAGCCTGCCTGACTCGTCTGCTCAGATACCGACGGAGTGCTCACATCAGTCACTTTGATAGACTTGAAGCTTCTGAATGTATGGATCACATTTGCCACGCTGTCGAGATCATCCGATGTCTGGCATGAGAGCACGATATTCGTCTGCGAACATGATGCTGACATGAACAGAAGGTCTGACGGCATGCTCGTCTCTATCTCTTCAAAGAACTTGCGGAGCTTGGCACTGTTGCCGCCGGCATCGTTCTTGATCACGTCGATTCCATCCGAATTCTTCGTATACGTCACATAGGCTTCATATGCTTCCTTTGCCGGCTGGAGTGATGCCATCTCTGTCTTCATGGCCTCGAGCTCTCTCTGTGAGCTGTTGTACTGAAGGATGGCGAAGAGTCCCATGACTACTCCGATTGCTGCAAAGATCACCGCAATTGCTATTGGTGTAGCAAACGAGTCATCTTTTCCTCCTGCACCCTTCTGACCTCTGGCCAGCAGATATGCATCAGGAATCAGGTTCACAGGCCTGATCACTGCACCTGCAACGCTCACATATGATGCGATCTCTGAGCTGCCGTTTACAAGAGGTGCGACTTCCTGGATATTCTCCATAAAGGCTGTATCTATTCCGGCGCTGTCCTGAATGGCCTCACGCAGGTATGGCAGATGTGCGCACGGACCGCAGAGCACGATGCCATCTACAGGCCAGTTCTTTGTCGTATGCACATAGTCGCAGGCTCTCGTAATCGAGGAGACTACTCTCTCGAGGAGCTGCTCTGAGACTTCCTGTGAAATCCCCTGGACTCCTGGTCTTGTGAGCCTTGAAAAGACTTCGTAATATGCTGTCTCACCCTTGCCCTCCTGCTGGAGTACAGGATAGATGAGCTCATCACCACCATAGGTGAACGATCTCTGCATCACATATGTCCCGTTGGCCAGGAAGGTACACTCGATTCTCTCCGGTGCTATATACACGTAGCAGACGCTTCCCTGAATAGGTGCACTCGCAAATGTCTGAAGCAGTGCATTGTCAGAAGAATCCATGACCTTGATATGCACCAGCATCTTCTGGGCCAGAGCTACATATGAATTCAGGAGCTCCTTCGGAGCTGCCTTGAGCAGGAGTCTGTATCCTGCCGGCTTCTGCTTCGAGAGACTGATATTCTTCGATTCTGCCTTCTTGTCAGGATGAGCTTCCTTATCTCCCTCAGCCTTGTTCTGCTGCTGTGGCTGTGACGGTGTATCATCTCCGAGCAGTGAATACGTCAGCTTGTACTGTCTCATATCCACCGGGAAATAGTCATCCGCATTCGCATTGATCATCGACTGGATCTGCTTTTCTTTTACTCTTGGAAGAGTGATCTCTCTGGTAGCAATCTTCGATGAAGAGATGCAGAAATTGACGTCTGATACATTCTTCATGCCGTGACTTGTGAGCTGCTCGGTGAGAGCCTTCGAATACTCTTCTATATCAGCGATTGTTCCATCGCTTACGCTTCCAACTGGTGTCGGGAAAGAGAAATGATCACTGACTGAATAGTGCTTTCCTTTCTTCACCGTCCGGCAGACGAGGGTGATCCTGTCTCCTGGCTGGATATTGACTGTTAATGCCATTTTGTCTCCTTTTACACTCCTGTGTCTATATATCTATCTATCCAAGCGCACTCACATACGCAAAAATCAGATCCACTCCGAACAGGGCATTGACTCCGATGCCCAGTGCCAGATACGGTCCCATCGCGAGCTGTCTGTCTGCTCCCGATACCTTCATCCTGATCAGATGTACCACTGTCCCCACTATGCATCCGAGGAACAGCGACAGTATGATGAGCTTCCACCCGAGGAACAGACCAGCTGCCGCCATCAGCTTCGCATCGCCTCCGCCGATCCAGTGTCCCCTGGAGATGATGATGAGCAGGAGCATGACTCCGCTCACTATCACGAATCCGATCAGATGAGTGACCACTATATGAAGTACCGTGATCCCTTCGCCGCCTATCAGTGCGTCCACAAGACTCCTGAAATGACCTGTATCATTGTCACCCACGAATCTGATGAACTTGAGGATCGGGTCCACCTCATCTCCCGAGGTCTGGTATACAAAGGCGTATACCGTGCTATTTTTCATAACCACTGAAATGATCTCGGATGCTACCTTGATCACTGCCAGTACGAAGATGAACACATTGAGACCGAACGGTATCTCCATCGTCCTCTCATCTATCACCGCTATCACGACAAGCGCTGACAGAAGTCCTGCCGTGACTATTCCCATCATTGAAAAACCATATCTGTAGAAGCACAGACCCCAGAGGGCTCCGTTAGCCGCTTCTATCAGTGGATACTGGATACTGAGCTTCGCTCCGCAATACCTGCATTTTCCTCTGAGAAAAATATAAGAAAACACCGGGAACATATCGTACCATGCGAGTTCATGTCCACAACTCATGCAGTGTGATCTCGACTTCACGAAGTCCTCATGCTTCGGAATCCTGTATATGAGTACATTTAAAAAACTGCCTACACAGAGTCCGAACAGGACCACCACCACATATCCTATTACTGTTTCTATCATTGCTCTTTCCTTAGATATTGTCGAGTGCGGAGACCATTGCTGCCATCGGAAGTACGATTGAGAATACGATCGAACCTACGACTGCTGCAAGGATCAGGATCATGATAGGCTCCATTAGAGCTACGAGCTGCTCTGTAGCTTCCTTGACCTCTTCATCATAATAGTCTGCAACCTTGTCGAGCATTCCGTCGATATTACCGGTATCCTCTCCGATGCCCACCATATGGTGTACCAGCGGAGGAAATACTCCGTTCTCCTTGAGCGGTGTCGCAAGACTCGAACCCATGGACACTGCCTCTCTGCACTTGTATACTGCTTCTTCGAATACGAGATTCTTCATCGTGCCTGCCACGATATTGAGCGCATCTATCATCGGAATACCTGTTGCCAGAAGAGTGGCAAGGGTTCTCGTAAATGATGCCGTGTTCTGCTTCGTAGCAAGTGTCTTGCCCGGGAGCTTCAGTCTCAGCTGATCGAGTCTGTATGCTCCTTCCTTGTTCGTCCTGATGAGCTTCAGCGTCACGAATATCGCTGCGACCACCGACAATATGATGTACCAGTAGTGCTTCATGAAATCAGAAGCACCGAGTACGAATACCGTGATTGCAGGCATCTTCGCACCGAGCTCTGAGAGCATCTCTTTAAACTGCGGCACTACCATCACGAGCAGGACCACTATGACTATGAATGTAACTGTGAGAAGAATGATCGGGTAAATGGATGCCTTCCTGACGATGGCCTTCAGGGCATGTTCTTTTTCGAACTGCTTGCCCATTCTGTCGAACGACTGTGACAGGGCACCTGATTCCTCACCAGCTCTGACCAGCGTGACAAAGATCCTGCTGAATACATCCGGATGCTCTGCCATGGCATCTGCAAGTGTGGAACCTTTCTCGATAGCTTTCTTGCAGTCTATGATGGCCTGTGTCAGACGCTTGTTCGATGTCTGCTCCGATAGCATCTCCAGTGCTGAAATGACTGGCACTCCGGCATCCACGATTGATACGAACTGACGGCAGAATACCGACATATCACGTGCCGAAGGCTTGCCCCCGATATTGATATTGACATTGGAATTGAGGGCATTGGCCTCCTCAAGTGAGATGATCGTATTCCCCTGGGACTTGAGCTCCCCGATAGCCAGATCCTTTGTATCTGCCTCTAGACTGCCTTTCTGCTGCTTGCCATCTTTTCCTATGACAGTGTAATTAAAAGTACCCAACCTTTTCCTCTTTACTTTCTATAGTCCTGGTGCCAGATAAGCCTTACATCAGAAAACTTTATCAATAGTTTATAAAATTTTAACACATCTTTCAACATTTGTTAAGACTTTTAAAAGAAAAATCACTCTGTCTTGGAAACTATTTCCTGTCCTGCCTTGTTCTTGACTATGGAATCAGCAGGTATCACGCCCCTGATCATGGACAGCGGATAGATATTGGTATGAGGTCCGATGATGCTTCCCGGATTCATGACTGTATTGCAGCCTACCTCGGCATAGTCACCAAGCATTGCTCCGATCTTGCGGAGGCCTGTCTCGATTTTCTCTCCAGTGGAAAAATCTTTGATAACGACATTGGTCCTGTCGCTCTTGATATTGCTCGTGATGGAACCTGCACCCATATGTGCATGGAAGCCGAGTACTGAATCACCAACATAGTTGTAGTGAGGCACCTCGACATTGTCGAAGATGATATCATTCTTGATCTCTGTGGAGTTTCCGACCACACAGTCTGCTCCGATGATCGCATTGCCACGGATGAAAGCACCCGGGCGCACCTCTGTGCCTGGTCCTATGATGCATGGTCCTTTAATAGTATTTGTCGGTTCATTTACGAACTTCACTGTCTTTGCGATATATACGTCATCGCCCTTTGCCTCGTATAGGCTCTTGTCGAGCTTCGGTCCGATCTCTCTGATGAAATCGCCGATATGAGGGAGCACCTCCCATGGATACTCGTACTTCTCGAGCAGCGGTGCTGCGATCGTGTGTGTCAGATCATACATGTTCTGAATTGTGCAGTTCATTATTTCTTCCTTTCTTTGTGCGCTGGCGGCTTCTCGATCCCGCCATATGATCCTGTCTTGTAGAACTGTGATGCATAGTTGAAGCATTTCGACAGAACTCCTGAATTGTTCTGATGCTTGACTATGTCCGTATATTTCACTATGAAGTCGTCGAGCTTCTTCATATATTCATTTTCCTGTATCCCGGCGTCTGCGACCTGTGACAGACCCTTCTCCCAGCTCGCCGTGAGCACCGGATCGAGCATCGGGCGGATCGAATACCCTACTACATAGTAGATCATCTCCCCTGTGAGTGTCGGTGTGATGACCTGTGTCTTCTTATTCAGAGACAGGTACCTGTTCTTCACGAGCTTCTCGAGAATTCCGGCTCTTGTCGCTGAAGTGCCGATTCCATTTGACTTGATCTGCTCTCGCAGCTCATCGTCTTCAATAAGTGATCCTGCATTTTCCATTGCAAGGATCATCGAGCCAGAGGTGTAGCGCTTCGGCGGCGAAGTCTCGCCTTCCTTGATCTCAAGTGAATGAATCTGTACCTTATCGCCCTTCTTTATCGTAGAAAGGAATTCGTTCGCAGACGTCGCGTCACCCTTTTTATCCTTAAAGAAAGAATAATTCATGACTGCGAGATATCCTTCATTTGCCAGATACTTGTCATTCGCATAGAAATGCTCCTGAAACTGCTCCAGCGGTGCCGTCGCCTCGACTGCCGTCTTCTTGTAGACTGCCTGTGGGAAAAATATGGCCAGAAATCTCCTCGCTATCGTCTCATAAACCCTCTGCTCAGTCGGATTCAGTCCCTTGAGCGCTGAGAGTCCCTGTCCTGTAGGGATGATCGCATAGTGGTCTGTGATCTTCTTGTCATCTGTATACCTGGTCCTGCCGATATTCTTGTATGAGCCGCTCGTCAGGATCTCATCGCAGAACGGCCTGAATATAGGAAGGGACTGGAGTCCACGGATATTTTTATCTATCTCTTTCGCGATTGCCGATGAGAGCACCCTCGCATCGGTACGCGGATATGTCACGAGCTTCTTCTCATACAGCGACTGGATGATGTTCAGCGTCTGGTCTGGTGATATTTTAAAAAATTTGGACGCATCATTCTGAATCTCTGCGAGATTGTAGAGAAGCGGCGGATTCTTTTTCTCATCCTTCTTCTGAACCGAAATGACCGTGAGGTGCAGATCTGAATCTGCCTTATCCTGATCCTTGAGCGAATCCTTGCCTGTCAGGCCCTGTGAGAGTTCAAAGGCATCTTTTCTCTCTTTGAAACCATTCTCCTTGTAGAGAAGCGGTGAATTGAAATACTTCGATTCCTTGTGACTCCTCCATTCGAAGGTGAGGCCATCCTTATCGTCCTTGCCGGTATAGGCTAAGAGCCTGTAGAAGGGGGTCTTGGCAAACTGCCTGATCTCGATCTCACGCTTCACGACCATGCCAAGCACACAGGTCATCACGCGGCCTACCGCTATCACCTGATATCTGGTATGAAGAAAAGAGGCCATCTGATTCCCGTACTTCAGGGTCAGTAGCCTCGAAAAATTGATTCCCATAAGATAGTCTTCCTTCGCTCGCAGATAGGCTGCATCGGACAGAGAATCATAATCACTCTCCGGCTTTGCCTCCCTGATACCACGCTTGATCTCTTCATCTGTCTGGGAGTCTATCCATACCCTGCGCTCGTCCTTGTCATGGACTCCGGCCTGATTCCTGACGAGACGGTAGATATATTCTCCTTCACGTCCTGAATCGGTACAGACATAGATACGCTCGACATCCTCTCTGTTGAGGAGCCTTGCGACTATATCATACTGCTTCTTTACGCCCGGTATGACTTCATATTTGAACTTGTCTGGAATAAATGGAAGTGTATCAAATGACCATTTCTTGTACTTCTGGTCATATGCTTCGGGGTAGCTCATCGTGACGAGGTGCCCGACGCACCAGGTCACGATTATGCTGTTTCCCTCCTGATAGCCATCATAACTCTTCAGATCGTCTTTGAAGACAGATGCAAAAGCTCTGGCTACCATTGGTTTTTCTGCAATGAATAAGTTTTTTCCCATACATCCTCTGTTTTTAGTTCTTAGTCCCAGGTTCTAAGTTCTTAGCTTTGGACTTAGGACTCAGAACTATTATTTTTTCTCAATATATCCCTGTGCCTTGAGAAGCTCTGCGCAGAGAACAGCACCGCCTGCTGCACCACGCATTGTGTTGTGTGAGAGGCCTACGAACTTCCAGTCAAAGATAGAATCCTCACGAAGACGGCCGATTGTGATGCCCATGCCGTTCTCGTAGTTCACATCGAGCTTGACCTGTGGTCTGTCATCCTCTTCCATGTAGCGGATGAACTGCTTCGGTGCGCTCGGAAGGTTAAGCTCCTGTGGAAGTCCTGAGAATGATGTCATCGCATCGATGAGCTCCTGCTTTGTAGGATTGTCAGCGAAATTGACAAATACTGTTGCTGTATGTCCATAGAGGATTGGCACTCTGATACACTGTGAAGTGATCTTCATGCAGTCTGATGGAACTATCTGTCCGTTCTCTACCTTGCCCCACAGACGAAGCGGCTCTTTCTCTGACTTCTCTTCCTCACCGCTGATGAACGGGATGATATTGCCCTCCATCTCTGGCCAGTCCCTGAATGTCTTGCCGGCTCCTGAAATTGCCTGGTATGTAGATACGACTGCCTCTGTCGGATGGAACTTCATCCATGAGGTGAGTACTGGTGCATATGACTGGATTGAGCAGTTCGGCTTGACAGCGATGAATCCTCTCTTCGTTCCGAGTCTCTGCTTCTGATACTTTATGACCTCGAAGTGCTCAGGGTTGATCTCCGGTACTACCATCGGGACATCCGGTGTCCAGCGGTGTGCTGAATTGTTGGATACTACAGGTGTCTCGGTCCTGGCATATGCTTCCTCGATTGCCCTGATCTCATCCTTCTTCATGTCAACGGCTGAGAAACAGAAGTCTACATCCTTTGAAACTTCTTCTACCTCATTGACATTCTTGACTATGATATTCTTCACAGCCTCTGGTATCGGAGTATCCATCTTCCAGCGGTCCTTGACACACTCCTCATATGTCTTGCCAGCGCTTCTCGGAGATGCTGCGATCTCCTTGACCTCAAACCATGGATGATTCTCAAGGATAGCGATAAAACGCTGTCCAACCATTCCTGTACCACCGAGGATACCAACTTTCAGCTTGTCACTCATTTTTCTTTTTCCTTTCTTTGTACAAGTTAAAAATTATTAACTATTACTCTTTGTTGCCTTAACTACCTTTTCCTTCAGCTCCAGACAGCGGTCCTTGACTCTCGGATTCGCATTCGGATTGCCAAGGAGCTGTGATATCAGCTTGCTGGCCGTGCCATACTCCTTGAAATGGATTGCCATATTGGCAAGTATATACTCGATGGAGACGTTATTGAGTCCCGTCTCCTGGCTGTATGCCTGGGTGAATCCGTCATATGCCTGTCTGTAGAAGCCTTCATACTCCTGAGATAGTTCCTGTCTCTTCCTGAGCTGCTCCGGTGTGTGATCAGGGATCTCCTTGATCTGGTCACGCCTGATCCATGCAATTCTGAGACATATGAGAGCCTTCTCTGATGTCCTCGCACGCTTGGCCATTGCTGATACCAGTGCGAGCTTGTATCTGTCGACTGCCTCATCGGCGGAGTATGTCTCCGGCACATCATCTGAGAGTGGAGTAAACTTGCTGCATACTGCTTCCTTGACCCATCTCATCTGTGTGGCTGATATATGCTCGAAGTACTTCGTCATTGCTGCATATCCGCAGTGCGGACATACGATGGCATCGTACTTCAGGATATCTATATTGTGATAGTGAGGACGGGTGTCTGAATCAGATCCGATCCTTTTTGCCTTGGCGCTCTTGACTGCGAGCACCTTGAACTTGTGATCACAGATCGGGCACTGTACCGACTTCTGCAGTACAAGGTCCTTCTCAGTGAGATCCTCAAGCGATGGCCTTTTCTTTATCACTCCCTCCCTTGTATCCTTATGCTGGTCCGGGTTCTTCGTGATATCGAGATCCCCGTCGGCCTTGATTCCGAACTTTTCCAACCCTGATAACAGGTTCATTATATTTCAATCCTCCTGTTTATTTCTGAACCGGCAGCTTGAACGAGCTCTTTAACGATACGATCCTGTTGAATACCGGCTGTCCTTCCTTCGAATCCTTGCAGTCTACCGTGAAGAATCCATTTCTCACAAACTGGAAGCTGTCATATGCTTTTGCATCCTGAACTGACTTCTCGACATAGGCTTCTTTCACTGTAAGGGAATTCGGATTGACATTGACGCTGCCGTCTTCCTCGTTGTAGACGCCCTTTTCCTCATCTACGATATTCTCATAGAGCCTTACTGTGGCCTTGAATGCTGTACCTGCATCTACCCAGTGGATGGTTCCCTTCACCTTTCTGCCGTCAGGTGAATCACCACCCTTTGTGGCCGGGTCATAGGTCGCATGTATTCTTATTATATCACCGTTTTCGTCTTTGTCGACCCCTGTACATGTCACGAAGTACGCATTCATCAGGCGGACTTCATTGCCTGGGAACATACGGAAATACTTCTTCACTGGCACTTCCATGAAGTCGCTCCTCTCGATATAGAGATGCTTTGAAAAAGTGACCTGTCTATCGCCGAGTGACTCATTTTCTACGTTATTTGTCACTGGAAGCTCTTCTGTCTGGTCTTCCGGATAGTTGTCTATCACGAGCTCTACCGGGTCGAGAACTGCCATGACACGTGGTACCTTCTTCTTCAGGTCCTCTCGGATGCAGTACTCGAGCATCGGATACTCTGCTACTGAATTGGCCTTGCTGACTCCTGCCAGCTCAACGAATCTCTGTATGGACTCCGGTGTATATCCTCTTCTTCTGAGTCCTGCTATTGACACGAGCCTCGGGTCATCCCATCCGTCTACAATGCCGTCTTCTACAAGCTTCTTGATATATCTCTTGCCTGTCACGACATTCTTCAGATACAGCTTGGCGAACTCGATCTGTCTCGGCGGATTCGGAAACTCACACTCGCGTACCACCCAGTCATATAGTGGTCTGTGGTCTTCGAACTCAAGGGTACAGATGGAATGGGTGATGCCTTCTATTGCATCCTCGATCGGGTGCGCGAAATCGTACATCGGATAGATGCACCACTTGTCTCCCTGTCTCTGATGTGTCATATGGGCTACTCTGTAGATGATCGGGTCTCTCATATTGATATTCGGAGAGCTCATATCTATCTTCGCACGAAGTACCATCTCGCCGTCTCCGTACTTGCCATTTTTCATATCTTCAAAGATCTGCAGTGACTCCTCTATCGGGCGGTCTGAGTTCGGATCCTTCTTTCCTGGCTCGGTGAGGCTTCCTCTATACTCACGGATCTGGTCTGCACTTAGATCTGATGCATATGCCTTGCCCTTCTTAATGAGCTTCACCGCATATTCATACATCTGGTCGAAGTAGTCTGACGCATACATCGTCTTCTCCCACTTCGCTCCGAGCCATCTGATATCTTCCTGTATCGCATCTACGAACTCTGACTTCTCCTTCGTTGGGTTCGTGTCATCGAATCTCATATGGAACTCACCGTGGTACTCCTGGGCCAGTCCGTAGTTCAGGAGTATGCTCTTCGCATGGCCTATATGCAGGAAGCCATTCGGTTCCGGCGGGAATCGCGTCACTACGTGGTCGTAGCGGCCGCTGGCCAGGTCCTTGTCGATTTCTTCCTCAATGAAATTTTTTGATCTCTCTTCCATTATATCCTCCAAAAAGTCGGGCATCTCATCACACTGAGTCGCTCGTGGCACGCTCTCGCTAATGCTTAGACGCAACGGACGCATAGGCGGCCAAAAGACGGCCGCCAAGCGCCGGCGTCACGCTATTACCACTCGCGGCTCATGTGATTCAATGCCCTCTTACTTATCGTTCATATGTACTATGCAACTCACTTAACATGTGTATGCGTAAACAGATGATCACTGCAGTATTCGTAATTGCCATTACACTTCGTACAATACCTGAAATCGAGCTCCGGGTTGGTGAGCTCTGTACGGCCGCAGATGCAGCACTTATGCTTTGCTACCTGCTTGCTCTGGGCATTTCTGGTGTGCGGCTGGCTGCCATTATTCTGCCAGTTGCTCCACTGCTGTCCTCCGTTATATCTCCTTCTGAAGTCCCGTTGCCGTCTGGACTGGCGAGGACCCCTGAATCCTTTTGTCTGGAGAAAATAGACCAGGAAGTTCACGAGTGATGCTGCGATCGCTACGATGATCGGAATTCCTGCTGCTCCTCTGCCAATTGCCTGAATCACATCAATTGCTACGAAGATCAGATACAGATATGCCATCCACTTCATCTTGACCGGAATGAAGAAGTACAGCAGTACTCTTTCCTCCGGGAAGGTCAGTGCAAATGCCAGAAAGATACTCAGGTTGATATAGTCTGTGGAAAAATAATTGCCTAATCCTATTATACCCCACTGGCCGCTTACCAGCGCTGATATGATATACAGAATAAATGCGGCTATCACTGTGATGATCATTCCGCCGAACATATAGACATTGAAACGGAATGTGCCCCAGACCTGTTCCAGCGCCCGACCGAGCTGCCAGTAGAATATGATCATGATGATCGCGAACAGTATATTCTGTGCCGGAGGGATCATGACCCAGGTGATGATCCTCCAGATCTGTCCATGAAGAATATAATATGGCTCCAGTGTCATCAGGCTCAGTATTCCTGAATTCGTCGCACCGGATATGGCCATCAGAATATAGCCGATCACATATCCGCCGATGAACCAGTTCATCAGATGCGGTATGGCGTACCGGCCCAGCTTTTTTTCTAATTTATCTAACATAGTTTCCTTTGTGAATTATAACTTAAAACTCATCTGAGCATACTTACTTCATTATATTTAGTTGAGTTTCGCTTGTCAATTATTGCCTTCTTGATTCTGTCGCCGATCGGCATGGTGATCATGGCAAATACAAACGTGAATACCAGTGCCAGTGCGGTCTTGGAATACTTCGGCAGGAATCCGAGGAATCCGTTTACAATATTGATTCCTAAGAGCTGGCACAGGTACATTGGCATCGATATCTTTCCGAGCCACATGACGAGTCCATTCTGGAATGCTGCCCTTCCGAGTGTCTGGCCTGAGAATGCAAGAACTATCGAGAGCGTCATGAACATGAGCACATGGGTCTCGTACTTCGATGTATATGATGACATTGAGTAGAAGATCGTGAGACAGAAGCCAACCACTTCAATGATTGTCAGGATGACATTATCTTTTCTCTTGAGAAATCTATGACTCAGTGTCCTCGACAGCTCAAATGCGCTTGCCCCGAGTGAAAGCTCTGCGATTGCCCTGAATACGCAGGCATAACCGAATCCAAGCCATCTGTCCTGATCTGCGAATGTACCGTAATTGTACTGGAGCACACCGAGGATCCACAGCGAGATAAGTGGTCCTATGGCTCTCGTATATACATAATAGAACTTCGAAATGATCGGATACAGGAGCAGCATCGCGATAAACATCGCTGATATATACCATTCGATGACATCGACATTGGTATTCGTGAATCCGAACTTCTGCAGGAAGAAAAACTCCGGTATCGCATTGAAGATGTACTGCATGACATCCCTGGCTCCGCCGTCATAGACATCCTGTACTATGATCTTAAGCGCCATCAGCGCTATGAACGGGAAGACATGATATGAAAAGATGCCTATATATTTCTTCAGCATATATCTGACCGTGGTCCTGCCGAGCTCGACCGGCTCCACGAGTCCGAGGCGCAGATTCTTCCTCCTCTTGTGGATGGACCTGCCCATCAGAAATCCTGATACCACGAAGAAGAACTCCACTCCGTAATAGCCCCTCTTAAGCATTGGTATTGCCAGCCCTCCGATATCGAGATGGCTGAACCTGAAGGATCTGCTGCAATGGAACAGAATGATCGTAATGCAGAAGACGAAGCGTAAGAGTTCAATTTTTCCGTTTTTCTTATATGTTTTCATAAAGACTATTCTACCAAAAAACCGGGGCATTTAAAACCCCGGTCTGAAATATTTTATGAAAATTTATGAAGCCCTGGACTGGGCGTCCTCTTCCTTTTTCAGGTTCTTAAAAGCAGTTGAGAGCATCAGCTTGATACGGTTCAGCTGGTTGACTTCGGACGCACCCGGATCGTAGTCGATGGCTGCGATATTTGCACCCGGATTCAGGGAACGAATCTTCTTGATGACGCCTTTTCCTACGATGTGGTTCGGCAGGCAGCCGAATGGCTGGATGCAGACTACATTGTTCACACCCTCGTCAATGAGTTCGAGCATCTCGCCTGTCAGGAACCAGCCTTCACCGGTCTGATCACCAAGTGAAGCGACTGGCTTCGCACGCTCTGCGGTATCCTCGATATATGCGGGCGGCGTGAAATGCTTCGACTCTTCAAATGCCTTTCTTGCCGGCTTTCTGAGCCACTCGAAGAATTTGATTCCAAGATTGGCGATGACCATTGACTTCTTCGGAGTTCCCAGGTTCTCATGCTTGAATCTCTCATTGTAGAAGCAGTACAGCAGGAAGTCTGTAAGATCCGGAACTACTGCCTCTGCGCCTTCTGATTCGAGAAGGTCTGCAAGATGGTTATTGGCCACTACTGAGTACTTGACCATGATCTCGCCTACAATTCCGACCCTTGGCTTCTTCTCACCCGTTGTAGGCAGATTGTCGAAATCATGAATGATGTCACGGCACATCTTCCTGAATGTCCTGTGTGAGAGCATCTTTGGCTGTGACAGGAAGTCGATAACCTTCTTCTTCCAGCTCTCATACAGCTCGTTGGCTGAACCCTTCACCTTCTCGTATGGTCTCATACGGTACAGGCACTTGAGGAAAATATCACCGAATTCGAGTCCGTACAGACCATGCTGTATGACCTTCGGTCCGAGCCTGAATCCCGGATTCTTCTCGAGTCCTACGACATTAAGGGAAATAACAGGGACCTCTCCATATCCTGCCTTTTCAAGTGCTCGTCTGATAAAGCTGATATAGTTCGACGCACGGCAGCCACCACCAGTCTGTGTGATCAGGAGCGCTGTACGCTTCAGGTCATATTTTCCTGAATTCAGTGCTGCGATGAACTGACCTACCACAAGGAGCGAAGGATAGCAGGCATCATTATTTACAAATCTGAGTCCATTGTCGACACAGTCCTTGGCTGGTACGTCAGGCACTACGACTGTGAAGCCTGCACTCGACATAGCAGGAGCTATGATATCGAAATGGATCGGTGACATCTGCGGAGCAAGGATCGTGTAGTTCTTCTTCATCTCCTTCGTAAAAATCTTACGATGGTATGCTGACGGAACTACCTTTCTCTTCTCAGCCTCTGCCTTCTTCGCATTCCTCTCTCTTACGCGGATTGCTGCGAGGAGCGAACGTACACGGATACGGGCTGCTCCGAGGTTATTGACCTCGTCGATCTTGAGGCAGGTATATATTTTTCCACTATGTGTCAGGATATCTGATACACAGTCAGTTGTCACGGCATCGAGTCCGCAGCCGAATGAATTGAGCTGGATCACATCGAGGAAATCTGTCTTCTTGACGTAGTTTGCAGCGGAATACATTCTCGTGTGGTAGGTCCACTGATCCATGACGATCAGCGGTCTCTCAAGCTTTCCGAGGTGAGAAACTGAATCCTCTGTGAGTACTGCCATTCCATAGCTCGTGATCAGATCCGGGATACCATGATTGATCTCCGGGTCTACATGGTATGGTCTTCCGCAGAGGACGATTCCGTGACGGCCTGTCCTCTTCAGGTACTCAATTGTCTCTTCGCCCTTGTGCTCGATATCCTTTCTTGTGCGGTCGAGCTCGAACCAGGCCTTGTGAGCAGCATCTCTTACTTCATTCTCATCAATGTCGAATTCCTTCCTGAACACCTTTACGAGCTGATCAGCAAGCACCTGCTCATTCGTAAATGCCATGAACGGGTTTAGGAATCTTACCCTGCCATCTGTGATGTCCTCGACATTGTTCTTGATATTCTCGGCATACGACGTCACTATAGGACAGTTGTAATGGTTATTAGAATCTGGGAACTCATTTCTCTCATACGGTATGCATGGGTAGAAAATAGTCTTGATCCCGTTATTGATGAGCCACTGTACATGACCGTGAGAAAGCTTTGCCGGATAGCACTCTGACTCTGACGGTATCGACTCGATTCCAAGCTCATAGATCTTTCTTGAAGAATCAGGTGACAGAACTACTGAGAAACCAAGTTCTTTAAAGAAAGTTGCCCAGAACGGATAGTCCTCATACATATTGAGTACACGAGGGATTCCGATCACGCCACGCTTTGCCTCTTCTGGCGGAAGTGGCTCATATCCGAAAACTCTCTTGTACTTGTAGTCATAAAGATTCGGGATATTGTCAGGGTTCTTCGGCTTTCCAAGGCCTCTCTCACAACGGTTTCCGGTGATGAAACGACGGCCGTCTGAGAATTTATTGATAGTCAGCATGCACTTATTCGTGCATCCCTGACAGTGAGTCATATTCGTATTATAGGTGAGTTTTAAAATCTCATCTATAGGAAGCATCGTTGTGCTCTTCTCATCCTCGTATCTCTCACGGGCAATGAGTGCTGAGCCGAAAGCTCCCATGATTCCTGCGATATCAGGACGGGTCACATGGAGTCCGCCGATCTTCTCAAATGCACGGAGTACTGCGTCATTGTAGAATGTTCCACCCTGTACCACGACATTATTTCCGAGCTGCTTCGGATCTGAGAGCTTGATTACCTTGAAGAGTGCATTCTTGATTACCGAATATGCAAGTCCTGCTGAGATATCAGCTACAGATGCGCCTTCCTTCTGGGCCTGCTTTACCTTTGAATTCATGAACACGGTGCAGCGGGTTCCGAGGTCTATAGGATGCTTTGCAAAAAGGGCTTCCTTTGCGAAATCTATTACATTGTAATTCAGTGACTTTGCAAAAGTCTCAATGAACGAACCGCAGCCTGATGAGCATGCCTCATTCAGCTGAACGGAATCAATAGTGTGATCCTTGATACGGATACACTTCATGTCCTGTCCACCGATATCGAGGATACAGTCCACATCCGGATCGAAGAAGGCTGCTGCATAGTAATGAGCTACAGTCTCTACCTCTCCGTCATCGAGCTTGAATGCTGACTTCAGGAGTGCCTCACCATATCCTGTGGAGCAGGAATGAACTATATGAGCCTCCGGAGGAAGCTGCTTTTTGATCTCGCCCATAGCACGGATAGCTGTCTTTAGCGGCGAACCATTGTTATTATCATAGAAGGAATACAGAAGACGGCCATCATCATCGATAAGGGCTACCTTCGTAGTCGTCGAACCGGCATCGATCCCGAGGAAGACATCTCCCTTCGCCTTTGAGATATCAGCTGTCTCTACATGGTTATTTCCATGCTTCTTTAAGAACTCGTCGTACTCTGCCTGATCCTTGAAAAGTGGCTCCATACGGGCGACTTCGAACTCCATTTTAAGAGGCTTCGATAATTTTTCTTCGATGGAAGAAAGAGACATCTGGGTCTCTTCCTTGTAGTTAAGAGCCGAACCGATGGCTGCAAACAGATGTGAATTATCTGTAACTATTGTGTGCTCGTCATCGAGCTTAAGAGTCTCTATGAATCTCTGTCTCAGCTGGTCAAGGAAATGAAGAGGTCCTCCGAGGAAGGCTACATGGCCTCTGATCGGCTTACCACAGGCAAGACCCGATATTGTCTGGTTGACAACTGCCTGGAAGATGGATGCTGCAAGGTCTTCCCTCGTAGCTCCTTCATTGATGAGCGGCTGGATATCTGTCTTTGCGAATACGCCACAGCGGGCTGCTATCGGATAAATCGAGTGATAGTTCTTCGCATACTCATTGAGTCCGCTTGCATCTGTCTGGATGAGGGATGCCATCTGGTCGATGAATGAACCTGTACCTCCGGCACAGACTCCGTTCATTCGTTCTTCTACATTTCCATTCTCGAAATAAATGATCTTGGCATCCTCTCCACCGAGCTCGATGGCTACATCTGTCTGCGGTGCGTAGTGCGTCAGTGCTGTTGCTACTGCGACTACCTCCTGACAGAACGGGATTCCCAGATGCTTTGCGAGTGTGAGTCCGCCGGAACCTGTGATGACCGGAGCCACCTGATGATCACCGGCTGTCTTTATCGCATCGGTCACCAGTCCGTAAAGTGTCTCTCTGATATTTGCAAAATGACGTCTGTAGTCAGAAAATAACAGCTCGTCCTCTGGGCTCAGAAGTGCGACCTTAACGGTCGTTGAGCCGATATCAATTCCAAGTGTATATGGTTTCTCTGACATATTTATACCTTTCTATATAAAATAGGGTGTATGACACATGAGTTGCTCAGGACGCGCTCTCGCTAATGTTTAGACGCAACGGTGCATAAGGCAGCACAATACGCTGCCTAAGCACCGGCGTCTCAAAAGGTCCTTCGCAACTCATGTGTCATCCACCCTCATTATTTTCTCTTCAGTAGAACATTATAAGTATGTTGCAGTTGCTATTCAACCTACAAAAGGCGCAAAGTGTTGTTTTAGATTGCGTGCAATGTAATTTGTAACAACTCTATAAATAGGTTAAAATGCTCACATGAAGAAAAACACTATTTCAAAAAACATAAAACAGCTGATTGCAATAGTTGCGGCGTCTCTGATACTCGCGATAAATATCAATACCTTCGTCTCCGCCGGTGGTCTGTTCCCTGGCGGTGCGCAGGGGCTCACTCTTCTGCTTCAGAGATCTTTTCTCAAGTATGCGAAGGTGAGCATCCCTTATACGCCGCTGAACCTCGCGATCAATGCGATCCCGGTATTCATAGGCTTTAAGTACATAGGAAAAAAATTCACGGGAACGTCGCTTCTCGTGATTGCCCTGTCATCTGTGCTTACTGATGTACTGCCACAGTTTACGATCACGTATGATACGCTTCTGATCAGCATCTTCGGCGGCATCATAAATGGTGTGGCTGTTTCAATCGCACTGAGAGCTGATACGACTACTGGCGGGACGGATTTCATCTCCATCTATCTGTCACAGAAGACCGGTTCCGATTCCTTCAATGTGATCCTTGGTATCAATGTCGTAATACTGCTTATCGCCGGTCTCCTCTTCGGCTGGGACAAGGCACTGTATTCGATCATCTTCCAGTTTGCTACTACCGAAGTAGAGCATCTGATGTACCGGAACTACCAGCAGGTGACGCTTCTTGTCATCACGAAGATTCCCGACAAGATCTGCGAAATGATCTACAACGAGACTGATCACGGTGGCACGATCATTGACGGCATCGGCTCTCACGAGGGAAATAAGCGCAAGATCGTCTATTCCATTATCACAGCCTCTGAGCAGGACCGCATCATCAGATCCATAAAAAATGCGGACCCCGATGCATTCTGCAACGTGATCCGCACTGAAAAGGTCATTGGAAAATTTTATCTAAGGCCGCATGACTGATCATTTCTGAATAGTAAATCTGTTCAGATCTCCATTTATCGAATCGGCTGCATCCGATACTGAAGTGGATGCGCCATACACATCCTTACTTGAATCAGCAACTCCGCGGGCATTCTCTGCGACTGTTTCTACAGTTGATGCTATCTCCTGGGTCGTTGCAGACTGCTCTTCAGATGCTGATGCCATTGTGGCTGCCACATCATTGACCTTGGCCATCATAGTCGTCATCTCTGCGAGAGTATTCTTGGCCCTGTCGACATCCTCTGTGATCTGCCTGAATGTCTCAGCTGCCGTACTCACTGACTCAGCACTGTTGTTGATGAGCTCTGTATTGGCCTTTGCCTTCTCTGAGAGATCCTTTACCCTTGCAGACATCTTCATAACGATATCTGAGATCTGCTTCGTATCATTGGCACTGTCCGTTGCCAGTCCTCCAATCTCTGATGCTACAACAGCGAATCCCTTACCTGCCTCTCCAGCTCTTGCTGCCTCTATTGAAGCGTTGAGTGACAGAAGCTCTGTCTGGTCTGAGATCTCGTCGATCAGGTCTACAATATTGGTGATCTCCGCAGCTGCTGCATCAACGGCCTTGACCGCCTCGTCCATCTCATTCATGGATGTCACGATGTCGTCCATTCCGCTGGCAACCCTGCTCATATCAGTCTGTCCGTCACCAGCCTTCTTTACCAGGGACTTCATCACTTCTTCAACCTGATTCTCATTTGTCACGAGATCAGATACTGTCTGTGCAAGAGTTGTTGCATTTTCTGCAACATCTGTTACGGCATCCGCCATATTGTGGATATTGTCACGGATCTGATCCATGGAAATGGACTGCTCATCAGCTGCCTTTTCAAGGCTCTTTGCTGCCTCAAGAGTAGTCTTTGAATCAGAGCCGAGCTTGCTGGCTATATCCTTCAGGCCGCTTATTGTACCTCTCATTCCGCCAATGAAGCCCTCCATTGAACGGTTCATATATGCGATTTCATCATTTCCCTCTGAAGATATGTCAACTGTAAAGTCGCCTTTTGCGATATCTCCGATATTTGCCGTCAGGCTGTTTACAGGCTTCCTGATGTATCTTCTCAGGAGATAAATGATAGCAAGTGAAATTGCAACAACCGCAGCAACTGTGATGATGATCACGAGTCTCACCATACTGTTGATACTGCCGAGCACATCTGCTCTCTTTGCAAAAATGATCACCTGCCAGTCTGTTCCTTTGATATCAGAGGTGACAGTATAGTATCTGCCCTTAGATGTCGGTATGATTGCGACCTTACCATCTTTTCTCATGGAAGCATTTTTTCCAAGAGATGTAAAAATAGGATTGCCGGACTTCTCAAGAGTCTTGCCATTCAGGCTGGATGTAGGATTGGCAAGGATCATTCCCTTGTCTGTGACCATCATCGCACGACCGGTTTTATAAAATTTTATCCTGGCTAGTGACTGCTGGAGAGACTCCATCATCAGGTCAGCTGCAAATACTCCTTCACGTCCGTCCTTGAGCTTCACATGACGGATGACTGTTGCACAGAGCTTGCCTGTATTCTCATCGAAATACGGCTCATTATAGTAATAGAAGTATCTGTCGTTGTATGACATGCCCTTCTTATACCATTTTGACTGGGTCGGATCATAATCCTTGTCATCCTGCCAGCCTGATGGATCAAGATATGACTTGTCATTAAGTGCCAGATATGATCCTGTCGGGATAAGCGGATACCTGTCTGTTGTAGTCGCGAGATAATTGGTAATAGCCTTGTCATCGCTCCAGTCGAGTTTCTCAATTGAATCAGCTATTCCATTCAGATAATAGAAAGTCGCGTTCAGCTCCCTGTTCACAGTACCTGCATCTGTCGATGCTTCAGTCTTCAGTGAAGTGTAGAGCATGTCAGTGATCACTATGCTGCCAAAGTGATAGATGACAATGAACAACAGTACAAAAGCCGCAATCAGTATTGGCAGTATTCTTGACAGAACTTTCCTGCTGACCGCGGTTACTTTACCGGAATCTTGTTTTTTCATCAGTTACATTCTCCTTTACTATGATTTATTCTAATAACCTTCTTAATATATCACTTTGTTTCTGTTAGTCAATGAATACTTTCTTAAAAATTATAAGAAAAAGAGATGCGATTCACAATACCATCAGTATCGTGAACCGCATCATTATGGTCATTGGAAAAATTCAAAGACCTGAATCAGCTCATATAATCTTTTACATTGGAAGCATCTACCGGCTCGAATGGCACCCAGCCATAGAGGAGATTGTCTGTGACTCCTGAAATGCCCTTTGCTGTGCCGCCTTTTCCAAGTGCTACAGCTATCTCAATAGCTTTCCTGGCCTGTCCTGCTGCATTCTGGAATACAGTATACTGCATACCGCCGCTTGCAATTGACTTGCATCCGTCAGGTGTTGCATCACATCCTGTCACAGGAATCTTTGAAGGATCCAGTCCATTGTCCTTCAGGGCCTGGACTGCACCGAGTGCCATCGTATCATTATTACAGAAGATAGCATCTACTGACTGACCTGTCTTGAAGAAGAGATCCAGATCATGACGGGCCTGCTCATCGTTCCAGTTTGCATAGTCAGAAAACAGTACATGATAGTTGATACCCTCTTTCTTCAGGGTATTCTTATTGGCTCTTGTACGTGCGATCGTTGCAGAATGTCCTTTTTCACCGAGCATGATGACGATATTCATCTCTTTCTTGTTGACCTTCTTTATCACATACTCAGCCTGGAGTCTTCCGCACTCTTCCTCATCGGAAGCCACATACATATACTTATCTGCTTTCAGGGCTGTCTCATCTGGCTGGTTGTTGACATAGATGATCGGGAGATCTCCAGCTGCGAGCTCGATCTGCGGAGCGGTAGAAGCATCTGCGATTCTGCAGATGATCGCATCGTATCCGCCTGATGCCGCTTTTCTGGCTGCCTCGGCCTGCTTCTCTACGTCATTGCCACACTCTTCATCATCGAGAGTAACGCCG
Organism: Lachnospiraceae bacterium; assembly: GCA_029338735.1. Taxonomy (GTDB): domain Bacteria; phylum Bacillota; class Clostridia; order Lachnospirales; family Lachnospiraceae; genus Weimeria. Next base: position 19,721 of record JAQYAY010000039.1, on the reverse strand, counting down.
GCTTTCTTTGCCTGATCTGCGATCCCGTCCATCAGGAGCTTTCTATAGGCATCATCCCTGTCTGTACCGATCAGCATGATCCTGGTCCCGCTGCCATCTATACTGCCTGATGATGACTTTGTCGATCCGCATCCTGCAAGCATGCCTATGCTCATTGTTGCAACACAGGCTGCTGATATGATTTTCTTGATTACTTTATTCATTCCGGACAGCCTCCTTAAATCTTGAACTTGTTTACATATCCGGTCAGTGTATCGGATGTCTCAGCGAGTTCCTTAGAATTATCCTTTACCTCACGGCTCGAGTTTGTGATGTTCTCTGCCTTCTCTACCATATTCTCAGAAGTCTTCAGGATCTCATCGGATGATGCTGCCTGCTCCTCAGAAATAGCTGCGACATTCGAAGCGACATCATTGACCTTGTCTACATCAAAAACCATATCCTTGATCAGTGAATCTGACTTCTGGATATTGCTGTAGATATCATCAAAGGTACGAACTGCTGTATTGATGAGCTCTGTATTGGCCTTGATGCTCTCGGCCGAAGAATTGGCCTGATCGACTACCCTGGCTATGAGCTCCTGTACAGTCTTGATGAGCTTGGAGATATTCTCTGCGCTGTCTGCCGAATTCGTTGCGAGGCTTCCAATCTGTGAAGCAACTACTGCAAATCCCTTGCCGCTCTCTCCTGCTCTTGCTGCCTCTATTGAAGCATTGAGTGACAGAAGGTTGGTCTCGTCTGCAATCTCTGAAATGACGCCGACGATCTTTGTGATCTCATCAGAAGCACTTCCTACTTCACCGATGCTTGCTACGAGAGCATCATTGGCATCTGCGATATCCTTCATGGCCAGTGACAGCTTCTCCATGTCATCTCTTCCCTTCTGGGAAAGAGTAACTGTAGACTCCATTGCAGCACCGGCCTTGTCTGACTTGTCTCTCGTATCAGATACGACCATTGCAAGAGTCGTCGCATTCTGAGCGATCTCATTGACTGCCTTGGACAGCTGGTCAACTGTATCATTCAGATTCTTCATGGCCCTGGACTGTGACATTGAGTCATCAAGCATTGACCGTGAAACTGCATCAGAAGAATCCGACTGGTTCTTCAGTCTGTTGGACTCATCGTTGATATTCCTGAGCATCTCACGCATTCTGCCAACGAAGTCCTTGACCGAATGGCTCATATCACCAATCTCATCATTACTCTCCTGCCTGACATCAATTGTGAAATCACCCTGGCTCATTGCAGTGATATTCTTTGTAATATCTGCAATTGGCATTGTCACCTTTCTGATAACAAGGCTGATCAGAATTGAGATCAGTGCAGCTGCTATGATTCCTATTACGATGAGAATGATCATCATCCTGTTGACAGTTGAATAAACTATTGAAGTAGGCACATATGATACAAGTACCCAGTCAGTACCATCTATACTCTGGATGTCAACGAGATTGTTTGCGACCTGTCCCTGCTCATAGTTCATGGTGCTGATTTTCTCATTTATGCCCCTCAGAAGTGCTGACTTCGCATCTTTACCAAGTGTGGTTCCTGAGAGCTTTGCATCAGGACTGGCAAGGATAGTATTGTCATATGTATCGATAAGCATTGATGATGCTCCATCCATTCTGACTCCTGAATTGACGATTGTTGAAATCTTCTCAAGTGTGAAGTCTGCTGCGAAAACCCTGATCGTATCTCCGCCATCATCGATCATTCCTGTACAGCTGATGACGAAATCGCCATCTGAATCCTTGTATGCTTCACCATAATGCATGTTGATGGATGAAGTACCCTGCTGATACCAGGTAGATCCCTTCACGTCCGTATCTGCAGTACGCTTGGATTCCTTTGCCTGGATCTCTGTGCCATCGGCACTTCCTATTCTAAGACCATTCACAGAATTCGAATTGTATCCGTATGTGGAATCAATAATGGTCTGAAGCTGATCTGCATCAGGCTTCGATGTCTCTATTGTATGCTTGAATGATGCGAAATCACGCATATTCTCATCAAGCCATGCTTCAATGCTGTCAGCCTGATTCGTAAGTGATGAACCAAGCTCCGACGTAGCCATCTGCTCCATTCTGTTGCCCGAGATAAGGCCAGCCAGTATTACGATCACTATAATCGTGATGAGCACTGATGGGACAATGAGCTTCAGAAGCGTCTTTCTGATGGATCCCTTTCGTCTGTGTTTATTTCCCTGCTTTTTCTTCATAAAAAGCCTCCTTATGGATAAGTTTAAGCCATAGTTATTCTATTACAATCAATAGGCATTTTCAACCATTTTAGCGGCATCTTAAGCTAAAAAATCCCGGCCATCTGCTGGTCGGGATTCTGAAAAAATATTTGAAACTGTGGTTTTACTTTGTAAGTATCTCCATGATCTTATTGGATCTCTTAATGAACTCAGACATCTCTGCCGGCGCAAGAGGCTGGTTGGCAAGCTCAGCCAGATCATAGAGCTGATGAGCAATGAGGCTTGCATTCTCTGAATCCTTGTTGGATACGAGATACTGGACCAGTGGATGATTGGCATTGAGTACAAGGGTCTCCGGACCTTTGAAGGCATCTGCACTGTCGCCATTCATATTGTACATCTTCATCATGTCGTTCATACGGCGCATATTCTCATCACGGCCGATGACAGCTGCTATATCATCGGCCTTCAGCTTTTCAACCTTGATCGTGATGTCATCACTGTTCAGTTCCTTCTTGAAGATCTCTTCAAGAGTCTTCTGGTCTTCTTCAAGCTCCTTCGGATCTGTATCCTCTGAGAGAGCCTTGGTCACATCGGCATCAATACGCAGGAACCTGTAGTGCTGGTTCCTCTGCTCCAGCTGAGTGATGAATGAAGTATCAATAGTCCTGTCAAGGATCACGGCATCCATATCATTGGCCTTGAACATATCTATGTACTGACCCTGCTGCTTAGGATCCGTGACATAGTAGACAGGAGTCTTGTCCTCATCCTTTATCGGTTCATCTGACTTCTTGTCATCCTTCTTTTCTTCTGCCTTGTCATCAGTCTTTTCATCTTCAGACTTGTGGGACCCGGCATCTTTTTCAAGAAGCTCTGGCAGTGTCACATACTTGTCATTGATATCCTTGAACAGGATATAATCATTCATCTTGTCACAGAACTTCGTATCCTTCAGGCAGCCGAACTTGATGAACGGGCTGATGTCGTCCCAGTACTTCTCGTACGTCTCTTTATCTGTCTTCTCCATTCCGATGAGCTTGTCTGCAAGCTTCTTGGAAATGTAGTCTCTGATCTTCGCAACGAAGCCATCATTCTGAAGAGCTGATCTCGATACATTGAGTGGCAGATCAGGACAGTCGATGACGCCCTTGAGGAGCATGAAATATTCAGGAATGACTTCCTTGATATTATCAGCTACGAATACCTGGTTGTTGTACAGCTTGATCGTACCCTCGATGGAGTCATACTCTGAATTGATCTTCGGAAAGTAAATGATTCCCTTAAGATTGAACGGATAGTCCATATTGAGATGTACCCAGAACAGAGGATCACGGTAATCCATGAATACCTTGTGGTAGAAGTCCTTGTACTCTTCATCCGTGCATTGTGACGGATTCTTCGTCCACAGAGGATGGATATCATTGATTGGTACAGGTCTCTTTACAATCTTGAGCTTGTCCTTTGCAGGAGTCTTGAGAACCTTCTCTGTAGTTCCGTCATCCTTTTTCTTGTCCTCATACTCAGCTTCCTGATGGATCTCCTCAACTACTGTATCTGTATCCTTCTTGTCTGCCGGGTCGATCTCTTCGTACTCTGTCTGGGCATTGGCCTTGGTCAGATAGATCTCTGTAGGCATGAATGAACAGTACTTGTCTAGCACCTCACGAGCCTTATACTCATTGGCGAATTCAAGACAGTCATCATTCAGGAACAGTGTGATTGTGGTTCCGATATCAGTCTTATTGCCGTCACGCATCGTATAATCTGTGCCGCCGTCGCACTCCCAATGTACCGGAGTTGCGCCGTCCTGATAGCTCAGCGTATCGATATATACGAGATCAGCTACCATAAATGCTGAATAGAATCCGAGTCCGAAGTGACCGATGATCTGATCATCACTGCCCTTGTCCTTATACTTTTCCAGGAAATCCGTAGCACCCGAGAATGCGATCTGGTTAATGTACTTGTCAACCTCATCCTCAGTCATTCCGATACCGTTATCAGAAATCCTGATCGTCTTCTTCTCCGGATCGACCTCGACCGATACCTTGCCCTTATAGTCATCAGGAAGCTCGTAATCTCCCATCATGCCAAGCTTCTCAAGCTTTGTGATAGCATCGCAGGCATTACTTACAAGCTCTCTGTAGAAAATGTCGTGATCTGAATAGAGCCATTTCTTGATCACTGGAAAAATGTTCTCGCTTGTGATCGAAAGGCTGCCGTTTTTTTCTGCCATGTTATTATCACTCCTTTGATGTAAGTTATTAGTTGTGAGTTGTGAGTTATGAGTTATAAGTTAACCAGCATAGCTCGCAGTTTTGTTAGCCAATAGTGTGGTCGATTGCTAACCTATATTCTAGTCTTATAAGAAGTGAATGTCAAGAAAAAAATAGCACTCTCGTACAAAGAGTGCTATTTTGTATAAATATTCTGATCTGCTTCAACTCACAAACGTAACTCTCACCCTGCATAGTGCAGCGCTTCTATCGGGTCCTTGCTTGCTGCCTTCTTCGCCGGGTAGAGTCCGAACAGAAGTCCTATTCCAATTGAAAATACAGATGCTACCACGCAGACTGTAGGATTCAGCCAGAAGCTGTACTCTGTAAAGGCATTGATCGCCGCTATTATGATGCCGCTGATCACAAGGCCTATGACTGCACCGATGAGACAGATCACAAGGGCCTCGATAAGGAACTGAAGCATGATACTGCCCTCAGTAGCTCCGATTGCTTTTCTGATACCGATCTCCTTCGTACGCTCTGTCACAGACACTAGCATGATATTCATGATGCCGATCCCGCCTACGAGAAGTGAGATGGCTGCAATACCGCCTAGCATCAGTGCCATGACATCCGTCACCTTGCTGAGTGTATCTGCGATGACCTTCATATTGATCACTGTAAAGGCATCCGAATCATTGGAGAATCTGGCGAGCAGATACTCATCTATCTCCTGCTGGGCCTCATCTGATACATCATCAGACCTCGGTGAGGCTGAAAAGCTCGATATATTTCTTACTGTTGTAGACAGTCTCTCAAGCGAGGTAAACGGTATATATGCCTCATATGAAGAGCCGAACATCACAGTATTGTCAGACTGCTTTACTACCCCGATTACAGTATATGGCATTCCATTGAGGCTTATTGTCCTGCCAATGGCCTGCTGCGTATTATAGACACCCAGGATATCCCGGGCTGTATCTGCATTTACAACAGCGACGTTCGAATGATTCTCTACATCTGCTGATTTCAGGAACCGGCCTGAGGCAAGCTCTACACCATTTACTGTCTGGTATGAAGCTGTCGTTCCTGTGAGCTTCATCGTCTCTGTATCACTGCCGCTCTTCACATTTGCAGTAGAAACTGCAGAAGGCGCAACCGCTGCTACATCCTTAAGCGCTGCTATATCATCCAGATCTGACAGCCCAAGCGGGTTGTCCTTGTCATCAGTAATAGTCACCGTGATAGAATTTGTGCTGATCGATGAGATCGTATCTGTGATAGTTGACGTGGCTGAAGTCGTGATGGATACGAGGACTACAAGAGCCACTACTCCGATTATGATTCCAAGCATCGTGAGGAAGGATCTGAGCTTATTTGAAAAAACAGAATTAAAAGCCATCTTTATGGAAGACCTTACCATCAGACCACCTCCTCTATCTCACTCTGATCAGATACCATTGTGACATGGCCATCGAGAATCTTTATAGACCTCGTCGCTTCCTTTGCCACCTTCACATCGTGGGTGATCAGCAGGATCGTATTGCCTTCTTCATTCAGCTTCTGAAAGAGTTCGAGGAACATTGTGCCTGTCTTCTGATCGAGATTTCCTGTCGGTTCGTCTGCAAGGAATAGTGACGGATGAGTTGCCAGTGCTCTTGCAATTGCAACTCTCTGCTGCTGTCCGCCTGACAGCTCTGTCGGCTTATGATCACGTCTATCCCAGAGACCAAGCTGGTTCAAAGCTTCTTCGACCTGTTCTTTTCTCTTTGAAGCCGGAAGTCCCTGATATATGAGTGGCAGCTCCACATTCTCATATGCAGTCAGCTTCGGTAGCAGATTGAAGTCCTGGAATATGAATCCGATCTTCCTGTTTCTTATTCTGGAAAGTTCATTTTTACTATAGTTTGCTATCTCCTGTCCATCTAGGAAATACTGTCCCGAAGTCGCGGTATCGAGACATCCGATGATATTCATGAGTGTAGACTTGCCTGAACCTGATGGTCCTATGACACTCACGAATTCACCACGGTTCACATACATATTGGCGTGATCCAGTGCCTTTACCACTGTATCACCAATCCTGTATATCTTTGAGACATCGGACAGGAGGATCATTTTATCCTTGTCCATTAATTGCCTCCTGGTCCGCCGCCGTTACCACCTGATGGAGGCGTGCCTCCGCCATTGCTGTCTCCGCCAGGACCACCGTTACCGTTGCTCTGTTCTGAGTTCTGCATATTGCCTCTCATATTCATCACATCATTCTGTGAGCTCGTGAGTTCCTGACCTGAGAGGTCCTTGTAGTATACTGTATCTCCTTCTGACAGACCGTCTGTGATCTCTACAGTACTGTCATCTGAAAGGCCCGTAGTGACTGTCTTTTTTCCACCGAGAGTCCCATTATCATTCGTGGTATATACGTATGAGGTGCCGTTGTCCTCCTGCACTGCAGAAAGTGGGATTGTAAGTACATCCTCTGCCGAATCAACGGTGATGACTACCGTGGCATTCATGCCCACGAGCATATCGTCTGTCTTGTCGATCTGACAGCTGACTGTGTACTTCGTAGATCCGCCGCTGTTAGTCCCTACATGGGATACATTCGTGATCTCACCTGTAAATGTCTGGTCTTCAAGTGCATCGAGAGTGGCGCTTACATCCTGGCCTTCCCTGACATTCAGAATATCGAGCTCATCAACCGACAGGTCTATCTGAATTTTGTCTCCTGTAGATACTGTAAATGCAGTCGTGTATGAGATATCAGAGACCGACGATGAATATGAGGATGTATCAGTGGAACCTGAGGTAAGTCCGGATAAGGACGAGCTGCCTGATGTCATTCCTGATATCTGCGAGGAACTTCCTGAATTATTGATCAGAGAAGATATATCTGTTGAAGAGCCTGAGCTATTCTGTGTAGATGAATTTTCCTTTGTAGAAGAATCAGTCGCTGACTTACTGCTGTTATTTTTCTTCTGCTGCTCCTCGATCATCTTCCCGAGCTCTTCTTCGGAGATATCTGATTTACTGTCTGATGAATCCTTTGAGCTCCTGGAATCATCTGTCTGGGTCTTATCATCTGACTTCTCTGTATCTGTAGCTGATGAGGCATCTGATGAATCATCAGTCGTCGTCTCACTGTCATCTGTCACCGGTACCTTGTCTGACAGCTGTGTGGCTGTCATCTGTGTGGATTCAGCGCTCATTCCTGTAATCCCTGACAGTCCGCTGAGAGATGAAATATCAGTTGAGCCAGAAGACGTGGTTCCACTCGAAGAAGATGTGTCTCTAGTTCCTGACACATTGACTGAATCTATGGTCCCCGAAACAGTGGCAGTGATCGTGCCCGTACTCTTTATCTTCTGAAGTCTGCTCAGTGCCTTGTTCAGATCTGACTTCTGGGCATTGAGCATTTCACGCTGTGCCGTATACTTCGATCCTGACCTGCTCTTTATCGATTTGAGAGTAGAATTGATGCTCGAAATGGAATTCCTCACATTGTATATCTGCTCTTTGACTGAAGTCATATCGACCTTTGCTAGGTCATCACCCTTCTCCACCGAATCGCCTTCATCTACGAGCACCTTCGTCACAGTGACTCCTGATGGAATAGTGATGTCGCAAGTCTCTGCATCAGAAAGAGTTCCGCTGGCCGTGATAGTATTAGCGATCGTGCCTTTTTTTACACTGACGCTCTTCACTGAATCTGTCCGGGATGAAGCTGCCTTTTTGCGCTTTCTGACCGCTCCTGCAATGATAAGTATCACTGTCACCGCAATAATGCAGACAATTATTATCATCCGCTTTTTATTATGTTTCTTCTTTTCCATGTACTGCCTCCATTCGGGGTTATAAAGAAAAATTATGATGAAATTATATATCTTACATGTGAACGTTATGTGTCTAAAAAAAGAATCATTCTGAAAAAATCATAATATCTGATATGAAAAAAGGAGCCGGGGATATAATCCCTGACTCCTGAATACTCTATAAAAAAGTGATTACTGCCCGTACCTGAGATCAACTGCACCCGGATCTCCATCAGCGACATAGTATGCCTTGCCATCCTCTGGCTTGATATAGATCTGTACATCCTTGAAATTCTTCTTGCGGCCATTTGTATAATCCTTCTTAGCATCCTCAAGAATCTCATCAAGCTTGAAGCTGTTGCCTGCGAACTGTATGAATACCTTTGGAGCTACGGCCTTCTCCTCAGCCATTGCCTTGGCATTGGCAACTGACTTTTTGACTGCTGATGAAGCCTTCCTGGCTGCGTTAGCGGCCTTGGCTGCGGTCTTCTTAGCTGTTGTCTTCCTGACTGGAGCCTTCTTTTCAGGAGCCTTCTTCTCTACTGGAGCGGTCTCCTCTGCAACGGTCTTCGTCTCCTCTGTCTTCTTCTCTTCAGCTTTCTTTGCCTTTGCAGCCTCTGCTGCCTTTGTCGTAGCTTCTTTCACTTTTGCTGCCTCTTTTCTGATTCCGTCTGCTGCTTTCTTTCCGGTCTCTTCACTGAGATTCAGAATCTCACGTACAGTAGTGGAAATATCAGCAGACTTTTTCTCTGATGGTTTCCTGGATGTCATAATGACGTCTCCTCTCAATCAGATCAAATACCTTGATCTGTAAAACTTTACACTAACTACATTATAGCTACGTTTCTGAAAAAATCCAAGGTCCTAAACTTATAAAAATTTAGAAATTTTTCATACTTTTTTTGTGAAAATTAACCATATTTCGTAAAATAGCTACATAATTTAGAAACTTATGTTGTCTGAAAGAGTTTTGAAGAAACTGTCTGTATCAATACTGTGTCCCAGCTTCCCGGAAACTTCTTTCCATGCTGTCTCATCAATATATGAATAGTCCTTCCTGTTCTGCTCCTCGATAATGGAATCCATCACTTTCTGCTTGCGGCTGTCTATGATATTCTGTCTGTTCTCATCAGACTTCTCTTCATCATACTTCGATACACAGTAAATGATATAGATTCCGTCCTTTGTCGTGACTGGTGAAGTATATTCCTTCTCATCGAGAGCAAAGGCAGCATTGCAGATCTCGGCAGGATATGTACTGCGGCAGATATTGACATTGATCTTCTTGTCGGAAGAATACTCTTTGGCTACTATGGAAATATCTGTGCCATCCTTCAGTTCTTTCTCTGCCTTCTCTGCATCGCTCTCGTCTCCTGATTCGAAGGTGATAAGAACTGCATCCATGACTCTGGCCTCTTCATCAGACACCTCATCATCAGCCCTTGAGACTATCTTCTTATAGACCTTCGAAGCAAGTGCCTCTTTCTCATACATGTCCCTGATATCAGACTCTGATACATCAAGTGTCTTCCTGTCGCTTGCAGACAGTGAACCATAGTAGGTGCCTGCTGCCTTCTCTACAAGGCTCTCTTCCTGATCAGTCAGCTCAACATCATTCTCATCTGCATACAGATTCAGTGCATATACGACTGACAGCCTGTCAATGGCAGCCTTCCTGATATTCGTCTCAAGTCTTCCGACATTGAGATTCTGGTCCCACAGACAGATGTCTCCGGTCTTCCCATATATATTATAATAATTGGCCAGATAAACCCTCGCGGTCTTGCGGCCGCATGACAGCTTCCCGATGCGAAATACCGTCCCAGGCATTGTGCCTGTCGTAAAGATGACCTGCTTTCCATCAAAGGTGCAGCCTGTCAGTCCTGTAACCGCAAAAGCGGCTGCTATAATTAAAGTAATAAATCTCTTCTTCAACATACTTTCATTCCACCAGCTATCTATATGGTATGATCCGCATTCACCTGTCTATCAGAGGACATGATATCTGCTTCCCGAGTGCAAATGAATACAGATACATCTCAGTCACTGGCAGATTCATGCCACGCTCTATGGCCACCTGATACAGCTGCAGCTGCTTCGTATACTTCGTCAGCAGCTCATCTTCAGATCTCACCTTATCAGTTTTATAATCCAACAGAACTATTTTACCATTTTCTATGAAAAATGCATCAATTATTCCCTGAATTATTATCTGATCTTCTGAGGATGTATCTGTGCTCTCTTCCTTCAGGTCTCCAAAGAAAAACTCCGGCGTATCTCCTGCCACGAATGCCTGCTCACGGAACAGGTCACCCGTCTCAGAAGCCTTCTGCATCCTGTGGGCCAGATCAGAATACAGGAACTTCTCCAGTCTGTCCTTCTGGAGCAGCTTCTCCTGATCTGAAGTCAGGAATCCCTTGTCAAGCTCCGTCTGGATCTGCTCATCCATTGACTGCTCAAGAGGCTTCCTGGAAAAGTCAAGCTTCTCGAGGAATCTGTGCATTGCAGTACCACGCTCTGTTCCGAGCTGCGCCTTGTCCTCTTTCTTTTCCTGCCTCAGAAAATCAGGTACTGTAGGTACAAACTCCGTCTCAGTATCTACGGCAGTGAACATATCCTCTGCCTCATCTCTCATCTCCTCCTCAATGGCAGCCTTTTTTATCTCTGATACAGAATACTTCTGCTTCGGGATCACCTCTTTCTCATAGGCATATGGATGGGTAAATCTCTCATAGAGCTTCAGTGCATGCTCCCTGATGTCTGCTCTACCTTCACTGCACATGTAGGCCATAATTTCTTCCTTTTCCTTTTCGGCAGCCACCTCATTCTCTGCGAAATCATCTGCATCAGGAGACTGGATCTGATATCCGCATTTCACGAGTGCCGGGATCATCACCTTGTAGAAGCATGAAGCGCCCTTGAGTGCAGAATATGACAGCTGCTCTGCCGTGATATTCTGTCCCTTTTCGATAAGGGAATCCCTGTCCTTCTGGGTCAGACATCCTACCAGAATGAGCTTCTCCTTTGCTCTCGTAAGTGCAACATACAGAACTCTTAAGTTCTCTCCGAGCTCTTTGTCATCCTTCAGGGAACGGAGCATCGCAAAATGCAGGGTGTTATTTACTGTATGCTTCTTCACATTGATAAGAGGCATTGAAATATCTGAAGTACCATTAATCTCCACCTTGTCAGTATCGCTATGGAACTTATTCCCCAGCCCCAGAGCAAAGACTACGGGGAACTCAAGACCCTTGCTCTTGTGGATCGTCATGATCTTGACGGCATCATCACTATTGCCGGCATCCGCCTCACCCTCGTCAGCATTGTACTTCTCAAGGCGCTCAATATATGAGATGAAGGATGAGATTCCCGAAAAGCTCGTCTTCGTAAAAGCACATGCCTTGTCGAGAAGCTTCATCAGATTCTCACGCCGTCTGTCGCCACCCGGCAGACAGCTCACCAGCAGATCATAGCCCGTGTCCGAATAGAGCTGGGATAAAAGCTCATATACCGGTGTATCAGCTGACTTCGCCCTGAGAGAATAAAGTTCAGTGAAAAAAGCGTCCAATCTCTTCCGACTCGCATCATTAAGTCCTGCCGCCGGTGATTCTCTCTCTGAAAGGACTGCTTCATGAAATGATACATCCTCATGAGCTGCCCTTATCATTGCCAGATCCTCATCCGAAAATCCACAGTACATCGAAGTCAGCACAGACGCAAGCGGGATATCCTGTCTCGGATTGTCTATGATCCTGAGGTAATTCAGGGTTGTAACCACTTCCGGAGCACTGAAATACCCGGTATCTGCGGCATTCTCAGCAGGAATCCCGTATGCATTGAATACCTCCATGATCTTCGCTGCATTCACCTTCGTACTGCGGAGAATGATGGCTATATCCCTGTACTCCAATGGTCTCATGCCTCCATTGCCATCGGATACCTTAAAGCCCTTCATCATCGACCTGATACGCTGGGCAGTCCAGGTAGCCTCAAGTGACATCTTCTCATCTGATATCTCATTCAGTTCATCATCATCACGAAGCAGGACTACCGTCTCAGTGGAATTGTCCTGCCCATCAGGCACTTCCGGATAATAGTCTGCTCCGAACTTGAGCTGTGCATCATGGTCATACTTCACTCCTCCGATCTCAGGAATCATGACGAGCCTGAATATATCATTTACAGTATCCGTGACGCACTGCCGGCTTCGGAAATTCCTGTCGAGATCTATACGGCGGAATGCTGTATTGACAGGCTCTTTCTGATACTCTTCTGACTTCTGAATGATGATCCCGGGATCAGCATTACGGAATCCGTAGATTGACTGCTTCACATCACCTACCATGAAGTAGTTCGACCTGTCTCTGGTCACTGCTGACAGAATCATCTCGTTGAGCTCATTTGTATCCTGATACTCATCCACCATGACCTCACGGTATCTCTTCCTGTAATTGCGTGCCGCATCAGTGACAGTACCATCTTCATTCAGGAGTATCCTGACCGCAAAATGCTCTATATCAGAGAATTCGAATGACTTCCTGTCCGTCTTCTCATTAAGGAATGCATCATCGAACTCCTCTGACAGCCGGATGATCTCCCTTAATGACGCTGCCTTGGCATTCTCCTCTATGACTATATCCTCAATAGGTCTTGTGAGGAACGGCTCCTTTATCTTTTTAGTGAAGAACTCCTTGTATTCATCTCTTCTGACTTTAATACTGTCAGCGATTGTCTTTTCTTCTTCAGTACCCTTTCTGGCCTGATTCCTGCCGATCTGTGGAAAGCTGTACGTATCAGACCAAGCCACGATATCGGTATAGTCAGATGCATCTGCAAGTGCCTTGAAGAAGCCTTCATCTGATGACAGATTGCCTATGATCACATCAAATATGCCGCTCTCATTCTGTACATCAGCGTACCGTGCAAGCCTCTGAATCTCTGGGATAGTCTCATTTGCAAAATCCCTGATCCAGTCTATGAGCTTTTTCATCCAGTCGCTGTCCTGAACCGAGCCTGCATCCACCTCATGAACACTGTCAGCCAGAGAAGAGTATAACCTGTGCGGCCACGCATAGGCCTGTGCCTTGTTGTATATCCCCAGTATAATATCTGTCAGGGCATCATCAGATCCCTTAGATGAAAACATATCCGACAATGCCAGAAAATCGCTGTCTGCCTTCTCATACTCTGCTCTCATCATCTCCTCTATCACATCACGCTTCAGAAGTTCTGTCTCGCCGGCATCCATGAACCTGAAGTCAGGATCCAGACCTATCTGTGCAAAGTATTCTGACACCACATTCTTGCAGAAACTGTCAATAGTCCTGATATCAGATGAATAGACTCTCTCCCTCATGTGCCGTATACGGGAATCCGAAGGGTTCTCAGACAGCCTTTCATTTAAGGCCTTGTAGATCCTCTCCTTCATCTCTTTGGCAGCCGCCTTGGTAAATGTCACTACCAGCAGCTCATCTATATCCCACGGATCGGTCTCATCTGTGAGCTTGTCTATGATACGCTCAACGAGTACCGCTGTCTTACCGCTTCCCGCTGCCGCTGTCACGAGAAGAGACTGATCCCGTGAATCTATTACTGCCTGCTGTGCATCTGTCCACTTCATTTCGTCTCCTCCTTCTTCATGATCTTTGCCACCAGTGTCCGTAGTCCCGAGCCTCGCTTCTTCTTATCATCCTCTGGTGTATCATCAGAGAGTGAATTCGAGATATCACGATAATAAAATCCACTAAGCCTGGGATCGAAGTGGCAGACTCCTCTGTAAATGCAGTATGTGCATGCCGTCATGCTGCCTTCCCTGATAGGCAGAATATCAGTGACACCATCAGCAATATGAGTTCCCAGAGACGCAGCCTTACCTCTTGTAAAGAGCCTGAGTCCTGTGAAATCATCAGGCTGCATCAGTGAACTGCTGGCTCCAAGCGAGCCATCCTTCTTCGTTGACAGTGATACAAATGGAGACTTGTAGCTGCTCTCCGTAATCAGCTTCGCATCAAGTGCACCAACAACAGCCGGATCATCAACCACCAGTCCTGAAGGGCGAAGATCCTTTTCGAGCATCTCATAAAGCTGCTGCTCTGGCAGCGGTGCAGTCTCATCAATTCTTGAATCCTTCAGCTGATAATAGAATACAGCTCCTGGCAGCACCTGCCTGTCGGTATGCTTCTTCAGACCGTCGAGTGCCGCATTCATATATACAAGCAGCTGCAACTGGATACCAGCGTATATCTTTACCGGATCGAGCTCATTCTTCCCTGTCTTGTAATCAATGATCTTGATGTAATCAGCCGCATGGCCATGTGCTATATCAATCCTGTCAATCTTACCGGTAAGAGACAGAGTCCTGCCACGTCCAATCGGTATGGTCAGATCTGATGGATCACAGAATGAAGACAGCTCCTGCTCGAAGAAGGCGGGTGTGAATGATCCTGCCCTGAGCTGCTCCGTCATGATACCGGTATTGAACAGCAGATTGTCAAATGCCTGCTGTGAAAAATGTGCTTCCCTGGCATCTGAGAAAATCTCTGTATCACTGAATCCTGAAAGCTCTGCATCAAATCCCAGTCTGAGCCTCTTCTCAATCTCATCACTGGTCAGGTCACTCCACGCCATGCCATCATCCCTGATACCCTTCGCATACTTCTCGAGAGTGCCGTGATACAGATTGCCGAGATCAAGGCTCGCAAACTCATTCTTCTGACGTGGCAGGAGTCTGAGTCCGTAATTCAGGAAATACAGGTATGAACACTTCGCAAATGTCTCAAGTCTGCTGACTGACATCAGGAGATTCTTCCCGTACAGAGCTTCTGTGACAGCCTGCTGCAATGGAGTCTTCTTATTCTCGAAGAATGCAGCGCTGGTATATGCTTCTCTCCTGTCCTGTCTGCCTGAGATGCTCTTTACCTCAAGAAGAGATGCGGTGAGATGGCGCACATCATCACTGGTACTTGAATTTACCATATCGCGGATGCCCTTTGTCATCACGATATCAGCACTGTTCTCTGTCTCAAGGAATACCGGGTCTGTGATATCCACAGTCTCTGTGGCCATACCTGGGAACAGCTTCCTGAACTCTTCAAAGAGATATGACTCATTCACTCTGTCACCATCTGAGCCTGCTTCATGAAATGAGATAAATATCCTGTCCACGGCCTTCGTCAGAACCAGATACAGATAGAACTTCTGCTGCATGCTCTTCTGTCTGTCGGTCGGTGCCAGCTCATATCCCTCGTCCTTTAAAAGATTCCTCTCCTCCTGAGAAAAGATACCTATGGCATCAGATGACTTAGGGATCTGGTCATCGCCGGCGCCTATCAGGAACAGTACCTTCACATCTGAGAGTCTTGTCCTCTCGAGATCTCCGAATACGACTGCATCATTGCTCTTCGGAACGGTGGCAGGCTTTATGGCATCGAGGCCGTCAAGAATCATATCCCTGAAATCAGATACACTCATCACTTCCTGTCCGAGAAGGCTCACCATCTGATCAGACAGATCGCACAGGAATCCATACATCCTGCGATAGAGATCTGCAGATACCATATCTCCTTCTGCTTCCTTCTGATCAGCCCTGTCCCTGAGCTTCCTCTCCACATCAAATGAAGTGAGCAGATCAAAAAGCGAAGTGAGTCTGTCCTTCACAGACACAGCCTTCCCCTTCTGCTCATCATAGAAACGCATAAGTGGACCAAAAATCTTCTCTCTGATAGCATTGACCTGCTCTAAGTCCTCATCCTTCCTGAAGTCCTGGGTATGTCTTCTGAACGGATTCTTGAGATATGTCGTACTCCGGAATGATGCCTCATACAGATAGTCATCAAGGATATCAGTCTCATCTGTGGTAAGCGTTGTGAGGCCGCTCCTTAAGAAACGCATGAGTGTCTCATATGACAGGCGGCGCTTCACCATATCAAGCGATGCATCCACGAACTCAGTCAGTGGATTGAACTGTGCTTCCTTCCTCTCATCAATGAATACAGGTATGCCGGATGCAGTATATATCCTCTCGAAAGAGTATCTGTATGCCTCAATATCAGGGCATACAACCGCTATATCCCTGTAGTGCAGGCCATCGTTCTCCCTGATCATCTGATGTATCTTCTCTGCTGTATACAGGATCTCGATATTCACATTGCGCGTACGGATCAGCTCTGCCGGCCGGTTCTTAGAATCCGGGGAAAAAGATGCCCCATCCTCCCTGAAGATATGCTCCTCCAGAAAGGCCATGGCGCTACCATCAGCAAATCTGCCCTGTCCTCTGTCTATGAAGGCCGGATCTGAAAGATGTGAACCGGCAAGCTCTGACAGAAATGCAGACTCCTGCCTTGACATATGGAACAGCCCGTCTTCACTACCTTCTGTGTACAGATCGGTATCAGGATCACAGGTCACACAGGCATATATCCTGTCCACAAGAGGAAAAATCCTGCGCAGCAGCTCCTTCTGCACCGGTGTGAATCCAGTGTATCCGTCAAGGACAATGACCGAATCCTTCAGGAGCTCAGATCTGTCCGCGACATCGCACAGAAGTGAGAGCACCTGCTCCTGAGTAAACATGCTCTCATCGAACAGAGCGAGGAACTTGCGATACAGCTTCTCCACATCCTCTGCCTTATCCCTGAAAGTGGCAGGCAGAGCCTCACCTGATGCCATTGATGACACATCATCCGGAGTATATCCATACTGCATCAGCTCAGAGATGAGTGACTTGACCTCGTCAATATATCCTCTGCGGCCTATATTCCTCTTCAGTATGCCCAGATCATCCCGAATCAGGGATGCAGCACGCCTCAGAAGCAGTACCTTTCCAGTCTCATCGAGGCACTGGGTCTTCTTCGTGCCGAGCTCATCGAATACCCTGTATGCCAGTCTCTCGAAAGAGAGGACATCAATATTCATGATACTCCTGCGTGGATGCAGAAAGACAAGGATCCTCTGGGTCTGCATCGAATACTGAAGCGGCACGAGAATCAGGTAGTGCTTCTTCGGATTCTGCTGTGCCTCGTCTACTACCTTCCTGTAAATATAAGTGGATTTCCCGGCCCCCGACGGTCCGGCAATGATCTGAAGATTCATGCGCCTCTCCTTTCTGAACGTCTGTTCGTATTATATCATAGAATAGCAAATAAGTAAAGAAAATACTGCAAAAAAAAAGCCGTCCGTGACATGAGTCACGGATGGCCGTAGTTGCGCTCCTATTTTTTAGCTTCTTCCTTAGCTTTCTCGTTTTCTTCTCCGAACATCTCCTGAATCGTGTGCCATCCGAGCACTGCACACTTAACACGTGCCGGCATATGGCTCACGTCCTGAAGGACACCTGCCTCTTCAAGCTCATCCTTCTCTTCATCGGTGATGCTTCCCTTTATCATCCGAAGAAAAATATCTGCCAGATGCAGTGCCTCATCCTTTGACTTCCCTATGATCAGGTCCATCATCATATCAGCTGAAGCCTGTGAAATGGCACATCCATCACCCTCGAACGCACCATCCACGATCTTGTCATTGTCATCAACCTTGAGATTGATAATAATATCATCACCACAGGACGGGTTCACACCTTCGAGTGTGAGATCCGCTCCGTCCATATGATGCTTGTGTGCAGGATGCAGGTTGTGATCGGTAACGAGCTCCTTATAAAATGTACTGTTAGCCATCTAATCCCATTTCCTTCCTGATGCTTATCAGAGCATCATAGAATTTATCAATATCATCCTTGTCATTATAAAAGGCCATCGAAGCCCTGACTGTGGACATAGTGCCCAGGTACTTGAGCAGCGGCTGTGCACAGTGATGTCCGGCCCTGATCGCTACATCATGCTCATCGAAGATTGCTGCGCAGTCATGCGGATGAACTCCGTCAATCGTGAATGTGATGATGCCGTGATGCTCCTTAGGATCCTTTGAGCCTATGATATGGACATATGGATAGTCTGCCATCTTCTCCATAGCGTAGGTCGTGAGCTCTTCCTCACGCTTCTCGATCTTCTCCCAGCCGAAGCGCTTCATGAAGTGAATTGCCTCACGGAGTCCGACAGCACCACCGACATTTACAGTTCCGGCTTCGAACTTGTGTGGAAGCTCTGCCCAGGTTGCGCCATCGGTAGTCACATATTCTATCATCTCGCCACCGAAAAGGAACGGCGGCATTTTTTCGAGGAGGTCTTTCTTTCCATAGAGGACTCCGATTCCCATCGGAGCGTACATCTTGTGGCCGGAGAATGAGAGGAAATCGCAGTCCAAATCCTGGACATTTACAGGGATGTGCGGCACCGACTGAGCGCCGTCTGCTACGAGAATAGCTCCATGCTTATGAGCTACCTCGGCAAATCCCTTGATGTCGTTCACGCGGCCGAATACATTCGACACCTGGGTCACGGCTACGATCTTCGTCTTGTCTGAAATGATCTTTTCAAGCATCTCAGGAGTCATCGTGCCGTCCTTCTCGCAGTAGAGATAGGTCAGGTGAGCTCCGGTAGCCTTGCAGGCCTGCTGCCACGGGATCATATTCGAGTGGTGCTCGGCGATGGTCGTGATGACCTCGTCGCCCTCATGCAGGAAGTTTCTCGCGTATGAATATGCCACGAGGTTCAGGCTCTCTGTCGCATTCCTTGTAAAAATGATCTCGGACTTGTCAGCTGCCCCGATAAAGTCAGCGACTTCCTGCCTCGAGTTCTCGTACTCGTCTGTCGCGTCTATAGACAACTGGTAGAGACCTCTGAGCGGGTTCGCGTTATTCTCGTTATAGTATCTGCTGGCCGCCTCTATAACGCATGGCGGCTTCTGTGTCGTCGCTGCGTTGTCGAGGTAGACTATCTGTCTTTTTTCTAATATAGGAAACTCTTTTTTAATGTCCAATTCAGGCCTCACCTTCTGAACTCGTCCAAATACTTTCCGACCAGCTCTCTTGTCTCATCGTCCGGTATCTCTGCGGCTATCGCATCGATCCTTGCGCGCGCCATCATCTCGTAGACTGCTTCCTGGCTCATGCCGCGGCTCTCGAGATAGAAGAGAACATCCTTGGCGAGCTTTCCGATCGTAGCACCATGATTACCCTCGACATCCTCTTCTGCGCAGAGGATGACTGGAATTGTCTTATTTTTCACAGGCTTGTCCATGAGAAGGACATCCTCCATCTCATTGCCCTTGGCGCCCTTGCAGCCCTTGATGAAATCGATGGTCCCACGGAAGGTCTTCGTAGCTCTGTCACGAAGCACACCGTTTGCATAGATATCGCAGGTAGTCTTCTGTCCGGTATGGCTGGCTACGTAGTTCACATCGAGATTGTTGTCTCCTGTCATGTAGTAGCCGAGCTTCATGTCGATGGCACTTTTCTCACCTGACAGACGGTTCTTTACTCCTAAGAATACGTTCTTTCCGCCAAGGACTATCTGGACGAGGTTGAACTTTCCGCCGTTATCGATGTCAGTTCCTATATCATTTAAAAATGTGGCCTGATCCGAAAATCTCATG